>JBIPOE010000211.1:0-8587 GCA_044379485.1 Catalimonadaceae bacterium
AAATAAATTCTCTGTAGGGTAGAAACTTTTCCGCATGTCTTTCAAAATACAAATCCCAACCATGAACACGCGTAATAAAATCAAGATCAGCGAATTTACGCTTCATCTTTGCTAAAGCGAATGTATGTTCATCACACCAATAAGCGTAAAACAAGGTATTTTTTAAATCGATTTCCTCCTGCCTAATAAATAGTTTCAAAAATTTAAACGTTTCCTCGGAACTAGTTGAATAATAATTAATCAACTTTAATAATGAAATTGAAAAAATAGCTTTATGTTTAAATCTCGCAAGAAATAATTGGTATAGAAAAGTAATCTTAAACAAACCCTTCCATTTGATAAAAATTGAAATTTTAATCTTAGAATTCAATGAATAAACCTGTACATTAGACGGTAAAAACAAGGAAGTAGAAGTATCAAAATCAGTATGACTTGTCTGAATTAAAAATACACGCTTGTAAAGAGAAGCAATAATCTTAAGTTCCTCCTCTAAAAATGGTTCCCCTTTCGGATTCGGGTAATCAGCAACAAGTAAGACAAGTGTTTCTTTCTCTTTCATATTTCAACCAAAGGACAAATATAAAGAAAGCGATGAGGGATTTATTAGATTATAATGTATATTTTTGATATTATTTATATTTCATGTTACGTGCAAGAGTTATTCCCTGTTTACTTTTAAAAAATAAACGTCTAGTAAAAACTAAAAAATTTAAAAATCCAATTTACATTGGCGATCCCATGAACGCCGTAAAAATTTTTAATGAAAAAGAAACAGACGAACTCGTATTTATAGACATCAACGCTTCCAATGCAAAAAAAGGACCTGATTTCGAACTTATAAAAGAAATAACTACAGAATGTTTTATGCCATTCGCATACGGAGGAGGCATAGAGACCATGCAACAGGTAGATCAACTTTTTGCACTAGGAATAGAAAAAGTTATATTCGGGAAAACAGCTTTTTTATACCCTGAAATAGTGAAGGAAGCTATTGCCAGTTATGGCGCTCAGAGTATCGTTGCTGTCATGGATGTGAAACAAAAATGGTTATCAAAAAATAAATCTGTCTATATAAATAACGGCAAAAAGAACACCAATTTTTCACCTGTAGAATATGCCTTATTTTTACAAAAATTAGGCGTAGGTGAAATCATCCTACAAAACATAAATCTGGATGGAACAAGAAATGGTTTAGATACGGAGCTGATAAAAACAATTAGTGAGCAACTAACAATTCCCCTTATAGCATTAGGCGGATGTGGTAAAAAGAAAGATATTTTAACTGGATTACAGGCTGGTGCTTCCGGTATTGCTGCTGGAACCTTATTCACACTAAGAGAACCACATGATGCAGTTTTAATCACCTATTTATCCGAGGAAGAGATAAATAACTTATCCAATGTATTAAACGAAACAACAAGCTAATTTTTTGGTTTTGCTTCAATCACGATAGAATCAAAATTCTGTAACAACCGCATACCAAATTTATGGCTTTTTTCTGGATGAAACTGAACGCCCATAATATGATCTGACATAATTCCAGAATGGAAATCACCACCATAATTGGTAGTTACCATTACATTTTCGATATGTTTACAAATTACTTTATAGGAGTGTACAAAATAAAAACGAGAGTCGAATAAGCCTTCTCCAATTGGATGATTGTTATTAAATAAAGTGGTGTTCCATCCCATGTGTGGTACTTTTAAGCCTGTATCTTGAAAATCGTTAAACTTAACTGTATTCGCTTCAATAAAACCTAATCCTGCTACATCACCCTCTTCACTAAAAGATGTCATCAACTGCATTCCTAAACAAATCCCTAAAATTGGGGTTTTCTCGACCAATACTTTCTTATTTAATACATCTATTAAACCAAATGTATTTAAATTATCCATCGCACGTTCAAAATTACCAACACCAGGTAAAATTAATTTATGCGCTTCCATTATAACAGAAGGGTCCGAACTAATGGTACTAGCCACACCAATCTTTTTGAGCATATTCTGGACAGACCCTAAATTACCCATTTTGTAATCGACAATAACTAGCATACACTTAATTTTTCAGTTCTTTATTTAGTTGGTAAAATGCTACCAACCGATTCGTATAATTGGATATATCAAATTGGGAGGCAAATAAAATTGCATTTCTAGATAATAAATCGTAGAGGGATCTATTATCCTGTAATTTCAATATGTACTCTACCATTTCAATTGGATCTAATCCATCCATTAAAAATCCATTCCTGCCATGTTCCATCAAATCTCTATTTCCTTTGCCATCGATGCAAACTACAGGTAAGCCAGAAGCCATTGCCTCCAAAATAACCAATCCAAAAGGCTCATAGGTTGCCGCATGTACATAAATATTTGAAACCATTAACTTTTCAGCAACATTTTCAATATTTCCGGTTAATGTTACATGATTTTCAATCCCTAATTCACTTATTCGTTGCTCAATTGCTGTTCGTAAATCACCATCTCCAACCAAAGTTAAATGTACATCTATTTTTTTGTTTAATAAAATAAATACTACATCTAGAAGGAATAGTTGATTTTTTTTAGCTACAAAACTTCCTATCGAAACTAACTTAATTTGTTGAAATTCTGCAGTTGTAATTGATTTTGGATGAAATTTAGTACAATCAATCGCATTTAATAATTGAATCCTATGTTTGGATAAGGAACGAGGCAAATGTTTTTCAATAAAGCGATCTGTATCACTTGAAATCGTTATAAATTGATTATTTATTCTTTTATATTTTTTCAATAACCAACCTCGCTCATAATAATTAGTAAGTTCTTCCTTTGTAGGAAACTTTTTTAGAGGTAATTTTTTCAATTGATCCATATTATCATGCACATGCGTTACGTACAAAATAGATTCATTTATAAAACCTCTGGATAATATCTCCGCTTCAAACAAATGGGAATGAATAACATCGGGTTTAAATTCTGAAACAATAGACTTAAAATCCGCTAAATCTTTCTTGTTTTTTTTTAAAACAGATAATTTCATCCTAGAAGTTGTTTGATACGTGCTAAAGTGCTCAGGTAATTGGAATAAAATCTGATCATGAAGGACTACCAAACAAACTTCCACATCGGGTCTTTTCGCCAAACTAGAACAGATGTCAAGCGTCAAACGTTCTGCCCCTCCCATAGATAATGAAGGAATTACATGCATAACACGAAGTTTTGAGTTCTCCCTCATTTTCGACAAATAAAAAATACAGAACTACTCAGATACTTTGACTTTAGCATTGAAAACCATTGAATATAATCTGGATACGGATACAACATAGGCATTAATTGTTTTTCTATTTTCCAGTGTTTTAAAATAATATTTCGCCAATTGCGTATAGAATAATTTCGAAGGTCATAAAAAATAAAGCGGGCATTCGGAAAACTGTGTGATCTAGGGATGAAAATATGTATAAATCGATCTAAAACATCATTTTGAAATGAAAACAACGATTTCAAAAAAAACAAGACATTTACATGAGAAGTAAAGCAAAAGTGTGAAATTAATGCAACAACAGACATGGTTGTGGTAGGCATCCCAATAATCAATACACCTCCAGGCTTCAATACCCTTCTCATTTCTAACAAACTAGCTTCCACACTCGCAACATGCTCCAAGACATGAGAAGAAAAAACAACATCAAAAGAAGCATCATTAAATGGTAAGTTTTCTGCAAATCCTTGAATAATTGATCGGTCTTCTCTAATTCCTTGGGTATATCTTCCTACACCATGCGCTCCAGGTGCTGGATCAACGCCCACAACTGTACACGACAGATCTTCTTTCGCACGCATTAAATTATAACCTGCACCACAACCTACATCTAAAAAATTAGAATTACGTGGAATGTAATGACAAAAACTTTCCCATTCTACATCGCGAATTTTCTTCTGATAACGTTCAATTGCACTTCGTGATGAAAAAGTAGACCAGAATATTTTTTTAAGCATGATACAACAATTATACATTTAATGATTTCTATACTTATTTTTTTAGCAACATATTTCCATATTTCATAAATCGTAGCTCAATTAATTTGTAAATGGAATAAGAAAACAAAGTAATTATAAAGAGTACAAAGAATTGTTCAATCGCAAAGTTTAAATATTTATTCTCTACTATCTTTATAAAATACAAACGTAAAGGCACAATAATAGGCTGATGTATTAGATACATATTATAACTTATAAGACCGAAAAATTGAAGAAAATACAATTTATTTTTAAAATTTTTTTTGATAACTACTGGAATTTTTAAAGTTAACATTTCTAAAAACAAAACAAAACAAAACAAAAATTCGCAAATAAAATGTATACTATTATTTTCAATTGTTATAATTTTTGTGGATGAAACCAAAAAGAACAAAATAAAACTAAAATGCATTGCATACTTATATTTTGAACAAAAAAACATAAAGCTATTTCTGTAAATTACAATTAAACCTCCTGACAACCATATGAATAAATATTTGAATGTGCTTAAAAACGAAATAGACGTTAAAAACGCATTATTCTGAATTAATAGTGATAATAAAATAGAGCATATAAAAATTGTAAAAAAACTTACTTTTTTACTAAAATAGAGTACAATTGGAAATAAAAGATAAAAATGCACTTCTAATGCGAGACTCCAAAAACTTGGATTAATACTAAAAAAAACGTTTTCGTCGAAATTATGGACTAAAAACACATGCATGATATAATCTTTCAAATTTATTGCTGGAAATTTATGAAACATAAAAAACCAAAATGTTAGCACTATAAAATAAATAGGATAAATACGCCAAAATCGTTTGTGAAAAAATTTGAACCAATTCGTCTTTTCTTGAAAATAATAGATTTCATGAATTAGATAACCGCTCAAAATAAAAAATAAATTTACACCATAATACCCTTTTCCAACAGTTGAGCCGATGACACGTAATAAATACGATGGAAAATACAAGGTACTATCATTTATTTTAATGTTTATATAATCATTATAGTTAAAATAAATTAATGAAAAATGATAAAAGAACACCATTAAAACAGCTATTCCTCTAATTATATCTAATCGTATGTTTCGTTGATACGTTTGCATTTTGTGTAATCTATATTAAACTTAGAATTAATTAATAACACGTCAAAAAGTATGAAACCTGCATTTAAGCATTCGTAAATAATCGAAAGATGTATTCCAAAACAACTGGTTTTATCCAAACTATTTGATCGCCTGCTACTATATAAGCAGGGTATAAAAAACTAGTTAAAAAAATGATTTGACAATAGCGATAGCTAAATATTTCTTTTTTATATACACTTAAAAACTTTGTTGCTATAAAAATTAACACTCCCAAAAATGCTAGACTT
Source organism: Catalimonadaceae bacterium (assembly GCA_044379485.1). GTDB lineage: Bacteria > Bacteroidota > Bacteroidia > Cytophagales > Flexibacteraceae > CAMDMI01. Next base: position 5,376 of record JBIPOE010000211.1, read on the forward strand.
CGTGTAACATCTATCACTAAATAAGATGCAATAATTAATAGAAAAATAGAAAGGTACATGCCAATACTCAATAATTTATTCGTTTTCCAAATGGTAAAAAGATAAAATAGGATTAAAAACCAGAACCCTTCGAAAGCCCCCCAAAAACTCAAGGGGAAATACTCAAAATTTAAAGCCAAAATCTCCAATGAAATGCCTCCGGTACTTGTTTTTAAGTGGAATACATTTGCAATGAAAAATCGTAATATAAAATAAGTAATCCAAGAAATTAGAATTGCGATTAATTGATATTTTATCTTTTTCTTTTCTATATTAGAATAAAAAAATTCAAACAGAAAACTGATAAAAATTAAGGATGAAGCAATCAATGCACGTTCATCTGTCCACGATGCACAAAGAATTGTACAAAAAGTAAGAACATAATTTCTATAGAGCAAAGGAATAATTAATAAAAGCAATGCAATTCCATCAAATATCCCTCTAAATTCAACAAACGAAACCTTACCAAAATAAATACATCCCAATGAAAATGAAAGTAATAAACTTTTAAATTTATCTTTAAGTATTTTGTTGAAATAAATCATAGATAAATAAATGATGCAAAAACCTATAGCGTGTAAAAAAACAATAAATCCATTTTTACTTAAACCAAAGACATATCCTAACAAAACAGGAAAGAGTCTAAATGTTAATTTTGAAGTATGAGAATAGGCAGGTGCATCTATCGTTTGAAATGGATGTTTAATCTGCATAAATACAGCATCCCAAGTACTATTATCTATTGGTGAGCTATAAGGAGGAAAAGCAAAAAACAAGGTGAAAAAAACAACAAAAAGAGACAATTTTAAAACACTTTGTGTATTGATAAATTTTATAGTAGATTCTTGAAAATGAAATAACATAAAAAATTAAATAAATAAATTTGTGTAATAAACTATTTGAAACAATGTTGAAAAACCTAAATTATTGTTTTAATAATTTAATTTATATTATTATATTTCCTAAAAGTAAGAATTTTTTTTATTTTATATCTTACTTCAATTCTAGGAAAGCGCAATAATGAATATAAAAGCCAACTTAAAGAAACAAAATTTAACCCTTTATAATAATAATATTCAGATATACCTAAAAAACAACGATTTATATGTATAACCCTAGTGCTTTTACTGATTTTTTTTCCAACTGGATACACTTGAAATAGCTTATTTAATCCTTTCAACCGAAGTGCATACGCATTTTTACTCGAGATATTAACGGAATTACCTTCATGTATATTATAGGTAACACTGTGAATTGGAATATATTGTACTGGATATTTATCCAAAATCAATGTCCATAACACAGTATCTTCAACAATGATACAATCGGGATCAAATTGAAATTCTTGCATAAAAACACTTGGAAGACAAACTCTAGCTGGTATTACAGATTCGTGTATGAAATAATCAATCTCTTTGAGTTCTTCTACTTCAATATTTCTAGTTTGATAATTTGTTTCACTAGAAACAATGGTTGCCCCAGTAAAAAAAAGTGCAATTTTATTGTCTTGCGATTTAATAAAATCAAATATATTTTGCAAATGATTTTCACCGCAAAAAGAATCATCACTATCTAAAAAAATAAAATTTGCGCCAATAGCCTTTTTTGCACCATTATTCCTAGCAATTGCTCGCTCTGAATTGCTTTGGTAAAAATAGGAAATCCGTTTATCTTCATGTATTAGTTGAAAAACAACATCTTTTGTTGAATCCGAAGATCCATCATCCATTACAATGATTTCAAAAGATTGAAATGATTGATTTTGTACACTTTGTATTGCGTTTAACAAATGTAATGCACGATTATACGTTGGAATAATAATAGAAAAAAATGGTTGCAACACGAATGATTTAAATTAAATATTAGAAAGCATTTTTTGAATGTTTTTTTCGAACAATGTACTATCAATATGAATGTTTTCGTTAACTAAATAGTTCTTATCTATATCATATACATCTTTTATTAAATCGCTACTAAAGTTAGTGCTTACATCGCCAAATTGATAATAATAATTTAAATCTAAAGCATCCGCTAATTTCCAAAAAGGAAATGTGTATTCTAATTTAGCGTATTCTTTATTGATTAATTCCATAACTGACTTTTGTGCTTGCATAAAAACAATATTGGAAAACCCAGCACCATGTATCGAAATAAAATGAGATGTATGCATCATTAAATTCACCTGTTCCATATAAGACATTTCATCAAATTCATATACCTCAAAATCATATTTTTGTATAACAAGTAAAATTTCTTCTTCATTCGCAACACAACGAACATCCCTTTTTTTTCTAGACAAATAAATTTTTGATTCTGGTGGAATTAAATAATTAGTTACAAAAGGACGAAACCAATCATAAATATATCGAATATTGCCAACATAAAAAGAGGATGTCCACTCTCTTGTTTCTGGTAAAATCAAATTTTTCACAAAAATATGATGATCTGCAGGAATTATTTTTTTTTTAATATTAAAATAATCAAGACTTTGTTTCACATATAAAATCTTATCCCACTCCTCAGGATAGATTAAATATACATTTGGGTCCGAATTCGTCTTTAAAAAAGAAATTAATCGTATCAAAAAAGAATTAACCCAAAATGAATAATTAAACCAAGCAGTATGAATTAATAAATAGGCATTATCATCTTTTAATTGTATGTATTTTAAACTTTTCCCGAATTTACATACGAAATATTGTTCTATAACCTTTCGCCAGAATGGAAAATAAACAGTTGTATCCGCTTTTCCCACTAAATTAAATGCACATCCTTTTACCAATAATCCATTTTTCAAAACCAATCCTTGTTGATTTACAAAAACATTTTTGAGGGTTTTTATCTTTGGGTTTGTCTGAATAGAATATTGTCTCTTTGAAAACAAATAAACTTCATTCTCATGAATGTTTTTTGGTAAATTAATTTTTAAGTAGTTAGACATGTAAATTAATTTTGCGATGCATATAACGACTTGTATGACTCAAGCATAGAAACTAATGAAAAATTATTTTGAATATGCTGTACAATGTTTGTCTGCAAATTTTGTTTTTCAATCTTACAAAGAGTCAGAAAATAGTTTAATTGACTTTTAAAACGATTCTCCAACCAATATTCTTCAACAAGAAAACCCAATTCAGCAGAAGAAATTATTTCTGGTATCCCACCAATTGCAG
>JBIPOE010000113.1:0-8542 GCA_044379485.1 Catalimonadaceae bacterium
TTGTCTTGTACATTTTTAAATTTCTCTCAATTTTGAAATGACAATATTTTTAAGTGCACGACTTTTACGTGTTTTTCAAGAAAACCCGTGCACTTAATTTCTAAAAATGATTGATAAACTCTTGAAATTGAACCAGTAACGACTTTTTCAGCAGCCCCTACTTATATCTTCCAATTTATAAACCAATCAGAGACCTGATTTTGATCCAATAACCTGACCTTAAATATTCCTACAAGCCCTTATCTTTTGAAACCCTTCCAAATAGTCGAATTCTACTAATTCCACCATCTGGAAAAATAGAAAGTCTAACATGTGTAAAAGGGCCCTTATTTTCAATTTCAGATTTATAATGATGCTCATGGTCGGCCTTCAATTTTGATTGTGGCATAATTGTGGACCATTTCAGTTCAGAATTTGCCAAAACGCTTTCCTTTCCTTCGTTGATGTTTATACCTTCTAATAAACAAGTATCTGGGTAGTTTCCTTTAAAATGACAGGTATCGATAAGTATTTTATCAATTTCCCCTTTGTGGGCCAGTCGCACTACCACCCAATCCCTATTATTAGGCGTTCGGTTTCGTTTGGTTTCCCAGCCATCACCCATGTTTATGCCCCTTCCTGGCATAATTAAATTATCCATGTGGCTGAAAAACATATCATTACACAAAACCGATTTTGCACCATTAACGGCTGCAGCCAGATCTATCTCTTCTTTTTCGCCAACCAAAGCCCAATCTTTAAAAACTTCTCCGTAAACCTTCAACCTTGCAACGCCACCATCCGGAAAAATATTTAACCTTAAATGCGTAAAAATCTGTCGGTTATGAATTTCAAAAAAATGTTGACTTCCAGGATTTAGAGATGACTTTGGAAGAATTTCAATCCAAAGATTTTTATCTGAGTTTAATTCACCGGCAGAGGGGTAATCAGGTCGGTTACAGGCTTCTATACTTGCAAACGGGGGATGATTTCCTAAAAAAAAATTGGTATCTATATCAACTCCATGAATTTTGCCAGAAGTTGCCAGTTTGATAATGCACCAATCGTGTCCTGGAGTTCTTTTCCTTCTGGATTCCCATCCATCCATCCACTTTCCTCTGTCCGTATATTTGTCGGCTATAAAGATGCCTCTGCCTGGTTTTAAAAGATTTTCTTTTTCGGCGAAAAAATCATCTGATGCCAATAAGGCTTTGCCCCCAAGTCGTTCGGAGGCTAGATCTGTTAAAGTTGTAAATTCTATGGTTGTGTTGGTCATTGTATTCTTTTGGTAAGCCGATGCATTTCTAAATTGTTGAAAGGTTTAAAATGTTCAAATCCTTTCCAATTGAGCAAAGTTTTATTTTTATTGTTTTACTATCGCTTTTCTAATTCTGATTCCTGATTCCAAAATTGAAACTACCTGATAAACCCCTTTTGAAAATTTTTCAGATGAAACTCTTATCTCATTCTTATTTTTTAAAACAGTTTCAAAAGAAACCAATTGACCCAACTGATTTATAATTTCAATTCTGGCGACCGGTTTAGATTCCGGCCATTTTATCAAAAAATCATTTAAAATTGGATTTGGATAAACAGAAAAGCCATTTTGTTCTGACATCAATTCGTCGATGGACACAAAAGTTTGTTGTAAACATTCGCTTTTACCTTTGCAGCCGTTTGTAAAAGTGACTTCCACACAATATAAACCAGATGAGGTAATGGTATAAGAATTTGAATTAACACCTGGGATTACAGTTCCATCTTTAAACCATTTATAAGATTGACCAGTGATTGTAGATGTCAACACATTTCCAGCCACAGAATAAGAAACATTTGGAATTGCAGCAACGACAACTTGTTTGATATCAGACTTGTTGCACCCGTATTTCGTATATGAATACGTTAAAGTGGATGTCCCTGCAGCACCGGAAGAAAATAATCCTGAACTTGTAATTGAATTTCCAGACCATTGGCCACCAGTGGGTAAACCACGAAAATTTGCACTGGCACCAATTCCCATACAAGTATCAATTCCTGCATTGGGCGATATATTTATTATTACTGTCTTTTTTCCTTTCGAAAAAACCTGATTAGTGGTTAAGCATCCCCCTGTAACAGTTAATCGCAAACGGATTGAATCACTGGAAATTAAATTATTTAATGTTAAAGAGGAAGTGGTTTGTCCTGGAATTGCGGTTAAATTTTTAAACCAGGCATATTGTGGTGAAGTGCCACCTGCATTGTTGCCAATAGAAGTAAAAGTAATAAGCTCTCCACTGCAAGAGGTATCATTAACAGTATTTGTTTCAATAGTTATGGAAGGCGTCCTTTTTACGGTTATTGCCACCGAAACCAGATTGGACGTATCCACATTAGGCGTTCCACAAAAAAGCGATGAGGTTAATTTAACGGAAAATTTATCAGTGCTTACTATTGCCGAAGTTGTATAATTAGGATTAACCGCTCCAGAAATTGCTACTCCATTTTTAATCCATTGATAAGTTGGTGTGGTACCTCCATTGGTAGGATTGGCTGTAAATAGAACAGGTGTACCTTCGCAAACACTTACTTGAGAAGCACTTGCGGTCACCAACGCCTGGGCTATAGAAATAACTTGAACGGGCAATGAACTTGTGGGCCCACTGCCACAACTGTTTTCACCTTTTACTGAAATGGTTCCACCCTGAGTTCCGAAATTAACTGTAATAGATCTCCCGGTTGAACTTCCCTGAATGGTTGCACCTGCTGGAATTGTCCAGGTATAACCAGTAAGACCAGGAACAGCAGATACCTGAAATATTTTTCCAGATTCATTTGGACAAAAAGTAGCTGTTCCTGAAATACTTGAAAGTGCCAGAGGAAGACCTTTTATTTTTGGTGCATTTGCAATGGCGGAACTTGTTCTGACAGGATTTGTACTCACTATTCTCAGTTTATATCCCGTTCCGGATGCCAGATTTGAAGGCAATGTGGCTGGAATAACTGCATTTCCTGTTGAAGATACATTGCCGATAGTCAAAGGAGTTGTAAAGAGACCTTGTGCATTTGAAAGCTGGAGTGTAAAGGTATTGCCAGCATTGTAAACCGTACCACTTGGATTAATTGGAACATTAAAAGTTGCACCGACGCAAAGTGCTGTGTCCGAGATAGTCATTGGAATATTAGCTGTGGTTGGGGCTGATATTCTGAAGTTTGCATTTGAAATATCAAAGAATATATTCGAATAAGATTCAACCATTATTCGGCAGGTTGTAGAAACAATAACTGGGACCATAACATTGGCCGACCCATCATTATTGGTGCTATCAACCAAAATAGTATTGAATGTTTTTCCCCCATCCGAAGAAAACCGAATCCTTACTTTTGGGGAGTTAAATGGGGCTGAAGCTGTTGAGGCTCTGTTCCAGGTTACAGTTTGTGTTGAACCGCCCTCCCAAATTATTCCTGTTGTATTGGGAGCAGTTACAGAAAAGGCTCCTCCGGTTGCATTTACAGTTAAGCCAATGTTAGAAACTCTGGCCCCGCCTGCTCCCGCATTATTATCTCTAACCATCAATTTAAAATTTACAGCTCTGGCATAGGAAGGAAGCCTTTCGCCTATGTCAAAAGAATTGGATGTTAAGTTTGAATTTCTGGGAAAAGACCTTTCTCTTGATTCCACCGGAGAAAAAGACCTGAAAATGGGAACAGTGCCAGTCGTTGCTTCAGAAGGCAAAACTGCTGGTCCTAAATCAAATTGTTCCCAACAATAAGTTAGCGTGTCTCCATCGACATCTGTAGCAATTGTAGAATTAAGCTTAAAAGGGGTATTGATTGGAATTGTAAAACCAGTAGCCAAAGTTGGAATTACGGGTGCTGAATTTCCTGTATTCTGTTTCACTGCACAAACGTTGCCCCCAGCGTTATTTGAAAAGGATATAATTTCTTCATAACTTTTGAAATGGAAATAGGCGTCTGAATTATTCTGGAGGTTTTGGGGATCACATATTCCTGCATATGCCATAATCGTAGAGCCACTACCAGGTTCGTATGCAGCAGTACTGGCTCTTGTATTTGCGTCACAATTTGCTCCTGTTTGCGAATTAAAAGTATGGTTCCCACCAAATTGATGCCCCATTTCATGTGCCACAAAATCAATGTCAAACGGATCTCCGATCGGAGCGTTGGTCCCGGTTACCCCGCCAGCTTTGGAGCCAGAGTTACAAACTGATCCCCGAAATGCTACACCACCAAAGCTTGTGCTAAAAACGTGACCCATATCATAATTTGTGGTGCCGATAACTGTGGTAATTCTTGTTTGATTTTCACTTAGCATTGCACTGGCACTATTATTTGTGTATGGATCAGTTGCACCATTGGTAAATATTAAAACGCTATTGTTCGGAATTAAAACCATCCGAATGCAAACCTCCTTTTCGAACACGCCATTCACTCTGTTAAGCGTTGTTGCCATTGCAGAAGCTGCACCGGTTGCACCTCCATGAAAAGTGGCATATTCTCCCGTACAAGCAAGTGCAAGCCGATAAACCCTTCTTATGCCTCCGGAATTTAATATGGATAATGGTCCTACTCCATTAGTTTCAAGTATTTCATTTTCATCATTTTCTGTAAATTGACAGGCGAAATTTTTTTGCATCAGTTCTTTGTTGAGGTCTGATTTTCTGTAAACCTGATAGTATTCACTATTTCCATGAAATACCGGATCTATATAAAAATCACCCTTGGCACTTAAAATTTGGGAATGAAAACCAAAGCTTGTAAAATCAACTTTGCAGGTAGCCGTAGGATCATCAAGGCCCTGCCCTGTGTAAGTTTTGATCAAATCCCAAGTCGGGTCGCTACCTTTTTCAATAATATCATAGGAAGAGAAGGCAAATCTTTGTTCTGTTCCGTCTGGCATTGGCAATGAAATCACCTTGCCGTAAGACTTAAGTTTGGCTTCCTTTTCTTTTGGTGAAAGACTAAATTCTTCTTTCAAACTTTGAATATCCAGTTTGAAAAACTGGTTTGTTTTAGCTTTAATGTACTGTTTTGCAGCAATTTGAATAGACGAAATTTCAACTTTTTTCCAATCTTTTGTTCCTGAAAAAGCATTTGAAATTGAACCCAATATGAAAAGAAAAGAACTAAATCCGTGTTTGTATTTTTTCATTTTACTAAAATGTGAAAGCCAAATCAAATTTGGCAAGTAGCAAAAATATTAAAATTAAATTCTGGCTGCTCCTAAAATTGGTAAAATTGGCCTAACTATAGTTGAAATTAGAAATTTAATAACCAACAACAAGAAAGGTTCCTTGAAACAAGGGATTGGCTTTTAAACTTAGGGTTCAATTAACATTTTATAAAGCTCAGGAAAAAGTTGCCATCCAGCAGCAAAATCCATTAAAAAAGCCACACAGGTATGAATGAAAATCCCTCCCCAGATATTTCTATTTTGAAAAGCCAAAACTGCCAGAATGTAACCTCCAAATACAGAGCTAATCGATTCCCCCAATGGCTTTCCAAAATGTAAAAACATATAGGTGCTCACCATTGGTAAAACAGCCTTTGGGCCTAAAACTCCTGACATACCTATAATCAGTGCGCCCCTGAACATAAGTTCAGTGGTCATAAAACTTATTAAATAGGATAACTCATATACTGCCAATGAAACCGATCGTTCCAAAATGGAATGGCCTGGCAGGTAACCCAAAACTCTTTTAAAAACAGGATACTGATTTTGGAAATCAGACAAAAACGAGGCCATTGCTATCAATGGAATCATTACCCATAACATAGAAAGATAGGGTTTCAAATCTTCATAACGCCACCTTATCCCATAAAGTCCTTCTTTTAAAGCAGGATCATTCCATTTCAAAAAGATATAATATACTGGTATCCAGACAAAAATGCTTTCCAGTTGCCTAAGTGTCTTTCGTGCCCAAAACTCACTTTCTTCTAAACCAAAACCACTTAACCAATCTGGAGAAATGGCAACACCTCCCTCAATTCCGATAAATGCAATGAATAAGACCGATCTAATCCAAAAAGTTGGTTTGCTTAAAGTTTCTTTTGAATTTGTCCAAATCAGAATTGGAATGGCTACTGAAAAGTATGAAAATCCATAAAACAAAAAGTATAAAAACATCCCCCAAATGGAACCTGAAAGTGGTTCTAGAAAGTCATCATCAATAGAAAAGTAATAATTTATACTTGCTGAAGCGGTCAGAAATAGACCCACAAATGCATATATCCTGAAATTAAAATCATTCCTGACAAAAGCGAGAATTGTGATAATTAGATTTTTAAGCCCTGAAAAATCAGGTAGAAATCTGGCGCTCATTAATAGGCTTCTGACTCATTTGGAAAGTCCTTCCTTTTAACATCCTCCACATAATGACTTACCGCTTCGGTTATAATATTATGCAAATCAGCGTATTTTCGTAAAAACCTCGGCTTAAATTGGTTGGTTATTCCCAACAAATCATGTGTAACTAATACCTGTCCATCTACGAAAGGACCCGCTCCAATTCCAATAACTGGTATTGTCAATTTCTCCGCAACCATTTTGGCAAGTGAGGATGGTATTTTTTCAAGTACAATCGCAAAACATCCGCATTGCTCAAGGATTAAAGCATCTTCAATTAGTTTATTTGCCTCGTCCTCTTCTTTGGCCCGGACAGTGTAAGTGCCAAACTTATAGATAGATTGAGGTGTTAGTCCCAAATGGCCCATTACTGGGACACCGGCACTTAAAATCCGAATTATGGAGTCCTTTATTTCTGCCCCTCCTTCCATTTTAACGGCATGGGCTCCTGTCTCTTTCATTATTCTGATGGCAGAACGCAATGCTTCTGAACTATTTCCCTGGTAGGATCCAAAAGGCAAATCAACCACAACCAAGGCCCTTTTGATAGCTCGAACTACGGATGCACCATGATAAATCATTTGATCCAAAGTTATTGGCAATGTAGTTTCATGACCAGCCATTACGTTAGATGCAGAATCTCCAACCAGCAAAACGTCAACGCCTGCTCCATCTAGAATGCCGGCCATTGAAAAATCATAAGCAGTAAGCATGGAAATTTTTTCGCCCTTCAATTTCATTTCCTGAAGGGTATGGGTAGTTATTCTTTTAGAATCGTTTCTGGCCGCTGACATAGTATGTGTAAATGGTTATCCTTTTCGGCTCGAAATCAACGGAAAAAAGGTGGACTTTTAGCATCTCAGTTCATAAATTATTATCCGTAAAATTCATGCTGCAAAAAGTTATTGGTATTTTTCGATGGGCCTTAAAAGCAAAAAAAGGATAGAGGCCATTAAATATTGAATTCCAATTATGGGGGTTTTATAGTTTTTTCATAAAAACTGTATTTATTTACGAATGAATAAAGATGAATTACAAATTTCTCTGGTACAGGCTGATACCTCTGGAGAAACCGTTGCAGCGAATCTAGCCTACCTTGAAGAAATGGTTTCTGTCACCGATCAAAGCTCTGACATTTATTTACTTCCAGAACTTTTTAATACTGGATATCAAAAAGCTTTTACTACCAAACCGGAAACTATGGGATTGCAAACACATCGTTGGATGCGACTAATGGCAGAAAGAAAAAATGCGGCCATTTGTGGAAGCGTCTCTATTCAGGAAGGAGGAAAAACCTTAAACCGACTGCTGTTTGTTGAGCCAAATGGTAAAACCCAGTTTTATGATAAAATTAATGTTTTTAAGTTTTCCGGAGAAGACAAGGTGTTTTCAAGCGGAGAAAGCGCACCTATTTTTGATTTTTTAGGTTGGCGGATAAAACCGAGCATTTGTTTTGATATGCGATTTCCGGAAACCCTTAGAAACCAGAACCCTTTTTATGACTTAATTCTTTGCTGCGCCCACTGGCCCGAAGCTAGAATTTCTGCCTGGGATAAATTACTACCAGCCCGTGCAATTGAAAATCAATCATATCTCGCAGCTGTAAATAGATATGGACAAGAAGGCGAAACAAAATTCCCTGGCCACTCTGTTGGTTTTGACTTTTCAGGCAATGTTGTATTGGGCACAAACGAACAGGCAGAGATTAAAACCTTTCAAATTAGCAAAACCAAACAGGACCTTTTTCGGGAAAAATTCAGGTTTCTTGATTAACCGCAACAACCTCATTTAATCGTCTGCTTTTGTAATGGCATAAACTTAGCAAATGCATATTTTTGACATAAAATCTTGGCCATTAGTATAGTCAAAGTTCAAAGCAGCTCAAAATGTATTAATTTGAACTACACTTTTATATTGAGGCATTTTGGGTATATAGAGGCATTTTGGGCGGGCAATTCAGGCTATGCGCTTCTATCTTTTTGATTGGTTGGTTTTTATGTAAAAACCAACCAATCAAAAAGGATATCCGCTACTATCCTGGCCGCAAATACAGGAACGCCCTCCATTGCAGAAAGTTCTGTCTCAATGGTAAGCGTTCTGTATTTTCCACTTCTGGTGAGTTGGAAAACATTGAAGAAGTGGAAAGTGATTTAAGAAGTTGAAATAGGGCAGAATCAATCATAGAACAGGCCGGTATATATAGTATAATTCAGACTA
>JBIPOE010000186.1:0-2522 GCA_044379485.1 Catalimonadaceae bacterium
GGATTGATGTATTATTTCGTTCCAAAAGTGGCGAACCGTCCCGTTTATTCTTATAGACTTTCCATTGTTCACTTTTGGTCGTTAATATTTTTATACATCTGGGCCGGACCTCACCATTTATTATATTCCGCTTTACCGACTTGGGCACAAAATTTAGGGGTTGTATTCTCTATTATGTTGATTGCTCCATCATGGGGAGGTATGATCAACGGACTTTTAACTTTGAGAGGTGTTTGGGATAAAGTACGCGAGGAACCCGTTTTAAAATTCTTCGTTGTAGCCATCACAGGTTATGGAATGGCGACGTTTGAAGGGCCAATGTTATCGCTTAAAAACGTAAATGCCATAGCGCATTTTACGGATTGGATTATTGCCCACGTTCACGTTGGAGCCTTAGCTTGGAATGGATTTATGGCCTTCGGTATTATTTATTGGTTGATACCCCGAATGACTAAAAACAATTTGTATTCAACTAAATTGGCCAATTTTCACTTTTGGATTGGTACATTGGGAATTATACTCTATTCGCTTCCAATGTATGTTGCAGGATTTACCCAAGCATCTATGTGGAAACAATTTAATCCTGACGGAACCTTGACATATGGTAACTTCCTTGAAACCGTAACTCAAATCATGCCAATGTATTGGATGAGAGCCATTGGCGGAACATTATATCTTACAGGAATGTTGGTTTTGGTCTATAATATTATCCAAACTGTTCGGGTAGGTTCAACAATAGAAGATGAATTAGCCCAAGCACCTGAATTGCAAAAAATCAGTGCTGGAAGAATTAAAGGAGAAAAATACCATGCTTGGCTAGAAAGAAAACCTATCCAATTAACCATTTTTGCCGTTATTGCCATTCTTATCGGTGGAATTGTTCAAATTGTGCCAACCATTATGGTTAAGTCTAATATTCCAACAATCCCTAGCGTAAAACCATATTCACCATTAGAATTACAAGGTCGTGATTTATACATTCGGGAAGGATGTGTGGGTTGTCACTCTCAAATGGTGCGCCCTTTCCGTAGCGAAGTGGAACGTTACGGACCACAATCTAAAGCGGGAGAATTTGTGTACGATCACCCATTCCTTTGGGGATCAAAACGTACCGGTCCGGATTTGTTGAGAGAAGGTGGAAAATACAATGACAATTGGCATTTCAACCATTTCTGGAATCCACAAAGCATATCTGCGGGTTCTATTATGCCGGGTTATAAATGGTTGTTCGATAATCAAGCTATGGATAATTCTTTAATCCAAAAGAAAATGCAAGTTATGGTAACTCTTGGAGTTCCTTATACAGATACACAAATTGCTAATGCCGAAAAGCATTTGAGATCTCAAGCCACGAAAATTGAAGAAAACCTCAAATCTGATCCCGACTTTGTGAAAAGTTATGACAACAGCAAGAAAAAAGCCGAAGCCAGAGGAGAAAAATTTGTTCCAATGAAAGAAAGAGAAATTGTGGCATTGATTGCATACATTCAACGTTTGGGAACTGATATTAAGGTAAAATAATAAAGGTAGTTATGTTCGAACAAATAAAACACAATATGGAAACTATCGCAGGAGTGGCGGTGTATCCAGTACTTTCGTTATTGATTTTCTTTGTCTTTTTCGTGGGACTTGGTATCTGGGTTTTTTCATACAAGAAAGAAAAGATTGACGAGATGAGCCAAATTCCATTAAACGACAATCAAACAATATAATTTTCAAAAATACATATAAAATGAAAAAATTAATCCCGGCATATTTAAGAGTAATACTTATTTTCTTCGCTGTTCTTGGTGCAATGGAATATTTTATTGACTCTGGTGACAAACCAGCATTTATAAAATTTCCAATGGTTTCCTTGTTTTTATTAGTATTTCTTTTTCTGTTGATAGCGATAGAAATCACGGTTAATGCAGTTGATACCATTACTTATCAATTGCTTACTGAGGAGCAAAAAAGTATGTTGGCAGAAACTACAAGCATTAGTTTTAAAGAAAGTTCTTGGTATAAAAATTTGATGAAAATGCTGACTAAATCAGTGACAATTGAAAATGAAGGTCAGTTATTATTGGATCATGATTATGATGGCATCAAAGAGTTAGACAACAATTTGCCGCCTTGGTGGGTATATTTGTTCTATGGTTGCATCATTTTTGCGGCAGTATATTTATTTCGTTTTGAAATAATGGGGGCAGACAACCAAGAAATAGAATTGAAAAAAGAGATGGCCCAAGCCCAAATTGATATTGCAGAATACAAAAAAACGGCTCCAGATTTAATGGATGAAAAAACAGTAACCTTGTTAACAGATCCTGCGGATTTAGCTGCTGGAAAAGCAATTTTCACCACTAATTGCATGGCTTGTCACAGAGCTGATGCAGGAGGACAAATTGGACCGAACTTGACGGATGACCAATGGATTTTGGGTGGAGGAATAAAAAATATTTTTCATACGCTTTTAAATGGCGGACGTGACGGAAAAGGAATGATTTCCTGGAAAGGAACCTTGAAACCGAAACAAATGC
>JBIPOE010000054.1:0-29665 GCA_044379485.1 Catalimonadaceae bacterium
ATCAAACCTTATAGGTTTTGTACCAAAATTTTAACGCCTTAGCCAAATGAAAAACCAAAGAATTTTCCGTAAACCTATAAGGTTTTCCATGCTGAATGTCAAATACTTAGAATCAAACCTTATAGGTTTTTGCACCAAAATTTTAACACCTTAGTCTAATGAAAAACCAGAATCCTTTCCGTAAACCTATAAGGTTTTCCATGCTGAATGTCAAATACTTAGAATCAAACCTTATAGGTTTTTGTGCCGTTTTAGGTTTTATACTGATTTCAACTTTTGCCATTGGCCAGGACCAAACCCAAAAATCAGCCGAAACCGGACTTGGAAACGGACTAAATTTTTCTTTAAGTGAAAACCAGTACGAATTCAAAATCAGCGGTTTTCTGCAACCTACCTGGCAAATGTCCAAACTGGATACCTTAAAAGCTGAAAACACATTCAGGTCGAAACGGTCCTATCTAAATTTTGGAGGCAAGGCACTAAAAGAAAAGCTTTCCTTTTTTGTGCAGATTGATTTTTCTGCTTCAACACCCCTTTTGGATGCTTTTGCTGCCTATCATTTCAATTCAAAATGGAACCTTTCGGCAGGTCAGCGCAGGACATTTACCAACAACCGGGAAATGACTTTTGATGAGGATAAACTCCAGTTCAGCGAAAGAGGGATGCTCAGCACATCTTTTTCTGGTAATGGGCGGGAATTCGGCTTGTTTCTGGAAGGAAAAATGGGTTCGAAGTTTGTAATTCATCCACAATTTGCAATCACTTCAGGGGATGGTCCAAACTCTTTTGGGGTAAATTCTACAGACATTGATTTAGGAGGTTTCAAATATGGTGGCCGTTTGGATGTGTATCCATTGGGTGAATTTTCGGAGGGAAACTCAGGATTGGCAGCTGACCTGAAACATGAATCTAAACCCAAAATTCTGATTGGTGGGGCGGCAAGTTTCAACAAAGGAGCCAGTTCCGCCAAAGGAGAAGGACATAAAGATTTGCCTTTTTATGACAACTTCAAAAAAAGGAAATTTCCCGATTACAGAAAGCTATCTGCAGATATCTTAATAAAATACAGAGGATTTTCTCTTTTAGCTGAAGTAATAAACAGTACTGCAGCATCACTTTCCGGGATTTATGAAGGTATTTCTGTGGATCCCGATACTGATATACCACGCCAAATATTAATTCTGAAACCAGGCCAAATCAGCCAGTTTTTGGTTTTAGGGAATGCATACAATGTGCAGGCTGGATATGTAACCAAAAGTGGCTATGCATTGGACTTGCGCTATGAAAAGCAAAGTCCGGAATTTACAGATGAGCCACTTTCTGTTTTGCCAAAAGCTGAAGTTGCCACAATTGGTTTGAGCAAATATTTTCCCGACAACCGTTTGAAAATCCAGGCCACGGTCAGCCAAATAAAATTTGTAAATAATAAAAAAGCCATTCAATCTGAATTGCTACTTCAGGTAGTGTTTTAAGATTTGTTTTAACCAAATGAAAGAAAACAAATTGGGGACAATATCAAAATAATGCCACCCCGATGGGGTTTTGGTTTTCGATAAATAATAAATGCTATAATAATATTACCCCTACGGGGTTTGAGTTGAATGATACTTTGGAATCCAATAAAAATTTTATTCCTCCTATTTCTTAAATCACTATTCCTGAATCCTGTTTCCTAACTACTGACTCCTATTTCCTTTTGACTTTTTAATTCAATCTTTTTACTTATTTAAATATGGTCCGCCGCATCGTCACCCACCTTACTTTTTATGTCCTGATCGCCATTGTTTCCGGCATTCTAATTGGGCATTATGCACCAGCCGAAGCGGTCAAATTTGAGTTTCTGGGTACCTGGTTCATTGCCATTATTAAACTATTTATTGCCCCTATCATTTTTCTGACCATCGTTTTGGGCATTGGCTCCATGGGCGACCTCAAAAAAGTTGGTAAAATAGGATTCAAATCCCTTGTCTATTTTGAGATTGTAACCACCATTTCTTTGGCTTTGGGTGTGGCCGTTGCCCTAATCCTCAAACCAGGAAACATAGACAAAACGGGCCTGGCCATTCAGGACGCTTCAAAATTTACCAGCAGGGCAGGAGAACCTTTCAGTTGGCTTCATTTTTTTCAATCTAATACCACCATTCAGATATTGTTGTTTGCCATTTTGGTTGGAATAGGGTTGACATATATGAAAAACCGAATGCAATTGGTTCACCAATTGGAAAAAGCTTCTAAACTGGTTTTCAAGGCTTTGAAATATGTTATGTACCTCGCTCCACTTGGTGCTTTTGGTGGAATGGCCTATACCGTTGGTAAATTTGGATTGGCGAGTATTGTTCCTTTGGCCAAGTTAATGGGATGTATGTATGTGACCATGGCTTTGTTTATTTTTCTCGTTTTGGGTGGCATTATGCGGTATTACAAACTAAGCATACTTCGGTTTATTGGCTTTATTGAAGAGGAAATCCTGATTGTTTTAGGAACTTCTTCCTCCGAAACGGCTCTCCCAGGGCTGGTGTATAAACTGGAAAAACTTGGTTGCCATCCATCTGTGGTAGGTTTGGTAGTACCGACAGGTTATTCATTCAACCTTGATGGAACCTCCATTTACCTTTCTATGGCGGCTATTTTTCTGGCTCAGTTGTATGACATTCCATTAAGTCTGGGAGAAATCGGTTTGCTGGTTGGCATCCTGATGCTCACATCAAAAGGTGCCGCTGGCGTAACTGGAAGCGGCTTTATTGTTTTGGCCTCCACACTCGCTTCAATGAATACGATTCCATTGGAAGGTTTGGCCTTTTTGCTTGGTGTGGATAAATTTATGAGCGAAGCCCGTGCCATCACCAACATCATTGGAAACGGTGTTGCTACATTAGTAATCGCCAAAAGTGAAGGTGAATTGGATATGCAGGAGGCGAAGAGGATTGAAATTTAGGAAGTATTGTAATCAATACATATTTTACAATTTACCTAAAAATAAAGCTGACAAATAAGGGAATAAAAAATTTAGACCTTTGTCTATTCACTTTTCCATTTATATTAAGTCTATTAAAAAATTGAACATGCCATAATTCATTTCTCCCACGGAGAAACCGGAATGAGGCCAAAAAGAAAAAGTATGTTCAATTTTCATTTAGACTTTATTTAATAACTAGGTAAGAATGGCTTTCAGTTTTCCTACCACCTCCTTCACCTTTTCATTTTGGTACATTATGGCATACATGGCATCGGCGATAGGCAGTTGAATTCCAAATTTTTCCTTCATTTTGAAAAGGCCTTCTATAGCGTAATATCCCTCTGCAATCATACCTAATTCAACCTGTGCGGCCTTTATTCCATATCCTCTACCAACCATGTTACCAAAAGTTCGGTTGCGACTAAAGGTTGAATAAGCAGTTACCAGCAAATCTCCCAAATATGCAGAGGCCAAAGGATCTCTCTCTTTTGGAGCACAATGCTTTAAAAATAAGTTCATTTCCTGCATGGCATTGGCAACCAAAACCGCCTGAAAATTATCTCCATAACCAAGCCCATGGCAAACCCCGCAGGCAATTGCATATACGTTTTTTAAAACAGCAGCCCATTCCAATCCATCTGGGTCATTGGATGTTTTAACAGATATATATCTGCTTTGCATCAGCGCTTTAAGGTGTTTGGCCAGGCTTTCATCATTGGCGGCCACAGTTAAATAACTCTGTTTCTCCAAAGCAACTTCTTCGGCATGACATGGGCCTCCAACTACCGCCATATCAAAAGGATTCACATGGAATTTCTCAGCAAGATAATCTGTAACCAACTGTAAATCAATTGGTAAAATTCCCTTTATTGAAGAAATTATTTTCTTTCCGGCAAGATCCTCAATGGAAATATTTTGAAGAACCTGTGCCACAAAAGCTGAAGGTACTGCAATCAAAATTGAGTCTGAACCATCAATTGCTGATTTCAAATCCGAAAACACGCTGATATTTCTGCCTTTAAAATCAACATCTGTCAGGTATCGGGGGTTTTGATGGAAACTGGAAAAATGCTCAGCATCTTCTTTTCTATGAAACCACCATCTAACCTCGATGCCTGATTCCGAAAAGATTTTACAAAGAGCCGTGGCCCAGGAACCCGCACCTATTATGGTTAAAGATTTGATTTGAAGCGTGTTATTCAATATGGTGCAAAAAAAGAGCCTCAAAACTGAAGCTCTTTTAATTTCAAAACAAAAAAAAACACAAAAAATATTATTCCAGGGTGTGGTAAGCGAATGGTATATTCACCAACTCTTCAAATTCTTTTCCACTTTCCAACATATCTTCATCTTCTTCATGGTGAAACCAATGCACCGTTACATTTGAACTATCCTTAAATTTGCTAAGCATACTAAGTATAACTTTGCTGGTTGCAGTATTAAAATATTCCAGCTTGATCTCAATTTCGGTTTTGATATTTGGCGACTCAAGATAACCTTCAATCCATTGTAAAATTGGCCGGTAAAATGTGGCCGTATCCTCCGGCAAAGATCTGCCAACAAACTCTAACTTACCCAGGCTGGAGTCCAAAACAACAGCTGGCGTTTCAAAAGTGGGGTTTAATTTCATATTTTCCATTTTGGATTTTTATTAATCTGGTTTTGAAAAAGTAGCCTGAAAGGAAAAAAAAGCATTGTTTGAGTCAACGGGAATAAATTCATAATCAAGCTTTTGGCCGGATTTTCTAGCGATTGAAATCAAACCTAAACCTGCATTACTCGATTCTTCAACCTTGAGCGATTCTTTAATGGCCTGCATGTGCAATTGTTTCAAACCTTCAGTATCAAGATTATTAATCTGATCAATTTTGTTTTGTAAACTTTCAACCTTTGAAGTTTTGATGGTGTTTCCGGAACTTACATAAAACTCATTTCCTTCGTGACCAATTATAAAAATACTGTTTGGAAAATCATCATTTCGGTCTGAATGCGTGGAAATGTTTTGCAGACATTCAATTGCGATATTAAAAGCCCTTCTTTTGGTTTGACCCTTGTCTAGCTTCTGATCAAGATTTCTTTCAGCTAAAGAGAGAACCGATTGGGTCGTATTAATATTGAATTCCCCCTCATAAGCAATTATGACCTGATTTTCCTCCATTGTTTTGTGGAGTTCGTAAATCGTTTTTAAATTGTTTAACTTGTTGCTGGACATACGCTTTGAGAATTTTTATACCCTCGTTTTTCAGGCAGCTAAAGTATAACCAACTTTAGACTATATCTTGATTTAGCTTTCATAAACCTTACACTGGAAATGAAAAAGGTTAAATAGGATGTTTACCCGTCTATCGCAAATTCAAATATCGATCCAAACGGACTTAATTTCAAACTAGTTTTATCAAAAACAAAGCGCAGCTGCACCTAAAACTCCCGCATCGTTTCCGAGTGAGGCAATTCTGAAATCGAGGGAGTTGGTATAATATGGAGGCAAATATGCATTCAGGATTTTCCAAACACCTGGCTTAATAAACTCAAAACCAGCTGAAAGCCCCCCTCCCACTACAATAGTTTTAACATCGAGAATCCTGATAAGAGCGATCAAGCCTTCTCCCAGAATTTCGCCAACTTCATAAAAAACGGTTCTGGAAAACTCATCCCCTTCGGAGGCTGAGACTACCAACTTGGTTGCTGAAACTGGTTGGTCTCTTGGTATAAGGGTTTTGCCATTATATGCCTCCAACCTTAAAGTAGCCAAATTAATTATGCCCTGTTTTCCAATATTGGCTTCCAGATGGCGATCGTTCCTACTTCTGATGTGCCCAAGTTCAAGCCCGTTTCCATCTGCACCTTTAAAGATTTTTCCATCAATAACTGCGGCACTGCCAATTCCCGTACCAAGGGTTATAAAAGCGAAGTTTGGAGGAAGCTTATATTTACAAAACAAAAACTCACCAAGGGCTGCCGCATTGGCATCATTTTCAAGCACAAAATCAATGTTTGGAAACTTCTCCTTGAGTCGTAGATACAAAGGTTGGCCATTTAATTCAGGTATAGAAGGAATCTCGATGGGCACTTTTCTATCTTTTGAAATCATGCCAGGTAGGCCAATTCCAATTTTGGTTACATCTCTATGATTGAGCAACTTGTAAGAAAGAACCTCAATAAATTTTCCAATAAAATCTCCATCTTCCTTGAGGTCTGAAGTATGATAACTTTGAAAATCGTGGATGGTTCCGTCCCGATCTACGAGGCCGGTTTTGACATGATTTCCGCCGATGTCAATGCCTAAATATTTTTCCATTTTGATTTAGATGATGAAAGTAAGGGGCCTGCAAAACATGAGGGGCCAAATAAACTAAAACTTACACCTCAAAAAACCTTTGCTCTTCAATTTTTTAAATTATTACGGTAATATTGTTTCAGACACTGCCTCGAGGTAGTATTGAATGACCAGTTTTAACCAAATCTTAACTAAAATAAAATGGAGATCTGCATGGCAGCCCTTGCTATTTTTTATTTTTATTCTGTTTAGTTATAATGCTTTCGCAATTGAACCACAGCTCCAATTCGAACATATTTCTATCGTACGAGGTCTTTCCAACAAAAAAGTCCAGTGTATAGCAGAAGATCTAACAGGCTTCCTTTGGATAGGAACTCAATATGGGCTAAACCGATATGATGGAACGAACTTTAAAGTATTTAAATCTGATCCTACTACTAAAAACTCAATTATAGATAACAATATTAGCTGCCTTCAGGTTGACAATGCTGGCTTTCTTTGGATAGGTACAAAACGTGGATTAAACAGACTTGACCCATTAACAAATCGGTTTTCCGTTGTCAAAATTTTTGAAAACCAAAACATACAAAATCATGAAAATGAAATCCTTGAACTGACAAAAGATCTGGAAAACAACATCTGGGTTCTTTCAAAAAAGGGTATTTCATGCATACGTTCCAAAAGTCTTAGTTGTGAAAACTTTCCATTTTCAAACGACAAATCAAGTCCTGGGCAAAAATTCAATTCAATTATTTTTAAAGGGCATAGCCTTTGGTTAGGATCTGAAAGTGGATTATTTGAATTTGATACCAAAACCAAAAAATTCAAAAAGGAAAATATTCAACTTCCAGCCATTTTTAAAATTTCAGGCAAGCAGGATTCGACTATTGTATTGACTCATTCAAAGGGCTATTCAAAATATAATTATATTTCAAAAAAGCTGAGCAATCCAGCATTTGGGTTAGAAATTTCAGTTTCCTGTCTTTTAAAAACCAAATTTTCAGGCTTTTGGATTGGAAGTCAGGAAGCATGCTTATTTCAAGTTGAAGGTAATTTTAAGAAACAATATTGCCCTAATTTATCCAATCCGGAAAGTATTAAAAGTAAATCAATTTCATGCTTATTCGAAGATGAAAGTGGTATCCTATGGATTGGCACCTCTGATCAGGGCCTGTTCAAAATGGATCCCATCGCTCAGTTCTTTAAAACCCACAGGTTGCAGATTCAAAATCATGAATATCTAACAAACCCAAATGTAACCGCCATTTTGGAGGATGGGCAAAAAACTCTTTGGATAGGATCCGATAAAGGGCTCTTTAGTGCTGAAAATGGTTCTGAGATCTTTAAAAGCTGGACTTTTGAGCAAAAAGCCTTAACCAATGTAACTTCCCTTTCAAGTTCAAAAGATGAAATTTTGGTTGGGAGTAATGAAGGATTATTTCTTATAAAGGCTGACAAAATAACAAAAATTCAAATACAAAAAACACCTGTTAATGAAGAAGTAAACAGTATTTCAATTGATGAAAAGGGAAATGTTTGGATAGGTACCGCCATGGCCGGGGTTTGTCTGTGGAAAAGAAATGAAAAAACTTTTACATGGCTTGGCCAAAAGGAAAATCAAAAAACTGATGCAGGCCATCTTTTAAGTAATACGATTAAAAAAATTCTTTGCGATAAATCAGGCCGGGTATGGATAGGCACTGACAGGGGTTTAAACCTTATAGAACCCGGAAATCTTAAAATTTCATCTTTTGTACACGAACATGGTAATAATTTATCAATACCTCATGGTGCCGTTTCTCCCATGTTTGTTGATGAAAAACAAAATTTGTGGTTGGCATCCTCTGGTGGTGGGGTTTGCAAACTGCATATAGGAAGTCAGGATTTTACGATTTACAATGAGTTCAATGGTCTGAGCAGCAATTACATTTCTAAAATTATTGCTCAAAACGAAAATTCCTTGTGGATTTCAACAGAGAAGGGCATAAACGTATTAGACCTGAAAACTTCTATCATAACCAAATATGGCTTAAGTGATGGTTTACTTTTTGAAATGTTTAATGAAAATTCTGGCTGGAAAACGACTGATGGAAAAATCATGTTCGGGTGTACAGAAGGATTGGTAGCTTTCGAATCCTCCAAAATTATCAGGCAAAACATACGACCAAAAGTAATACTCAACGACCTATTCATACACAACAAAAGAATTGAACTCAAAAAACCGATAAACCAGCTTGAAGAAATTGCATTAACCCACCGTCAAAACTACTTTTCACTGAGTTTTTCAGTAATCAATTTCCATTTACCAAACCGAATAAAGGTATTTTACCGACTTGTTGGGCTTGAAAGAGACTGGATAGATGCAGCCAACAAAAGAGAAATATCCTACTCAAATCTGGAGTTCAAATCATATACCTTTCAAATTAAGGCAATCAATAATGAGAGCATAGAAAGTAAGGTCATTTCAGTTCCAATTGTCATATTTCCTCCCTACTGGAAAACAGATTCATTTAAAGGTATCAGTGTTGTATCCTTATTACTTCTTGTTTTGGTTTTTTATCGATCCCGGGTTTCCATTATTGCCAAAAGAAATAAAAGATTGGAAAGACTGGTAGAAATGAGAACATCAGAACTTCAGGAAACCAATAATCAGATTGAATTTCAAGCCAAAGAAATATTGGAAGAAAAGCTCAAGTTGGAAGATAGCAACAGAAAACTTTGGAGCAACATTGAATATGGAAATAAAATACAACGAGCTACACTTCCGGAAATTTCTGAAATTCAACAATTTATACCTGAAACTTTTGTAGTCTATTTACCAAAAGATATAGTTAGTGGAGATTTTTACTGGTATGTGGAAAGGCAAAACAAACTATTAATAGCAGCAGTGGATTGCACCGGGCATGGGGTTCCCGGAGCTTTTATGTCACTGATTGGTTACGAAAAACTAAACAAAATTGTGGCTGAACAAGGAATCGAAAGTCCGGCACTTATCTTGGATTCATTGGAACAAAAATTACAAACACTACTCAAACAAGATGATTTAGAAGCCGGAACAACAGATGGAATGGAGTTAGCCCTTGTTGCCATAGAAAAGAATTTTTCAAGCCTTACTTTTGCCGGGGCCCATAGACCACTTTACCTTGTTAGAAACGGAGAATTAACTGAATACAAAGGAGATAGCTTTGGCGTTGGGGGAGGTCTGGTCCACATGAAAAAAGGTCAGTTCAGCCAACAAAATATCAATCTTCAAAAAGGAGATATGGTGTACTTATTTTCGGACGGTTTTGTAGGGCAATTTGATTCTGAAACCGGAAAAAAATATTTCACTAAAAATTTCCGTGAACTTCTGAAAACAGTTTCGGTTTTTGAGGCTGATAAACAACAACTTCTTATCCAGCATGAATTGAGAAGTTTCGCAAAAAACTCACCACAGATTGATGATATTCTGGTAATTGGTTTTAGAATTCCTTAAACCAGATTCAACTAAAAATTCCTTTTAATCAATATTCGGTTCTACTTTTGAGCCGTTTAAAAATTCATGATTTCAACAGAAGGACTCAATAAGTTTTACAAAGGGGCAGAACAATTTCAAGCCTTAAGAGATGTTAGTCTGGAAATAGCAAAAGGAGAATTTGTGGCCATTACCGGGCAGTCTGGGTCTGGTAAATCCACTTTGCTTTATGTGCTTTCTACATTGGATACAGACTATGATGGCGAAATAAAAATCAATGGAAATATTCTTAAAAACATGAATAGCAACCAGTTATCATCTTTAAGAAATAAGGATATTGGTTTTGTATTTCAGTTCCATTACCTGCTCCCTGAGTTTACAGTACTTGAAAATGTGAGTCTTCCCGCCATGAAGCTCAAAAAATATACCCCGAAACAAATCAGAGAAAGAGCCATTCAAAAACTTGAGATTTTGGGTTTGCAGGATCAGATTGACAAAAAAGGTGGCCAGCTTTCCGGAGGTCAGCAACAAAGAGTGGCCATAGCCAGAGCTTTGATCAATGACCCTGTAATTATTTTTGGCGATGAACCCACTGGAAATCTGGATTCTAACAATGCCAAAATTGTGTTTGATATTTTCAAAGAGTTGAGCGAAAAACACGAACAAACCATTGTGATCGTAACCCATGATCCTGGAATTGCTGCAAAATCCGACCGCTGTATTACCTTGAAAGACGGTCGTATCGTGTAGGTTTCTACATTCGCTCAGGCATTTCTATTCCCAGGATTTTACCACAAGCTTTTATCACTTCTCCTGTATGGGTAGAAAGCGCTACCCGAAACTGAACCAAATCAGCTGTACTTGCCTGAAAAATAGTCTCATGGGCAAAAAAACTGTTATAAAGCCGGCTGGTTTCATACAAGTAATTGGCCACAACAGCTGGGCTATAGGCCAAGGCAGCTTCCTGAATGGTCATTTCAAACCTCAACAGATGTTTCAACAAGTCCTTTTCCGATTTTTGCAAATCCTTGGGTTGGTTGTTAAACTTCTGCCCGATAGAGGCCAAACTGGCTTTTCTGGAAATGGAGGAAATCCTGGCATGTGTATATTGAATTGCCGTAGCTGTATTTCCGTTTAGTTCAATCGACTCTTCAGGATTAAATAGCATCCGCTTTTTCGGATCCACTTTGAGGAGGAAATATTTGATTGCACCCAGGCCTAAAACCTTGTACAATTCCTCCAGTTCCTCAGTCTCGAAATCCGAAATTTTGCCCAATTCATTTGTCCTTGCCCTGGCATTTGCGATCATCTCATCCATCAACTCATCTGCATCTACCACAGTTCCTTCCCTGCTTTTCATTTTTCCAGATGGCAAATCCACCATGCCGTAACTGAGGTGGTGAAGGCCAAAAGCATATGGCCGACCCATTTTTTTCAAGATGTGAAACAAAACGACAAAGTGGTAATCCTGCTCATTTCCAACCACATAAATCGAGCGGTCCATGCCAAAATCTTTGAATTTTAAGTCAGCGGTTCCCAAATCCTGAGTGATGTAAACTGAAGTTCCATCTGACCTGAGAACCAACTTTTGGTCCAGGCCTTCATCTGTTAAATCGATCCAAACTGAGCCGTCCTCCTTTTTGAAAAACACGCCTGAAGAAAGTCCTTCATCCACAATATCTTTACCCAAAATATAGGTATTGGACTCATAATAAAACTTATCGAAGCTTACGCCCAGTCTTTTATACGTTTCATCAAAACCAGCGTACACCCAACCATTCATTTGTTTCCAAAGCGCAATCACCTCTGGCACTCCTGCTTCCCAATCCAGTAGCATTTGCTTGGCTTTCAGAGCAATTGGCGCATTGGCTTTTGCTTCCTCTTCAGAACTTCCTTTTTCAAGCAATTCCGAAATCTGAGATTTCAGAATTTGGTCATATTTTACATAATATTTTCCAACCAAATGGTCTCCTTTTAAACCATTTGTTTCAGGAGTTTCGCCATTGCCTGTTTCCTGATAGGCCACCATAGATTTGCAAATATGTATGCCCCGATCGTTGACGAGATTGGCTTTAATCACCTCAAAACCAGCAAATTTTAACAATTCTGAAAGCGCAGAACCCAGAAAGTTATTCCGGAGATGACCAAGGTGAAGTGGCTTATTCGTGTTTGGAGAAGAGTATTCGATCAAGACCTTTTGATCAATTTTTGGTAAGCCTGAAACTTTTCCGGATTGGGTAAACTCCCAAAACTCTGCCAGCCAGGCTTTATCAGAAATCGACAAATTTAAAAAGCCTTTAACCACATTAAACTTCTCCACCTCCGCACTATGGTTGAACAAATACTCACCAATGAACTGACCAATTTGTTCAGGCCCTTTTCCCAACAGTTTGGTAAATGGAAAACAAACCAAGGTTAAATCACCTTCAAATTCCGGCTTTGTAACTTGTAACGCAATGGTAGGAATATGATTATCCGTAACACCAAGAGACTGGATAGCCTTCCTGATTTGTTCGTCCAGGTTTTGTTCTAATGTTTTCATTGAAATTCTAAGAAAAGGAGTGCAAATATATGAGTCTGGATTTGGCCTTGGTTTGAAAATTGAAAAGGAGGAAAACAATATTAGAAAATGAAGGTTAAAAAACCTTGTTATAAATCGGGTTTCCTGGAATACTTTTGTTTTACCTAAAAGGAAATGAATACTTGCATTTATTTTTGAAAACAGGCTTGGAAATTGCTCTGAAACGACTTTGAATTTTTATAAGATTAAAGGACTATATTATTGATTATTAAGAGACTATATATTAACACCGGGCTACCATTAAACAATGAGCAGCAAGAAGCAAAACGATGAATAAAATATGGATCCTTTTCTTTTTGACAACAAATCTCCTTTTTGGTCATGCAGGTGACCAGGAACATGGGCAAAGAAATGTTTTTATAGAAAATAAAGGACAGTGGCCGAGCCGGTTCAAATTCATGAAGCAGGTCCAGAATGGGTATATGTGGTTTTCCCCCAATTCATTTCGTGTGAGCCTTACCAAACCAGGACTTCATCCATCTGAAATTAAACCAAATTTAAAAAGCCCTGAAAATAAATCAGTTGGCCATGCATATGAGCTTGAATTTATAGGTGGCAAAGCCTTAAAAATGTCTCCATCCGGTCCGGAAAGTAAAACTCTATACAATTTTTACCTGGGAAATAACAGGAGCAATTGGGCCAGTGGAGCCAGGGCTTTTGAAGAAATATTGTATTCTCAACTTTACCCAGGTGTTGATTTAAAACTCACAGAAAAAGCTGGTCACTTAAAATATGATCTGATTTTGAATAAAGCAGAAGACATTCAACAGGTGAAAATTCAATACAAAGGACTCAAACGTATTTCAATCAGGGAAGGCAAACTTCGATTGGGAACATGCCTTGGAGAAATAGAAGAAAGCATTCCTTTGGCATGGCAAGTAATTAATGGAAAAAAGGAAGCTCTGGACTGTCAATATAAACTCAATGGAACTGAGGTTAGTTTCTATTTTCCAAAAGGGATTAAATTTGGTTATCCTTTGATCATAG
Source organism: Catalimonadaceae bacterium (assembly GCA_044379485.1). Classification (GTDB taxonomy): domain Bacteria; phylum Bacteroidota; class Bacteroidia; order Cytophagales; family Flexibacteraceae; genus CAMDMI01. The sequence continues at coordinate 13,256 of JBIPOE010000054.1, forward strand.
ATCCTGAAATTGTTTTTTATACCTACAGTGGAGGCCAATCTGATAATTGGGGGAGCACAGCGGTTGGAGATCGGTTTGGAAATTCATATCTGGCCGGAACCATTTATGGCCCCAACTTTCCTGTAACCCTGGGAGCTTTTGATTCGACTTACAATGATTTGACAACCAGTTTTTATAGAACATATGACCTTTGTATTCAAAAGTTTAACCCAAATGGAAGAGATCTACTTTTTTCTACTTTTTTAGGAGGAAATGAAATTGACACCCCTAACAGTTTGGTAATGGATAATGAGGATAACCTATTAATTCTGGGCACCACATCATCTGTAAATTTTCCTGTTTCGACAACTGCTTTTCAACCATTTTTTAGTGGTGGGGATACTGTGGCTCCACTTTCTTTTAGTACCTCAGGTTTGAGATATGTGAATGGCTCCGATTTGTTTGTGACCAGATTAAGTAAGGAAGGCAATGCCTTATTGGCATCCACATTTTTAGGCGGATCGGGGAATGATGGCATAGTTGCATATAACGAATCTATAAGCATGAATTATGGAGATGCTTTCAGAGGCGACATTGCTGTTGCCAAAGATGGAAGTGTTTTAATAGCAAGTCATACACATTCCTTGGATTTTCCGGTATTTAATGCCTTTCAAAATACAGGTTCCGGAAGCATTGATGGCGTTGTGGTTAAACTTTTGCCAGACCTGAGTAACATCGTTTGGTCCACCTATTTGGGAGGTTCCAACATGGATGTTTTATATTCCATTCAAACGCAAGGCAACGACAAAGTGGTTGTTTCAGGTGGCAGCCAAAGCATAAATTTTCCCATTACTGAAAACGCATATAAAGACCAGATTACGGGAGATAGGACTATTAGAAACAATTTCTGCGATGCTGTAATTGCCTCTTTTTCGCTAGCAAATGGCAATTTACTTCATTCTACTTTTTCTGGAAGCAATGCCTACGACCTTGCCTTTCTTGTTCAAAGTGATTTGGGAGAAAACATTTATATTTTCGGACAAACGAAAGGCTTTATTCCTAGAACTGAAGGAACTTTTGGAAATGATGGAGGTAAAATATTCCTGCAAAAATTTGATCCTAATCTGCAAAATCTGATTTGGAGTACAGCAATTGGAAACAACCAAAACAATGCCTTGGTACCTTCTGCATTTTTGGTCGATACCTGTGGAAGAATCTATTTTTCAGGTTGGGGAGGAAGGGTAAACAATTTCGTAATTGGAAATGAAAACACCAACACACAAGGTTTTCCAACTACAGAAACCGCGTTTTTAAAAACCTCTGATGGCTCAGATTTTTATTTTTGTGTCCTTGGGGCTGAAGCCACAAGTTTGGAATACGCTACTTTTTTTGGCTCAAATGGAGGAAATGAACATGTGGATGGTGGCATGAGTAGGTTTGATAAATCTGGGGTCATTACCCAGGCTGTTTGTGGTTGTGCTGGTTACCCTGGAACCCCAGGAACTTACAGTCCGGTAATCCGTAGCGGCAATTGCAACCAGGCCGTGGTAAAAATAAATTTAGGCATTTTGCTGGCTGAATTTAAGATAGTAAGCACTCCAAGATGCAACCTGGATGTTAGCTTTCAAAACAACTCGTCCAACGGAAAAAGATATGTATGGTATTGGGGAGACGGGGATTCATTGGTTTCAGAAAATCGAAATTTAAGTCACACATACAAAGATTCAGGCACTTATGTTATAAAACTGTATGCTTCAAATTCCTCCACATGTCTCAAAAAAATCTTTTTTTTCGATACCATTTTTGTAAAAAAGCCTTTCAATTTTCAAAGTGATACTGTCCAGAAATTATTTTGCAAAGGCGATTCATTTACGCCAGAATTACCTGAACGATTGGGCATTACCAGGACCTGGATAACTTTTGGGGATATTGTGAATGACAATTATTCCGACCCAATTATTGAACCAAGAAGGAATATAATTTATGAAATTGAAAACAAAAATAAGGACGGTTGTATATTAAATTCTTACTATCAAACTGTTTCCAAAAGCGATTTGAAACTTGTTATTTTTGATACGACTATTTTGTTCCCATGTGAAAACAGAGCTAATGTAATCTTAAAAGCAAATGCCAATTCCCCAGATGCAATTGAGTGGACTATTGATAATCAAAACTTCAAAACAGATTCATTTGCTTATGAGATCAAAAATAATGGGATGTATTTGGTTCAGTTAAATGGCATTAAAAATACCTGTCCGGATTCTGTAAGCAAATCAATATTCATTCCTGAATATATTTTTAAAACGGAAGCAGACTTTGATTATGAGATTGTAACTGAGTCTTGTTCAGATAAATATGTGAAATTTTTTGGCAAGGTAAATGAAGATTTGAATTACGATTGGGATTTTGGAGATGGCACATTTTCTTTTGAAAAGAACCCAATTCACTATTATTCTGAAAAAGGGATTTTCAAACCCACGCTTCGTGTAAAAAATCAAACATGCCAGGCTACAAAAACGATAGACCTCGATATAGATCCTGTTTTTATTCCAAATTTTCTCACCAGCAATGCCGACGGTATGAACGATACTTTTGTAATCAATGGCCTTGGAGAAGGCGTTGGTTTACAAATTTTTAACCGCTGGGGAGAAAAGATTTTTGAAACTGAATCCTATCAAAACAACTGGACTCCCAATGATTTAAATCCTGGCACATACTTCTTTCATCTTAAATTTTCAAACGGAAAAACATGTAAAAGCTGGGTAGAAGTTTTCCGTTGATATAAAAAACAACAAAGGAGAATTAGCTTCTACATGCTGATTTTCAAAACTTTAAGTCGGACTCTGTGCTAATATCGCCTGCCATTGATCCATTCAATTGGTTGTCAAAACTTGAGTTTTAACCGAATTTTCCGACTTTTGCACTCCTTTTTAAAGCCTTATCCATAAATTATTATGACAGAAAAAGCTATTCAATGTTTAATTATCGGCTCAGGACCAGCAGGTTATACCGCTGCCATATACGCATCCAGGGCTGGATTGGAACCCATATTATATACAGGACCTGAACCTGGGGGACAGCTCATGATTACCAACGATGTTGAAAATTTTCCAGGCTACCCTGACGGAATAATGGGTCCTCAAATGATGGAAGACTTGAAAAAGCAAGCTGAAAGATTTGGAACCGATGTGCGATTTGGCATGGTTACCTCAGTTGATTTTTCCGGATTTCCATTAAAAGCGAGGGTAAACGATGAATTCGATATCGAGGCCCAAACCGTAATTATTTCAACAGGCGCTTCAGCCAAATGGCTTGGTTTAGAATCAGAAACCAGATTAAACGGAAAAGGCGTTTCAGCTTGTGCTGTTTGCGATGGATTTTTCTTTAGAGGTCAGGAAGTTATCATTGTAGGCGCTGGTGACACAGCCTGTGAAGAGGCTACTTATCTTTCCAAATTATGCAAAAAGGTAACCATGATCGTGCGGAAAGGAGAAATGAGAGCGAGTACGATTATGCAAAACCGGGTTCTGAATAGCCACAACATTACTGTTTTATACCATACTGAAACTGTTGAAATTCTTGGCGAAGAGGGTGTTACAGGCGCAAGGTTTAAAAACAATGTTACCAATGAAATTTTCGAATTAGAAGCAACCGGCTTTTTTGTGGCCATTGGCCACAAACCAAATACAGACATTTTTAAAGGCGTATTGGAAATGGATGAAAACGGCTATATCCACACTGATAAAGTAAGCACCAGAACAAATGTTGAAGGCGTTTTTGCCTGTGGAGATGCCCAGGACCACATATACCGGCAGGCCATTACCGCAGCTGGCACCGGCTGCATGGCTGCATTAGATGCAGAAAGATATCTGGCCTCCATAGAAGAAGTAGTCTGATTTTGAGAATATTAACCATAGTTTTATTACTGATTGGTTTTCTTTTTTCATCGATTTCAGATTCTGAGGCCCAAAAAAAGAAACGAAGGCGAGGTTCCTCTGTAAATCGGCGTGATGCAGTTTACATAAAACCTGCCAAAATCAGCAACAAGAAACGGAGAGGCGGTCGTGGTCGGTTTAGAGGGAGCGGAGGACGAGTTTTTGTTGAAAAACAGGGTTTTATGGCCGAGCGATACGTTGACAAAACACCCATCGACAACCCTGAATCGTTTCAAAACCTAACCAGGCCAAACACCATGCTGCGGGAAGATACATTTTCTCTCTTTGATGGTGAACCTGAGTTGGTAGAAGTTGCAGAAGAATTTCAAATTGATTCCTCCTCATCCTGGGTGAAAGCCACAGAGTACTATTCCATTTGGGATGCCTACTCTTTAAATCCCTACCGTTCAGATGTTTCCTCACTAAAGGAGCCGTTAAATATAACGCTTTTTGATACAGTAAAAGGTCAAAACTGGTCTGAACCGGTGCCCAAATCCTTTATTACTTCTCAGTTTGGAAAGCGGGGATATCGCTGGCATTATGGCGTTGATCTGGAACTGGATATGGGCGATTCCATCAAATCGGTTTGGGATGGGATTGTGCGGCTAACCAATTGGGACGGTGGTGGTTATGGCAACTATGTCTTGGTCCGGCATTACAATGGACTGGAAACGCTTTATGGCCACTTGTCTGATATTCAATGTACTGTAGGACAAATTGTGCAGGCCGGAGATCTTTTGGCAAAAGGTGGAAGCACAGGCAGAAGTTCCGGACCACATTTACATTTTGAGGTTCGGTACCAGGGAATTCCTTTAAATCCAATGGATATTTTTGATTTTAACAACCACGGAATCAAATCCAAAGAGTTCACCATTTCACCCGAAACCTTTGATTATCTGGGTAGAAGAAACAGCCGATCCTCAGGCGACACCAGGCAAGGAAACTACAGAACCAGAAAGGTATATTACCACTCCGTAAGACGTGGGGACAATCTTTCCTCCATCTCAGAAAAGTATGGAGTTCCTGTTGCAACCTTGAAAAAGCTGAATGGAATGGGTCGAAGTACTAGTCTTCAGGCTGGAAAGAGGCTGAGGATAAGATAATGTGGAACACCAAGGTTTGCCACCTGCATACCAAGGGAAAGAGCCCAAATTATATCACCTAAGTAACTTAACACATTTGTCCCACAAAACAGAGAACTAATTCAGGAATGGAATTATATGTATAAATTTGCATAAATTAGGTATAAACCAATGAAGTACCCACGCAAATTATCGGCAGGTGCAAACAATACGGTCATTGTAATTAATGACATAGAAGTTGGTAAACTATTTATTGGCGATACCCGCTCGGAGATTGGCAGCGAGGCTGAAAAAATGCGGTATGCCAATTCGATTATATTAAGTCTATTAAAAAATTGAACATGCCATAATTCATTTCTCCCACGGAGAAACCGGAATGAGGCCAAAAAGAAAAAGTATGTTCAATTTTCATTTATACTTCATATAACAATTTGGTGGTAAAGTTTATTCGCCTGGAATATAACGAAACTTTAGAGGCTGAAATGCTGGTGATGGAACGCTTGTATCCATTGGATTTCAGGTCAGATGAGATAGAAATCCGTCAATTGTGGATAGATGTATTTGAGGACGAATTAAAGGAATTGCACAAAGCTGGGTTTGTTCACCGCGATTTAAAAAGACCGTCTAATCTGGCTGGGCTGGCATTCGATAATATTTTACTTACCAGCAAAGGGCTTCGACTTATTGATGTAGGAATTTCCGCCCTCAAAAGACAGGTTGGTGAAAAGATTTTTGAAAAATATCTGGATATTGAAATTAAGGAAATGGCTGAGTTTAAGGAGTATTTTCTTAACAGGTAATCTTTATAGCTGGATCTTACCAAAGTCTATGAGCAAATGGTATATGCAACCGGCTTACAGACAGATTAAATATTAATAGCAGCTTTTTTGGCCTGTTAGCGATAGACCCTGAAATAAACATATGACCAGAGGCATTTAAGTTAATTCTAAAGTTAGGGCTTTACTGGAGCTTGCGGCCCCGATTGCAATGAAAATCCTTTTTGCGGCTTAGGAGCCTTTAAAATAGAACTACATCACTAGCCGCAAAAAGCCCCGATGAATCGGGATTATGCTTCGCTACAATTGTATTGAAAACCGGGAATTGTCCGCCCAAAAATTAAAATTACATCTTCTCACAAAGTAATCTTAAATTCTCAGCATATCGGCTCCAGGTAAAAGCCAGTGCGGAATCTCTGGCGTTTTGGCGCATTTGCAAATATTGCCCGTCGTTTAAGTTTCGAAGGGAAAGGATGGCATTTTCAATCGCTTTTGGGTCGCGAATGGGAATCAACCAACCGTTTTTTCCAGATACGATTACATCCGGACCCATGCTGTGTGAAGTGGTAATGACAGGCAAGCCGGCAGCCATTGCCTCCACGATGACCAATCCAAAACCCTCAAAAACGGTGGGCAAAACCAAGGCATCAAAATCCTGATAAAGGCGAAACATTTCATATTGTGACACTGCAGGATGATAGGTGAAACAATCCTTATTTTTCCAGAAAGCAGTGCCGCTTCCTTGAATTCCACCAACAATATGTAACTCTATATCAGGCGTTTGTCCAACAGATTTCATGGCTTCGATAAGGTATGAAATTCCCTTTCGTTGGGTAGCCGTTCCAGCAAAAAGCAAGCGTAAAGGCCTTTTGGAAAAGCTGGTTTCGGGCAGAATAAATGGAATTTTTTCCGCTTCAAAACCCAAAGGCAAAACCTTAATTTTTTGGTCTGAAATACCCGATTCGATAAGTGTCCATTTGGTAAAAGCAGAAGCAGCAATTACCAAATCGGCTCTTTGCGGCTCTTCTTCAAGGCGCTTTTCATAGGCTGGGGGGAAATACAAATTATCAATGCTATCGGCCCATTCCGGCTGAAGTTTGGCCTCTTCCAAAAGAATCTTTTTTGCCTGAACAACATGGGCGGTGGCAAGTTCACAAATGGTTGTTTTTTCAGCTTTTTTGGCAGCCAATAAAGACGTATAGCAGGAACCCTGAAATCCCCAAAAGTGGCTGCTTTTTATATGGGGAAGTTTTTTGGCCATCATCAGGTCAAAATCCACATCTCTTTGATACACCTGATTTTGAACCGCCAGAGACTTGCCCTGTAGCTTTCGCATAATGGTTTCCTTTAACTCAAAAGACCAGTGGCTATGCACAAAAGGCGCAGAAAGTCCTTCTTTAAAACGGCGTGTAAAAAACTGATTTCCAGAATCTACAATAAACTTTTGCAACCAGGCCTGCTCGATATAAGAACTGGTATAAAAGCCTTGCAATTTATCCAACATCCTTAGAGCAAAGGCAAGGTGATAAGAGTGCTGCTTGCCAGCATGGGAAACTGTAAATTTCTGTGTTTTCAATCCTGTTCCGAAAATTTTGGCCAATTTAGCGGCAAATTCGCCAACAAGGCTTGAAACCTTTTTTTTCGCTTCCAAAAAATCTTCCTTTCCTGCGGTCCGCTTTGGCTTCTGTTGGCTTTAGGGCTATTTCTGCTTTGGCAATTGGTAAATGGATTGCCATGGCTTTTGGACCAGCGGGCACTGCACTTTTTGGGCAGTTGATGAACTTGTATGCATGCTTTTCGAGTATTCCATATGATGGTTTGGGCAGGGCAGTTATCAAGGAAGGAAGTTTGTCAGACCAAGAAGAAAATGAACAGTCAAGCGAAAAAATCGTATCCGCCAGCTACTTTCTACTTGGCTTTTTATTGGTTATTCAATGGCTGATAACCATAGTATTATCGCAATTCACTACATGGTTTTCGCCCTTTCAGGAAACGGGTTTGTTACCTTGGTTTCTTTTCAGTTTCGGTTCTTTGGCTACTGTTTATTTTGGAAGTTCCATGTTTTTGGTTTGGCAAAAAACCAAACTTCAGGCCATCACCATTTCAGCCCTTGCAATGGGTGGATTAGCAGGCATACTCCTCTCCTATCTGGCTGAATTTGAAGTATATAAAACTCTTCTTTCCTTCATGTTTGGCCAAAGCCTGGGTGGTTTATTGGTTTTAATATGGGGAAGTGGGCGGCTGGTAAAAATGCGGCAAAAACCCATTTGGAATGTTCCGATTGCAAAAAAGTTAATGCTTTTTGCAGTGGCTTTTTCTTCCACCATATTCATCAATCAACTCGGAAATTATGGCTTGGTTCATTGGGCAATAGAAGAAATGGGTACCCAAAAAGTTGGACTTTGGATGGCCATGAATCGCATTTCCGATATTTTCAACATTCCACTTTTGGCCATTGCCAATAGCATTTTGTTGCCATTGCTTGCTAGTCAGGCACAAAATTTACCAGAGTTGCGAAAGATTTTGAGTCCGATTTTCAAGCAGAGTTTTGTAGGCCTGGCAATTGGTTTAACCATTCTTTTCTTTTTGTACCCGTATGTTTTACCGATTCTCTACACAAAAGAATTTCAAACTGAATTTTATTGGACGGCCTGGCAATTGGCGGGGGATTTTTTCAAAAGTAGTACGTCCATAGTTTCCATTCTGATACTTGCACTGGGCCACACCCGATTTTATTTCTGGATAGAAACACTTTCGATGCTTTTTATTTTAACCTTTTCGTGGTTACTCTTTCATAAATTTGGCTTTGTTGGGATGTTTATCGCTCATTTTATGCGGTTTATTTTGTATTGGGCAGCTATTATCTGGAGGTATAGAACTATTCTGGTTTAAATTGACTTCCTGAGTCCTTCTTTTATTCCTTTACTATCCTTCGAAACCAAAGCTTCTCCTCAGAGGTGACTCTCAGAAAATAAGTGCCAGGTGATAAATCGCTTAAGTTAATACGCGTTTCATTTCCAGCTGACCGGCTTGTTAACTTTTGTCCATTCAAAGAATGAATAGAAACATTTGCATTTTTCCAGACAGTTTCATCCAATTGAACCTGAATAAATTCTTTCAAAGGATTGGGGAAAATCTGAACTGACTTGTCCTGAGCCATTTCTGGTTTATTGCTTACCGGAATTAATGTCCTAAGAATTCTTATCCCTGAAGCATAAGCAAAGTTTTCTAAAAAACGTATTTTATTTACCCGATAAGAAAAGCTTGAAGTGATGTTTGACCAGGTGGTGCCTCCATCGTTGGTTTGTAGAAAATTGGGCTCTAATCCTCCACCTCCAATCCAACCTAGATTTTCATTTGCAAAACCAATGCCTTGGGTTGCGAAGTTGACTGGATTTCCAAATAAGGCGGTTGGAATAATATTTCGAACCCAGGTTTGGCCACCGTTTTCGGTTTTGTAATAGATAACTGACTGACGGTTTGCAGTATTTTGTTGCAGACTCACATAACCGACTTGTTTTGTTGGAAAGCTGATTTTCCAGAAATAGGTTGGGTTTAATGGTTCCTCTAAAACTGTTGCCCAGGTTTGGCCGCCGTTGGTTGTGTAAATGATTTTGCCTTTATAAAGTGCATCGTTGCCTGTTGCGAAGGGTATTGCGTTCATTCCAATAACAAAACCAGTGTCAGGACTTGAAAAATAAAGATCGGTTGCGGCTCCAAGGCCTGCAGTTGCGAGTAAATCAATAGTTGTCCATGTTAAGCCTTTGTCTGTTGATTTTATCAATTGACCTGGACCACGAACTCTTCCTGCCCCATATATTGTATTGGCATTGATCTTTTGGAGCGCACACAGTCCTTTCAGATTGGCTGGATCTGGATTAAAACCTGTCCAGTTTTGGCCACCGTCGCTTGTTCTGTAAATTGGAATGGTGTCAAAAGTATTATCAAAAGAGCCTTTGCCCAGGTTTCCTGCTATACCAATCTGATCGTCCATAAAAGTTATACAACGGAAGTGAGTACCATTGGAGGTTTTTATACCATTCCAATTCTGACCTGTGTTTGTTGTTTTAAAAATTGTGCCTCTCTTATTAGTTGTATCATAATAGACTGTATAACCAACATCCTGTGAGGTAAAAAACACATCATCGTGTCTGAAAAGTGCATTTCCGGAAATATCGCCTAAGTCCTGCCACACCTGAGCATAAAGACTTTGAAATGAAAATGAAAAGACAATAAATAGATTGATTAATAAATTTCTCATACTTTGAATTTAGCTGCAAATCTAAAATACATTATACCTGGGCTAATATTTAGATTATTATACTTTATAGAATAAGCTTCAACTGTAATCTGATATACAAGGAAAGAAAGACCAGAAAAAATAGGTCAGCATTGAAATCTTTCAGCACTTAAAAAAAATCTTCTTGAATTTTTGATCAAAAATTTAATCTTCGTCAGATATTCCATTTTCTGTTTCTGTTGGAAAACCAGAAGAATATCTTTGCTTTCTTTGCCATTGAAACAACGATGGAATGGAAAGATTACCTGAATAATTCATACCATTTGCCTTTATAAATGGCGTATAAAAATCCTTAAAATGTTGAACACCATTTTCATCCTCTATTGAAATTGGATAGCCCAATTTGGATCGAAAACCAAAAACGCTGCTTCCAGGATAAATAGCGGCTTTAAAAATATTGGTAACAATTCTGAAATTGTAGGCATTTTCACAACCAGCTTTAAAGTTATACAAAACAAAACCATGGGCATGTGCAGGCGGCAAAGCAGACTTGTTTCCTCCATTTTGGATTACCGCCCCGTATATATTGTCAAACAAATTATAGAGGCAAAGGCTTCCATGACAATCAATTGCAGTGGGTGCCTCTGTAAAACACATAAAAAAAACGTTTCCTGAACAATACCCGTTCATACTATATGTATGCATAGTCGATCCTCCTTTCAACTTAAAAAGTAAATTCCTTGTGGAGCCGCCACTTAAAGCAAAGCCATTGTGACCACGGTTACCTATAATTTGGCAATCGTAAACCACTGAGTTTTTGCACCAGGTCAAAGCACTTGCCCCGCTTGGAGAATCATGGACAATATTTCTTACCCATCCATTTTCTACTCCTGACAAATGGATATGATCCCAACCAGAATCATGGATATCGTTTTTGTGGTGATAAAAAGGTTCTTTCCATTCTGTAATCAACCTAAAATTTTCAATACCAACTTCCTGAATAAGATTTGGTAGTTTAACCAGACGTGGATTCCATTTTTGAAGCAATCGCCAGTTTATAGGAGCATCCAGCTTTAAAAATCCATTTTCCACCGAAACAACAGTTACCATTTGCCTGAACTTTGCTTCCTGTCTGGCATGTGAGGATCCCATGGTGCTGAGTGGAAAAATCAATTCTTTGGTAAGTGAACTATCCTCTGGATTGGTTTGCAAAATGGCGTACGTTCCAGGCTTTACTTCAAAACCTGGTTTAAGTTTAATTTTTGTGCTTCCAAATGCTGCATCTTCAAGCCTGGCAACCAAAATTGAGTCCGGATTTTCAATTGTTTTGCCAACTTTAAAAAATGAGGGATAGGTTCCCCCCAGCCATTTTTTAGTGGAATCCGGAGATCGGCTGGCGTGGTGGTCATGCAAAATAGTGCCATCAACACCTTCGCCGTACCCTCTCAAGACAATATTTGACCTTGAGACATGAATAAACTTTTGACTGGTTTCTACATCAAAATCAAAAACACCTTGAGGAAAAAGGACAATGCCTCCATTTGCTGCCTCGGCTGCATTTACTGCAGCTTGAATGGCATCTACATCATCCTTTCCATCATTTGGAATCGCCCCAAAATCAATAACTTTGAAAAGATTTTTACCTTCCAAACTTCGGGATGGCAGCTCTTTTCCAAGATGATACCCTGCTAAGGAGAAATCAAACTCTGGATAAGGATTAAGTTTGTTTAAATTTTGCTTCTGAGAAAAGCCATTTTGAAAACTTAAAATCAAAACCAAAAAAAGAATACCAATAGTAAATTTCATAGTTTTAATTTCCAAAAAAAAAAAATTGAACCAACCAGGCCGACTTGCAATGAAACAAGACTTACATTAAGTCTATTAAAAAATTGAACATGCCATAATTCATTTCTCCCACGGAGAAACCGGAATGAGGCCAAAAAGAAAAAGTATGTTCAATTTTCATTTAGACTTTATTTAATAGCTACAATTGAGCTTCATATCTCCCTGGTGAAAAGATCCTGTTTGGATCAAGCGCTTCCTTAAGTTTGGAAACGAGTTTCCAATGAGGATTTTCTCCATCAATGTAATTGTGCATCGATTTCACATCAAAGCGATAAAATCTGAAACCAACTTCATAAAACCTTTTGATCATTTCATCATTGGCTTTGTGGGCCAGTTCAACTGCAGCTGGTTCAGTTCTGTCAAAATAAATATTGACCACTGATTCCAGATACAAGTCATTCAAAGGATTAAGGGTAGCCGCTGGAATAATGCCGAAATCTCGTTCGATACTGTCCAGAATTTCTGTTGCTTTTTGAATATCAGGCCCGTTGGCAGGAAGAATAGGTAGGCAACAAAGCATTCCATATCGGCCAAGGTCTATTTGTAAATCTTTTCTATCCAGGATTGCACCTTCACTTTGGTACATTGCCCTTACAAAATAGTCAGTTGGTTTTCCAACATGACAACCAAACACTTCGCCAAGTTTTTGATTTTCAGCTTCTTGTTGGTTTAGAAACCCCATTGAATCACAAATACTTTTCAGCTGTATAGGAATTTCTTCCTCCAGAAAACGAACAAAATTTTCTGAACCTTGTACCATGGCCATTGCTGTCCAGATAGTGGTATTTTCTTTGTTTTGATTTTCAATTTTCATACGCTTATCGTTGCCGATATGCGTCACAGAGTGTATATATTTTCTTTGGTAAAGGTCAGATAGAGCATCCACCAGATCAGGAAGTTGTGCTTGTTCAACTTTCATCCAGATCATTTTCTGAACCTCCTTTTTGGGATACAAATTGACCACCATTTTGGCAACAATCCCAAGATTGGATTGGGAAAAAATGCCTCGCCAATCAGGCCCCATTCCGTATCCAAAATGATGAACAGCCCTTTCTGACGGTTCCAGATTCCAAAAACCAGATTTGACTCTTGATCCATCAGCCAATAAAACCTCAATTCCTCTTAAATCTTCAATTCTATGGGCCAAAAATCCAGAACCACGCTCCATGGTATTTCCCAAAACCGAAGCATGAGGAGAAGAACCCGTAACATTTACCATGAGTCTTAAACCTCTCTTTTCTATTTCCTCTGCCAACTGGCCTTGAGAAACGCCAGGTTCTACTATGGCATAATGAAACTTTTCATTGATTTCAAGCACTTGATTTATAGCACTTAAATCAACCAATATACAGCCATCGACTATAGGAAGTTTTGAACCAAGACCCCAATTTAAGCCCTTGCTATATGTGTAAAGTGGAATTTCATTTTGATTGGCAATAGAAACCACGCGATCTAGTTCATTTTGAGTTTGAACCTTGATTAAACCATGGACAATAGGAGGATCAAAATGAGAAGTATTTTGCAAAAGATGATCTAGTTCCTTCCCATTTGCAATTAAATTTTCCTGAAGGATAATGTCCTTAAATAGCTCAAGACTAGATTTATAAATAGATGAACTTAACAAAAAAATAGATTTAGATAAAAAAGAAATTATAAAAATAAATTAATGCATACTAACCACTGCTACTATAAAAGGGCCGCCTGCAAGATCAAGGTTTTCTGCTAAAAGTAAATCTGCCTCTAAACACAATTTCCGCATCCTTTCATTTTCAAAAAGTTGTTGAGGAAAAATAGAGGAAATGGATGGAAAGGTTGTAATTGATACAATATTGAAGAATTTCTCCAGCTCTGCCTTAATTTCAACTACAGAATATGCCACAACCGGAATCATAAAAGTTTGACCTCCAAATTGAACTTCCAATGCTTCCTCCTTATGGTTTAGTCTTGAGGAAATAGCTGGTGCCCAACCCAATTCTAATTGGTTTACAAAAGCTTGCGAGTTATAAAAGGAAAAAACAACTCTTCCTCCAGGTTTCAAAACTCTTTTAATTTCCAAAAAGAAATTTGCCGGATTTAATACAAATGAACCCATACCAAATGAAGAATTAATAAAATCTACCGTATGGTTTGCAAATGGAAGTGGATCATATTCAACATCCAAAGTCATAAAATGTGTATTGGAAACATTTCTCTTTTTTTGGTTTTTTTGAGCCTGCTCAGTCATTTCTGGTGCAAAATCCAAACCAAAAACCTTTTCAAAATGGTTGGCAAGTGTGAAACTCTCTCGACCGGTACCACTTCCTAATACCACTGCTACCTTTTTTGCAGGGATATGATCCATAGATGCGTGGATGAGGTCTTCCTCATATCGCATGTAAATCCCTGTAGCATGGTTGGAATTTTCGTATATCTCATCATAGGTGGAAGCAGCTGTAGCAGAAAGACTTTTATGTGACTCTTTTAGTTCTACCCATTTTTCCATAAAATTTTTTAAATTGAAGGTGGTTTTGACGTGACAACAAAAATAAAGGGCGAAAGTTATATCAACCTTCGCCCTTTTTTGTAAAATTGTTTTTCTTTTTTTAAAAAGTCTGGAAACCAGTAATTAAAATTCATCAAACAGGATAAAACTCCGATTCCACAATATCCTGAATTTGCCCTGTATGTCTGGTGGTATGGCCTGAAATAAATAAAATAAACTGGTAAACATCAATGGTTTCTAAACCAGGAAAAGAAGAGAAATGAACTCTCAGTTCTTCATCTGTGTTTTTAACCCAGTCTATAAATTCATTTCGCTTTGCCACAAATGATGTAATCAAATTTTCTCTATCAATTTTTTTCTCAAAGATTTCTTCCCATGGAGCACCTTTTATTTTATAGCTTCTGTCTTCCATGCCTGCATAAGATGCCACATCTTTTCCGGCTGCTTCTGGCCTCCTTTCGGGGCTTGCAGGCTCAGAAAGCATTTTATCAATGGTTGGGCGGCAATAATACAACTCTGTTTGCAAAAGGTGATCTGCACATTCAGCCACTGACCATTGCCCAGGCCCGGGACGGTGGTACCATTGCTTTTCGGTCATAACTTCAATAGTTTTAACAAATGCATCCCTCGTTTTTGACAAGTGGTTTACAGCGAATTCTTTTTCCTGGGCATTAATCTGATACTCGACGTTTTTCATTTTTCTATTTTTGGTTTAAGGTACAAACCTTTACTTATTTCCAGTTCCATTCACCACTGATTTCCAGTTTTTCTTTCAAACCATTTTTAACCAACCATTTACCAAGCATTTTGTCGTTCAACAGACGAAAATTCAGTTTTTTAGTTTTGCCAATTTCTAAGCCCAAAAAAGAATGGATTGTGGCACTTGACTCCAAATACTGGGCTTTTATCAGGTTTATATTGTCACAATCGGCATGGTAGCATTCGTAAATCGAATCCGGTAAATTTGAAATGGCAGAAACTACAGGTATTCCGTTAAGCATAAATGGCTGATGATCGGAATGTAATCCTGCCTGATTTTCCAGCGTATTTTGAAATGTTGGAACCATTTTTTGAGCTTTTTTTCCAAAATCTTGCATTAGGCCTGAAAGCCCCGGCCAGTTAAAAGCATTAAAACCTTTGGGATTTCCAACCATATCTAAATTAATAACCAACCGGACATTTGAAAGTGTTTTTTCTTCTTTCATCTTGCTAACCAAATACCTGGATCCAAGCAAGCCTTGCTCCTCTCCCATCGTCCAGATAAACAATACGTTCCGCTTCAAAACATGTTTGAACTGATGCACTGCTCTGGCAACATCTATCAAAGTAAAAGCCCCCAAACCATTATCAGTAGCACCGGTTGCAAGATCCCAACAGTCAAGGTGGGCAGTAAAAACTATGGTTTCCTTTGTGGCCTCATTGGCTTTTATGAAAGCTGTAACATTTCTGGCGCTGCCTTCGCTTCTTTGGTTTTGAACTTTCATATCTGCCATCAATCGCTCCGTTTTAAGCCAATCTCTAACCAAAACTCCATCTTTTCCTGAAATACAAATTGCAGGAATATCCACAGACTCGCCTGTTAAACTGGCCGTTCCGGTTAAAACCTGATCATTGGAGGAAGGATGCACGAAAATAACTGACTTCGCCCCATATTTTATGGCCAGGGACACCTTTTCCGCCCTGTGTAGATTGTGCCGTCCACTGTCTTTCCTGGTCAATCCCAAATTGATCAGCAGGCAGTTGTCTTTAATTTTTCCGGCAATTTTTATAAGGTCAGCTTCCAGTCCGTCACCACCATCCACAATAAACCAATTGCCAGATGCAGAACCTGTATTGGCCAAAGAGACCGCGTTTATTTTTAAATAATTATCTGAACGATATGGGACAATTTCCAAACTGCAGGCACCTCGCTTCCAGGCCTTAAACTGAAAAGGTTCAAATTTCACTTCTTCCAGTCCCGCTTGGTTTAGTTGTTCAAAAACAAAGGATTCGGCAAGGGCTCCATTGGGTGAACCTGTCAATCTGTGGCCAATGGTTTCAGTAGCTGTTTTTAAAAGTTGAAAAGATTTTC
>JBIPOE010000238.1:0-2516 GCA_044379485.1 Catalimonadaceae bacterium
AAATGTCCCGCCGACATGTACGGTACGATTTCAGGCGCGACGTCCAACAGCAGCTGTCTTAACTGCCCCGATTACATGACGTCTGTATCTGGAGCAATTTTCAAAAGCAGTTGCAAATGCAATCTGGGGTCCACGGGGCCCAACAGCGGCCCGTGCTCAGCCTGCACGGCGGGAAAGTACAAGACAGTCACAGGCTCTGCCGCCTGCACCGACTGTGGGGCTGGCAATTACTCGACGAACACAGGCGCTTCTACGGCTGATACATGCACCAACTGCGACGCCGGCAAGTACTCGGCGGCCAATGGCGCTTCTGTGTGCACCGACTGCGGCGCCGGCAAGTACTCGACAAATACAGGCGCTTCTACTATAAATACATGCCTCGACTGTCCCGAGCACGCGTCCTCGCCGGCGGCGAGCGCGGCGAAGACATCGTGTCTGTGCGACGCGGGGTACGAGACGACGCTCGGCGCGGACTCCGTGATCGCGGCGTGTGCGGCCTGCGCGGCGGGGGAGTACAAGGCGGCGCCGGGGCTGGCGAGCGGCTGCAGGCTGTGCGAGAGCGACCTGGCAGCATCGACGGGCGTCTTCGACTCGGCGTCGCCGTACTGCGTGTGCAGGGCGGGGTACGTGCTCGCGAACGGCGTGTGCGCGGCGTGCCAGACGGGCACATACAAGGAGCAGCAGGGAAACTCGACGCTCGGCTGCGCGAGCCTTCTTGGCGGGTGCTGCCAGTGCGGACAGTTCCAGACGACCCTCAGCGCCGGGTCGACTGTGGCGCTGACCGACTGCGTCTGCATGCACGGGCATGGAGTGCAGGATGCGAACAACTTTGCGTGCGTGCCGTGCCCGCGCGGGACGTACAAGGAGGACAGGGACAGACAGGCGTGCGCGGCGTGCCCTGCGAACACGGACACGCTGCAGGTCGGGGCGTTCGACGCGCAGGAGTGCGTCTCGCGCGCGGGGTACCGCATGGTCTATGATGCGGAAGGGATGGGGACGGCCTCGGCGTGCCCGGGCGGGACGTACTCGGACCACATGAACGCGACGGCGTGCGAAGAGTGCTTCTTCGGGGCCACGTCGCCCCCCGCGTCGGAGTCCATCGACGCGTGCGCGTGCCAGCACCCGTACTCGGCGTCCGGGGAGGCGCACGACTGCACGTGCGCGTCCGGCTTCGCGTTTACATGATTGACCATCATTGACAATGATATTGCATTAAACAGATCGAACATCTGCGAGTCTCATGTTTTGTATATTAGACAGATAAGTCATGTCCCGCTGGCGCGCCGTCGCGCCACGTGCGCACTGCGGCGCGCTCCGCGGCGCGCTCCGCGGCGCGCTCCGCGGCGCGCTCCGCGGCGCGCTCCGCGGCGCGCTGTGCGGCGCGCTCTTGCTCTCGCTCGTGGTCTCTACATCAACACAACAGGTCTGCGCCGCGTGTGCGCCGAACACCTACTGCGCGGGCGCACGCGACCAGGCGACGGCGTGTCCGCCGTTTTCATCCTCGCCCTCGGGCAGCACGCTGGCAAGCGCTTGCCGGTGCCTTCCGGGCTTCACGGGCGCCGACGGCGGCGAGTGCGCGGCGTGCGCGGGGGGCACGTTCAAGGCGGCCGCCGGGAGCGCGGCGTGCAACCCGTGCCCAGCGAACTCCTGGAGCCTCCCCGGGAGCGACGCGGGCGCGGACTGCAAGTGCGACGCGGGCTACACCGGGTCGGACGGCGCGGCGTGCTCCGCGTGCGCGGCGGGCAAGTTCAAAGACGCGCCGGGGGACGCGGCGTGCGTGGATTGTCCGACGAGCTCTAGCTCGCCCGTGGGGAGCGACGCTTTGACTGACTGCAAGTGCCCGGCGGGCTTCACGGGCGCCGACGGCGGCGCGTGCACGGCGTGCGCGGCGGGGAAGTTCAAGACCACCGCGGGGAGCGCGGCGTGCGCAAGCTGCCCGGCGAACGCGGAGAGCGCGGAGGCCAGCGACGAGGCGACAGACTGCAGGTGTTCTGCGGGCTTCACGGGCGCCGACGGCGGCGCGTGCACGGCGTGCGCGGCGGGGAAGTTCAAGACCACCGCGGGGAGCGCGGCGTGCGCGAGCTGCCCGGCGAACGCGGAGAGCGCGGAGGCGAGCGACGCGCAGACAGACTGCCAGTGCAGGGTGGGCTTCACGGGCGCGGACGGCGGTGCGTGCACTGCGTGTGAAGCGGGCAAGTTCAAGACCGCCGCGGGGAGCGCGGCGTGCGAGGCGTGCCCCGCGTTCACATCGAGCGCGCCCGCAAGCGACGCGCCCGTGGACTGCAAGTGTCTGGTGGGCTACACCGGCCCCGACGGCAACGAGTGCGACCCATGCGACGCTGGCACGTTCAAGGACGCGACGGGGGACGCGGCGTGCACGAGCTGTCCGACAAACTCCGAGAGCGCGGCGGCGAGCGATGCTTTGACTGACTGCAAGTGCGCGGCGGGCTTCACCGGCGCGGACGGCGGCACGTGCACGGCGTGCGACGCGGGGAAGTTTAAGCCCGCCGCGGGGA
>JBIPOE010000114.1:0-8504 GCA_044379485.1 Catalimonadaceae bacterium
TATATTAGGCTGTGTTGTTTTACTCGATAAATTTCCTTTCTTTTACAATGCTAAATTACTAACTTTCAGTCTAATATACAACTTTTTTAATTTGTTAAAGTAGAATTAAAAAAGGAAGGAAAAATAAAAACTCCTAATCCTTTCAAGTTCAGATTACTTAATGACAACAGGTTGATAATCCATACAAACAAGGAGTTTATTTTTTAGGAAAGTAAGGTTTGAAGATAAATTCAGAGAGACTTAATGTCAAGCAATTTAACTGGCAGACAACTCGTAAACCTTGGCGCAAATCTACTTTGATATACCTTTCTAAAAATCAAAAAACAGGCAACTTAATTGCGTATTTTTTCCACAATTGATATTTTATTAATAGATATGAGTTAGAAATTTTCATTGTGGCTTTTTTTTTTTTCTTTGCATCTGAATCCAGGAATTTACAATGAACTCCATTTTTGCTACTTACGAATACGACATTTTTATAAGTTACCGCCACAACGACAACCAGTTTGATGGTTGGGTCACAGAGTTTGTAGAAAAACTTAAAATGGAACTGCACGCCACTTTAAAGGACAAACTCCACATCTATTTTGACCAAAGCAAAAATGAAGGCCTGCACGAAAACCATCTGGTTGGTGAATCGCTGGGACCTAAACTAAATGCTGCATTTTTTATTCCAATCGTTTCCAAAACTTATTGCGACCTGGAAAGCTTTGCCTGGTCAAAAGAATTTTGTGCTTTTATAGAAAATAACAAAGCTACTGGTAATCCACTGGAAATCACACTACCAAATGGGAATGTAGCCAGTAGAATTCTGCCAATCCGAATTCATAACCTGGATATGGAAGATAGTATTTTAATAGAACAAAATCTGAATGGAAGGCTCCGCTCTATCGATTTTGTTTATGAGCAGGCCGGTACGGACAGGCCTCTTCGTTTGAGAGATGATGACCACTATCTACCTGGAAATCTTGTGTATAGAAATCAAATCAACAAAGTGGCATTGGCAATTAAAGAACTTGTTGCAGGTATGAAACAAGGTAGTTCCCGGCCATTGGCTACAAACTTTACAGCCTCCATTCCAGAACTTGCTTATACCCGGCAAATAGTAGCCAACCGGTACCAGACAGAAAGAATTGAATCGCAAACAGTTTCTGAAACCTCAACGGCCAAAAAGGTCTTTTTGGCATGGACAAGTGCCGACCTGAAAACAAAAAGAGAAGAACTGCTGATCACACTTCAAAAAGCCGGTTTCGATGTTTTTCCCGCAATGGATTGCCCCTCCGAAGAATCTGATTTTGAACGTATTGTTTCTGAATCTCTGGAAAATTCTGATTTTTCTATCCATCTGATGAGCACAGAATATGGTAGAAGATTCGAGGAAAACGACCAGTCTTTTCCAGGTTTCCAATATGAAAAGGCAAAAGAATTTTCAGACCAAAAAAAACTACAACAGGTTGTTTGGCAGTTGGTCGAATCCGGAAAAGAATTCAAATCCCAGCAGTCGGAATTGATTCGACAGATTAGAAACCAGCTGAATGCCAATTGTATTTTTTCCAATGCCAGCAACCCCATGCAACTGGTAGATGAGCTTCGAAACCAGGCAAAAGCAGAGGAAAAAGAAGTGCTGATGCCTGCGGATTCCACAGAAATATTTTTTATTTACAACCAGCAGGACAACAGGGAAGCGGAGGTCATTACCGATTTTCTTTCCAGTGAATATCCGCTGGAAGTGCTTATGATAGAACCCAATACAGAAGATGAATACCGGAAAAGAACAGTTCGCCAATTGCCGGAAACACGCCTGGCCGTTATTTATTTCAAGCATTCAGGCGATTGGGCCATTCCTTTTATAAAACAGGTTTGGAAAGAAGTGGGTGGCGCAAAAGCAAGAAACCAGTTTGTACTTTTAGGAGAAGATGACCCGAAAACAAACCTGCTCAGGAGTTTCAAAGCCCCGAAAGTGATTTCAAGAATCGTGGGCAAGACACAGATTACCCACGAGATTAAAAATATTTACGAAAATTTAAGTCCTGCGCTATGAATCTAAGTGAAAACCAAAAGAACATAATTCTAAATGTGTTGAGGCCCTACCACCCGGTTTCTGTAGGAATATTTGGTTCTTATGCCAGAGGGGAGGAAACTGAAAACAGCGATTTGGATTTGTTGGTGGACTTTGAAAAGGCATATAATCTTTTTATCTTGATGGATATTGAAGAATCCCTTTTTAACCAGCTTGGTATCAAGATTGACCTAATAACAGTTGGCTCACTCAACACCCATGTAAAGCCATTTATTTTAAAAGATCTTAAGCTGATAAATTGACGTGCAAAAAGAAAATTCAGTATACCTTAAACATATTCTTGACTGCATCTTTCGAATCAGATTGTACGTGAAGGATTTATCCAAAGAGCAGTTTTTAGAGCAATTTATGGTTCAGGATGCGGTGATCCGGAATTTTGAAATTATTGGGGAGGCCACAAAAAACATTAGCGTTGAATACCGTGAAACAAATAATCAAATTCAATGGAAGAAAATGGCTGGTTTCAGAGATAAGCTCATTCATAATTATTTCGGCATCCAACTTGAAACAATTTGGCTAACCATTATTGAAATTTTACCCGATCTTGAAACCGATTTACAATCGCTTTTAGAAAGCCAATTTCCCAATCAATCCTGAATAATTTCATGTCATTATCCTCCCCTTATCCCGGCCTGCGCCCTTTTACAGAAGAAGAATCCATCTATTACTGTGGCAGGGAGTTGCATATAGAAGTAGTTGGTAACCTGCTCGAAGAAAACAAATTTCTGATGGTGGCGGGGGCTTCCGGTGACGGTAAGTCCTCCTTAATTTTTGCAGGATTGCTGCCCAATATGCAAGCCGGATTTTTCAAGGCGCAGCACAACCGCTATTTGATTGCGAGTTTCCGACCTGAGCGAAATCCACTTCAGAATTTTGCCAAATCACTGGCCCATGTTTTTGAGGAAGAGGATATACGCTCTCTTGAGGCAAGATTGGGATACGGTTATTCTTCATTGGTTGATATTTTTACAAGTAGTAAATTCAATGCAGAGGAGCATGATGAAAAATCCGTAGAACCCGCAAACCTTGTCATTTATGTAGATCAGTTTGAAGAGTTTTTCACCTATCCTGAAAATTTCTCCCAGGGCAAAGCTTCAGCAGAAGCACAATTGGTTGTCAACCTTTTGATTGAAACCTCCCGGCTGGCTCTGGAGCGAAACCTGCCCATTTATGTGGTCTGCACCATGCGGAGCGACTACATTGGCCAATGTTCTGCTTTCCGGGGTTTGGCAGAATACATTGGGTTCAGCCATTATTTTGTTCCCAGACTTAACCGCCTGGAATTGAAGCGGGTTATAGAAGAACCTGCCGCCCTCAATGGAGATGACATTACGCCCAGACTGGTTGAGCGTCTGCTCTACGATTTACAGGATGGCGATGACCAGTTGCCGGTTTTGCAACATGCCCTTTGCCAGATCTGGATTTCGGCTCAGGAAAAAGGGGAAGCCATGGATTTGCTTCATTATGCCAAACAAGGTGGAATGCCAGCAAAGGATTTACCTGAGGATCAACAAAATTTATTTTCAGACTGGTTCAATCGTCTTCCCACTGAACGCAAAGTCGCTTTTGAAAATCCAGGCCTGGGCAATGTGCTGAACCTGCATGCCAGTTGGCTGTTTGAAGAAGCTAAGAAAATTGTTTCAGATTTTCAACTTCCTGGTGCGGAAGCAAATAATGTAGTTAAAGGCATTTTTACCTGTTTGACCCAAATAGACAAAGGCAGGGCCGTAAGAAACCAGATGATAGCCGAAGAGGTATTGAATATTTTGTCTGTTGAGCAGTTTGGTATTGCAGAATTGGACAAAACGACCCGTGTTTTCCGCTCATCGGGCAATACTTTTCTCAGGCCATTTATCGTTGAAAATGAGGGAGACCAAAGCGATTCTTCTGCTTTTGGATCTGATACCTTATTGGACATTACCCACGAAAGCCTGATCCGAAACTGGAAAGCCCTGCAGCAATGGACCATTGATGAAAACGAAAGCCGAAACACGCTTATTGACCTTGAAAAACAGGTGGATCGCTGGACAGAAAACAAAAAGAAAAGTGGCTATCTGCTTCCTATTGGGCCACTTACCTATTTTGAAAACTGGTTTAACTCCCAGGAGCCTAATAAATATTGGCTGGCCAGGTATGATGAAAGTAAAATAGCACTGCCCGAAAAAGTAAAACAAGCCGAAGAACGAAAGGCTGGCATTTCATCATTTATCAAAGAATCTGCAAGCAAGTTGTTTGCCACACGATTTGTGATGAAGCATGGGTTGAAGAAGATTGGAAAGGTGGTTTTTCTGGCACTTTTTATCATGGGTTTGATATGTAGCAGTTTTTGGGTTTGGTACACTTCCAACCTTCGAATGATCCCTATTCTGGAAGCAAGAGGCGTTGATTTTTTGGAGGACGAAGATATTTCTGAAGAGGAAAAAGCGAAATTTCTAATCTATCAGGAATTGACCCATGGGAAGGGAACGATGAAGCAGATTTTAAATGAAGCTGAATTTGATGATACAACAAAGGTAAGGCTTGCACTTTCCAGCTCTATGATGCTATTAAGTTCCAAATATTGCGAACCTGAATTGGGAAGCGAAACCTTGATGCTTGCTGATTCCTTAATTAATAAACTGCCTTTGGAAATCAGATGGATAAGAATAAAATATTATGCAGCTGCTTTGAAAATCTGCAATTCCGGACGTTTTTATGAAAACACGGCACTTTTAACCAGAATAAATAATCGTTTAAGTGAGTCTCTTTTTAACTTATTGCATCTAACCATCTCAGCCAAAAACTGGCAAAATTTTAATACCGGAATTTATTTTAATGCTGCTTTAGACCTGATTGAGCACTCCGATATTGAAAAAATGGAGCAGTATGCAAAGGCATTAGACTACCAACTTAATAGTGAAGAGGAACAGTTTAGATCTCTTCCGTTTAAACAGACCTCTGACAATTTTGGCGGCTATCCCTTTGATTTTAAGGATGGTGGCTATAAACACCTTCGATTATTGTTTGCGTGTGCAAAGGGCGATAAAATTGGTATGACATTCCATTCCAAAGATTCAACTTTTAGAAAAAAATATTATTTTGATCTGGGGCCTTTTGGAAATCGGGATCCCTCCCGGAAGTTTGGTTGTTTTATTTCGCCTCTATTAAAAAGAAAAGATTCTCATGGAATCAGAATTCTCCTGAATAATTACCAATTTGTTTTGCCAAAAGATCCTAACAACTTTTTAAACTTTTTTACCAGCTATTTTCCAAAACACGACTTATACAATGATGATGGTTTGAAAGACGTAATTGAAGAGAGTGGGTCCGCTTATTTTAATATTGATGAAAGATCAATTTTACTCTTCAAACAACTTCAGGAATTTATTCCTTCGGGCTTAGTATTTTCTGGAAGTGGTCTGGATTTTTATTGGTTTAGACTTTGCCTGGACCATCTGTATCTATTTTCAAATATTGATAATGATCACGAGGCATACTTCAAAACCAATCTTTTGAGAGATTATGCATTGATCAAGTCTTTCCATCCGGATAGTAAAGTTATTACTCCCCAATCAAAAGTTCTGGACCAGTTTGAAAATTTCTGGCTGCTATCCGATCTAAAATTTGCTGAATATAAATCTGATAATCCAAATGTTGGAGGTGAACGAATGTCCCCTATTCCAATATATAGTTTGAACAATCATTCATTACTAGATTCTGCCCTCAAAAATTTGACAAAAATAAATTCAGGATCAAAACCACTGACAATTTATTTTAATAATTATTCTGTCAAATATCATCCAAGTAATACTGGAATAAAGATATTAACCAGTTATAGTGAAATTTCTAAAAAACTATTGAAATCTGGTGTCAAACCTGAACTGTTATCAACGACGGAGGATTCGAAACTAGTTTTCTCAAGCGCTCTGAGACCTTCATTCTTAATAGAATACGGTTCAAAAGGCGATTCTATTTTGATTGAAATTATACTGAAATCCATATCCAATCGAGATAAAAATATCAAACCAGAGAAGGAAATAGATTCTCCTAACAATCACCTAATTTGGAATCTTGAAGAAAAGGACATGGATTTTTTGACCTCTATTTTTGGAAATGAAAGAGTAAGATTGTCTTCATTGGTAAAAAAAGCAATAAAAGAGAACGGGTTTCCTGAAGATTCGCTCGATAAGTTTTTTGCATATTCTAAATCCATTGAAACAGCAAAAAATAGCTATTATAAAGGTTACCGTCAGCATTTTTCAATATTAGGCAGATTGGTTTTGGCTGGTTTTAATAATGATAATTTTTCCAACCAAATCTTAAGTAAGGTGGATGATGGTCAAAAAGCCCATGCTCTAAATGTGATCTACACTTCAAATATATGGAAAAACAACCAGGCTGGAAATTCAGCTTGGCCTGACAATCTATTTCAATCTAATCTAAATTATCTATTTGAAAATCAGCTACCTACCTATTATACAAGCGCATCTTCAATGAAATTAATCAATCAATTTCTTCTTTCAAGACTTTACTATCAGTTGATTGATAAAGGAAAAGGAGAACCAGGAAGGAAATTTATTATTAACGAAAAACTAGAAGAATTTGATGATAAGTATCTTAATAATGAGTATGGGGCCAGTTATTTTTAAAATTGATCCTTGATCTCATTTATAGGAAATCTCATATCTTTTCTTTCTCCGGGAAATTACCGCCTCCCAAAAACGCCCTTTACTGCCTATATTTGCCTCTCTTAAATTTACATTTTCAGTTGGAATCGCCTCACAAAACTTTAGATCCATAAACTGCAAATTTGATCGCTTACAAAATCTCTCTCAATTTTTCGATGACAAAAAGCCTTAAAGTAAATCTGCTGGAAGAAAAAAAGGCCAGGCTAAAAGGTGGATTGTATCATAAAACCCAGATTAATCTGGCATACAATTCAAATAAAATTGAAGGAAGTAAACTCACTGAAGAGCAGACAAGATACATTTTCGAAACCAGAACAATAGGCTTTAAAGACCAGGAGGCCGTTCCCGTAGATGACATTATTGAAACATCCAATCATTTTATCGCTTTTGATTATTTGTTGGATACGATTGAAAAGCCATTGTCAAATGATTTGATTAAAGAATTTCATAGGATCTTAAAAACTGGAACCTCAGATTCCACAAAAGATTGGTTTAATGTGGGTCATTGGAAAAAACTACCCAATGAGGTTGGTGGTCTTGAAACAACATTGCCACAAAATGTTGATTCTGAGATGAATAAACTAAACAATCAATATACTTCAAATAATAATATTCATTTTGAAAATATTGTTGAGTACCACTACAATTTCGAAAAAATTCACCCCTTTCAAGATGGGAATGGAAGAGTAGGCCGGTTAATAATGTTTCGGGAATGCCTACGTAATGATATAATTCCGTTTATCATTGACGACAATTACAAACAATTTTACTACCGTGGTTTAAAAGAATTTGAACGTGTACGGGAATATCTAATCGACACCTGTCTTTCCGCCCAGGACATTTATAAAGAATGGGTTAGCTATTTTTACGGAGATTTATAGCGAATAGAATTTTACGCCTCTCTGTTTGCTATCAAACATTTTAGCGAAGCGAATGTCAGATTTTAGATAAAGCCGGTTTGCAATCGGCGTGTTGGGCTTTTGCTTACTTTTCAAATCAATCCAAGCCTCCTCAAAATAACCTCGACTTCTTTTTCTGAGATCCCGGTAATTTTAGAAATCAAGGGGATTGAGACTCCCTCCCCATAAGCCCTACCCACAATTTCATCCCTTTCTTCCTCTTTGCCTTCTATTTTACCTTCTATTTTACCTTCTATCTTTCCTTCAATTTTACCTTCTTCTCTTCCTTCTGTTAATCCTTCTTTTCGGGCATCATACCAAATTGTTTTTTCCACACTAATTGAATCCCAGTACCGATCATAGGATTCTAATTCTGCCGAGTTAAATGCACTTTCCATCAAAATATCTGAGGCTTCTTTTAATTCCTTGTGCTCCAGGAATTCTGCCGATATGCTTTCATCCAGATCCTTAATCTCGGCCATAAACCGTAGCCAAAGTACACCTAAAGCCCTGTCTTTCAAGTTTCTGGCCTTTACCTTTGGCAATTCAATAAAGACAAATTCAAGGCCGGTCATTAGCTTATCCGGCATTTCTATGTTTACTATTTTGTAATGGTGAAAATACGCATCCGTCTCCAAATCGAAATTTTGATTGACAAGACTTACTGCATACACCGGTTGCAATAGCTCGTATTGTTCCCCTTTTTCCAGCTGCTTTACGAATGCTTTGGAAGCATTAAACAATACCCGATTCATAAAAGAATTTGTCCAGAGCATTTGCATCTCTACAATAAACTGCCTGTCTTCGTTGTCTTTGCAACGGACATCTACTATTGAATGCTTGAAAAGAGGAATGGAA
>JBIPOE010000171.1:0-2508 GCA_044379485.1 Catalimonadaceae bacterium
CGGCGGCCTGGCGCGCGTCCTCAGAAAAATCCTTCAATGCTTCGTGCCGGGAAATGGTTTCCTCATGGGTTTCAAACAACGCCGGATCGCGAGCACATACCGACAGGTAGTTTCGGAGGATCAGCGAGGCATGCACTGCGACATCCCGTGGGTGGGGAGTTTCGATTTTTTGAAGGGCCGCAAACGCTTCCGCATGGGCGGCTCCCTCGATCGAGCGTGGGTCGGCGGGCCGAGCCTTCTTCTTTTTCAAGATTAAAACCGCTAGGCTCACGACGACGAATAAAAGTACCAGGGCGATCATCCACGGTTCAACCCATGAGTCTGGAACCAAGGCCTCAGGCAGGCTCGGCTCTAACAGTTCAAAATTTCCGGGTTGGCGGTTCATCAGGTTCTAGCGGGATCGCTTGCGGCCGCGTTTTTTCAAAAGTTGGTGCAGGGCTGATAGGGTGTCGCCATTCGTAACTAAGTCCGCCGAATCAATACCGTGCTTCTTGAAAATTACCGCCATGCCCTCCAATTGTCGGTTCATCAATTTGGCATAGCCCATCCGAAGGTTTGAATTGCTGGTATTCACGAGGGTCTCAAAACCGCTCTCTGGATCGATCATCACCACTTGACCTCCCTTGGGAATCTTAGACTCTAACGGATCTAACACCCGTATCGCGATGGTTTCATGCTTCCTCGCCAGCTTGCCAATCGGTTTCTCCAGCGAGTCGGAGAAGAAGTCGGAGATGAGGAAAACCAGTGATTTCCGGCGCAGCGTACGCACGAGGAAGTCACAGGCCTCCGCGACGGATGTGCCAGGATTTTCCGGTCGTGCTACCAGGATTTCCCGAATCATCCGCAAGAGGTGGCGACTCCCCTTTTCCGGTGGAATGAATAGAACGGTTTCCTTCGCGAAGAGCAGCAAGCCTACCTTGTCGCCATTGTGCAGCGCGCTGAATCCAAGCACGGCGGCAGTTTCCGCCGCGACCTCGCGCTTGCTCAGCGAGACGCTGCCATAATCCGCCGAGCCCGAGACATCCACGGCAAGGACCACGGAAAGCTCACGCTCTTCGCGGAATTTTCTAACGAACGGCTGATTCATCCGCGCCGTCACGTTCCAGTCGATAAAGCGGACTTCATCGCCGTGTTGGTATTCGCGGAAATCGTCAAAATCCAAGCCCTGTCCTCTGAATGATGAGAGGTATTCGCCGGAAAACGATTCACGCACCAGCCGGCGGGCCTTGAGCTCCAGCTTGCGCACCCGCGCCATCATTTCCTCGATCTGTGTGTCCGTCAGCATTCGTCTTCAACTCATGACCTCCCATCCATACGACCTAACAATTCAAGGTACCGCGACCTTGTTCATGATGCGCTCGATCACCGAGTCGGTGGTCATTTCCTCCGCCTCTGCCTCGTAAGTCAGGAGAATCCGGTGACGCAGAACGTCCAGCGCCATGTCCTTGACGTCCTGCGGCGTGACAAAGGCCCGCCCCTGCATGAAGGCCCGTGCGCGCGCGGTGAGTGCCAGATTGATCGTGCCGCGCGGCGAGGCTCCGGAGCGAACGAGGTTTTTCAAAGAGGCGTCAACGAGTCCCGGAAGACGGGTGGTATGAATGATTTGAACAATATACTTGCGAATCGCGGGGTCGATATAAACCTCGTTCACCAACTCGCGCGAGGCTTTGACCTGCTCAGGCGTCGCCACGGTCTTCGTCTCATAAGGTGGGGTCGAGGTGGCCATTTTATCGAGAATTTCCAATTCTTCATCCTTGGTCGGATAGCCGACCGTAACCTTCAGAAGGAAACGGTCGAGCTGGGCCTCGGGGAGTTGGTAAGTTCCCTCTTGGTCGATCGGATTTTGAGTCGCTAGCACCAAGAACGGCTTTGGCAACGGGTAGGAGCGGTCACCAAGCGTCACTTGCCGCTCCTGCATGGCCTCAAGCAGTGCCGATTGGACCTTCGCAGGGGCACGGTTGATCTCATCGGCAAGGATTAGGTTGTTGAAGATCGGGCCGAGCTTTGGCTCGAATCTCGTTTCCTGCGGATGGTAGACCATCGTCCCAACCAAGTCGGCGGGCAGGAGATCGGGCGTGAATTGAAACCGCGCAAAAGTGGCGTCCAACGAGCCGGAGAGGGCTTTGACCGCGAGTGTCTTCGCCAGTCCAGGCACGCCTTCTAGCAGAATATGTCCGTTGCAGAGCAGCCCGATCAGCAATCGATCAACCAGTCGTTCCTGCCCGACGAGGACTTGGGCCATCTCTTTTTTTACCGCCTGAATCCATCCGCTCGTCTCAGCGATCCGCTCTTGCAAGTTGTCTGTTGTCATCGAATTGATAAGGGACTTTGGCACGTCAGCGAATCCGTGCAACCGGCAAAACGGCGAATTTACGGGCATTTCGCGAGTCATCGGGCCGGTGGCTCCGCCCGAGGACGCCGGAAGGCAGTGCTCGCTCCCCTCGAAGCGCAGGATATGGATGGAAAATCAAGGCTTTCAAGGGGTTGACGTGCCCCGCAATAACTCCC
>JBIPOE010000115.1:0-8490 GCA_044379485.1 Catalimonadaceae bacterium
TCTTGTTTCTTAAGCGTTTCAAGAATCTGTGTTTCGCTGAATTTGTTCTTTTTCATTTGGACATTTGTTATTGTAAAATTGACTCTTTTTGGACCAATCCTATACTTTTAACTTGTCCTGAATTGCCAGCCACGTACCGCCCAAACTGCTATAATTCATTGATTTAAATAGTGTTATAAAAAGTGAATATTTTGGTAAAACACTCGATTGAATCTTAAAATATTTTTTTTCTAAATTTTTCCATTAAATTTCCTTTAGAGCCAAACAACTAAAAACCTAAGCTTTTTTTCCGAAGACATTCCTTTGGCGAATTGTAATTTCAATCCACAATATTGGTTTAATCAAGTGCCCATCTGATACCGGAATATACCGTTAATCCCTGAACAGGTGCATAGTTATAAGTGGGATCGAAGTTAAAACCATTTGGGTTGTCGATTTGTATGCGCTTATCAAATGGATCAAATGGCCTTAGGATTGGATCTTTTGGGATAAAGTTGAGCAGGTTTCTAATTCCTGCAAACATTTCAAATCCATGTTTCAATCTTTTTGAAGCCTGGATATTGAGCAAAGGGTAGATTGGAGACCAGGCAGGCCTGAAATCATTTGGAAAAACAGGTAGTTTCATTGGGCCATTTACTCTGCCAGTAAAATCAAAATTCCAATCTTTTTTTGAATAACTGATTGAAAACGTGCCGGATAATGGAGGTGCAAATAGTTGAGTTTCTCTTTTTAATTCATCTCCAATTTGACTTTTCATTCTATAAACATCCATCCATGTAAGTCCGGCCATGGCTTTGAAACCATTATCAAGTTGACGTTCATAGTTGATAGAAAGGCCATGAGAAATACCAAACCCATTTAAATTGTCATAAATAATCTTGTCAGCATCTGTTTCAAAATCTCCCACTATTTGATTTGAAAAGCGGGTATAAAACAGGTTGATCTCGATATTGCTAAATCCCTTTGAATGATTGATGTACAATTGATATCCGGCATTGGCATTCCAACTGCGCTCAGGTAAAAGATTGTTTTTAATGATTACCTGCCTTGCACCAGTAAGTGCGGCATGGTCTTCTGTAAACAAATTTACAACCCGAAAGCCGCTACCACCAGATAATCTTATACTTTGGTCTTGGTTAATTTTATATTTGAAGCCTAGTCTTGGGGTCCAGATTCCGCCGTGAATATTGTGTACATCAAACCGGATTCCGGCAAGGCCAGTCCACTTATTTGAAAGCATATAATCTGCCTGAGCAAAAATACCGGGTAAAAAAGTTCTTGAACCTTGGTTTTTAATCTTTTGAATTTCAATACTTTCAGTAGCTGGAGTATTGTCGTCGTAGTACACAAACCGGAAAGGAAGCCCGGTCACCCAATTTAGTTTAGATGTGGATCCCGACCAAACCAACTGGCTAAAAGCGGTATGTTGGTCTGCTTTAAAATGATTTACGCCATAATAACTGTTCTGGAAATGATAGTTGTATGAAAAGTCAAGCCTTAATTTTCCATCCTTTGATAGTGCCTGGCTGCTCAAAACTTCCAGCCTGCGAGTGTCTATATTTTCTCCATAGATGGAATCGCTTCCCTTCCATTGAGGGGACCAATTAGTTTGTCCTCCCCAGCGGTCTTCCGCAAATAGCCTTATTGCCAAAGATGATTTTCCGAGTGAATTTGTTTTGAAATCCCATTTATTAAAAACAGAGATCCTTTTTTGCAAGGCAATATCTGTAAAATGGTCATTGTTAATGTCTTTGGGTAATCCGTAATAAAAAGCATTGATACCCAAAAGTGCATTTTGGTTACCAACTCTCCATTTGGTTGCTGCCTCCAGATTGACTTCTCCAATGGATGTTCCAGATAGTTCGACCTTAACCAAAGGTGCAAAACCGGCGCTTTTTGTGATAACATTGATTAAGCCTGCCACAGCTTCAGATCCATATAAAGTGGAAGCAGGGCCTTTCACAACCTCTATCCTTTTTATGAGAGATTGGGGAATTCCTGAAAGTCCATAAACCGTTGAAAGGGAAGAAACTATTGGCATGCCATCAATCAAAATCATGGTGTAAGCACCTTCCAAACCATTTATGTGAATATCACCTGCACTGCAAACATTGCAATTGAGTTGGGGCTGAACACCATTGATCATGTTTACGGACTCCAATAAGGATGGTGCCCAGGTCTTTTTAAAGAGTGTTGGTGTGTAAACCTCTATTGGCAAAACGCTTTCTTTCCGTTGAACCTCATTCATGGTTCCTGAAATCACCACTTGTTCCAGATCTTTTCTTTTGGGCCTAAGTCGAAATTGGAAATCTTTATGTTTTGCTATTTGAAATGTGTCCACCCAATATCCAGTAAATGAAACTATTACAAATTTCTGTTCAGAGTAATCTTTCTCAATTGGAAAATAACCCAAGTCATCACTCAATATTGTTTTCTGGTTTGGATAAAATTTAATGGCTGCAAATCCTATTCCTTCCCCGGTTTCATTATCAATTATTTTTCCTTTTTTCCTTTCTGTTTCGGCAAAGGCCAAACAGGAAATCAAACAGAAATAGAACAAAAAAAAAGTAAACCTGCACATATTATTCAGCAAACCTAATTAATTAAATTTGGTATGCCTAATTTAAAAAATTAGTCTGCCTTTATTTTATTGAAAAAGAGGGATATAGAACATATTTTTAAAATATATTTGACCTAAGAAACGAAAGCTCCCATGTGGCAATTTTGCTTTTAAGCAAATTTTAGGTTTGGATAAAATAGAAGTAAGTTAAACTAATATTTTTTGTTTCTTGCCTATTGAAATCGCCAATCGTTTAGTCAACAAGCAACTTACCATGAAACACAAATACTTTATTTTTTCAAGGGCCTTTTTGTTTTGTTTATTTCAAATCAATCAGGCTTTTGGCCAGCTTGAATTTATTGAAAATAAGGGCCAGTGGTCCGGAAGTTTTGGTTTGAGGGCAAAACTAAACCATGGAGATATGTGGCTGGAAAAGAATCAGGTATCATTTGTTCTTTCTGATTTTGGTTCTGAAATAAGGCATGACAATCATGTCCATGCCGGAAAACTAAGCAATGCCAAACATCATTGCTACAAAATGGAATTTTTGGGTGCAAATGGAAGAGCCAGAATAAAAGGAGAAAACGCCTCTGGTGCCTATCACAATTACTTTTCATCCAATGACCCAAAAAAATGGGCTGGTAAAGTTGGTTTGTTCAAAAAAGCCAAAACCGAAAATATATATGGAGGCATAGATTGTGAATGGAAGGAGGAAAATGGCAATTTAAAGTATGAATTTGTAGTAAAACCGGGGGCAGATCCAAAAGAAATTAAAACCCGATATTCCGGACTAGATGGTCTGGATTTAGAAAACGGAGAATTGATTTTAAAAACAAGTCTTGGTGTAATAACAGAACAAAAACCCTTTGCTTATCAGGTAATAAACAAAATTAAGGTAGAAGTTCCATGCCAGTTTAAACAGTTATCAAACAATGAAATTGGCTTTGACTTTCCAGCCGGATTTAATCCAAAAGAGACTTTGGTAATAGATCCTATTTTGGTTTTTTCCAGTTTCTCAGGCTCCAGGTCAAACAATTGGGGATTTACTGCAGCACCTGGTGAAAACGGGGCTACATATTCTGGTGGAATTGCTTTTGGACCCTTATTTCCAGTTACAACGGGTGCGTTTCAGGAAGGCTATAACGGAATTGAAGATTTTACCACATTTGATGTAGCTATTCTAAAATACAATTCACTTGGTACCCAACTGTTGTATGCCACATATTTAGGTGGATCAGAAGCAGAAGTTCCTTCGTCGATTGTAATGGATAATCAAAACAATCTTATTATTTTAGGATCAACCAGTTCTGCAAATTTTCCAGTTTCTGATAATGCCTACGATCGGACTTTTAATGGAGGGCTTGGAATTTCTCCTATAGGTGCTGGTAGTCTCGAATTCACACAAGGCAGTGATATATTTATTTCAAAGTTATCTGCTGATGGATCCCAATTATTAGGCTCTACATTTCTTGGTGGCTCTGATAATGATGGACTTATGGAGCTTGCCGACGTTTCTACAAATTCTTTGGTTAAAAACTATGGAGATAGCTTTAGAGGTGAAGTTTTGGTTGATTCTTTGGGGAGAATTTATATCGCATCTAATACCAGAAGCACAAATTTTCCGGTGGTTCAAGCTTTACAGGCAAGTAAATCCTCAGATTTTGATGCAGTTGCAGCCATTTTTAACCCTCAATTAACCGCACTTCAATTCAGCACTTATTTGGGTGGAAATAACAATGATGCTGCGTATTCAATTCAACTTGGCAAAAATGGTTTTATTTATTTGGCCGGAGGTACAGCAAGTTCTAATTTTAGAACCACCGCAAATGCATTAAAACCAACTTATTCCGGATCCATTGATGGCTTTGTTTGTAAGTTTTCACCCACACTTGGGCTTGCTTCTTATCGGGGCACCTATTTAGGTACCAGCTCTTATGACCAAGGCTATTTTGTCCAACTGGACAGGCAGGAAAAAGTATATGTTTTTGGCCAAACAAGGGGGAGTTACCCGGTTTCAAATAATGTATATGCCAATCCAAATTCCGGTCAATTTATTCATTGTTTGAGCAACAATCTGGATAGCACAAGGTTTTCCACAACATTTGGAACACAAGACCAAACCACAAACATATCACCTACAGCATTTCTTGTGGATGATTGTGGCAGAATTTATTGCTCAGGTTGGGGAGGTGCAGTCAATAATTTTGGTGGATATGTAAATGGAAATACATCAGGAATGCCAGTTTCGCCGGATGCTTTCATTTCCAATTCTGATGGTTCTGATTTTTATATTTTGGTTTTAGAAAGGAATGCAGCTTCCCTTGGTTTTGCCACATTTTTTGGAGCTAATGGTGGCTCCGACCATGTTGATGGTGGAACCAGCAGGTTTGATAAAAAAGGAGTGATCCATCAATCTGTATGTGCCTGCGGGCAAGGTCCACCAGGAACATCGTTTCCATTTACTCCAGGTGTGGTTTCAGAAGTGAACAGGAGCTCTTCTTGTAACAATGCGGTTTTTAAGTACGATTTTTCTTTGTTAAAGGCAAGGTATAGTCCATCTGTATTTCAGGCCTGCGCTCCTGCCAATATTAAATTTAGTAGTCAAAGTTTTTTTGCACAAAATTATATCTGGGATTTTAGGGATGGGCAAATCAGGTCCACTACAAGTGATACAATCAGCCATTTATTTGATTCTGCCGGAACTTTTAAAGTGAAGTTAATCGCCTTAAATACAGAAGCTTGCCCAAGCAAAGATTCTTTGGAAAGAACAATCACCATTCAAAAATCTCCAAAGTTTTCAGGTGATTCACTTTCATTCTGCACACTAAATGATACACTTTCTTTTACCGGACTTCCATTGGGTACTTTTTCCTATACCTGGTCACCCGCCAATTTTCTTTCATCTGAATTTATCTCCAAACCAAAAATTATTAAACCTGATTCTACAATCGAATACACAGCAAGTGTTTCTACTTCTTTGGGCTGTAAAAGTTCCGCAAAATTTAAACTTTTCAACCGTGTTCTTCAATCCAAAGCCAAGGCCGATACAGTAAAGGGCTGCAAACCCTTTACTGTCAACTTTGAAAACAAAAGTTATCGGTCTAAAAAATCAACCTGGTTTTGGGGTAATGGAGATTCTATTGTAAGCAATTCAGCCAACCTCAGTTTTACATTTCAACAGTTGGGTACATTTAAGGTAGTATTAAAAGCCGAAAACGATACCTCTTGCCAGAAAACTGATTTTGACACGCTTCTTATTCAGGTCTTTGACAATCCAAAATTGAAAGATACTACTTTTTACTATTGCCAGGCAGGAGCTTACAACATCAACCTTGAGCCAAATTCTGCAAAAACTTTTGCCTGGACCCCTGCCTTGGGCTTGAGTGATTCAGCTATTTTGAATCCGGTATTACTGAATCCGAGTCCAAACGTTTATCAACTAACCATAAAAGATAGCAACCAATGCCAGGCGAAGGCTACCATAAAAATCAAAGATGGAATTCTAAGTTCCCAGGCCCTGGCTGACACCTTAAAAGGTTGTAAACCCCTAATTGTGAATTTTGAAAACAAAAGTTATCGTTCCGAAAAATCAACCTGGTTTTGGGGCAATGGAGATTCAACTGTAAGCAATTCGGCCAATCTCAGTTTTACATTCCAACAAGCGGGCACATTTAAAGTGGTTTTAAAAGCAGAAAATGATACCGCCTGCCAGCAAAAAGATTTTGATACCCTTTTGGTTCAGGTTTTTGACATACCAAAACTGAAAGACACCACTTTATACTATTGCCAGACAGGTGCTTACAACATCAACCTTGAGCCAAATTCTGCAAAAACTTTTGCCTGGACTCCTGCCTTGCTATTGAGTGATTCATCAGTTTTGAATCCTGTTTTCCTGAGTCCAATTCCAACTAATTTCCAACTTACAATAAAGGACAGCAACCAATGTCAGGCTAGAGCTGCGGTAAAAATCAAAGATGGAATTTTGGTATCTAAAGCAAAGGCCGACACTCTAAAAGGTTGTAAACCATTTATTCTAAACCTTAAAAACGAAAGTTATCGGGTAAAGACATCTACATGGTTTTGGGGAAATGGGGATTCAACAAAAATTAATTCGGCCAACCTTAGTTATTCATTCCAGCAATCCGGGACTTTCAAAGTAGTCTTAAAAGTTGAAAACGATACCTCCTGCAAAAAAATAGATTTTGATACGCTTTTGGTTCAGGTTTTTGAGCCCCCGGTTTTTCTGGATACACTTTTTAGATTTTGCGAAGATGGACCCAAAGCTTTAAAGGCTTCGAAAAATAATGGAATTTCTACAATATGGTCGCCAGCCGTTGGTCTTAGTGATCCAAATGTTAAGGATCCCATATTTTTAATTCCTGAGCCAAGATTATTTTCAGTTTCCATTACAGACAGCAATCAATGCAAATCTACCGCAAAAGTAGATATCAGGGATGGCCGTTTGAACTCTAAATTTGGCGCAATATCTTTTAATCCATGTGTGCCTGCAACCATTAATTTAAATAATTCATCAACGAATCCTCAAAGAAGTAGATGGATTTATGGTTCAGATTCCATAGATGTGTTAGGAAATGAAATTCCTTCAATGGTAATAAGTGCCCCTGGTTTATTGAAAATAAAACTAAAAGTATTTAACGACACAACATGTATAAACTTTACTGAAAGTGAACAGACAATCCTTTTAGGCGGAATTCCTCAAAATCCGTTGGTTACAAAAACCTTTTGCCCTGGTGATTCAGTTCAGTTATCAGCTGTGAAACAAGTTGGTTATCGCTTTAGTTGGCCAGCCAATTCTAACCCTGAGGCTACTGATTCTTCACTGGCAAAAATTTTGGCTGTAGATTCAACTTTTTTAAAGGTAATTATTAAAGATTCGTTGAATTGCTCTGGTTTTCAAGACTTTTTATTAATTCCTTCCAGACCAAATGCCAATTTTTCAGCCAAAAGTTTATTTGAAATCTGTTCAGATAAATTGCTTTATGAGTTTAATGCAGGTCAAACTTCATCTTCTACCACTTACAAATGGCAGTTTGGAGAATCAATTACAATGTCTGGGAGTAATCCAAAATTCGAATTTCAAAAGCGAGGACTTTATCCAGTCCAATTGGTTGTAAGACAGGAAAATTGTACCGATACCTTGCTTAAAAATGTTCTCGTAAATGATTCAGTTTTAGTGCTTGAACCCAGTTTTGAATTTTCCAGACAAGTGCTTGCTTGTAATCAATTGCCTGCCATTAAGGTCAAAAACAATAGTATTGGGGCTGATAAAATTGTTTGGTCATGGGATGGAAACTCTGTAACCAATTTTGATCCTGATATTAAACTAAATGCACCTCAAACCATTGAAATGAATTTATCTGTTTTTAAAGGCTCGTGTTTAAAAACAATTACAAAAACTATTGAAGTTAAACCTGTTATGCCGCCAAACCTGCTAACCCCAAATGGGGATAGTAAAAACGATTTATTTGTAATTGAGAACTTGCCGCCGTTTTGTAAATTAAAAATAAAAAACCGATGGGGCGAAGAAATTTTTACCACGGAAGATTATCAAAACAATTGGTCACCACCTGAAGAATTTAGAACTGGTTTTTATTTACTTGAGTTGCCAGGTGGAGAAAATTGCAGTAGTTGGTTGCATGTGGAAAAAGGTGAATAGTTTTTGGAAGACTGATTAAGTCTGACAAGCAATTATTATGGTTTTCTTGTTTTATCCTTTAAAATTAAAAACCTAACAATTTTTAATTTAAATTATTAATTTATATTTTTGATTTGCAATTTCTACTGGTACGTGGCCGGCAATTCAGGACAAGTTAAAAGTATAGGATTGGTCCAAAAAGAGTCAATTTTACAATAACAAATGTCCAAATGAAAAAGAACAAATTCAGCGAAACACAGATTCTTGAAACGCT
>JBIPOE010000055.1:0-29599 GCA_044379485.1 Catalimonadaceae bacterium
AGGAAATAAAACGAACAGCAAAAGGTTTCCGAAACCAGGACAATTTCATCACTACAATTTACCTACATCTGGGTAAACTCAATTTTCAATTCCACTCAATGTAGCGAAGAACCTTGAATATTAACTTTTTCAAGCTTTATCGAAAATAATTAACCGAAATATAGCTGGTTGTTAAGTATTCCTTAACAAGGGCTGTTTTATAATCCGAAAATGAGTTCTTCCTTAGCAAATGTATAATTTACTTTAAAAGCAATTGGAAAAGCCAACTCGATATTGGACTAAAGTCTTAATAATCATACTTTTAACCTCAGGCTGTAAAATTGCCAATTTTGAGGAGGAAGTAACGCCAAATATACCAAGAGAAGGAACTGTAAGTTACCCTTTATTATATCCATCTGAACCGGGATTTAGTGGTGAAATCCTTTTTGAAAAACTTTCGGATGGAACCACCAATTCTGTTTTAAAGCTGCAAGGCTTAAATAAAAACTATCGTTACTTTGGAAAAATAGCCACCTCAAATTCAACCGATTTCAATAATTCAAAACCAATTGCGGATCTGGGAGAAATAAATGCTGCCACCGGTGTACACAAGAGTTGGATTCGTGAAGACTATAACAACAAAGCCATATATTTTGATTCGCTTATAAATACCGATGCAAAAATTGTTATTACAGAAATAGATGCTGAAAAAGGCATATCCAAGGTTGTCCTATCGGGAGATATCGGATCAAATCAAATTTTGGAAGGAGGGAAAACTTTCAAATTTACGCCTGTTGGGAATAGCGGGATTGAAGGTTCTGTTCAATTTAAACTTAGAAAAAATGGAAATGCCTTTATTGAAACAAGAATTCAAGGTTTACCGGATCAATCGAACGTAGAAATTTCGCTATTCCTTGGTGACCATGAAAGTGATGTTTATACCATAAGCCCTGCAGACAAAAGGGAAGAAAATCTTAATAATTATTCAGGAAATCAAACAGTTGTATATAGCAATTTAAAAAGATTTAGTTCATTAGATGTTCTGGATACCCTAAGGGGATTTATTGGCATTAAGGCTCCAATTACTGAGATCAGGGGTAATGTCCAATTTTTATCAATTGCTAATCTAGGAGGAAATATAAGTACTGGGCGGAAGATAACTATTCCAATTGCAGATACCGCAACTGAAGCTGAGCTAGAATTCGAGGAATTTTGTATTTTAAATCCAAGAATTAAAATGAAGTTTAGGTCAATAAAAATACCAAAAACTGGTTACTATTTATTTTTCAAGGAAGGAAATACGGCAGACAAAAATATTTCAAAAGTTTTATATTCATTACCAATTTCTGATACCACAAATTTAAGGATAAACGACCCCAAAATTAATTATGGAAAAAGTGTGAGCTTTTCTGATATTGAAAACTGGGATTGTCATATTGAAATTTCCCAGGAATTTGCAATCAACTCAAGATTTAAAATTGATATAGGGAAAAACGAAATTTTGTACAATGATTCTTTAGTTTCTATTATTCCGATCGAGAATATGAATGAATATTTTCTTAATCAGGAATTAGATGTATTTGGCACCTTGAAATTTTACAAGAGAAAATCAGGAGAAGTAATTAGTGACGTAAGAATAAATCGAATTGGAGGGATAGAAAATATAATTACTCTAAGAGAAGGTCCCAAGCCATTAACCTACGATTTAAATGACACTACAAAACAGATTTGTACGATCATTAAAACCACAGGTGGACAAGGACAACATTTTGAAAGAGTTAATTTAAAAAATAATAATGGATCAACCTTATTATGGAGTGAACTAAAAAAAGCTGCTACAGATAATGCGTACTTTGAATATAGCTTTTTCGAAGAATTCAATTATGTTTTAAACCGTGGAACTTTCAATTAATATGAATTTCTCCAAAACCTTGATTGCACTAAATGGGCCCTCCCAATCTGGAAAAACTCTTTCTCTCAAACTGCTATTACAGTTCATAAGGAAAGAAACTGAATCGCCAATTTATAAAAGCAAGAAATGGAAAGAATGCCTTGAGGTTCATACAATAGAAGATTTAAAAGTTGGAATAACAAGCAGAAGTGATAAGTCTCAAAAGCTAAAGGAAAACCTTGATTTCCTCATAAAAGATATGAATTGCAATGTTGTGGTTACGGCAATTAACCTTAAAGCCAAAGGTTCTGAAGAAATATTAGCTGAATTAGAATCCAAAAACTGGGAGATTGAGTTGATAGAAAAATATCCTTTGTATTGCAACAGAGCCCAAAAATCCCTACATCTTGATCTTAACCTTCAGGCAGCAAAAGCACTTTGGACAAGACTACATCAGGTTGGAAAAAACTTAGAAATTGACAATGAACCGACTGAAATTCTCAAATCTTAAAAAACATCCTATCAAAATATTTTCAAATGAATGCTACAATACATCCTACTTTAAAGAAGAGAAGTGAAAAAAGTAAATCTCTTTTGACTAAAATAATTATTTCTAACTACTCATTATCAGTATTTTTAAGTGGATGGCAGGAAGAAAGATATTTACCCAGGGCTATTTCGCTTACCTGTTTTCAGACCTTCGCTTTAATTGTATCTTTATTTCTGATTTTAAATCCTAAACTAAAAAACAAAGAAGATCTCTATTATCTATATGGAGAGGTTGCCACTATGGCATTTTTACTGCTGGTTTATTTAAGATATGTCATAGCGAGATATATAAAACATCATAGAGTATTAGTAGATCTAAATAAAAATAAGAATGATAAATCTAAAATAATTTTAAGCCTCTTTTTTACCACGACATGTTTTATTCTACTTATTTCATCCAGTATAGCAGAAGGATACCAGTATCTTACCAGATTTTATTGGTGGAATCATTAAGGAATTTTCTTTTCTTACTAGTTTTTAAGAATAAAAATCCTTAATACTTGATCTTTATTTTTTCTTACCAAATATGATCCAGATCTCGGAAAGTTACTAATAACACAAAAGTTACTTTCAAAATATTTGGAAGGATATACCGGAAGTCCGAATAGATTAAAAAGTTCTATTTCATCTGAAGGTAAAACACCTTTAATTTTTATAGAATTTTCTCCAAACAGAGTTAAATCAGAATGGTTTTTTTTAGGATTGAATCCTGTTGGAACATCATATTTAAAATTTGCAAAAAGGGTGTTACCTCTATACCGGGACTCAAAAGTATAGTTTCCATGAGGCACAGAAGAATTAAACTTACGCTTCCAAAGCCAACCACCTGCATCATAGAAAACATCAGGACTAAGATCATGAATGGTGAACAAACTATCTAAAATATCCCCTTCAGGATTACGAAGAATTAAAATGGTGGTATCACCATTCTTTAAATCCCGGTAATAATTGGTTAAATAAATACTATCCCCTTCGGCATATAAACTATCCTTTTTTAAGTTCTCCTGCTGAGGACATTCTGGAAAAACAGGTTCTCCGGAAGTGCAAAAACTACGAATAATTGCCTGATTGTAATATGGATGCTGGACTTTCCAATGGCTTACTTCATTGGCATTGCATTGACCTTTATAAGGATCTATAACATTTCCGCCTTCGTAAACCTCGAAATGAAGATGTGGCCCTGTGGACCGCCCACTGCTTCCAACTTTTCCTAAAAACTCACCTTCTGAAATGGAGTCGCCAATTATTTTATTCGTCAATCTGTTCTTTTTTAAATGACCATAGTAGGTTACGCTTCCACCAGGATGCTGCAAATAAACCGCGTTCCAACTTTGATTTCCCCAAACACAATTTCTATCAAAATTCCCGTCAATTTTATTAATAATTCTCCCACCCGCTCCTGCAACAACGTCCACTTCTTCATTATCCATAGCCAACCACCATGCAGGCCAAGGGTAAATGTCTGTACCAATGTGGCCGTTATAAGACCGTTTTCCACAATTACAATCTCTTACCAACCCAGATGGATCATTTTCAAAATAATTGGAAAGACTGTAAAAACTATTTCCAGGAGTTTGGTTTACCCATTTCAAAGGCCAGGAATATTTTATAATTATTTTGTCAGAATTAAATCTGGTAGAAATACCAAGACTGTCTGATAAAAACAGAGCTCTTTTTAATTCAGTCTTATTTGGATCATGGTCCGAACATTCAATCCTTTGGTTTGGCCGAATTGCCTTTGAAATGTAGGTCTCCTGGGCAAAAGCACGAATTGAAAAAAATATAAAAAGAAGTTTTAGTATTCTCATTTTCAAATTAACCCAAAAAATAAGAGACCAAAAAATTTGGTCTCTTATCCGTTTTAATCAAATTATGTTACTAATACATCGGCACTAGAATCTTATTTAACAATTTTCAGAGTTTTGGTACCACCGTTCAAGCTAACTTTTAAAAAATATACACCTGACCTTAATCCGGATGTTGAAATCTTAAAATTCCGATCTGAAACCTGTTCAATATCAGTTTCAATTTGCTTGCCATCAGTTCCGTATAATAAAAATTTAGCTCTATTAACTGGCAGGTCAGCAGAAAGAAATGTTACGTCAGTAACTGGATTTGGGTGTAAGGTAAGATTGATAATCCCTCCTGAAGTCTTTAAAACAGAAACTGTAATAAAAGAAATTTCTGCACTATAACTCGTGCCCACTGAATTGGTGGCGAAGGCCCTGATAAAATATGTAGTTCCGGGAGTTAGTGGTGATATAACTACATTTGAAAAGCTTCCTATGCCCGATCCTGAGGATATTTTGGTAGGCAAAGCTATTGTGGGCACTGGATTAACATCCCAAACTAAACCACGATCGGTAACTGCTGAACCGCCATCTGAAACTATAGTTCCGCCAGCTTCAACAGATGTTGAGGTGATAGAAGCAGAATTTATATTGGCAATGGTAACTTCTGCCAATTGTATAGAACCTGCCAAAGTAGTAAAAGTAACCTCTTCACTGTAGCTTGTTCCTATGCCATTGGTTGCAAATGCCCTTACATAGTAAAGGGTATTTGGCTGTAAAGGTGACAAAGTAACATTGCCAAAAATTCCTGTTCCGGAACCTGAAATTACTTGAGTGGTTAAAGCAATTGTTGGACCTGAATTTACATCCCAAACAAAACCTCTGCTGGTGACAGGAGAGCCGCCATCAGATGGAATAGTACCAGTAGCTTTTGCTGAAAAAGCAGTAATAGTAGCAGGATTTATATTTTGAATTAAAATCTGAGCCAAAATCGCCTGGGCAGATGCAGAAGTAAAAACTACCTCATTGCCATATCCTGTGCCAGTAGAATTTGTTGCATAAGCTCTGACATAATATGTGGTGTTACCAACTAAGCCGGTTAATGATGTATTTGTAAATGAAGAGGTATCAACTCCAGCAGCAACAGAAAAATTGTCCAATGTTGGTCCAGTGGTTGTTGCCCAACAAAGACCTTTGGCAGTAATTTCTGAACCACCAGGATTTGTTATACGACCACCGCCTTTGGCCGTTGTTTCCAG
This sequence comes from Catalimonadaceae bacterium, assembly GCA_044379485.1. Taxonomy (GTDB): domain Bacteria; phylum Bacteroidota; class Bacteroidia; order Cytophagales; family Flexibacteraceae; genus CAMDMI01. The sequence goes on from JBIPOE010000055.1 coordinate 5,469, forward strand.
GATTCCATAAATGCTTTGGGTAGTTAAAACCGGAACCTGTGGTGCAGCGACAGTTGTAAATGTGCGTTCTTCTCCATAAGCTGTTCCCTGAGAATTGGTGGCATAGGCTCTTACATAATACAGAGTACCTGGACTTAAATTACTCAAAGTACTTTCATATTCACCAACACCATTACCATCTGTAGTTTTGGTAGATAAAAAAACCGTAGGAGATGGACTTGTATTCCAACATACACCTCTTACTGAAATTGCATTTCCACCATCTGAAAAAATAGTTCCACCAGATTGTGCCGTATTTTGACCAATTGCATTTACAGTAGTGGTGGTGATACTTATTTGATTTCCAGAAGTATTTGGAATAACCGTGATATCGTGACCATTACCTGCGGTTTTATTGCCTTCAAAAGAAGATAGAAATGGTTTTAACCTATACCTTGGACCGAATGAAAGGGTGTCTGGTAGTGTTACACTAAACACAACAGAGTCAATAATAGCCGCAGAAGAAAGGTTTAACAAAGTAGGAGCTAACAAAGTAGTAGAAAATCCTGGAGCGAATCTGTAATTTCTACCAGACAGATCTACCCGTACAGTTGTTCCCGGCTGGATGGTATATGTGGCAGGTTTGATTACAGAAAATGTTAATACATCGCCTCTGTTGTAAAACTTTTTGTATGGTCTTATTGTACTTAAATACACAAATGGAACACCGTCATCGTCTGCCCCACATGTACTAATATTTGCTATTTCAGGCGTAGAGGCACTTTCGAATACAGGATTTGTAGAAACAACTCTCATTTTGTATCGCTTTACTCCATTAATGGTGCTTTGATTTGCATAGGCCAGGTTATCAGGAAATATTACGGTTTGCTTTAAAGTATCAGAATTTTTCACTGAAAGTTTTGAACCTGTGTAACGGGTTGGATATGTGGGGTTATCAAAATTACCTGTAATATCGGACACTTCTACCCTGTAGTAGTTATTGCCCTGAAGCTGAACGCCTGCGTTCATTTGAATAATGGCAGTTAAAGCAGAGGGCAGCTGACCAGTGCAATAGGGAACAACTGGTGTGGCGCCAGGAATGATTTGAAATGAAGCAAAACTGGATACCTGAAATGTCCTCCATGTTTTTGCATACTCAGAATCAAACAGCCAAAAACTAGATGAAGCCGCTGATGGTGAATAATTACTGGTTTGAATTTGATTCTCTGTAAATCCCTCCCATTTTGCATTTTGACCTAAATATCCATTTGCCTCAACAATTGGCAAAAGCGAAACCGGCCCAATTGCTGGATTAAAATCAGGACCTATCCTGTAAGAAATGGTTTTAGCAACAAAAGCAAAAAGTAAATCAATTCCCTTTCTTTTTAAAGTACTTTGACTGGCATTCATTTCTACCGAATGGTGAATAAGTTCTCCTTTTGCACGCCTGGCCAAAGCCGCTTTTCTGATTTGCTCAGAAAAAAATACACTCTCATTGTTTCGCACATCTGGGCCAGAGTTTTCACCAGTAGTTACCAAATGTGGAATTTTTGCGATAGATCCTCCTCCATTTGAAGAAAGATTGTAAGCCAATAAGGTAGCCAGACCGGCAGTTTTGCCAGGCATTGCCGAGGCGATTGAAATGGCAAATCGACTGGCTGCTGAAAAACCAACTGGAACAATAGCAGCGTTTTTGAGGCCGGAAATTCCAGTTCTTGTTTCCAGATCGTTTATTGCAGTCTCAATTGCCAATTTTAATTCAGGACTTGAAGACAATTGAGCAAACATAGTATCTATACCAGACTCGGTCAAAACCTGGACGAAAGCACAATTATTTTTCTTTGAAAATTGCTTTGCCTCAGCATCCATTAAAAACTCAGCAATGCTTGCCTCTTTTATTTTTGGAGATGCAAACAAAACCAAAGACTTAACCGGTTCTGCGAGAGGATTTAGTAATTTAAAAATAAAGTTGCTTTTGCCTTTGCTTGTTGGCAGGCCTATAGTAGTTGTTTGGCTTTGCGCAAAGATTGTACTTGCTGATAAAGTTGCAAACAAGCCAATAAATATACTTTTTGAAATTCTGTTTACTAATGACATAACGATTAAATTGCTTTTAATAATTTTGAAAAAAACTTTAATTTTATAAATTCCATTATCCCTTTCGTCCAGCCAATCGTATTATCTCTTCCATAGGCCAACCAGTATGCCCACATTGAAAATATGGCAGAGTACACTACAATTTGGAAAAGAAACTTATGATTAAATTCAAAATACTCAGATGAGTAAAGTGTATTGTAAGAAAGTCCGATTATCCTTGCAAGATTAAGGCAGTGAAGGATGATAACTCCGATGACACTAAAAACAAGTTTTCTGCGCCATGGTGCCGGATAGACCATGATAAAGGCACAAAAAAGATAGATCATACCAAAGCCATTGCATGGAGTATCTATAGAAACTAAGGGTGTGTTGCCTATATAGACAAGGTGTGGGCGTATGCCAAGATTGATAACTTTGGTCTCATATCCACCAAAAATGGTAAACCATGAAGACACCTGAAGGCCAATTATCCTGTTAAACTTCCAATTGAAATCGGTGTGCCTGGATAGAAATATTTCATATCCAAAATGCCAAATACAATATAGAAGAATAATACCCAGGATGAACTGAATTTTTTCCCGATTTTCCTTTATAATATGTAACATAATTTAAATAAAAAAAGGTCTGGCCCCTTGATTAAAGGACCAGACCTTATAGACATGGACTATTTCTTTCTGTTTTTGAAGGCTTTTCGGGCACTAATAGCCCCACCTACTGCCAACATGATGGATAGACCGCCATCGATAGGTACATCATTAGCCCCGCCTGGACCACCTGACCCAAAAGGAGTACCAATGGTTCCTCCCTGTGCAACACAGTCTCCAGCATCATAATCCGGATCTCCAGGGATACACAAATCAGCACTAGCTGTTTGAATCATTACCGGCGAAACAGCCAATATTGAAAGTATGAAGAATGATAAAATAACCTTTTTCATTGTTTTGATTTTTTTAAGACCTGACCTTTGCAGGTCAGGTCTTCGTATTATTTATTAATTGGAAGAAATTACTACTTTTTGTGTTTTAGAAAATCCGTTTCCTTTTACTACTACTGTGTAGATACCTGGAGCTACGTTCAAAGATTTTTTGAACTCTGTTCCCTCTACATTGTAAGTTCCAAGAATTCTACCACTTAAATCACTAAGTGTAGCTACTGATTTAGAATCAGTTGAAACATTGTTTAACAAAATGGTAAGATTTTGATTGTTTGAATAAATCAAAGCAGAAGCAGATTTATCTGCTGCCTTTGGAGCATCACCTTTTTGGAAATGCAATGCAAATCGTGCAGATGAACCTTTAGAAGCATTGAAAGTGTATGTGAAGTCTTCACCTACAGGTATAAACTTGTTGGTAGCTTTGTCTTCGATTACAAGGTAAGAATCTTCAGAAAGACCTTTCAGAGCTGAAGTAGAAAGTGTGTAAGATCCATTTTCAGGAATAATTACAGATACCGGAACAATTTTCTCAGAACCATCAAGTTTTTTGAAAACCAAACCTTCTTCAGCAGAAGGAATAAAAAGAGAAACTGAAGACTCAAGTGGAGAGAAAGCTTTTTCTACATCCGTTGCATCGGCTCCGGAAAATAAAACAACCTCGTCACCAACTTCATTTCCTTTGATAGCCAATCGGATATCAGTATCGATGTTGGTTGCCCTTCTGATAAAAGTTTGATTTTCAGATGCAACCCTTACAGTGTTGTCCAATGTAAATCCACCTGGTATAGTTCCAACAGTTGCTTTTCTGATCAGGAAGTTTTGAGCAGGTGCAATAAGATTGTTTGCATTGGTAGCAACACCACTTGGAAGGATAGTTCCATAGTTACCAATTGCTGTATTCCAAACATATGCATTAAGAGGAGAATTGGTTAGGTTACCAGCAATGTTGTCAACCAATGACCAATCAATTGCATTTGGATATGGATTACCCAAAGAATTCCAACCTCTTGCTACAAATGGAGCTGGTGGTACTGTACCAGCAGATCTGGTAAGATTAAATGTTTGACTGCCGAAATTTGGTGTTCCGGTAAATTCAAAAGTAGCTACTCCTGAAGCTGGAACCAATCTTCCTTCACCAAGTGGCAAGTTATCTGTACATCCTGTTCCTATGAAATCAACAGGTGTCCATGCATTTGTAAATTGATTAAATCTTTTTACTGCATTACAAGAAACACCGAATGGTACAAAAGCAGTATTGATGCTGTTAGTTCCTGTTAAAGGATTGGATATGGCTCTTGATTGCAAGTAACCTCCATTTGTATATCTTCTGTACTTGATAGAAGATGCAGACAATGTTCCGTTGAATGTCGGAGTCATATTGTTGATCACACCTTGAGAAGTTGCTGAAGAACCCATGGTTAAAAATGAACCTGCAGTTAAAGTACCAGCAGTAAGGTTCAAAGCACCATTTACAGTAGCAGCGGTAGTCAAAGAAACACCAGCAGCATTGTTGATGGTTACTGTTTTTCCACCTGACCAGAAGGCACCAGTTACCTGAGCAGCTGTACCGTTAAAGGTATAGTTGGCCAATGTGCTTAAAGATCTTGCGCCAGTGTTTTTTACAATACCAATGCTTGTATTTCCAAAACCATCAGGATTTGTAGTTGTGATATTGGCACCACTCTGGAAAGTGATAGAACCAGTACCAGTAATTGAATTGTTTCCAATGTTTAAAGTACCTCCAGTTTGTACTGTTACACCGCCAGTTACGTTGATGCTACCAGTTAAATTGGCTGTAGTTCCATTAGGAACAACCAGGTTGTTGAAAAAACCAAATACAGACTCTGTACCAACTATAGTTTTGTTTGGAGCAGCAGTAACACCCAATCTTGGGTTAGTGAAATCTGCACCAGAAGCATAAACAGAAGTACCTAATAAATATGGTTGAACTACAGTAAAATTAAGGTCAGCATTACCAGCAAATGTAGCTGCAGCACCATCGGAAGTTTGTAATACCCCAGAAACTAAAGTATATTCTGGCTGAGCTATACCTACATTAGTTGCATCAGTAGTGGTAGTTTTAGAAATTACATTGCCATACTTTGCCAAAGTAAGGAAGTTTTGAAGATCTGTAGCTGTTTTGGAAGCAAAAGCACCAGAGCAATCAGAAGTAGTACCTGCAAATCCTCCAACGTTAACCAATGCATTGGTATTGACTGGGTCCATGATGAATCCATTTTTTCCTAAGATTAATGAATCACATGAAAATTTTGTCCAGTTTGATGGTTGGTTAACTGTAGAATGACCAGACTGAGCAGGAGAATTTGACCTGATGATAGGTTGCGCAGATCCTATTACAATTGAGTTAAAAAGAGCAGCTGAAGGGTTTGTTCTTGCATTAAAACCAAAACCGAATCTTGGAGCAACAGCTGCAGCCGTCTGACCAGATTTCAAAGGACCTATGCAAGTAAAGTTTGAAATGGTTGGAAAGGTAGCCGGAGTTGGGCTGAAACCTAGTGCACTACTTGTTCCAGAAGTGGAACCTTGTGTGGTATTGTTGTCTATTTCAAACATGTTGGAGTTATTTCCGGCAGTTCCAGCATCATAAAAACGTGGATCTCTTAAAACAAAACCAAACTGAAGTCTTCCTGAAAAACCTTCATCCATATCAAAGTCATCATCCACACCTCCAAAAGCAATCAGGTATTTACCATCTACAGTTCCACCAAACCACTCAAAAGAGTCATCTTTGGCATAAGAAACCTGTACGTGGTTAAAAACAGTTCCAGAACCTACACCTGCAAGCATGATACCATTTAACTCCGCATTAAGCGTAGCAGCATCACCAGCAAACTCTACCCGAAGATAGGTCATATTTCCAGAGCTCTCATTATTGATAGGACCTGCTGAACGACCATATCTTGTGGCATTGACTGTACTAGTTGCCTCAAAATTTCTTTCTCCTGGAAGGCCTGCTGCATGAAAAGCTGGATTAAACAGGTTGGTTTGTGCATTTCCACAAATCATTAAACCACCCCAGTCTCCAGCGTTTCTTGCGCCTTGAATCTGGTCAGAAGTCATAACTACCGGATTGGTAGAAGTTCCGTTGGCATTTAACTTACCTCCTCTAGAGATAACCAAATAAGCAACACCACCACCAGCATTGGTTCCTCTTACATAGGTACCAGCGTTGATAGTTAAAGTAACACCTGCATCAACTGCAACAGGGCCTGTTAAGTAGTAAACATTGCTACTAGTCCAGGTAGTGTTTGTGGTAATGTGAAACAAACCATCTGGATTGTTTGCTACAAATGGAAGACCACCTACATTTACACGTGTTTTACCTGCAAGTCCACCTGGTTCTCCTGTACCAGGATACACTGCATTTCTCGGGTTGAAGTTGGCCCAACCCGTTGTCCAATCTGACCCAGCTCCAACACCAAAAGCACCTCTGTAGGTGGTTGATGTAAAGAACTGTCCATACGAAGCGGCGCTCATAACAGCTGCGGCTATCGAAAGAAAAAGTTTTTTCATAAAGTGTTTTTAATATGGCTTTGAAACCGGTCCAAAAGTACCTGCCTGCTTTTCCCCGAATTTATTGCCAAATTCAAGCTTTGATTACCTCACTGTTATTAAAATTGGGGAAATTTCAAAAAAATTCAGGATTGGGTAACAAATGGGCCTTTGAAATTAAGAATTCCTTAATATTGGAAATTAAGATGCCTGACAGCCAATATTTTTAGCTTAAAATCGCTTAAATTTCTTACTTAACATTAGAGAATAGCCTAAACCGGGATGCAAGGGATTTTTGAGATTTTGGGATTCTTGCATTTAATCCCTGTAATCCTGTATATCCCACAAATCCCCGTTCTGACAAAAAATAGTCTGAACTGGGATTTATGAGATTTTGGGGATTCTTGCATTTAATCCCAGTAATCCTGTTTATCCCACAAATCCCCGTTCAGACAAAAAACCTAAAGCCTGGATTTTCCTTTTGTTATCTTATTGTTAAGAAAGGAAACTGATTACAAACTTTCACAGATATTGCCAACCTATGAATACGCAAAAGGAAAATCGATTTCAGGAATTGGCAAAACCAGCCTTTCTGCTTCTTTTAATTGGTATCGGCCTTTGGTTTTTCAAAAATCTGGATTTATACATGGATTTGGATGGCTCTGACGAAGCCATATATATAAGTAAGTTTATAGGTCCGGAAATAGAAATGGCCAAAATGATGAATGCGCCCATTTACTCTGCATTTTACGCCCTGGTTTATTTTTTTATCCCGGACAGGATTCAACTTTTTTTTACAGCGACCAAAATCCTGTTGATGCTGCCCGCTGTTTGCGGGTTCTTATTCCTGATTCGGGAAAAGGTTCATCCAGCAATGGCATTTTCCATTTGTTTGCTGGGTATGTGTTCTTACATGAATACAGCTACATGGCCACGTATATATCACCTTTATGTTGCTTTGTTTTCTATTTCTATTTTTTTTATTGGCCAGGTTCCTATTGTATTTTTTTTACTCAGGGCTTCGGTAGTGCTTGCTCTGGCTACTTTTTTGAGACCAGAATCTGCTGGAGCGGCAATGGTTTGTCTGGTTGCTGGTTTAGGTTTTAATGCCTGGAAAAATAGAGATATATCAGCTGCATTTAATACCCGCCAAATTTGGATTCCAGTATTTTTCACGATCTTTTTATTATCCTTTTCTTTTAAAAGTGTGTTGTCAAACGAAAGAGACAGGATTGCCTTTGTGCAACACTATGCCTTTACAAAACACAGGGCCGGATTAACAGGTATAAGCGATCCCTGGATAAATTCAAGCGTAATATTTAAGGAGGACTTTTCTAAATCTATGACCCTGGGCAATGCCATAAAAGAAAAACCAAAAGCTGTTTGGAATCATATATCCCTGAACATTGGTTTCCTTTTTAAATACCTGGCCTTTTTTCCGGGAGATCTTTTGGTGAGTCCAAAAATCTGGGCTCTATCGCTGAAATGGAGAAATATTTTAGGAATTGGTTTTCTGATCGGTCTCCTTGTTTTGAAATGGCGGGAAAACTCAACTGATCGACCTCTCCCTACATCCCACTTGAATAGTATTGTTTTATTTATTCTGGTGTCCATTCCTTTAATAGGCATATGTCTTTTGTTTCATCCCAGAGAGCATTATTTATTATCCATTTTTTGGTTTTCCATTCTTGGTTTGGCCTTATACCTTTCTACAGGATTATCCAGCCAGCATGCCTGGGTAATGGCGGCTGTGGTGCTCGCAATTTTTATAATCAGAAGGCCTTCGGTTGAGTACAATTTTACCGAGGAGCAGGAAACCAGGAAAAATCTTGCCACTGTGCAGGAGTTGAAAAATCGGGGATTAACAAAAGGCGGTATTATAGGACCTGCGGCTTATTATCAGGTTTTTTTAAGCCCGGATTTAAAAGAAGTTAAACCATATTATACAGGGAAATCACTTTCCGAATATTTGAAGTGGAACGATGTTAAATGTATAGTGGTAAACCGGGTTATAAAAGTGCGATCGCATACAGACACCTCCATAGAAAATCTTATCAAATATCCTGAGAAATATGGCTACCAATCTGTGAAACCCAAAAACGGAGGGTACAGGCTTTTGCTTTCTGACTTGTCTTTTAAGTAGGAAATATATTTGTCTGAACTGGGATTTAGGAGATTTTTGAGATTTGGGGATTTGCATTTAATCCCCTAAATCCCAAAAATCCCTTTTATCCTTTTTCAGACAAAAATCTACCTGCAAAACCGCTCCATCAAAATTCCCGCATCTTTCATTCCAAAGCTTGCAGCTTTCTGCAAATCTGCGCAGCCCAGGTCTTTTTGCCCACTTAATTCATATGCCAGGCCTCTGTTTTTGTAGGCCAGGCTGTTATTTGGGCCCAATAATATTGCCTGGTTAAAATCGGAAATAGCGGCGGTGTAATCGCACTTTATTAATGACAACAGACCTCTGTTTATAAAAGATCTGACTGAAGGCTTCAGGCGAATAGATTGCCTGTAATCCTGAAAGGCTTCCTCATATCGTTTTAGATTTCCAAAAAGAATCCCCCTGTTTTCATAGGTCATGGCTAAGCTACTATCGGCCCGAATTGCTAGGTTGAAATCCTGTAAAGCACCATCCTTGTCTCCATTTTCAAATTTCTGAATGGCTCTATTGTTTAAGATCAGGGGCACATTGGGATATTTATACAAAATACTATTGTATAGTTCAAGGCTATTTGCCCAAATCCTGTTTTGATTGATGGTGCAAATTGCCAGAACTATACACCATATTGTGGCCAGCCCCAATTTAATTTTATTTGTAAATAAACCTTTAGGAGAAAGTTTTTCTACCAACAAAACCAAAAATAAGGCAAGCCCAATGGATGGTAAATATGAAAACCTATCGGCTGTGATTGCCTTGCCCACCTGGATAAGTTGAAGCGTAACCAAATTGGTGATCACAAAAAACAACAGGCAAAAAACTTCAAGCTTCTGTTTAAATACATTTTTAAAAATATAATACATAATACCAGCCACAGGAAGTATAAAAAGCCAAAATTGAATTGGCAAATGCCCCTCCACTTTATCTGGATAAGGATAAAACGCACTTATCCCAAAAGGAAAAATCTGCTGCCAGGCATATTGAACCAGAATGTAGCAAGCGGCTGGAATTCTTTCCACCAAAATCAGGTAGGGCTTCCCCACCCCATCACCAGCTTTTTGAGTAAAATAGGTGAGCACGGCCATATTCAGTGAAAGTAAAAAGAAAGGAAGTTTATCTAAAATTTGTTTAGAGGTAAATACATTTAATTTTAAATAATCCAAAAGAAGCAACACCAATGGAAAAGTAACAGCAGTTGACTTTGAAAGCAGGGATAGCACAAAAAAAACTGTAGTAGAGCCGAGATATTTTAACTTATGGTTCCCTTGATAATACAAATATTGAATTAATCCAAAGAGATAAAACATGGAAAATAGCAAATCCTTTTGGCTACTTGCCCAGGCCACAGGCTCAGAACGCAAAGGATGCAGGCCAAAAAACAAAGTGGCAAAAAATGCCAGCCAGTGGTTTTTAACCAAAAAGCTCAGGAACCAGAAAACAAGCAAACAATTTATGCAATGAAGCAAAACACTTAAAAAGTGAAAACCTTTTGGATTTCCCTTAAAAAGTTTGTACTCCACCATATAGGTTAAAATATGAATAGGGCTATAATTGCAGTAATAAGATTTTTTAAAAATGAGGCCTATATTTTTAATCGAGATTTGTTTTATCAGTGGGTTTTCAATGATGTATTTGTCATCGTCCCAGCTAGTAAATTTATTCCCAAGGGTGTTATAAAAAACAAGAAAGGTCAAAACAAAAATGGTCACAGTCATCCAGCCAAGCTTGTAAGACCTGAATGAGAATACCTTTTTATTTAATGGCATGATTTTCTTTTAAGCTTTAAACATAATTTCAATAATCCTGAAAAGCCCCTTTCAGATAATTAATAATCTGAACAAGGATTTGAAAGATATTTGGGATTTATGAGATTTGGTTTTAATCCCCGTTGTCTCCAAAATCCCTTTAATCCCTGTTCTGACAAAACCTTTACCTGCAAAACCGCTCCAATAACATAGGAGCATCTTCTTTTCCCAGGCTTGCGGCTTTTTGAAAATCAGCGCAGCCCAAATCCTTTTGCCCACTCAAAACATAAGCAAGGCCTCGGTTTTTATATGCCAGGCTGTAGTTGGGGTCCATCAATATAGCCTGGTTCAAATCGGAAATAGCGGCATTGTAGTCGTTCTTTTTAATATATAACAAAGCTCTGTTTTGAAGTGCTTTGGCTGTAGGCTTCAGCCGAATAGATTGACTGTAATCCTGAAAGGCCTCCTCAAATCGATTTAGATTTCCAAAAAGAATCCCCCTGTTTTCATAAGCTAAGGAAAAGCCACTATCAGCCTGAATGGCAGCAATGTAATCCTGTATTGCTCCTTCCTGGTCCCCATTATCTAATTTCTGATTCCCTCTGTTGTTTAAGATTACGGGAACATTGGGATATTTCTTTAATACACTATTGTAAAGTTTCAGGCTATTGGCCCAAATTCTGTTTTGATTGATGGTGGAAATAGCCAACACCAGACACCAGATTAGCGCCAGTCCGAATTTATTATTTGTAGTAAAAATACCTTTAGGAGAAAGTTTTTCTACCAGCAATACCAAAAATAAGGCAAGCCCAATGGATGGTAAATATGAAAACCTATCGGCTGTGATTGCCTTTCCCACCTGGATAAGTTGAAGCGTAACCAAATTGGTGATCACAAAAAACAACAGGCAAAAAACCTCCAGTCTTTGTTTGAATAAATTTTTGAAAACATAATACATAAAACCAACCACAGGAAGTATAAATAGCCAGTATTGAATTGGCAAATGTCCCTCTACTTTATCAGGATAAGGATAAAACGCACTTAGCCCAAAAGGAAAAATTTGCTGCCAGGCATATTGAACCAAAATGTAGCAAGCAGCTGGAATTCTTTCTACCAAAATCAAGTACGGCTCCCCCACCCCATCACCCGCTTTTTGGGTAAAATAGGTGAGTACGGCCATACCTAGTGAAAGTGAAAAGAAAGGAAGTTTAGTTAAAATCTGTTTTGGGGTAAACGTGTTTAATTTTAAATAATCCAGTAGCAGCAACACCAATGGAAAAGTAACAGCCGTTGACTTTGATAGCAGGGATAGCACAAAAAAAACTGTGATAAAGCAAAGATGTTTTAACTTTTGGTTTTGTTGATAATACAAATATTGAATCAATCCAAGTAAATAAAACATGGCAAAAAGCAAATCCTTTTGGCTGGCTGCCCAGGCCACTGGCTCAGAACGCAAAGGATGCAGGCCAAAAAACAAAGTGGCAAATAATGCCTGCCAATGGTTTTTAACCAAAAAGCCAAGGAACCTAAAAACAAGCAAACAGTTTATACAATGCAGTAAAACACTGAAGAAGTGAAAACCCATCGGTTTGCCTCCAAAAAGTTTGTATTCCACCAAATATGTGAAAATATGGATGGGACTATAATTGCAGAAGTAAGGTTCTGTAAATATGAGGCCTATATTTTTGATCGAAAATTCTTTGATCAGTGGGTTTTCGGTGATGTATTTGTTATCGTCCCAACTGGTAAATTTGTGCCCAAGGGTGTTAAAAAAAACAAGAAAAGTCAAAACGAAAATGGCCACAAACATCCAGGGAGGAATGCCAGGCCCGGAGGAGGCTATCTTGTTATTTAACAGCATTTTTTTCAATTACGCTTTAAACAAAATTCCATTAATCTTATCCACTTTATATCAGACAAGTAATCGTCTAAAGTAAAGTAAGATGGAATTTTGGAGATAATTAACCCTGGCCCACAATCCTAAAAATCCCAATTCAGACAATTTTACCTAAAACTTCCACCCGATAGATACTCTTACAGTCCTCCCATAGGTATATCTGAAAAAAGGAAGATCCTGCCCCTTTTGGTAATTTGGCGCATTGGAAAGCCATTTTCTTATGCCCTTGTTGTCCTCCTTTCTGCCTCCCCTGTCACGCACCTGATATTGAACCAAATCCTGTTGGAAAATATCACCAAAAATGAGCTTAAAGTTAAATTTCTTGTAGGTCTTTCCAAAAGATATGTCTACTATATCTCTTGGTCTTTCCCATATTAAATTAAAATATTCAAGATCTGCAAAGGCAACTCTGGGGCCTATCCTATTATAGGTAGCGGTAACGTCAAACAGATTTTTCTCAGAGCTATACTGCAAACCCACATTAAACACATAAGGCGACTGACCTTGAATAGGTCTTTTAGTACTAAGCCCTTTCAAAACCTCTACATCAGATCGGATCACTGACAAATTTGAAAACAATGTAAAATCTCCAAATATACTGGTACCAAAGGCAGAATCAAGCATATTAAACCGGGTTCTGGCCTCAAACTCTACTCCATAATTTTCTGCCTGAATTGCATTGATATATTTAAAAGATGTAAAACCTTGCAAACCCCCATTTACCAATTCTATAGGCCGATCAAATTTTTTATAAAAACCATTAACAGAAAAGACAATGCCTGGTGCCGGATAAAACTCAACTTTTCCATCAAGATTTTGTACCAGAGCTCGCTCAATGGTATCATTACCAAATATAACTGCATTTAAATTTGGATCATAAAATTGAAAACCTGACAATTCCCTAAGTTCCGGTCGGTTCACCGTTCTGGATGCTGCCAATCGCACCACCCATTTGGGACTAATAGAGATATTTGCGTTTATAGATGGAAACCAGTCCTCTACGGTTGAATTCCTTGTCCTTAAAAACGATTTGGTAGACCCTAAATCAATTGCTGATGTAATGGACTGATAGTAACTCTCATACCTCACACCATAAATCAGTTTGGTTCCAAGCTTTCCAATGGAGGTTTCATTCATCAGAAAGGCCGCTTTGAGAGCGGTGTTTGCTGCATAAAAATCCGATGTTTTTGTGGTTTCCCGAAGAATCAAAAGTTCAGCCCCAAAATTTTCCTGTCTAAAAACCGAGTCAGGCCCCAGGGTGGAAATATCCCTTCCATTTACAATTCCATTGCCTGTGTACAAGTAGTTTCTACCTCGAAAAGTTCTGTCTCTTTCCTGATAATATCCTCCTATTTTGGCCTCATTTTTCAGACCAGCTATTTTAAAAGGCTGGGTATAGTTCAGGCTACCCGACCAGGAAGTTTCTTTCAAGGTAGAAAAAAACTTACCGGAAAAACCAGGATTAAATAAATTAGATTTAGGGTCTCCAGCACCTAATCTATATTGAACACTATCTATATTTCCTGGATTTGTATTTCCCAATCGTTGATAATTTAATCTGCTGAAATCAGGCGTAAGTCTGTATAACAAATTTGTACCTGCAATTCCTTCCAGTTTTGCACCACCTGTTCCAAAATATTTTTCAAAACTTAATTGATTGGATAACAGTGAGCTTTGCTCATAAAAAGAAATGGTATTTTTGGATTGATCCAATACAGTTCCACTCCCTGAAACTATATTTCTATTTCCTAATATCACCTGATCTACCCCGTTTTGAGTAAAAAAATTTCGAAGGGAAATTTTGGAAGATGCCCCTGGCTTGAAAGAAAAATTCAAAATACCTGCCAGGTTACTGTTTGTTTTGTACCTGTTCTGATGAATTGAATCTCTATCAGGACTGTCTTTGCTACCCAAATCCTGAATTAAGTTAAAAAATTCGTTTCTATTAAAAGTTTGATAATAAGATAAACTTGCCACCAAACCGGCTGTCTTTCCAAAAACTTTGCCTCTTCTTCCAACGGAAATTTGGCCAGATAAATTTGGTCTTGCATTGCGAAAGTTAGGTACTACCTGATGGTTAAATATTTTGGATTGATATCCTTTTAATTGTTCGTTTGGATTAATTGCTGCTTCCTCAAGGCCTAAAGTATTGGTAGGATGTTGCCTTGCCCCACCATCAAAACCGAGCCAATCGGTATTAGAAGATTTTATGGTTCCAAATGATTTCCCTGTCGTCAAAGCATGATGCTCACCTGCCAATGTTATAGAAAAGGTATTTGAATAAGGAATATCAAGGGTTTGAATTTTTATTAAACCGCCAGCAAAATCTCCGGGCTGGTCTGGTGTAGCAGTTTTGGAAACCACAATACGATCCATCAGATTGGAAGGAAACAAATCCAAAGCAAAAGCCTTACGGTCTGGCTCAGTACTTGGAATTGATACACCGTTAAGCTGACCCTGGTTATATCTTTCACTTAGGCCACGCACCATCGCAAACTTTCCGTCACGGATAGACGTTCCGCTAATTCTTCTGAATGATTCTGATAAGTTTCGGTCAGGAGTTTTGGCCAAAAGCTCAGCGGAAACGCCGCTTCCGATACTATTATTACTCCTTTGGTCATTCAATAGAGAATTCTCATTGTTTTTGCTCACATCTGCAATCACCTGAACTTCCTGTGTTTCAACACTGCTCTCCTTCAGATAAATGGTAATAAGCGTGGTTTCATTGGGTTTTACCACAATTCCTTTCAGAATTTTTGTTCCGTACCCAACCAGTTTTGCCTCCAATGTTATCGAACCCGCATCCACCGTGAAAGAGAACTTCCCGTCAAAATCGGCAATTGCCCCATTGTTGGTACCTTCCATTCGGACACCGGCACCAATTAAGGCTTCGTTTGTGGTTTGATCAAGAATCTTTCCGGCTATTTTTCCTTTCGCCCCGGTTTGCTGAGCTTCTGACAATAAGGGATTTATAAAAAGCAAAACGGGCACCAACAATCGCAATGCGCATTTTGAAAAACTTATATTTTTCACAATGCGATATTCTATGAACCAGAAGCAAGAAGTGTGAAAGGACTGTTAAATATGAATTGCCTTTGTGTGAAGAAAATACCCAAAAAGAGGATTTATTTTAGGATTCCTTTTCCTTTACTTCAGAATTTGTTAACATAGTTGTTGGTTTTTCTGGGATTTACCTTTCAATTGTATTTCACATTAGACAAACATTTTTCGGCTTCCGACTTAATTGAAGAACAGATGATGCGAAGCTGATCCCGATTCATCCGGGCATTTTTAAATTTAATCTTGTGACTGCCAAATCTCCCAGGCCTTTTCAGCTTGCGCCTTCAACATGTGCAAACCATTGCACACTTTCGCACCTTTTGCAGCCGCCCTTTGCATAAACAAAGTTTCAGTTGGATTGTACACCAAATCAATCACAATATGTTTTGAACCAAGCATTTCAAACTGGATTGGCACACAATTTTCAACATTGGGAAACATGCCTAGCGGTGTACAGTTCACCAAAAGACTGGCACTTTCTAGTATTGAGTTTTCAATTGATTCATAGGAAAGAAAATTGTCAGTTCCAGTTCTGGAAACCGATTGCCAGAAAACGCCAAGATCGTTTAAAGCCACCTGAACAGCTTTTGAACTACCCCCTGTTCCAAAAATTAAGGCCTTTTTTCCCTTCCAAAAATCACGATTGCCAAAAAGGGAAAGCGTGCTCAAAAATCCAAAGTAATCGGAATTGTAGCCCTTCCAGGTTCCGTCTGGCATTTTTTTTACCACATTAACCGCCTGAATATCTGCTGTTTTTTCATCCAAACCAGACAAGTATGAAATCACCTTTTCTTTGTAAGGAATCGTAACATTCAAACCCACTAAATCAGGATGCATTTTTAATAAATCGGGAAAATCTTCAATTTTTTCAATTGGAAACAATTTATAGCTTGAATTTTTTATACCCTCCTTTTCAAACTTTTCAGAAAAATACTTCTCTGAAAAT
This sequence comes from Catalimonadaceae bacterium, assembly GCA_044379485.1. Classification (GTDB taxonomy): domain Bacteria; phylum Bacteroidota; class Bacteroidia; order Cytophagales; family Flexibacteraceae; genus CAMDMI01. The sequence continues at coordinate 21,801 of JBIPOE010000055.1, forward strand.
GAATGACTTAGTGGAAAACCAATTAAGCCAAATTGTTTTTTTTCTGCCATTTCACTAGCAAAATAAAGCCTTAAAAACTCTTTTTTTATTTTTTTTAGAAATTGCCTTTTGATTTAAAAATGATAATCATACTTTTGAGGCCCGTTTCGGAGAGATGCCTGAGTGGCCGAAAGGAACAGTTTGCTAAACTGTCGTACGGGTAACTGTACCGAGGGTTCGAATCCCTCTCTCTCCGCGAAACAAAAAAAGCCAACTTTTGAAAGTTGGCTTTTTTTGTTTTAAAGGCATTATTTCTAAAATCGTTTTACCAAAAAGTAGAGTTCTATTCCAACTAATAAACCAGTCACAGTCCAAACAATTGTGCGTTTCCAGGTAGAATTACTAAGGCTAATGTATCTTGCAATAAAATAAAGCAATGGGGCGGTAAAAATTCCCAGATTGCTCGTTCTTGATTCAAATACAATCGGAGAAAAGGTAAAAATTACAACCGTCATTATTATAAACACAATATAATCATGCCATTTAAGCTTTTCACCAAGTATAAATGGTTCTTTTTCAACAAATATTGTCGGCGTTAATAAGTTTGGTTCAAAGCGAATGGAATAATAGTTTTCCCCAGCTTGGGCCACATACACATCGTCAACCACCTCTGATTCCTCTACAATTGAACTGTCCTGACGAATTACAAAATCCTTTTGTTAGCTAAACCAGTGATCAAACTCAACCAACAATTTTAGGTTTTTGTCTTCGGATAGGAAAATGGAATTAAAATCATCGTTAATAGTTTTTAACTTGTATGAAACTATTGCAAGGAAAATCAAATTTGCGATTCTTTCAAACTGGCATTCCATTGCAGATTCTACACCATATCGGCCTTCATATTCAGCTTACGCAGGAAGAAAAAGAACATTTCCTTTCTCTTTTGTCAACTAAAAAGTTGAAGCGAAAATAGTTCCTTTTACATAAAAATGAGGTTTGTCAAAATTCAGCTTTTGTTTTAAATGGCTGCTTAAGAGGCTATACCATTGACCAACAAAGCTTTGAACACGTTTTGCAATTTGCCCCGGAGAACTGGTGGATTTCCGACATGTACAGCTTACTTTCTCAAAAACCCGGGCAATTAAACATTGATGCTCTGGAAGATACAGAGGTTTTGCTACTATCTAAATCGGATTAGGAAAATCTATATATTAAAATTCCAAAGTTTGAAGGCTTTTTTAGAATCATTACCGAAAACTCTTTGGTGAGCAACAGACAAAGAGTAATTGATGGTTTAAGCCAAACCGCTGAAGAGCGGTACCATGGTTTTTGCAAACGTTATCCATCTCTGATTGAGCGACTTCCACAAAAACAGATTGCCAGTTATATTGGAGTTACACCTGAATTTTTGAGTAAATTGAAATCAGATTGGGGCAAAACTCTGAGAAATTCTTAAACTAAAATAAGTCTGATTCTTAATCTACCTTATTTATAAAGGACAATTGAATCCCCATATTTGTACCACAAAACGAATCTCTTATGAACCGAAATGACTTTATCAAAAAAGGACTCCTTGGAACGGGTATTTTTGCAAGTTCAGGCTTGTTAGCCAAAGTTATAGACAACAATATTGACGAGTTGAAGGAACTCTAAGTATTGGGCTTCAATCATTTACCTACAAAAAATTCAAAAATAATGGCAAATACAGTTTTGCACAAAGCCGAAACCAGAGGCCAGGCCAATCATGGCTGGTTAGATTCTCATCATACTTTCAGTTTCGCCCGCTACTATGATCCGGAACGCATGCATTTTGGTGTACTTCGGGTGTTAAACGACGATAAAGTTTCTGGCGGTCAAGGTTTTGGAACCCATCCGCATGACAATATGGAAATCATTTCCATTCCACTTCAAGGCGATTTGGAACACAGGGACAGCATGGGAAATGTGGCAACCATCCGAAATGGTGATATTCAACTTATGAGTGCCGGTACGGGCATTACTCATTCAGAATACAACAAAAACAAAAATGAAGAGGTGAAATTCCTTCAAATCTGGGTTTTTCCAAATAAGAAAAATGTAACACCCAGGTACGACCAGATTACTTTAAAGGAAGAAGAACGACATAACAAATTGCAACAAATCGTTTCTCCCTCAGCTGATGATGCAGGTGTTTGGATTCATCAGGATGCCTGGTTTCATCTGGGAAAATTTGACAAAGGCATTTCAAAGGAGTATCAAATAAAAAAAACTGGAAACGGCGTGTATGCCTTCATTTTAAGTGGAAACCTCATTATAAATGGCATTGAGGTTTCTACAAGGGATGGACTAGGAATCTGGGATGTTAAAACACTGGATATCAACGCTAATTCTGAAGCAGAATTTTTGTTGATGGAAGTACCAATGACCATTTAATCGAATACAAAGTAAGTTTTACCTTAACCCTGAAATTGAGAAATTTCAGGGTTTTTTATTACCCTATTAAATAAATAGAATAATAATTTGACTAGAAAATCAATTTATACAATTGAATTTCAACAGATTAATTACTCAAAAACAACTTTTAAATATTTTTCAAACCAACTACTTTCCCCCTAATTCTATATCTTTCCGCCTCTTATTGATTCCAAAACGAAATTTTTGATTGCCAACTAAGGCAGTATAATGAAAGAAATTTTACAGAAAATTTCTGCTTATCAATCACTTACCCGGGACGAAGCCAAGGAGGTCCTAACCAAGATAGGAAAAGGAGAAGTCAACCAAAGCCATATTTCAGCCTTTTTAACCATTTTTATGATGCGTAGTATAAAACTGGAAGAGCTTTCCGGTTTTGTAGATGCCTTGCTCGAACTTTGTTTGAAAGTTCCCTTTGATTATGAATAAGTTATAGATCTTTGTGGGACAGGTGGAGATGAAAAGGATACTTTTAACATTTCTACTGCAGCCTCTTTTGTTGTGGCAGGGGCTGGCCAAAAAGTAGCTAAGCATGGCAACTACGGCATTTCATCCAATTGTGGATCCAGCACTGTTATGGAATTCCTGGGGACAAAATTCACTTCTGATTTTCAAGTTCTTAGCGATCAAATGGAGGCTTCTGGTCTTTGCTTTTTGCATACACCACTTTTCCACCCCGCAATGAAACATGTGGGACCATTCAGGAAAGAATTGAGCCTGAAAACGTTTTTTAATATGCTTGGTCCTTTGGTAAATCCGGCATTTCCAAAAAGACAATTAACAGGGGTTTTCAATCTGGAATTTGCAAGAATGTATGGATATTTAAGTCAGAAAACCGGAAGGCAACTCACTATAGTTCACGATTTAAATGGCTATGATGAGGTTTCGCTTACTGGACCAGTAAAAGTAATTTCTCCTTTAAAAGATCAACTGATCAACCCTGAAAAATTGGGTCTTCCTCATTTAAAAGCGGAGGAAATAGCATCAGGTGAAACGGTTGCAGAGTCTGCTGAAATTTTAACCCTAGTCCTTCAAAATAAAGGAACAGAAGCGCAAAAGGCTGTAGTTCTGGCAAATGCAGGTCTGGCTTTAGCACTTTCAGGAGAAGAAGAAGCCTGGAAAACAGGAATCCAAAAAGCGAAAGAATCAATGGAATCAGGCGCTGCCTGGTTTAGTTTTCAACAATATATTAAAAATCAACCTAAGGATTAAACCGACATTCAAACATGACCATTCTTGATAAAATAGTTGAAAAAAGGCGAAAAGAAGTAGAAACGCTAAAGGAAAGAACCACAATTAAAGGTCTGGAAGCCAGTCCATATTTTGCAACAAAGGTTGTTTCTTTTAAGAAGTATATTTTAAGAGCCGATAAAACAGGAATCATTGCTGAGTTTAAACGAAATTCTCCCAGCAAAGGTCCACTAAATCCTTATGCATCAGTTGAAAAAGTAACCATCGGTTATATGCAGGCAGGTGCTTCCGCCCTTTCTATCTTAACGGAATCTTCTTTTTTTCATGGCAAAAATCAGGATCTGACTGAAGCCAGACAATTGAACTTTTGCCAGATTTTGAGGAAAGATTTTATTGTGGAGGAATGGCAGGTAATTGAAACCAAAAGTATTGGAGCTGATGTCATATTATTAATTGCCAGCATTTTAAAACCAGAAGAAACCAGAAATCTGGCAAAACTGGCAAAAGAACTTGGCCTTGAAGTTTTGTTGGAAGTGCATGATCAAGAAGAATTTGGCTTAAATTTTAATGAATACATCGACCTGGTTGGTGTCAACAACCGAAACCTGAAAACCTTTGAAACTACCATTGAAACATCTCTTTCCCTGGCAGATTTCATTCCGAAAAACGTGGTAAAAATCTCAGAATCTGGCTTGGATGATATCTTGCAACTGGAAACGCTTTATAAGGCTGGTTTCCAAGGCTTTCTCATAGGAGAGAAGTTTATGAAAAGCTCACATCCAGAAGTCCAGGCCTTGAGTTTTATGAAAAGCTGGATGGCTAGAAAGGAACAACTGCTGGCTCAGTTGGCTTAAAATCAGGCAGTCTCAATTAAATGTTGGAATAGCTGAATCATTTTCGGTTCAGATTCAGAAGCAGCTTGCAGCAATTGTTCAATATTTGCTTTTTGGATTTTTCCATAGCAAATATCTGAAATGGCAGAAACGGCAAATGTTCGCAACTCCATGTGAGCAGCTACAATAACCTCAGGTACGGTACTCATGCCCACACAATCGGCTCCGATTCTTGCCAAATATTTGTATTCAGCCCTGGTTTCCAGGTTTGGGCCCGGTACACTTGCATAAACGCCTGAATGTATTTTTATCCCTGCGCTTTTTGAAAATTCGACTGCTTTTTCCAAAAGCTCCTGATTATAAGGCTCATGCATGTCTGGCCACCTTGGTCCTAATTCCTTTAGATTAGGTCCGGTTAAAGGATTTTCAACATGAAGATTGATATGGTCTTCAATGGCAACCAAATCACTAAGCTGATAATCTGGGTTTAAGCCACCTGAAATATTGGAAATGAGCAATGTATGAATGCCCAACATTTTCATTATGCGAACAGGATAGGTCACTTGTTTCATATTGTAACCTTCATAATGGTGAAACCGGCCTTGGGCTACCACCAACTTTTTTCCGGCCCAAATGGCAAAATGGAGTTTTCCAGCATGCGTTTCAGCGGTTGCCAAAGGAAAATTAGGAATGTCGGCATAGTTAAATGAATGGATGATTTCCAGTTTTTGTACCATTCCTCCCAAACCAGTTCCTAGAATTATTCCAAATTCCGGCTGAAATTCAGCCCTTTCCTTTAGCCAATTAATGGTCTCTAAAAACTCTTCCATTTGCAGATTTAAGCATGCAAAACTATCCCGGATTCAGTTTGAATCATAGGTCCCAACAAAGCAATTTGAAAGATTGGGTTTAATTGTATCAATTTGCAGTCTATTTGACAAGGGTTTAAGCCTTTTCAAAAATGAACGAAGTAGCTGCGATATTTTTACTTTTGCTTGGAAGCCTGGGTTTTGTACTGATTTCAGTCCTTTTTCTTTTTTATTCAGAAAGGAAACTTTCCGCGTTTATGCAGGATCGGATTGGGCCAAAACATGTAGGCAAATCCGGTTTGTTGCAACCTGCGGCAGATTTGATAAAACTCATTCAAAAAGAGACAATTGTTCCAGCAAATGCAAGACGATTTCTTTTCCTTTTTGCTCCGTTTCTCATTTTCGCCTCCGTTTTTTGTGGTTTTGCCTTGGTTCCACTTTGGCCTGAATTATCAACATTCAGCCCTTTACCTGGAGGTATTTTATTACTTTTAGGCATTATCTCAATTGATGCCATAGCCATTTTTATTGCGGGATATGCCAGCCAAAGTAAATTCCCACTTTTGGGTGCTGGTAGAGCAGTTGCCCAAATGGTAAGTTATGAAGTGCCTTTGGGTATTTCCATTCTCTGTTTTTTCTGGATTTCAAATTCAGCAGAACTAACTGTTATTCAAGAACTTCAGGCAAATATCTCAAACAATCCCAGAAATGGAAATATGGCATGGCCTATTTCTTTGTTAAAAATCGAGCTTTCAGGTTTAGGTGGATTTTTCAATTGGAATCTCTTTCGATTTCCAATTTTGATTTGCTTACTACCAGTTTTCTTTGTTTGTATTATGGCAGAAAGCAACCGTGCACCTTTTGACATTCCAGAAGGAGAATCGGAAATAATCGGTGGTTTCCATACTGAGTATTCAGGATTTTTATGGGCTATTTTCTTTCTTGCCGAATACGCCATGATGCTCATTTTATCACTGGTAATGAGCTATTTGTTTTTTGGTGGAAACGCCTCCCCTATTCCTCATTTCGGCTATCCTCATTTACTTTCTCAGCCTTCATTTTTTTGGCTTTTGGCTAAAAGCTGGACCATTGGTTTACTCATGATTTGGATCAGATGGACTTTACCACGATTAAGAATGGACCAATTGATGGGCATGAGTTGGAAGGTACTCACACCAGTATCTCTATTCGTATTTTTTATCATAGTTTTGTTGAAGTAAATTCCAATTGAATCATTTATTTTAAATCGACCAAAATGACGCTCGAAGAAGCCCTCAAACAAAAAACCTTTGGAAATGAAATTGAAAAAGGCATTGTAAATGTGATTTTCACGGCCAATCATTTTCATTCGCTCAACCAAAAGCGATTTAAAACCCATGGAATTTCTCCGGAACAATACAATGTCTTAAGAATTTTGCGTGGCTCAAACCCAAAAAAACTAAGTGTATTGGACATTTCGAGTAGAATGCTGGACCGCAACAGCAACGCAACCAGGCTGGTAGAAAAACTTAGATTGAAGCATTTATTAGAAAGAAATGTTTGTCCCAACGACAGGCGGCAGGTTGAAATAGGTATTACAACTGAAGGTTTGGCTTTGCTACAAAAGCTTGATATAGAAATGAATAAGTGGCTAGAAAACTATAATGGCATTAGTAAAGAAGAGGCCGTTCAACTTAATTTTTTGTTGGATAAAATGCGGGTCTGATTTTTTTTGAATTTTAATTGTATATACACTTAATGTTTATACATTTGTATTCTAATATTTTATAAATTTCAATTTATGGCAATCTGGACAATAGATCCCCTTCATTCGGAAATCAGTTTTAAAGTGAAACACTTGATGATTTCAACTGTCTCAGGCAAATTCACCACATTCGAAGCAAATGTAGAAACATCTGGAGATGAAGATTTTACAAATGCAAATGTGAGCTTCTCAGCTGATATTGATTCTATCACCACAGGAAATGATCAAAGAGATGGTCATTTAAAAAGCGATGACTTTTTTAATGCAGCCAGCTTTCCAAAACTAAGTTTCACATCAGGATCTTTGGCAAAGGAAGGAGATAAAATGAAATTGACTGGCGATTTAACCATCAGGGAAACAACTCAGAAAATAAGTTTGGATGTCGTTTTTTCTGGTTTAATGACAGATTTCTATGGCAATGTAAAAGCTGGTTTCGAGGCAGTTGGAACTATAAACAGAAAGGACTTTGGTTTAAAATGGAGCGCTACAACAGAAGCTGGTGGCATTGTTGTAAGTGATGAAATCAAATTGGCATTGGATATTCAATTGCAAAAACAAGCATAAACGTTTTTTTCTTTAACTATTCAATTGATGAAGAGTCTGTCCAATTTTTGGGCGGACTTTTTTCTGAAATCTACTTAACCTCTAACTCCGCCTAAAATTTACGTAATATGTAGCAAAAGCAGCCAAAGACTTGTGTTTCTGGTTTTTTTATATTTTGTTTGTATTACGTAAATGCGTATTATAAATGAAAGTTTCTCCTCACCCAGATTGGGCAACATCGCACAGAAA
>JBIPOE010000154.1:0-2507 GCA_044379485.1 Catalimonadaceae bacterium
CTAATGAAGTTTAGTGCTGAAAATCCCCGCCTTCGCAAAGCGGCAAAACGTTAGCGGCTATTCTAAGGCGCCTTGCAACTATCAACTGACAGAATGAAAATCATCTCTTGGAATTGTCAAGGAGCATTCAGAAAGAAGGCGGAGTTTATCCTAACTCATCTTCCTGACATTTAAATTATTCCTGAAAGCGAACATCCAGACAAGTTGAAATTCTAAGCTGACGTTCCACTTCCAACTAACAGCATTTGGTTTGGCAACAACCCTAACAAAGGACTTGGCGTTTTTTCTTATAGCGACTTTAGATTTAAACTTCTTGACTTGCACAACCCAGACTTCAAAAATGTTCTTACAATTGCAGTTACTGGCGGAAAGATTGACTTTAAGCTTTTTGCTATTTGGGCAAATAATCCGAAAAACCCTGATGGTAGTTACATTACGCAAGTTTGGAAAGCCATTCATCACTATGACAGTTTGCTTAAAGACCAGCCAACAATATTAATTGGTGACTTTAACAGCAATATTATTTGGGACAAATCTTATCGTGAAAATAACCATTCAATAGTGAAACAATTAATACAGAAAGAAATTTTTAGTACTTATCATATTCACTACAAACAACAGTCGCTTCAAATATGAAATCGTTGATGAATATTGTTAACCCAAAACACGTTAAGCAACTCACAACCGCCCATAACATTTTTGCTTTAATAAACGAAAATTATGGAAATCCACCAAACTGGACAAGACCGCAAGGTTTTATTTCTTTATCTAAAATAATATTGGAACAGCAAGTAAGTTTAGCTTCTGCCAATGCACATTTTATTAAACTCAATAGTTATTTGGTTGAGTTTACACCTTCCAACATTCTCAAACTTACAGACGAGGAAATGAGAAGTTGTCAAATCAGCCGACAAAAAACAAAATATCTTCGTGCGTTATCAACTGCAATAATTAGCGGTGATGTTGATTTAGAAGAATTACCAAAATTAAACGAGACAGAAATAAGAAAACAACTCACAAGCATTAAAGGCATTGGCGATTGGACTACTGATATTTATTTAATGTTTTGCCTTCAATCAAAAGATATTTTCCCGATTGGCGACATCGCTGTTGTAAATACAGTAAAAGAATTGAGTGACGCAAAAACAAAAGAAGAGATAATCTTGCTTGCGGAAAAATGGAAACCATTTCGTTCACTTGCAGTCTATTTTCTGTGGCACTATTATCTAAATAAAAGAAACAGACTTTCAGAATAAAATAAACAATAATAAACCTTGTAAACAAAATTAATAGAACACCGCTTCGGGCAGACAGAAGAACAGCCGATAACAACTAGGTTTTCGTGGGGCTTGCAAAGCCAAGCATGAAACCGCTATTGCACTGCATGCCCCGATTTTTCCGGGGAAACCGGTGAAGTTCTTAGGGGCCTTAAGTTGGAGTGTGATTATTTTTGTTCCGGAAGGACTTTAAAAAAAGAAGGGAAAAAGTCTCTCGGCTTTTCAAATAGTTTTATTTTTCTCAGTTTGAAAGCCAATCCCTCCTCAGGCCTACAAGCAGAATGACCTGTTTTGGATTGGCCTTTTTGCGGATTGGACATCCAACTCCCTCCTCAGTCGAAACTAAGAATTGGAAGTGGGTTGATGCAGTACACATAGTTCAAATTATTTTCAAAAAGCTTCTTATCGAAAGAGGTCGACACTTTTCGGGCCTTAACTGATCCTTCGGAAAACCCCAAAAGCACTTGGCAAACCAAGACTGATTTTCACCCTGCCTTTCCAAGCATTTTTTCTACCTTTGCGACTTCCAAAGATTTCATCCAAATCCATTCCCAAATGGCAATCAAAAAAATAGAATCTGCCCTGATTTCTGTCTATTATAAAGACAACCTCGAACCTATCATCGCTTTGCTGAAAAAGCACGGGGTAAAAATCTACTCTACAGGTGGCACTCAGCAGTTTATCGAGGAGCAAGGCGCAGCAGTAATCCCTGTGGAAGAGCTTACAGGCTATCCCTCGATCTTCGGAGGAAGAGTAAAAACCCTCCACCCGGCAGTTTTCGGAGGCATTCTATACAGAAGAGAAAATGGTCAGGATCTGGCTCAGGCTGCAGAATTCAACATCCCGGCGATTGATTTGGTGATCGTGGATCTTTATCCTTTTGAGGAGACCGTTGCTTCCGGAGCAGCAGAAGCCGACGTAATTGAGAAAATCGATATCGGAGGGATTTCACTGATCCGAGCTGCCGCAAAGAATTTTAAAGACGTGACCATTATCGCTTCCAAAGCTCAATATGCCGAGTTGGAGGCTAAACTAGCTGAGCAAGATGGCGGAACTACCCTCGCTGACAGACATTATTTCGCGGCGCAGGCTTTCCAGGTTTCTTCCAATTATGACACGCATATTTTCAATTACTTCAACCAAACTGAGAACATCTTGGCGCTGAAGGTTTCGGAAACCAAAGCAAAAGCACTCAGATACGGTGAAAACCCGCATCAGTCAGCTCAATTC
>JBIPOE010000153.1:0-2503 GCA_044379485.1 Catalimonadaceae bacterium
CCAATGGTGGTGACCAGCTTCCTGAAATTCCGTTGTTTGAAATTGTGGGCAATGGTTGTAAAGTTGATCCTGGACAACTATCATTTGGCTGCGTGAAAATTGGTATTATAGGTGTATTTAATGTAACAGGTACTGCTACTCTATCGCTTTCAATTCCTCCCAGCGTTTGTGAAACATAATAAGTGGCAGAAGTTAAAACCGTTGTTGGTGCTAGTGCTGTACCAGCAGTTATAGTGTCATACCATTTTAAATCTGTTCCTGAAGCTGTTAAGTCAGCAACAGTAGCGTTGCTACAAACTGATTGTGCAGCTGCAATGGGTGGCATTGGATCGTTGTTTAATCGAACGATAGCATTTGTACGAATACCGTCATAAGTAATAAATTGACCACCAACAATAATTTTCCCATCTGATTGAATTGTTGAACAAACAAGGTAAGAATTGACACCTAAACCAGATACACCTCCAACTGGGGAGAAAGTTAAATCTAAACTTCCATCTTTATTTAAACGCGCTATATTGTTTCTGGCTATGCCGTTGATATTGTCAAACCATCCACCGATGATAATTTTACCATTTGATTGCAGTGACACCGTGGAAATTAAACCCCCAAAATTCACACCATTATTACCATTGGAGAAAATTAGACCTGAATTAAAACTAGTGTCCATAGTCCCATCTGTATTCAATCTAGCAATGCAACCAGCTGCAGTTCCATTAATTGTTTTGAATTCTCCTGCAATAATAATTTTTCCATCTGGTTGAAGTTTAATATCTATGATTTGAAAATCTCCATTATTAATTTGAAAAGTTGTATCTACACTTCCATCGGTATTTAAACGAACTAAACGGCTATTAAAAAAACCAGTACTATTATCTGATACAAGAATCTTACCATCAGGCAAAACAAGTGTACGCTGTACCCATTGTTCTGGAGTTATACCAAAATTAAAAGTAGTATCTAAACTCCCGTCAGAATTTAGGCGTGCCATTCTATTTACAATAGAGTTGTTGTAAGAATATAAATAACCACCAATAATAATTTTCCCATCCGCTTGAAGGGATAAATTTAATATATCATCATTTGGACCCGTTCCAGAGCTAAAACTGGTATCTAAAGTTCCATCAGGATTCAGACGGGCTATTCTATTTGCATAAGTGCCGTCATACTCATAAAATTCACCAGCAATTATGATTTTTCCGTCTGATTGTAATAGACTAGCTTTAACGGTATCATTTGCACCTATCCCACTTTTAAAACTTATATCAATAGTACCGTCAGCATTTAAGCGGGCTAAATTTAGAGTAAAAACAGTACTAGTAAAATTAAATGACCCCCCCACTATGATTTTTCCATCCGGTTGAACAGAAATAGTATTAACAAGACCCCAATTAATTGAACTTGGTCCATTATCAAATGTAGCATCTAAACTTCCTGGCTGGGCAAAAAGAAATGTTGAAAATAGCAATACTAAGAGTAAAATAATGTATTTCATAAACGTTACAACCTTCTAGATATTCTTAAATTTTATGTTTATGAAGTAGTTGTATAGGTAATTGTATTTTTTCATATTACTATTTTCTTTTTTTTAAGAAGTGAAAGGTAGTAATTTATTTATTGTTTTACGATTTTGAAGGTTGTAAATTGATTCTGATTTTGCAATTGAATGAAATAGAGGCCGGTTGTGTTGTTGGATAGGTCTATGGTTTCGTTGGGGTTGTAGGTTTTAGATAGGATGGTTCGGCCGAGGATGTCGATTATGTTTAGGGTTGTGTTATCGGGTGTGGTGGATGAACTATTTTCGATATGGAAAATGCCGTTTGAAGGGTTTGGATAGATGGTCCAGGTTGATGCTAAAGAATTTTCGTTTACGGATAGTGGATTTGTTATTATGCCGCCTGCTTGTAGTATAGGTAGGCGAAGGATTGGTAGTATTGGTTGGCGGTATTGGCATCGTGGACGATGAGGGTGTTTTCGTCGTTTTTTGTTTGGGCAGCCGAGCTCCAGTTATGGGAACCTAATAGTACTAGCGGGTCTGAGGAAGGAGCGAAATTATCTACTACCATAAATTTGTGGTGCATTATTCCTGAGAAAGAGGATTTTACGGCGTGGTTGGGTGACAATCCAGCTTGGATGGTTAGGAACTGATTGCCGGAAGGGTTTTGGGTGTCGGTTACTAAGTTGATGTTAGTTAGACCGGAGTTGAATTTATTCAGAATCGCATCCTTGATGTCGGTTCTGGTGATTAGCATTGCGGCTATGTCGATGTCGGAGTTTGCTGAATTTATGGTTGCTATTATTTGTGTGTTGGTATCGTCGCTGGGGCTGAAATAACATTCTACTTTTTTACCACCGATTATGAAATTATGGGGGGTGTTGTCGGTTTTGTAGGGGCCGAATTTTGATATGGCAAAGTTTGGTGTCTGGGTACTACTCCCCCACATTTCTTCGAATTCCAGTTTATAGGCTAAGGCCAAGGATTGATCCTGAATTGCTATGGCAT
>JBIPOE010000004.1:0-119991 GCA_044379485.1 Catalimonadaceae bacterium
TCAGAAAAAAGGGGAGGGATTCATTTCCTTCTCTTTTTCTGAAAAAATATAGGGCTTAATTGCCTACCCAAAAAGTTGCATTTATCTCTTGAATCTAAGAAAGCTAAATGCCTCATTAAAATTTATTTAAATGTAGTTCCTCCAACATATTCACATGCTAAAAACAGCCTCTACAATTCTCACAGGCAAAATTCTTTTTGTGGTAAGAGTGGGCCGGCATTAAAATGCTTTTGGGAATTCCGCTTCCAGTTGCCCTCAGGTCCAAAGCCCAAAGGAAAAAGCCCATTGCCAATACCTCAAAAAACTAGCAATAATTGTGGCTAACCAAAGTGGTATCGGCTTAACCAAGACTTTGTTGCCATTAAACAAGATGCCTTTTAGTATCATGGTATCACTGGTATCATTGACCCTAGGGCTTTGAGACTGTGATACCTGATACCAACTGTGTTTAGGATAAGGCCACTAGGCTTGAATTATACCAATAACACTTGAAATTGAAATCTTTGAGGGGATTCTAGGATGCATTATTTTATTTAGTATTGCCCTACTTTTCGACCCGTATGCAGATAACCAATTTTCATGCTAAATATTTCGCTTTTGAACTGACCAAACGAGTCTCTTCTGACAGCATGGAAAAACTTGCTAGTACCTTAGTTGATGCTCAGGTTGACTTAAATCCGCATCAGGTTGAAGCCGCACTTTTTGCCTTTCGGTCTCCACTTTCGAATGGAGCTATCCTTGCGGATGAAGTAGGTTTGGGAAAGACTATTGAGGCTGGTTTGGTCATAGCTCAAAAATGGGCTGAGCGGAAAAGAAAGATTCTAATTATTACCCCTGCCAACCTAAGGAAGCAATGGAGCCAGGAGTTGCAGGATAAGTTTTTTCTTCCTTCAATAATTCTTGAAACAAAGTCCTTTAATGATGCAATAAAAGCCAGGAACTTAAATCCTTTTAACCAGGATGAAATCGTATTGTGTTCTTATCAATTTATAAAAACCAAACAGCCTTATGTCGAACTGGTTGATTGGGACTTGGTTGTCATTGACGAAGCACATAGACTTAGAAATGTCTATAAAACTGGTAATAAAATAGCCAGAGCCATCAGGGACGCAGTTGTAAGAGCACCAAAAATATTATTAACGGCCACTCCACTACAAAACTCCCTTTTAGAACTTTATGGTTTAGTCAGCATCATTGATGAGTACACATTTGGCGATTTAAAAAGCTTTAAAGCTCAATACAGTCGAATCAGTGGCCAATCGGACGAAGCAGTTTTCAATGAATTGAAAGAGAGACTAAAGCCAATTTGCAAAAGAACACTTCGTAGACAGGTATTAGAATACATCCGGTACACGAACAGAATCGCATTGGTAGAAGAATTCTATCCGTCTTCCGAAGAACAACAACTTTACGATCTTGTAACAGAATATTTGCAAAGGGAAAACCTTTACGCTCTTCCTGCCAGCCAGCGGAAGTTAATGACCCTCATTTTAAGGCGTTTATTGGCTTCCTCCACTTATGCTATTTCAAGTACGCTTGAGGGCCTTGCGAAAAAATTAGAGACCATCGTTTCCAAAAAGGAAAGTGTGGATTTTGAAGAGGGCATTTCAGAAAATTTTGAAACTTACGATGAACTGAAAGACGAGTGGGAAGATGATGAAAATGTACTGGCAGAACCCAATTACTCCGAGTACGATTATCAACAAATAAAGCTGGAAATCGAATCGCTGAAAACATTTGAGAAACTAGCAAAATCCATTCGGCTCAATTCAAAAGGGGAAAAGCTCTTTACAGGTCTGGCCAAAGGATTTGATGAACTTGAACGCTTAGGAGCTGAAAAAAAAGCAATAATTTTTACCGAAAGCACCCGGACACAACTATATTTATTTAACATACTTGAGGCAAGAGGTTATCAGGGGAAAGTTGTTTTGTTTAATGGCACAAATACGGACCCTCTGTCCAGAAAAATATACAATGAATGGCACAAGCGATTTGCAGATTCCGATAAGGTAACTGGTTCTAAGACCGCAGATATGAGAGCCGCCCTGGTAGACAAGTTCAGGGAAGATGCCACTATAATGATTGCCACAGAGGCAGCTGCTGAAGGGATCAACCTTCAGTTTTGCTCTCTCATAATAAACTACGATTTACCTTGGAACCCCCAACGTATTGAGCAGAGAATAGGTCGCTGCCACCGTTACGGTCAAAAGTTCGATGTAGTAGTTATGAACTTTCTCAATAAAGCCAATGCGGCTGATGAAAGAGTTTATGAGTTGCTGAAAGAAAAATTCGAACTTTTTAATGGTGTATTTGGTGCAAGCGACCAGGTTCTTGGAGGAATTGAAAATGGGATTGATTTCGAAAGGCGAATTGCCAGAATTTATCAGGAATGCAGAACTACCGAGGAAATTGATGCTGAATTCAAGCGGCTAGGGGATGAATTGGAGGAAATCAAAAGAGAGAAATTTAAGGATACCAACAATATCCTTTTAGAAAATTTTGACCAGTCAGTGTTGGAAAAAATTAAGCTTGACACAGACAATTTCCTTGGAGCCTATGAAATGTGGCTTTGGAACATAACCCGTTTCTATCTTCAGGAAAATGCAGAATTCAAAGAATCGGAATTTGCATTTACCCTTCGAAAAAACCCTTTCCCGAAACTGGGAATTCATGCCGGCCCTTACAAGATTGGGAAAAACATAGAGGATGCCAACGTTTACCGCATTCATCACCCCCTTGCCCAGGAGATCATAAAAATATGTAAGACATCTTCTCTGGAAACCAAACACCTTAAATTTCAATATACTGGTCAATCAAAAAAAATATCAATCCTTGAGCCATTAGTGGGAACCTCAGGTTGGCTTCTTTGCCAACATTTGGAAATATCTACTTTTGAGGTGGAAGATCATATTCTCCTTTCTGGTGCAGACGATGAAGGGAACCCTCTAGAAGAAGAGCAATGCAAAAGGCTCTTTAGTTTGGAAGCAATAGAGAACAATTCTGGAAAGCCATCAAGATTTTTGGAGGAAGCGTTAACCAATGAAATAACCCGGAGAAGAAATGAAATTCTGGAAAAGGTAGGTTTGCGAAATGCCCATTACTTTGAAATTGAGTTGGAAAAGCTGGACCATTGGGGCGAAGACCGTCGAAACTCTCTGAAGGTAACGCTGAAAGAGTTAGACGAACAGATTAAGGATATAAAGAAACAAGGTCGTCTTGCACCTAATTTACCAGAAAAGTTAAAGTTGGAAAAAGAACGGAAACGTCTTGAGAACGACCGAGATGATGCCTGGAGAGACTACGATGGAGCTGCAAAGGAAATAGAACGTAGCAAAGACAAATTGATTGACACCATTGAGCAAAGACTGGCGCAGCAAGTGAAATCAAAAGACCTGTTCATCTTAAAATGGGAGTTAATTTAATTTTAGAAATATGAGCGACACCAATGAACAACTGGCGAAAATCATTGACGATACTTTAAAATCCGAAGGGCTAATAAGTCCGTCTGAGAAACAACTGGTTAATAAAATAGTAAAGGGCCAAATGAAAGATTCAGATTGGAAAATTGCTCTCGAAGAAATAATTAATATGCCCGGCAAATCAAAACAGGAGGGCAATGAAGCTGAATAATCTCCAAATATCATCTTTTAGAGGTGCGACAAAACCGGTAACTATTGAATTCGATAGCTCAAAAAAAATCACAATGATTTTTGCTGAAAATGGAAACGGCAAATCAACTATTTCTGATGCACTGGTTTGCTTATTAACTGATGGTTTTGGCTCACTTGATGATAAGTCATCTGTTGACCAGCAATTTATTAAATCACTTGGAACTGGCCATAGGGAAACCAAAATCACTTTAAATGCAGACTCAGGAAGCTACTCAGCTTCAATTTCCGGCACAACAATAAATTTCCAAAAAAGTCCATCGACGGGACAGCCTGCACTTCGTTTTTTAAGAAGAAGTCAGATTGTAAATATGGTAAACACCAAGCCTTCAGAAAGATATTCCTCTTTAAAATACTACATTGATGTGTCTGGAATTTTCGCTTCAGAAGAAGAGCTCCGAAAATTAAATAGGGAGACCGAACAAAATCTAAACAGTGCGGTAAGTGTTCTTACAAATGCCAAAGAAACATTAGAAGAGGCTTGGACTAAAGAAGGTAAGCCAGATGAAGATTTTCTGATTTGGGCAAAGCTTCAATCTGAAGTAGATCTGTCAAAAGATAAAAGGGCCCTTGAAACGCTTAATGTTTTGATGGATCAGTGGAAGGCAATCGGAACAAAACACGGTGAAATTGTTCTGTTAAATGAGTCTCTTAAAGCCACACTAAAAGCTTTTCATGATGCTGAAAAAGAGGTTGTTAAGCTGCAAAAGGAGAGCAAAAAAAACGCCGCAATTCTCTTAGAACTACTTCAAAAAGCTAGAACTTATTTGACAGCTCAAACAGAAATTAAAAGTTGTCCGGTCTGTGAAAATTCAATTGATAGGGAGAAGGTTGTAAAATCCTTGGGGGAACAAATAGCTTCTATGGATGTGCTAAAAAAAGCAGCTGAAAACCTGGAAGTTAAAAGAAAGAATCATGAGAAGTATATTGGGTTTAGAAGTAGAGCTGTCGTTAGTATAAGTACATTGATTGCCAGGTACAAAGAATCAATCAACAACTACAGTTTAAAAGTTCCGGAAATTTTGCCCTTCGTAAAGGGTGTTGGCATTGATCCGAAATCCAATTACGACTGCTACCTTCAGAATATAACCCCTCTTCAAACTTTATACTCAAGAATTGAAGATTCTCAGAAATCAAAAGCAAAAGCAGTTGAGCAGCACAACTTTATATCAACGCAGTATAAAGCTATTGTTTCTAATTCTGAGAAGATGGAGAATCTTGCAAAACTCTCAATCGCAGCTTCTAAAACACTAACCATAGTTGAATCAGCCAGAAAGGAATTTTTCGATAATGAACTTCTTTCAATTTCAGGAGATGTTGAGCAAATGTATCAGAAGCTTCATCCGTCAGAGGGCCTTGGAGGAATTAAACTTTTCCTCAATCCAAAATTCAAAACCTCGTTGGAGCTTCAGGCAGACTTTCATTCTGAAACCGGAATAACCCCACAATCTGTTTACAGTGAATCTCATCTGGACACCTTAGGCATTTGCATTTTTCTTGCTTTGGCAAAGAAGTATAGTGATGGCGATACAATCTTGGTTCTGGATGACGTAGTAATGTCAGTTGATGAGAAACACCTGGATAGATTTATTGACTTACTTCATGACGAATCCAGTCATTTCGGTCAAATAATTATTACGACACATTATCGGCCTTGGAGAGATCGTTATAGAAATAACCGGGCACCAGCTGGGGCAGTTCATTTTCTGGAGTTGAGAAACTGGTCTAAGGAAAATGGCATCAGGGTTTTCAATAGTAAATTGATTTTAGATGAGCTCAAGCAATTGCTTGAAAATGAAGAGAATTTTCATCGTGAAAACATATCAGGTTCATCAGGCAGGATTTTGGAAAACCTCCTGGACTATTTGACAATAAAATTTGCTTCCAGGTTGCCCCGGAAGCCTAAAGGTGATTATCAATTACATGAACTTCTAACTGGCCTTTCAAAGGAGTTGTTGAAAGTTTTTAAAGTGGAGCACTTTTCAAAAGATGCTTTTGGCAAGTTCACTGTTAATCATAAATCGGTTGAGCTTTCGTCGATAGTCGAAAGACTTAAACAACTCAAGGCAATTCGGAACCAGGTTGGTGCCCATTTTAGTTTTGATGGCTCAATGGTTGGAGATGGTGATGTTACTGAATTTGGAAAAGTAACAATTGAGTTTGCTGAACTATTGATTTGTCCGGAATCTGGAGGTCTGCCAGATAAAAACAGTTCGGGTTCCTATTGGGAAACTAAAACAGGTTCGATACGCCTTTTTCCCTTGGTCGATCCTAAATGACATTGGGATAATAAGTCTAACATTATTTTATGGCATTCGGCAACTCTTTTTTCCTTAAAATGCACCAAAATAGTTAGCACTTCAACACCTTTATAAAATCTAAGTTGTTGATTTGATTTATTTTACATAAATTTTTGAATATAATTAATATCAGCTCAATAATATTGCTTACGTAAAAATGGAAATCATAGAAGAAGAAGGAGTAGAAAAATTTGATCATAACCTACTTACCGAAGAGGGTGGAGACAGTGAAGAAGTCCTTGATTTGCCGCCAGACCAACGAAAAATTGTTTGGCAGGCTAAGGACTATTCAATTCGTGAGTTTCTAACAATGAAACATGACAGTGACCTGGATTTACAGCCCTCCTATCAAAGGAATTTTGTTGCGACAAAGCAGATTGCTAGTCGATTAATTGAATCCATCCTTATGGATGTTCCTATTCCGGTAATTTACCTTGCTGAGGAAAAAAATAATACTTTTTCTGTTATTGATGGCCAACAAAGGCTCACATCATTTCTTTCCTTCGTTGAAGGAAAATTTCCTAATGGGAATGATTTTAAACTATCTGGTTTAAAAGTACTTAAAGAACTAAATCGTAAATCCTTCCAGCAACTTGATAAAGATCTTCAGACCAAAATTAAGACAACAACAATACATTCCATTGTAATTAAAAAGGAGTCCAACGAAGATATAAAATTTGAAATATTCGAACGTCTTAATACTGGATCAACTAAATTAAATGAAGATGAAATTCGAAATACTGTCTTCCGGGGAAAATACATAGACCTATTGGAAGAACTTGGTGATAATGAAGACTTTGATGTTCTCCTCCAAAAAGAGAATTTCAAAAATAGAATGATTTACAGAGGTTTGATTCTCAGATTTCTAGCACTTTCGGAGAAGTCTTATTTGAACTACAAATCTTCTATGAAGCAGTTTTGTAATAAAGAATTGCGGGACAATCGTGACCTTTCAAAGGAAAAAGCAAAGGAATATAAGGAGAGATTCCTCCATTCTTTGGATTTGGTAAAAACTGTGTTTGGTAGCCATGCCTTCAGACGGTACATACCAGGCGCCTCAGATGAAAGCGGCAGATGGGCAGATTCTCAAATCAATTTGGCATTGTTCGACTTGCAAATGGTGGGCTTCGTCAATTTTCAGAAAGTAGAAGTTTTGCGAAATGCCGACAATATTCGGGAAGGTCTTCTAAACTTAATGATTGTTGACCAGGAATTTCAAGAGCTAATTGGTTATAAAACTTCAAATACTGAAAATGTTAAAAGACGTTTTAGAAAATACATGGATATGCTTGAGGAAATAATTGGTAATAGTTCATTCACCCATAGGGCATTTCCTTATGCTTTGAAAGTAACAATGTTTCAGGAAAACCCATTTTGTGCTATTTCAAAGCAGAGAATTTTAGCCATTGAGGATAGCGAATTAGATCATATTATCCCATATTCAAAGGGAGGTCTCACAGAGCCAGCTAATGCACAATTGGTGTTACGATATTTCAACAGAGCGAAAAAAGATTCAATAGGATAATGACAGAACCAGAAAACTTTCCTCTCAACTCTCTCGATATCAAGGAGCAGCAACTCGAAAAATTAAAATCTCTTTTCCCGGAGGTGTTTACCGAAGGAACCAAAATAGATTGGGACCGCCTCAAAAACACGTTAGGCAATTATATAGACCCTGGCAAAGAACGCTTTGGCCTCAATTGGCCAGGCAAAGCAGAATGCTTCCGCACCATACAGCAGCCCAGCATGGCTACGCTTACGCCATGCCCTGAGGAAAGCCTTAAAGCGGATGGAACACCTTACACCGAAGGCGAAGGCTTTAGTTCTGGTTCTTCTCATTCAGGGCAATTAGATGGGGCGTCCGGCAATTTATTCATCGAAGGCGATAACCTGGAAGTACTCAAACTCCTGCAAAAGAGCTACCAGAACAAGGTGAAAATGATTTACATAGACCCACCTTACAACACGGGAAACGAATTTATTTATCCTGACAACTACAGCGAAACGCTGGACACTTATCTGGAATATACCGGACAGACGGACGGAGAAGGCCGCAAGTTTTCTACCAATGTGGACACCGACGGCCGCTTCCACAGCAAGTGGTTGAATATGATATACCCGAGGCTTTTTCTGGCGAAAAACCTATTGCAGGAAGATGGAGTGCTTTTCATTTCAATAGGGCAAACTGAGTTAGCGAACTTAGTTCTTTTGGCAAATGAGATTTTTGGAGAAGATAATAGAATTGGCTTAATAACCAGAGTAATGAAATCTGGAGGTGGGAAGGGAAAATTCTTTTCACCAAATACTGAGTACATTCTAGTTTTTGCTAAAGACCCATTAATCGCCTCTAATTTCCGTGACGACATTAGCAGTGAATTAGCAGATAAGGTTTACAACCAAATAGAGAAAGAGGGTCCGAAAAAGGGTGAGTTTTATAGAACAATGGGCCTTTATCAGTCATCATTAGATGCCCGTGCCAACCAAAGATATTTCATTCAGGCACCAGATGGATCTTTAGTTATTCCTCCCGGAAACTCTATGCCTGAAATAAAAAGAGAAGGAGAAAAAGTAAGACCCCTTAATAATGAAGAGGGCGTCTGGCGTTGGACTTACGAAACCTATGTTACTGAGAAGGCTAAAGGGAATATTGAATTTAAAAAATCAAAATCGGGTGTGCTTTTAAATTCAGAGGGTGAAACATCAAGCTGTAATATATATACAAAAATTTGGCTAAAAGATAGGCAGGAAGATGGCCGAGTACCAGTGGATTTTATTGACAAATTTGAAAATCGCCACAGCTCTAAGGAGTTGCAAGAACTTGGAATACCTTTTGATTTTGCAAAGCCCTCAGATTTGATTGCCTACCTGGTAAAGATCGTTGGTTTCAAAAAGGATGAAATATTGTTAGATTTTTTCTCTGGCTCATCTACTTCAGCTCATGGGATTCTAAAACAAGCAGGTGAGGAAAGGGAGAATTTTAAATTTATTTTGGTCCAATTGCCTGAACCAACAGACGAAAAAAGCGAAGCCTTTAATGCTGGCTTTAGAACCATTTCAGAACTTGGCAAAGAGCGCATCCGTAAGGTTTCTGTCAAAATAAAAACAGATCAAAAAGCAGCCAGAGAGAAGGCTCAAGGTGAGTTGTTTAAAAATGACAATGTCAATGAAAATCTTGATCTGGGCTTCCACGTTTTTAAACTCCAAACATCTCATTTTAAGGTTTGGGATGCAGGAGTAGCCAAAGATACGGAGGCCATCCAAACTCAACTTTTCAACCAGGTAGAGCATATTTCAGCCAAAGCCAGCCAGGAAGATATTTTGTTTGAGTTGCTACTTAAAGCAGGTTTCCGGCTGGATACCCGCATAGAATCCCTTTCCCTTGCTGCTAAGCAGGTTTTCAGCATTGCAGATGGAGAATTGCTCATTTGCCTGGAGAAGGAACTTACCCACGAGGTCATTACCGCAATGGCAGAGCTACAACCCAGCCGGGTAATTTGTCTGGATCTAGGCTTCCAAAACAACGACCAGCTCAAAACCAATGCTGTGCAGATCATGAAAAGCAAAAAGGTGTTAAACTTTCAGACGGTGTAGGCATAACTCACAATCACCATGAGCAAGCAAAACAAAGTAATTCAGGTTCAGAACATTGCCATTTCCATAGCCTCAAAAAACAAGGAAGATTTTATCTGCCTTACCGATATGGCAAAAGCCAGAGAAGGAGATGCCAGAGCAGCAGATATTATCAAAAACTGGATTCGGGCACGCTATACCCTTGAGTTTCTTGGAGTTTGGGAGCAAATGCATAATCCAGATTTTAAAGTGGTCGAATTTGACCACTTTAGAATGCAGGCGGGTTTACCCAGTTTTGTTTTGAGTCCCGGCCAGTGGGTAGAGCAGACCAACGCCATTGGTATCTACGTGAAATCAGGACGTTATGGGGGCACCTATGCCCACGCAGACATAGCATTTGAATTTGGTTCGGCCATAAGTCCGGTATTCAAGCTCTACTTAATCAAAGAATACCAGCGGCTCAAAGAGGTAGAAAACAACCAGTACAATCTGGAGTGGAATGTGAAGCGGGTGTTGAGCAAAGTAAATTACCCGATCCATACCGATGCTGTTAAAAACTACATAATTCCAGCATCGAACTACACCAAGGAAACAGAATGGATAGCCTACGCAGAAGAAGCTGATATTTTAAATGTTGCGCTGTTTGGCTGTACCGCAAAGCAGTGGCGGGAGGCAAACCCGGAACATGATCTTGATGGCAAAAATATACGGGATTTTGCAAGTATAAATGAGTTGGCCGTCCTTTCAAATTTACAATCCACCAATGCAGAATTGATAAAGACTGGCACCACAAAACAGATTCGCTTTAAAAAACTACTGGAAATGGCTGCTTACCAATTGAAGATTCTAAGCAGGGGAGATTTTATGAAAACCCTGAAAAGGACATCCGAAGATATTTACCTCAACCCTTCGGGTAATGATACCCTCGGAGAGTGAAAATGTTAATTGTTGCTTTACTGGTTTGTTAAATGACAGGTGTAAAATAAATTTCATAAATAATTGATAAACAGAAAAATAGAAGACCTAAATGTTAAATGTGAATATAACTCCTGTTAAATCCCAACTCTACTTGGGGCCTCTGAAGTTGCCTTGTCCCTCTTTATCAAAATCTTATTTGATGGCTATTTGATAGAGAAATTAATTCAGAAATTAAAACATTGATTATCAGCAATATCTTATTTGATGGTTATTTGATAGCTCTAGAGACAAAATGATTTCAACCTTATGAAAATAAAATTCGACAGCACCCAACCCTACCAAAAAGAAGCGGTTGAAAGCCTTACTGATTTGTTCGAAGGCCAGCCTTTGCAGAAGGACGATTTCAGCATTCAGATTAATGCAACGGGTACATCTTCTCCTCAAGGGAGTATTTTTCAATCTGAATTAGGCATTGGCAATCAACTGGTTTTGGATAGGCTTGCTATTTTTACAAATCTGCAAACCATTCAGGAGCGAAACGACATTGATCCAATTTCAGAAAATCTGTTCAACCAAAACGGGCTCAATTTTTCCATTGAAATGGAAACTGGTACTGGCAAAACCTATGTCTATCTCAAGACCATATTTGAGCTTTCGCAGAAGTACGGTTTTAAGAAGTTCATCATCGTAGTTCCCAGTGTAGCCATTCGTGAAGGAACTTTGAAGAACCTCGAGATTACTGCCGAACATTTCCGTGCCCTGTATAACAATATTGAGTTTGAACATTTTGTTTACGACAGCAAAAAAGCCAACCGGATAAGGCAGTTTGCCACAAGCAACCAGCTTCAGGTCATGGTTATCAATATTGATGCCTTTAATAAAGAAGCCAACAAATTCAATCAGGAAATGGACAAAAGCCTGAGCGGCTACAGCCCAAAAGATTTTGTCCAGGCCACAAATCCAATCCTCCTAATTGACGAGCCTCAAAGTGTGGATAATACCGACAGAGCCCAGGAAGCTATCCGGTCCTTAAAACCCCTTTGTATATTCCGTTTTTCAGCTACACACCGCAACTTGTATAACCTCACTTATAAGTTGGATCCAGTAAAGGCATACAGCCTTCGGCTGGTAAAGCAAATTGTCGTTGCTTCTGTTACCGGGACAAATGCCCAAAACGATGCGTATGTAAAGCTACTTTCGGTAGATAACAAAGCCGGAATAAAAGCAAAAATACGGATTCAGATTCAGGGAAAAGGAAAGGTAACAGAGAAAGATATAACCGTAAAGCAAGGAAGCGACTTGTTTCATCTTTCAGATGAAAGAGCAGCTTATAAAAATGGTTTCGAGGTGCAGGACATAAGTGCTGAGCCTGGTAACGAATACATTGATTTTAATGCCGGTCGGCTTTATCTCAACCAGGAGCGTGGTGGAATTAAGGACGACCTTACCGAACTCCAGATTCGGAATACCATTAAGAAACACCTGGATAAAGAATTGCAGGTAAGAGGAAAGGGAATTAAAATTCTAAGTCTGTTTTTCCTTGACCGTGTTGCTAATTATCGAACCTACGATGAAGCCGGAAAACCAGGTCCAGGTAGATTTTCAGAAGTTTTCGAAAAGCACTATCAGGAATTGGTTCAACTTCCTCAATACAAGGAACTAGACACTTTTCCGGTTGATAAAATCCACGATGGTTACTTTTCACAGGACAAGAAAGGAATAGTTAAAGATACCAACGGAAGTACAAAAGACGATGATGATACCTACGCCAAAATCATGCGAAACAAGGAACAGCTCCTTTCGCTTGAAGAACCGCTTAAATTCATCTTTTCACACTCCGCTTTGCGGGAAGGCTGGGACAACCCAAACGTATTCCAGATTTGTACGCTGAACGAAACACCTGGGGTATTCCGTAAAAGGCAGGAGATTGGCAGGGGCCTTCGGCTCCCGGTAGATCAGAACGGGGACAGAATATTTGACGACAACATCAACAAGCTCACCGTTATAGCCAATGAAAGTTATGATGATTTTGCTTCCTCCTTGCAAAAAGAATACGAAGATGATTGCGGCGTTACCTTCGGTAAACTACCTATAATTGCCTTTTCGAAAATGACTTTGGTAGAGAATGAAGAGGAAAAGCCGCTTGGAAGAGAACGGTCCGAGGCACTGTGGAAAGAATTGGAAATCAAGGGGATGATTGATTCCAGAGGTAAAATTCTTCCGGCCTTTCGGCCTGCAGAAGAAGACTTTTCACTTAATCTTTCACCTGAGTTTGCTCCGATTGAATCAGAGGTTATAGGTGTATTGCAATCCTACCAATTAGAACGCCACATCAAAAAAGATGTCGAACCTAAAAGACTGAAAATCAATAAGCAGATATTTCTGGATGAAGAATTTGAAATTCTTTGGAGCAAAATAAAGCACCGTACAACCTACCAGGTTAAGTATTCAACCGAAGAATTAATTTCCAACTGCGTAAAATCCATTCAAAAGATGGAGGCAATTGATCCTGTCATTATGTTGGTACAAGAGGCTCAATTGGAAGTGCAAAACAAAGGAGTAACCGCCCATGAAACACGGTCCAATTACCAGAAAATGCAATATTCCGGTGCCCTGCCTGATCTGTTGGCATACTTACAAAAACAGACAGAGTTAACCCGAAAGACCCTTGCAGCCATTGTTTCGGAAAGTAACCGCCTTAAAGATTTTACCATCAATCCGCAGAAATACATGGATGAAGTTTCTGGCATAATTAACAGGGAGCTTTACAAACTAATGATCGATGGTATCAAATATGAAAAGCTAACTGTCGGCCAAACAGAGTGGAGCATGCAACTATTCAGGGATGCAGAATTGAAAGACTATTTCGAACAAAGCCTCAGTGTTCGTAAATCTGTGTACAACGAAGTCATTTACGACAGCGAGGTAGAAAGGAGATTTGCCGAGGACCTTGATAAGAGAGATGACATAAAGTTGTTTGTCAAACTCCCTGCTTGGTTTGTGGTAGAAACACCCATTGGCACATATAACCCAGATTGGGCCATAGTAAAACACGAGGACCAAACCATCTACCTGGTCCGTGAAACAAAGAGCACCAAAAACTTCGAAAAACTCCGGAACTCAGAAGCAGACAAAATCCGTTGTGGAAGGCGGCACTTTGAGGCTATTGGAGCTGATTTTAGTGTGGTTACAAGTTCACAGGAAATTTAGCAAAAGCCAATTTCAACATTTCTACTTTTATCAACATCCCTTTTTAAAATTCTTAAAGTATCGTCCCAATGAAAATCAAATTTAATAATCAGTCATACCTGCCCCTGAACCCGCTAGCAGCGGTACAGATTCTTTTTCCTATTGAAGCTACTTCCCATGAAAAAACAATCAAAAGCCATGTAAAAATTATCATTTCTGATAAGGTTGTTAATAATTGGGGCTTTAGTATTTGGAGTAAAACACCAGAAGTAGATTATGCTGTACTAGCTAAAATTGCAATCCAAAAAGCTATTCCAATTTTAATAAAACTTATAAAATCAGATAACATTCTCGAAGAATATGAAATTGTTTTGGATTCAACAAATTGTTCTGGTTTTCATGGTTTAGCAATTTCTTCCCTTTCTGAAATTTCAAATATTGAATTTGAAACCTTTTAATATTCAATTAATCAACAAATAGTGAAATGAAATATTTACTTCTGATAGTATTTTTCAAAACAAGCTCTCTATTCTCTCAGGTGGTAATTAAGTTGGAGAAGGCTGGTGGGGTTTACAGAGTTCCGTGTTCAGTAAATGGTGTTCCGATGAAGTTCATTTTTGACACAGGGGCAAGCCAAGTTTCTATATCGTTAACTGAGGCGCTTTTTATGTACAAATCAGGTCTTCTTTCCGACAACGAAATTTTAGGAAAGCAATCTTTTCAAGATGCTACAGGGTCAATATCTGAAGGTACCATTATTCGTCTAAGGTCTTTATCAATTGGGGGCTTAAAGATTCAAAATGTAGAGGCATCGGTTGTCCATAATCTTGAAGCCCCTTTATTATTAGGCCAATCAGCATTAAGCAAGCTGGGTACATTTACTCTAAATCCCGAAAATGGCACCCTAACTTTTCATAGTGGGAAAGATGAAATTATAAATGAAAACCAATCAAAGGCGATTGAGTATTATAATAAAGGATTTGAAAAACTTAGGGATTGCAACTCAGTCGATGATGTAAATCAAAGCCTAAATTATTTTTCCATGGCAATTATGAAATATCCCGATTTCCATGAAGCATATTGGGCAAGAGCCCAGCTTACCTATAAATATTTTGGTACCAATGGAAAATATATACCTAACTCAATTTCGTACAGAGGTTTCACGGATGATTTAATAGAACAAATCGAAACTGATTTTTTGAGATCTATTGAAATTGATGATTTCGAAAAGAGAAGTAGTTGGCTTTTAGATCTATGTGATTATTATGAATTTTTTGAAAAATATGATAGTTTGGAGATTTACGCAGAAAAATTTAAATCACTTAATCCCTTTAACTTTGAAATATTTTATTATCTAACCGTTTCAAAAAATTATGAGATCGATTCAGATAATCAGAAAATATTAGATTACGGCTATAAATATATAAAATTCTCAAAAAATATTAAATCCAAAATATATATTTTTATGGGTGAAGCATATATGAGACAAGACCAATGCACATTAGCCATTTTAAAATTTGAAGAGTGCATAAAAAAATCACCGGAAATTGTAATGGCATACGTTAATATAGCAAAATGTTACTTATCTAATGGTGACCTGAGCAACGCTTTAAAAATTCTGAATAGTAAGGGAATGATATTCGATCCAAATGGAGATGATCCATATGAATACTCTTTAGTTAAAGGAATTGTGCTATTTGAAATGAAAAAATATAAAGAGTCTATAAAGGAGTTAGAATATATCAATGATGCTTTTGCATATAAGAGTAATCGTCATTATTTCTATATTGGATACTGTAATAGTGAGTTGGGTAATTTTGATTTAGCTATTGTCAATTACACCAAGGCTATTCTTGCAGATTCATTAGATTTTAATTCCTATAATAATAGGGGTTACCTTAAAATCAAATTGAAACAGTTTGTTGAAGCTAGGGCAGACATAGAAAAATCAATTTTATTGAATCCCAAATCTTATTTAGCTATAGATAGCAGAGGTGAGCTTAACTTTATGGAGAGCAAGTTTTCTTCTTGCATTAAAGATATGACCACAGCAATTGAGCTAAATCCTCAAAGCTCTAACTCTTACTTTTTCCGCGGTAGGGCCTACATTGCCTTAGAAAACCCAATTCTGGGGTGTCAAGATTTGAAAAAAGCAGAAGCACTTGGTGAGAAAGATGCCTCCAACTACATTAAAAAACTATGTAAAAATTAGAATTTATTCAATTTAAATAATTCGGCCAGGCTCTCACTGGATCCCCTCGACATTACTTTCACCTTCACTTTTGAGGAAACCCACGATCGTTGGATAGAAACAAATGCGGGTTGGAAAATCTCATTGGGAAGAGGGCTTGATATCTTCGAGAAGGCCGATTTAACATTTCGGACCTGGCTCAACAATTCCGGAAGTGCCGCAGTTGTGAAATTGTGTACTTCCAAAGTAGGAAGTGAGTGATATAGAATTAGGTTTACGTTCCGAAATTCATTTAACAATAATATTTTTCAAATTGGCTCATAATTTGCGCTGCGAGGCTGATCAGTAATTTATTTCAATTTTATTTTAGTTTATGAGTTTTGATCTACTTCCTTTTGAATAATCATCGTAGCTAATTCATGCCGTATCATGGTTCGGACTTTTTTATACGTTTTATGGCCCATTGTATCTTCATAATTCGCCTTTGAAACCTCCACCTCATTAACCATAATTTGAAAAACGGAGTGAGGATACATACAAGCTACCGGGTCATGGAATAGTTGAACCATTGCAGTGATACTCTCTTTCCCGTTTTCAACATTGCAGTGACCCAATCAGAATTTGGCAAAAGTATCCGCCAAATTTTGTTGTTCTGGCTCCATTTTAAGCATTTGGGTAATGCTTTTCTTCGAATCAGGAAGCAGATATGTGATGGCATACATATTTTGGGTGAGCGCCACTGCACGTTTTACTGAGATTTCTAGTTTCCACTCCTTTAGAGTATTTTCAAGCTCCTTTAGGACAGCATATGCACAGAAAGCAATGGAGAGGTGTGCTTTGATTCTGTTTTCGATCCGGTGATAGATTGGCCTAACTTTCAGATCTGTTTTTGACATTCTGAATGCATTTTCAATGTGGAATAGATGATGGTAGTTTGCCATTACATCCAATCGGGTCATTTTGGTATTGGTTAGATATCCTTTGATTCCCTCCCAGGTTGCATCCCGGTTGAAAGCATCATAATCAATTTTGATTGTTGCTTTCCCCTCCATTTTCAGATATACATTATATCCCTTTTTATTGAGGTGTTCTTTGGTGAGCTTTCCGACTTTGTAAGCCTTCTCAAGCCTGTTCAATCCTCTTTTTCGGTTGGATGCATCATTTTTAGCTCTGGCCTTTGAGAAACCGATAATCAAACGGTTTCCGTCCTTTCGTTTCAACTCCTTAGGCTTACCCTCAATCGGTTTACGGCCCAGAATTTGTGTCCGGATTGCCTCCGATTCATTCTTTAATCTTGCTCCTAGTATAAAGCCATATCCGGCCGACTGGAGTGCATTCACGTTTTCTTTTGAAAGCAAACCTGCATCGGCTATGACTACGGGCTTTTTCCCTGAAAGACGTTGGGTAAAAGCCTCGAGAATAGGTATGAAGGTATGACCTTCAAACTGGCTTCCTTTAAACATCTGATAAGCAAGTGGGAGACCATTTTTCCCTACAAGAAGCCCAACCAAAATTTGTGGATTCTGATGTTTTCCATCTTTGGAATACCCCATTTGTCTGAGATCGTCTTCGTCGGAGGCTTCAAAATATAGAGTGGTTACATCATAGAACACTGTACTAAATTCACCACCCATAAGTGCTTTGGAGTGCTCAAATACTAAAGTCTCTGCCTGCTCCTGATTTTGTTTTGAGAACTGGTCCAGAAAGCGATAAACCTGCATCACCGAAATCGATTCCCCATGATAACGGTGCATATAATCCACGGTTTTCAATTTTGAACCTGGATGAACTATTCTGCAGAGAACCAGATGCCGGAATAGCTCCTGATTGATCTGATTCAATCCTACTTTATCAAACATCTTTCCAATTACAAGCTCAGGACCAACAACTTGTATCTGTCCATTGGAGAGGGAACCCATAAATGACTCAACAATATGGTCGGTTTGAGAAGGGAAAAGAGTCAATTGGCCAACCGCCATTTTTATCTCAGTTCTTGCCCTTTGAAAAAACACCTCAACTTTATCCGGGTCAGTACTGGTGCCCACAGTTTTTATAACCCGAACACGCCCCTTAACCTTTTCAACAATCTGAATGCTGATGGCTCCTTTGCGGCCTGGATTACGTCGGATAAACACCCTCAAAAATAACCTTGCAGTATCCCATTTTCAAAATCAAATATTATAAGCGGCTTAATTTCAATTGCTTAAAATTGAAATTTTAACCCATGTTGAAAACGGGATTTGAAAAACGGAGTGAGGATACATACAAGCTACCGGGTCATGGAATAGTTGAACCATTGCAGTGATACTCTCTTTCAATGGATCTGTGAAAATTTTACAATACCTAAATTCTGGATTGAGTGTCACAATTTCCAAAATACAAATTTCCAACTCGTATTTAATTTGGGGTAGAAGGGGATCAAAGCAATATAAAACATCAGCCGGTTCTGATAAAACTGCTCCTTTTACTCCTTCCCTATTGTGTGAAATATCGTAGAGAGAAATTCTTGCGAATGGATTTTCAAGTTCCTCTTTGGTAGACCTTCTAAATAGTTTTTCGCCAACCTCAAAAATCTGCGACGGTTCCCTTTTAGCTGTAAGTAATCGTGGTGGAATATGAGCTATTGTACATTCTTCCATCAGGCCCCATCATCTTAATTTGAAAAGAATGAGAAGGCTATATCTTCAAAATCAGCATCTTGATTATAAAATTCAAGAACTTTTTTCTTGTTTGCTTCTCCAATATAGGAGTATGCAATACCTTCTTCAGAATCAATAACTAAATTGGTTAACCCATGTTCTGTTCTTCTAAAAAGAACCAATTCCATATCTTCCGTAAGCAAGTGCTTAAACCCCTTTAATCGTTCAGGGTCAATTACCCTTTTTATATAATCGAATGCTCCGAAGAGTTCTACCAAAATAAGGTTTTGGTAATTAGTTAGTTGGGGGTTTTCAAATTGAATATTTTTAAGAAGACCTAGTACTTCTGTATCATAAGAAGGGTATAATGATTCCAACCCAGATTCAAAATATTCCTGATAAGTACTTCCTGCTGATTCACTTGAAAGCAATTCATCTCTTTTTTTTATGATGTCAAAATTGGTTTCCATTAATTATATCTGTTTCTCGTTGTTTCTGTAATACACTCAAAAAAAATGCCGTTTTTGAGTTCTCTTAACTCTTGCGCAATCTCCTTTAATTTAGACTTATTTGGTGCGGTCCTAAACTTTTTAGTAAGGATTATATCCAGTACAACATATTGATTTTGATCTCGTTCAATTGTGGCGGTAACAACATTTGCATGCACCTCAGGATTTTCTCTGCACTTAAACCGTAAGTTTATTAGGCTATTATATTTCCTTTCTACTTGAAATGGATGGATTGGATAAATCTTAAGTACCTCAGTAAGTGCTTCACCATCTTTCCTTTCAATCTCATTCAAGTAGCGAACTGATAATGAGGTAACTGCTTTCTCACCTACTGTAACCTGAAACTCATCCCAAATGACTATGAATTGCTCCAAAAATTGCTCAAACTCACAATATTCTTTAATTGCATGAAATGACATTTGTCCTCTCCGGATATGCAAATGTCGATTTTCACCAGCATTTCCAATTAGTAGCAAGCCCTCTGAGCGAAACTCAGACTTGGGGCTTTTTGTCCCCTCTATCTTAATTTCTGCTTCATATCCCTTATTCACCCTAGGAAACAAGGTTGCAATGTTTGGATTTTGAGCAAATTTCTCCAGTTGTGAGAATTCAACACTTTCACTAAAGGAAACGGCAAGGATTGTCTCCTTAATGGGTGGATTTTTAAGCTTCTGATTTTCAGCCATTAATGCAACGAAAGAAATATTCTTTACGCCCGTGCAGCTTTTTTTTCTTAAGGGTCGCAATGTATGTCCGACTTTTGAAAAACACAAATTTTCTACATCTTCAAAAAGCCTATTCTTATATCTACTATCCAATTTCTCAAGGCATTCCAAGACTTTGGTGTGATCGGAACTTTTCGTTTGAAACTTTTTAAGCCAAAAAAGATTTTCACCGCCATCCCTATTGCTGGTTCTCCAAAGCCCTTTGAAGGACTTCCTTGATCCAATCCCTCAGATGCTCTGGGCCCAATATTTTAATATCCGGTAGATGTTCCAGGATCTTCGCTTTCAATTCCCTGTTTACCACAAGAAACCATTCAAACTCAATTCCCCCTTCTACCTCCTTTGTTTTTTGAGAAGAATGCCAGGGCTTAGTCAAAACATATTGTGCCCTCGGATTGGAAATATAGGCCATTACCTTTTCCGGCATCCCTTCAGCCGAAACGCCAATCATATTTCGGAATAGTGCCTTAATGTCTGTAGTTTCGGTCAAAATTAATGGCTCAGTCGCTGGCAATGGTTTGCTTGAAATCCGATCCAAAGCGAAGTTTTGATAGTTTCGGGTTTCCTTTTCCAATCCGATGAGGAACCAACGTTTATTGTATTCTTTAAGCAAGATAGGCAGAACAATTCGCTCACTCTCATCAAATGTAAAGGGCTTATACCGAAAGCGAATCGTTCGCCGTTCCTGAATATACTTTATTAGGTCACCAAGCCATTTCTTTCCAGCATAGTTCACCTCTTCAAATTG
The DNA here is from genome assembly GCA_044379485.1 of Catalimonadaceae bacterium. Classification (GTDB taxonomy): domain Bacteria; phylum Bacteroidota; class Bacteroidia; order Cytophagales; family Flexibacteraceae; genus CAMDMI01. The sequence goes on from JBIPOE010000004.1 coordinate 20,458, forward strand.
TACAGCATCTATATTTTGCTTTTCCATCAGAACCGTCCGGTTCTGAAAGGCGAGAAATACTTTATCCAACTCGAGGAAGCTGGCTTTTGGAACTCGTATATACAATTGATAAAAGTATGACAACACCTCATCAACTTCATCAAAATCAATTCCTTCAATTGCCTCGAGGATTGTAAAGGGTTTGCTGTATTTGAAATTGGAATGCTTATTTCCTGGGGGAATGGGAGCCCCAAGATTCCGGAGAAATTGTATATCCGCCTTTACCATCCGTTCGTTTACTTCCAAACCCTTGTTTTCTAAAATGGTTGAAAGTTCCAAAGCAGATTTGGCCAATCCCTCCCGTAAAATACTGTGAATTAGAAAAATACGCTTTATCCGAAGATCGGAAACTTCACTTGCCATGTTTTGATACAATAAATTTTGGTGCAATAACGCTCAAATACATCAAATGTGCATATGACGTTTCTTAAAGAATCAAGTACACTACTTCTTTGCATCCGAAACGACAGACAAGCGACAAAAAACGAAATATAAAAAGTCAAAAATAAAAGCCTCAAATACTTCAAATATGTACTCGACAATTTCCAACACCACTTCAACCACACACATTTGCAACATGAACGACGAAACTATGGAGAATCAGGAAATGACATTGGTAGAAAACAAAACCATTTTTGACTATTTGCCCTTTGCCCCAACAATGGAGCAAAAGAAGGCACTTTATGAAATTTCAGAATTTGTCGACAAGGAAAACGATTCTGATTTTTATATCCTGGCTGGAGCCGCAGGTACTGGCAAAACTTCCATGCTAAAGGCGGTAGTGGAATACCTGGTCCAAGAGGAATTTGGTCTATACTTATGTGCGCCCACAGCACAGGCAGCAAAAGTATTAGCCAGTAAAACAGGCCATATTGCCCAAACCATCCAGAAGGTAATTTACAATACCAAATTCACTGAAATGGGTCAGGTCCAATTTTTGAAAAAACAGAATGACCTCAAAGCCTATACTGTTTTTTTGGTAGATGAAGCATCAATGGTTAGTGACGTCACCAATCCAGGGATGTTTAGTGCCCCCAATGGTCTTCTCACAGATTTGATTGATTTTGTGAAGGCTGGCAACAGCAAGAATAAAATTATTTTTATAGGGGATAGATACCAGCTCCCACCAGTAAATGAGTCTATCAAAGCCTTGGACCCAGAATACCTTTCAAGGACATTTAAATTGGAATCAAAGTACACCTATATGACTGAAGTTAAAAGGCAGGGCAATGGCTCAGAGGTGTTAAATTTTGCCAATGCAATTCGGGCAAAAAAAGATGCAGGTTTACCTTTAATAGGGTTTCCAGGATTTCATTTTCCAGGATTTGGAGCAATTGTAACAAGATTCAAAAATCTTTTTTCGCTTGAAAATCCCGAAAGTGTTGTTTACATAGCGGCAACCAATCGAAATGTAAATTATTTCAATGGTGCCATAAGAGTCGCTTTGGGAAAATCCGGGAAAATCGCAGTTGGAGATTTTGTTTTATTGGATGAAACCATGATTTACGAAAATCAGCAATTTCCCAAAGGTGAAAGAGGAGTAGTTGTTGAATTGGGGTCAATCGAGACGAAGGCTGATCTTTCTTTTGTTTTTGCAGCTGTGGAGTTTAGAAATTCAGAAGGAAACCCTATCCTTGTACGAAAAAAGGTTATGCTGGATTGGATTACCGAAGAGAGGGACGGTCTTTCTATGGGATTGCTCCGTGGTTTAGCTGCAGAGCGAAACAGAGAAAATCCGACTTACAGAGACTCCCAACGAATTTGGGACGATGAATATTTGTCTGCCCTCCGGCTAAGATTTGCCTATGGAATCACTTGCCATAAAGCACAAGGAAGCGAGTGGGATCACGTATTGATTCATCCCTGGTTCAGAGCCGATGACCATGCCTATCTTTACACAGCCATTACCCGGGCTAGAAAATCGGTAGCAAGTTTTTATTCATCAAAACCATCCAGAATATAAGAACTTTTGCAATTATTTGATTGACATGAACACCAACTAAACCAATATGAAAGACTAAAAAGCATAACACCTGCCGGATGGATTTGATCTTCGCCTTCGCGTTTCGCAAGGTCTGAAAGAAAGGTTCTTTCCTTTCCCATCCTGGGTCAGCTAAAGCTGATAACCTCAACCATACGCATAAAGCGATTTAGATTTATGTTTTATGGATTTAGAAACCCCGGCAGGTGTTGCTTTTTTAAACTAGATAAACTTATGACCGACCAGATCAGACATATTTGCCACAACCTCGAGGACCTCAAAGGTCTGGAAGAGCTGTATCAGCTCCTCTTTGAGCGATACGCAACCCGCCTGGGCTGGAAAAAACCGGTCAGTAAAAAGCTGCTATACTATGTGCTGAAGAATCGGGATTCGCTTTACACCGAGTTCCACATTCAGAAAAAGAGCAAGGCCCTGCGCACCATTTCGGCACCCAAAGCACCGCTCAAGCGGGTGCAGAAACTCACCGCCGAACTGCTCACCGAACTGGCTCCCAAGCACCCTAGCGCCCACGGCTTTCTGCCGGGCCGGTCAATTACCGGAAATGCTGCAGCCCATGCCGGAAGTCCTTTTGTTCTCAACATCGACTTGGAAAATTTCTTCCCTTCCATTCCTGCGGGCAGGATTTACGGTGTTCTATCCCGAGGAAGTCTAAAGTTTTCCCCGAAGCTGGCTTTTTTCGTTACCCGAATATGCACACTGAAGGATGCACTCCCCCAAGGCTCTCCTGCCTCACCCATTCTCTCCAACCTGGTTTGTTGGTTTCTCGATAACCGCCTCCGTGGTCTGGTAGAGCAATATGATGTCATTTACAGCCGCTATGCTGACGACCTTACATTTTCCTCTGAGCGACCATTTCCCGATGCATTTCTTGGCAAGCTGGATGAAATCATCAAAGCCGAAAATTTCAGTGTAAACCACAAAAAGGTAAGGCTGCAGAAAGCCAATGTATGCCAGGAAGTTACTGGTCTTGTGGTAAATGAAAAGGTAAACCTTCGGCGTGAATACATCAGGGAAATCCGTGCCATGCTGCACAACTGGGATGTTCTGGGTTATGATGTAGCGCAGCAAAAGTTTCTGGAAAACTATTTCCCGAAAAAGGCCAAAGGAAAATCAGAACTGAAAAATGTGCTGGCTGGCAAGCTACATTTCTTCCGTATGGTGCGGGGAGTAGAAGACCTCGAATACCAGCGTTACTTAAGCCAATTTAAAAGGCTGTCGGATGGTAATTTTACCTCAGAGAAAAAGCAAACGGAGCTAATGGAATTTCCCATTCTCCACGAACCAAGGAAAGTGGTGGCTTTTCTACGGCAGTTCCGTACCGTCAACGACTCCGGCTTTCGGGAATTGCTTCATGATCCTGATACATCCGACTTCGATTTCCTGGCCAACATGGAAAAGGTAAATGCCGCCATGCCCAGCCTGAAAGAAGTGCTTACGGCTTCCTTGTACCGGAAACTCCACAATTTTGTTGAGGTCTACAACAAACACGGAATACCCTATTTCAAAGAAACCGGTTGTCTGCCAATTCGGGGCAAACGCGGAAAAGTATCCCGAGAGGCAACATCGGCTGAAGTGATGAAGCAGCTTGAGATTGAAGAGGAAAGGGAGAGAAATAGCAGAATTATGGTTCCCCCAGACACTCATGAAGTAAATGCCATTCCGAAACATATCTTTGAAAAGATGATTCCGAAAATGTTTGTTCAAAAAAAGGAAAACCCGAAGCCTTCTGAAAAAGATGATGCTGCAGAAGTTCCGGATGAAATAGTCGAACAGATGTTTGTAGAAATGGATCGTCAGGAAAGTCTGCAAAATGATAATTTCGATATCCCAGATGATGTTTTTGAAAAAATGGAAAATACAGGAGATGATTTCTTCGATATCCCCTCGCAAGAAGAGATAAACTCCATTTTACAAAAGGCCTTTGGAGCTGAAACAGAATTCCCTGATTCTTCTGATGATGCTGCGGAGAAAAAAAAGAGTGTTTTGGGCCTTAGAACTATGAGGCCGGGAATATTCCCTTCCCAGCCGGTCACACGGCAGGCATTTATTTTCCGCTCACAGATCAGGGTTGGCACCGATTATTTTCACGACCTCATCCTGGTCAATGCACTGAAGCCTGTGATATTGCAATTGAACTCAAACGGCAATGTGCACGTTGCCTATGAGCAGAAAGAAGATGAGTTTGCCGTACACTGCACCTTTTTTACCGACAGCTGGCAAGTGCGCAATGCGATAGTAATTCTGCTACGTGACCTTGCCCTCAACCCGGCCTATGCACCGGAAGGAAGCAACAGGAGTATTTTCCTGCGTTCGGCCACGGTACAGCCCAATCCGAAAAAAAAGACGTTCTGCACCAACATTTACCTCCGGCTAGAAGAGGGTAAAGCAGATATGACAGAGCTAAAAAAGAACAGCGCCGTGCAGAGAGCCGCTGGCCGCCTGAAGAACCTCGGCGACTGGTCTGTTCTACTGGGGCGGGAAGGCAAAACTGAACAGCACTTTCTGCTCGAGAGCCCGGATGCTTTTCCTCACCAGCTACCTTATCAGGAAGGGCTTACCCATAAATTAACCTTTTTTCAAAGCTAAGAAATGAATAAACCCATTCTAATCATAGACGAAAAACCATTTCTGAGTCATGATAATGTGGCGAGGGAAGCCTACAGATTGCTCCGGGAAAGACTGGTTCAATTTGGTGGTATAGAAGTAGTTGAATTTGCCTGGGAGAATGATCCTGATTGGATTCTTCCGGAAATTCCCTCGCCGGGATTTTCAGAACTTGTGGAAGGCAGAAAGTTCATTTTTACCCATAACAGCTATCCGGATTCCAAAGATCCCCACCCGTTATTTCCTGATAAAAGAATTAATGAATTCAGAAAAGCCATTGAGGGCAAAGCAGAGTTGATCCGGTTCAGCGGTCACATGGGAATGAGGGGATTATCAGCTTCGGAATTTGAAAGCTATCAACATAAAGGGACACGACCAGCTATTCTATTAATAAAAGGAGATTACCGTATTTACCGGGATGAGCTATATTCCAATCTGGATATTTTCGTCAGGCACATCCTGAAGAATGATTTCCGGGAGCCGTTTTTTCAACTCCTTCAGAATGGTCAGAATGCCTTTCATATGGTAGCATTAAGCCTTTTAAATAGTATCAAAAAAACCATCTTCACTGAGAAAAAGTCAATTCTAAACTCAGTTGCTGAAAGACACGAAAAGATTCCAGTTCCAGGCTGGAATAGCCAGATTGGGGACAGCAGATTCGAAGAAATTCTCAGGTTAACCGGCAAACCGGAATCAGACCTGATAAAAGCTCGGAACTGGATACAGGACAGAAAGATTCGTTACAATTCACCTGCAGATTATTTGTCAGATATTGAAAAAGTCATTGAAAAAATCAAAGAAAGACCTCTGATATGAAATTACTGTTATTACAAAACCAGATTGCCAGAAATATTTATGAACTGAAGCCAGAATCATTTCACTACAAAGTGGAAATACCTGTTCCTAAAAATCCGGATACCGGGGCCGTCGAAAGTCAGGTAATGGAAAATTATTATTTCAACGATGCACTTATTGAAATTTCCAGCATTGATCAGGACTATGATGCCATTGTCATCAGCCACTGGTTGTTTCCGGAAAGCACAGGTTTGCAGCCACCAAATGATCAGTTGAGCTCGTTTTTTTCTGCCGTACAGCTCGCTTCGTTTATACGGTTGGAAGACGATGGCTTTATCAGGAATTCCCCCATCGTTATCATATCTGGCTATCCAGAATCTGAAATTCTCCGGGATTCTTTTCACAGGCCTGAATTACTTTTTGCTTCCTATGGCACCAGGCTGATTCCGGAGATAGAACTAACCTGGGACTTACCCAATGCTGATGAAGATGATCCGTTTGGGTCAACAGAAGAAGAGTTCTCCGTAAAAGCAGTTTTTAAGTTGCCATCTCGGGATGATATTCAAAAAAATTACGATAAATTAATACGGAAAAGACTTCTGATTACAGATAATTCAACCGATAGCCACAGCGTTGCCAATCATTTCGGTGCTTTCAGAATTGCCAGTCTCCTGAGGCAACAGAAATTAATCCGATGGCCCCGAAATCTTTATTTCAAATATCTGATGTCCAAGGCGGTCGAGCCGAATAGTGAAAAGCTTAAAAAAATACCCGGGGGCTTCAAAAAACTGAAGGTTCTCCTTATTGATGACCAGGCAAACCACGGATGGATAGATGTTTTGAATTTAATTTTTCCATTAGGTATAAAATCTGAAACCTCCTGGAGCGAAAGGGTTGAATTGAAAATAAGGCAAGGAGAGTATGATCTGCTCCTTCTGGATTACAGACTTGGTGAGACCGGACCGGAGGGTAAAAACGGATTGGACAGGCTGAGACAGATTAAAGGCTCATTCAAAAGGAATGAAGCAGGAGAAATTGATAAGGATGAAAACGGTAATCCCATTGAGGAGTACCCCGGTCTTAACCCTGTTATGCCTGTAATCATGTTCACAGCCTCCAACAAGGCCTGGAATATGGATACACTCTACGAAGCGGGTGCAGATGGCTATTATATCAAAGAGCACCCCGATACGGCTTCGGATGCTGATTTTTCGGTTAATAACTTCAACAGCTTCATCCAAACAATAGACCGGTGCGGCAAGAAAGGCAGACTGCTCAAGCCATACTGGCGGGCTCTAAAGGACATTGAATCACTTTTTAATGCAGGAGAAGGGCCTATTCGGGAAAAAGCCCTCAGCGATGGCAGCCAATCCAATTTCAGAGGAAGGATTTCGGAGCGGATTACCATGTTTATTGGTCTGTTAAAAAAGGCCTACGAGCAGACGGCATTTGACGAGAAGGCCTTCTTTTATTCGGATTATGAGCTGGCTTTCCTTACGCTTTGGAGTGTGCTGAATGAGTTGCAGGAATCTATATTTGATAAGGTAAGCAATAAGGAATTTGAAATAGAAATTGGTAATGGAAACTGTACGAAAACACATCCCAACGGACAAAAAATAAAGTATCTAAATGGCCATTACAGATGGGAATATTTTGGAAAAATATTTATTGATTTCGACTATAAAGCTACATTTCGTAATAAACAGGTTGTAATTGATAAAAATAAATTTATTCTTGAACCAGTTGAGAAATCAATTTTTAAAGCGGATATTTTTGCAAATCAATTTGATGAGCTACCTGAGCTGGTTGAAACTCCTAAAAAAGTTAAATTCTATCAATCTTTATTTATTCAAATAGCATTTCTTCTTAAACAGTTACAAGCATCGGATTCCATTATTTCCAGTTTAAATTATAGAAATGAGTTTCGAAATTCATTATACCTAACCCATGGTGAAGATGCCAAAAGCCCTGTTTTTGCAAAAACATATTTAGCTCAAAGAAAATCACTTAGAATAAAAGGTGAGGAGATAGACTTTCACCGTGAGATAAAAAAACTGTTCGAGATCGTCTACTTCCTCTGCACTGCCAAAGAATGGAATCACAGCAATTGAGTCAGCCAGACCACTCGAGAATCGAACTTGGGAATTCGTTTAATTGCCGTTTTCGCTCCTTTAAACTTCTTCGTGGGTATTTCATAGGGCATTTTGTTAATGACGAAATTCTGATTTCAGCGGTAATTGGAAAAACGACGGACCTTAGTATTTCCGCTATTTTCAAACTGAAGGAAAATTTGTTTGAACTAACCTATCGGGGTGTGAATGTTTCAACGACATCTGGCAACAGTTATACCAACTGGAGCGTTAAGAAATTGGATCAAGTTCGTTAAAAAAATAAAAGTTTGCCTAATATGGCTCATTAAACAACCTCCCCTTCAAACAATCCGCCAGCCGGAAATCGGCTAGAAAAAAATGAAAACTATGCCCAAGAACCTCTATGAGCTGCTCCCTATATTTGCTGTTTTTTATAACAACATCAATCAAAGCGAACCATTCCTGGCAAATGAAAATGCTGAAATCCGGATTTTCAGACCCCAAATTCTGAACAAGCAGCAAGTTATGAAATTCCATTTCAGCCTTTATGTAAGAGTTTCGGGAAGCATGTTTCAGGAGTGCAATGAAAACCCTCAGTTCTGCGGAGATGTTATCTATTCCCTGAATCTAGTCACCGGTGAACTGCTTAGGGAAGAAATGAAGCTTAAGCTTCATGATGTGTTAACAGTTAAGGCTGATGTACAAACTTATTTGGATTCCATTTAATAATGAATATGGAGTTTGGTCTGATAGAATGGTATGATGAGAGCAAAGGATTCGGGGTACTGAAAACACCCGAGGGTAAAGAAGTTTTCCTGCACATTACAAATTGGAAGGATGCGGAGAAAATTCAAATAACCAATCAGAAACCAATTGTTTTCGAGCCAGGAATACAGAGAGGCCGCAGCACTGCTTTAAACTGTTCTTACTTTGATTTCAGAAGTGAATTGCACTGGAGAGAATTATTTTCCCTATCAGAAAAGACCTCCTTCATTTTACTTAAGAATGGCAGAATAAATCTATTCTACATCGTTTTCTCCGAATTAAATATTCGGCATGATTTCACTTACGCTGTAAGCCTTTATCGGGATATTTGCATATCAATTTCAAATGAATCTCTGTTGGATCAAAATGAATTAATCCATTTTATTTATAAAAGAACCGAGAATAAACAGGTAAAAAAAGAGTTTTTTGAAATTATTTCCCGGAAAATAGAACAACTGAATGATGAACAAAAATTCAAAATATGGAAAGGAAAATTAATTACGGAATTCACTCCTGAGGCAAAGATACTCGCTCATTTTCATCAAGAAATTTCGTTATTTGAGCTTAAAAATTTTCTTAGTCAAGAAGCAATCAGTTTAATAGTTTCAAAAAAAATTGAATCATTAAATGCGGACTTCATCTTAACTGAATTTCTTAATTTTAACATTTATTTATCGCTAATCACTTCTTTAATTACCAGGGATAAATTTATTTCAGAATTAAATGCGATCGCGACAAAGCACTACCTTAAAATAATTAATAAAGAAATAACTAAAACAACAAAAGAGGCAGAGAATTTATCCGGCATAAAAAAGATATTAAAAGATTATCCCACATTCCTCAGTGAGGAGAATTTAGGCAAAATAAAAGAAACCCTATCTGAGGCCATTCTTAAAAACTGTAATTTCCGAATTTTAATTGAATGCTGGAGAGAGGAAATACTAAATGAGATTGATGAATACCTGCTTGCCAATTTTAGGAATCAAAGCAACGATGATTTGGTTTTTCTTTTGAAATGCTCGAAAATAAGTGATGAAATAACCGGAAAAATACTGGATAAGTTCTTCGAAGACGGGGAGTTCTGCCTGTTGCTGGAGCAGGTTAAAGGTATTGATGATATTTTATTTGAAAAGTACGACAAACTGGTATTTGATTCAATTTCTCAAAAAGACTATTTCCAGCTGTGGATAACCGGGAAGGGTCATAATATTCCAACTGACTATGTAAAGGATTATCTGAATCATGATGAGAACAGATACGCTGAATTAAAAAGATGGATCAAAGATCGATTGATTTCCCGTGACCAGGCAATTGAAGCACTGGTTCACAACTGTAACCTTCTCAGCCAGATAGATGACAGATATAAGTTTTACCGGGTTTATTTTTCTCTTAAAACAATTATTGAACTTGCTCCTGATTTTAGTAAAATCACGAAGAATCTGATACCTAATGATTTTATTTCACTGATTCTTTGGCACTTTAGAAAGGAGGAGAACTTAGATTTTGAAGCCCTAAAGGGTAAGTTTATATATTTTAAACCCGAAGATCAGGTCCATATTTTCAAAAGGCTTTTTTATCTGAAGCATACCGGCGTAATTGACTTTGACCTTGAAAAACTGGATGAGATCATAAGAGCAGACATTGACTTATATCTTTTAAATGAGAATTTTAACGATGATTTTCTGCTAGATATTTCAACTCATATAATTATCGAAGCAATCAAATCCTTTGTTAAAATAGGCAACTTTAAATTTGAAAGTGACCTCATACTGAAAGACCTGAAAAGAAATGGAAGGAGAAGATTCAAAATTAGGCACTATTTTGACAAATGTGAGGGTCGTCTGACCGGAGACTGGAATTGGGATACAAATGGCAAAATAACGAAGGTTCATTTTAATGGTGATAAATATTATTATGCGATTTCATTCTCTCCGACAATTGAAGTAGAGGCATATGACCGGCGGCGTGGTACATATTCCTATCATGAGAAGAATCCAGATTTTAACTGGTTGGTAGAGGAAGTAAAAAAGCTACCGGGAAGAAAATGGAATCCTGTAGCAAATCACTGGGGCGTACCTTCTGTCTATTCGGAAGCGGTTTACACCTTTGCCGCTGAAAACAGGTTTTTTATTGATCTTGGCGATAAAAAACACTATGATAACAATGTTCACCTTCTTGTATTTACCAGAAATAATAGATCAGGTAAAAAGATATTAGATAGTAAGAATATTCCAGACGGTATTACTTTTTGTGAAGGCAGGAAAGCAAATAAAGAGCACAGTAAGCTAAAAAGAGAATTCTGGTGGTGTGGCAACCTTGAATGCTTCGGGAACTCTGTTAAAGACCATTTCACAACCAGGGATGAGGCTGAGATAAATAGTGAACCGTGGGTTACCTATACATTATTGGATTTTCTTAAAATTCTCCGGATAAATACTGACGATTCCAATTTGTTTGATTCGATTATCGATGGGCATTATTACAAGTTTCTTGGTCATATAAATGCATTCAACCGGCTTTTGGATCGTTTGTATTGTAGGGAATGTAATGACCTTTTGTATCCAGAGAGGATTGGCCATTTTTCATTATATACAGATGTTTGGTTCCAGTGCATTAACGAGACTTGTTCTCAGAATCATCAAAAGATATATTTAAACCACTGTATGAATGGAGAGTGTCGTTCAATTATTGACAGCCGGGTTTCAAAGGCCTGCAGTCATGGTATGCTGATCTGCAGCAACTGTGGCGGCTGTTGTTCGGAAGACTTTTTTCGCCGGCGGTTGAATAACCTCCGGGAGGTTGGTGGATATATTCATGCAGAACTTATTGAAAATGTTGAACAAAGGAACGGGCATCTAGAGAAGAGGGAGTACTATTGTTATAAATGCAGCGGCATGATGTCGGAGCCAGAAAAGGATAAGTTCAAGTGTTTGAAATGTAATGTCACATATGATCTGAGTAGGTTTAGATGGGTAAGTAAAAAATGGACAGAAGTTCATAGGCGACGGCTGGATTATCCCGGTTCTTCAGTTCGTGGTAATGATGAGAGTAGCAGGGATATTATGCCATTTTGATTATTTTTAGGTTTTGCCCACCTTTTAAATCTAAACTATCACACAATCTGAAACTGATGGAGAAATTGTATTTTGAGCAAAAAAAAGTGTAACACGATTTTTCTGGGCCTAAGGCACTTTTTAGGAGTCAAATGAAAATTCCAGGAATAGAGGAGGGTTGAAAACAAACACAATTTTGCATCTCTGACACCTGTGGCTCCCTATGTTAATAAGAAAAAAATGAAGACATACCAAAGATCCAGAGTAGTGTCACGGTTTGATCGAAACCTTAAACATATTTGAATGAACAATCTCACAATCAGGCCAGGCTCACGCCTGTAGGTTTTACGGGCAGTTACGCCAGTTCCCCTCAGGCAAAAAAAATCCCCGCCCCAGGGTCCTGGGGCTTCGTGGTCTTTTTTTTGCCTTCCCCTCCCCAGCCCTTCTGTTGGTTTTTTCTGGCACACATTTTTGCAAACCTCCCCGCATCAGGCACAGCGTCATCCTCATTCCGCAAGCTACATTCCGGTGCTGCAGAGCCTGCCAGCCCGCAATGCAAAAAGACGCTACATTCCAACCGCCACCACCATTCCGCTTGTGCCAGAAAAAAACCAACCCCAGCGGCATAACATAATGTGATCTTATGCATTCGGAGGCCACATTTTCCTGCCGCAGGCGCAACACAGGAAAAATGTTGCATAAGCACATTATATTAAGCCGCTACCCGCCCAGCCGCACCTGGCTACACTGCCCGAAGGCCACAAATCCCCGCCTCCCTGCATAGGTGCAGGGCCATAAAAGTTAGTCCTAGCTTCCCCATCTGCCCATGCAGGTCGGCACTCTACACTTCTTCGTTCCTCATCCGTTTCGTTTTGCCGTCCAGCCTGTTCAGCCCTCAGCAGGCCAGGCTCTCCTTGCATTACGCTTATCCTCTGCTATTCCATTACGCATCCCGCCCAGCCCCATAACCAGCCGTTAAAGAAAATTTCGGCACCTCTGCCTCGGCTGGTCAGGGATGCTCCATTCCATCCTTTTCTATTCGCTCCATTCCAGTCTAGCCCCGCCTGCTTTCCCTACCGCACTACCGTACCTCTGGGCCCTGCTAAGTGTTGGCCCCATTTGCGTCCTTTCGACTTGACTTCAGTTCTTGTTTAAACGAACTCAGGTTCGATCTTGATTTGTCCAGCAGTTCTATCTTTAAACGTTCGGATTCTGATTGACTCAAACGTAGCATTGAAAAAAAATAAAAAAAGAAAGCAAAGTTAAGGCTGGCTTACACATCCTCCCCGCAATGGGCCGTCAAGGTCAAGCCCTACGGGTTTTGAAATAAAAATCTCCACCCGTTGGGTAGTATTTTTATTCCAAAAACCTTGACTGCCCCCACCGCCAGCCTTGATAAAAGGGCTTTCTTTTTCTCTTTTTTTTTCCGGCCTCGGTCGGTTTTTTTTTCTCTTTTTCTTTGTCAAACTATTGTGGGGGTAGTGTATTGGATGGGCCTTGGTTTGTTGCCTTTGGCCTCAGGAAGTCCCATCTGATTTGGATTTTGGTGCCTGTGGATTTTTTGGTGTCAAGTCGGGGATGTCCCTACCATATCCCTACCATAAAGGCACCATGATTCATATCAGTATGATTTTGGGTGCAAAAAGAAAAACCCCAGCATTTGCCGGGGCTCTTCTCACTTTTTACTGTATCGAAAGTTTTTAGAAAATCTCTTGAATCTTCAGGCAGTTGCCGGAATTGAAGAGGTAATAATTTGCACCTACTTTTTGGTAGAACTCAATTCCAATGCATTGCAGTACACTTACATCGTCTGTCAAAGTTGGGGCGCCAGGAAGAGTGGCAGTCACCACTGTTGGAGTTGCAATTGCAGTTGATAAATCCAGGTAGCCAGAGTAGCCCACATTTGACAGTTCATTATTGTCAGCGTCAACTGGCTCATAGGTTTTGGTTGTTGCATTGTATGCAAAATCAGAAACACAAGCCAAAGCCTGAATCAATCGGAAGTGGGTTGCACCAGCAGGAGCATTAATCAGATTTACTGGATTAAATGCAGGTACGGTTAGTGTTCCGGCATCCCTACCAACAGTATTTGAAAGTGTAAAAGGTGCAACAAAGATACCGTCCAGGCTCACATTTTTGTTGAAGGCAAATCCTTTCAGATATTGGCCTTGCTCCGAAATCAGGATTGCCCGATAACCCCTTGCTTCAGATCCATCTTTCAGGTTGATTTTCTTCATGATACCGGTCAATCGTCCGGTCAATTGAGAATCGCTCATCTGTTTGATGATTTCTGAAAGACTAATCCGAACTGATTTAGCCGCAGAAGCACTTCCGCCAAATTCGTTCATGTTTTCCCGAGTCCTTGCAAATTCGGGAGCCGATTTAATTTGGTCGCCTGATGGGCCACCAACGAGACCAGCAAAATTGCCTTGAAGACCTTTGATTTTGAAGTGTCTAACATCTCCAAGTGTTCCTTTGTATTTGAGAGCACCAACCTGTCTTGCCATGATTTTTTGTTTAAGTGATTTTAAAAAAAATTTGCTTCAAAAATATAATATATATCTTTGATTGTCAAGTAGTTATTTAAAGTATTTCAATGCAAATGGGCGCAACTTTTGGAGGATTTCTAAAATCTCACCTAAAAATCACCAAAGTGGTGGATGGGGATGGAATTTTTGTTCAGGATATTTTCAGTAGGGAAGAAGTGGAAATCCGGTTCCTGGGGATTGATGCACCTGAGATAAAACGTTGCCGAAAATTGGATCAGGATGAAAGGGAAACGCACCTGCCTGGGCAACTTCTCATAGAATTGGGCCTTCAATCCTGGGAGCATCTTCGAAATCTTGCCCCAATTGGAGAATCGGTTTCCATTCTCACCGAGGGGAATGATCCTTTAGATCCATACAGCAGGACCTTAGCTTATGTTTTCCTTCCAGATAGAACCTGCCTGAATGAAAAAATGATTGAGGACGGATTTGCCAAGCCCTACGACAGGTATTTTTGTTCCAGGTTGGCTGATTATCAGATTTTAAGTAATCAAGCTAGGTTGGCTGGCAGAAGGCTGTTTTCCAGGGTAAACAATTTTTGATTTTTTGTTTACCCCGATTTTATTTTTGAGACTAAAATTTAAGTTAAATTCCTTTCCAGTTGTCTGGAAATGGCTCTTTTGCCCCTGTTTACCCCGTTTTTAAAATGTTTACCCTATGTTTACCCCGAAAAGAAAAAAGCCCTGTAAACTTTTCATTTACAGGGCTTTAGCTCATATAACCGTGATCCCGCTGGGATTCGAACCCAGGACCACTACATTAAAAGTGTAATGCTCTACCAGCTGAGCTACGGAATCAATTTTCCAACAATTTTGGTACAGTTTTGATTCCGTTTCCTTAATTGCGGGTGCAAAAGTACGGATTTCAGCTTTTGTTGCAAAATATAATGGCAAAATTCTTTTTCTTTTTTTTGAGCAGCCTCATTTTCAACCTTGGTTTTCAAAATTCTTTATACGCCCAAAATTTGATTAAAAAGGCCGATTCGCTATTTGCTGCTCAGCGGTTTAGCGACTCTAAAGAATTGTATGAAAAGTCCTTTTTTGAACAGAAAAAAACCACTCCATCCACCCTTTTAAAATTGGCTTTTATAGAAGAAAGCATGGACAATTATGTGATGTCTATTTTTTATTTGCATCAATATTATCTCTACAATCCTTTAAAAAAGGTCAAATCCAAAATTGAAGAGATAGCAAACCAAAAGAAATTGTACGGTTATTCCATTGATGAAGCAGATTATGCCTTTTTTCTATATCGATCGTATGCCTCCTATGTAGAGAGCGGCCTGCTTTTCTTATCTGTTTTTATGTTTTTGTTTCTGTTGAATAGAAAACGGAAAAAAATTTCCTTGGGCTATTCTCCTATTTTTACAATTCTGTTTTTGTTCGCAGCAGCCTACTTTTATAATTTTAAGTTGCCCTACAAAAGAGCTATTTTGGTTGAAGACAGGGTGTTTTTAATGTCAGGTCCATCCTCAGGCTCAAGTGTTTTGGATATCCTCAATAGAGGGCACAGGCTTGAATGGATTGGTGAAAATGATATCTGGTATGAGGTAAAATGGAATGAAAAAAAGGGCTGGCTTAAAAAGTCAGACCTGTTATTTTTTTTATAGTATAAATTTTAAAAATTAGTTTTTTGGTCAATATAAAAGGAAAGGGTAGGGAGAGCTATACCTCACCAGTTCAGGAAATTGAAAATCTGGAAAAGCTGCTTCAATTGGAACAGAATGAGGATTTGGCCCAATATCAGGCTCAAATTTTAGAAACCCCACTAAAAGAAAGACAAAGAAAAGGCTCCACATGGTATCCCGTTAGAGTTAAAGGGACCCAAATTGGTATGGGTGGAAAATTTATCATCGAACTTTCCCGAAATGTAGAATACAACCAACCTCACCAATTTCAACCAGGGGCTCAGGCTGCCATATTTTGGAATGCCCCAATTGGGCAAAAGGTTCAGCAACTGGCTGGTACCATAATTTCGGTTGACCAAACTGATATTCAAATCCAGATTTTGGAAGATGATTTACCCGACTGGATAGATGAAAGACATATAGGTATTGACCTCCTTTTTGATGAAAATAGCTACAGGGAAATGAAATTTGCTTTGGCTAAGCTTAAAAATGCGGTGCCTGGCTCGAGGTTGCAAAGGATAAGAGATGTTGTTTTAGGATGGGAACAAGCTGAATTTCTAGATGTATCCAAATTTGATTCACAAAACTGGCCAATCCAAAACCTAAACGATTCTCAAAAGAATGCCATTCACAGGATGGTTGCTGCCAAGGATCTTTTCGTAATCCATGGCCCGCCTGGTACTGGAAAAACCACGACTATTATTTCGGCAATAAAGACCACCTTATTAAATGTAAAACAGGTACTTGTCTGTGCTCCAAGTAATGCAGCAGCAGATTTATTAACCGAAAAGCTTGCCCAGGGACAGGTAAAAGTTTTAAGAATTGGGAATCCAGCCAGAATTTCAGAAGAAATTTTGCCTTATACACTGGATTATCAAATTGGCAATCACACTGAAGCAAAAGAAATTAAAAGACTCCGTAAGCTTGCTTTTGAGCTTAAAAAAATGGCCTATAAATACAAGCGGTATTTTGATAAAAGCGAAAGGGAGCAAAAGCAAGCGATGTTAAAGGAATCCAGAAATATCATAAAACAGATTTCTGATATCGAAAAATATGTATTGGATGCTGCAAAGGATTCAACTCAGGCCTTTGTTACCACCTTAGTGGGTGCTTCCAGCCAATTGCTAAGAGGAAAAAGGTTTGAGGTTGTTTTTATTGATGAGGCAGGCCAGGCCCTTGAACCTGCTTGCTGGATTCCAATTATAAATGCAGATAAGGTTGTTTTTGCTGGTGACCATTGTCAATTGCCACCAACAGTTAAATCCAAAGATGCTGCCCGGTTGGGACTGGAAGAAACATTGCTTGAAAAAATATTGGACCGCCAATCCTCAGATGCTGTAGTTATGCTTGATGTTCAATACCGTATGCATGAAAAGATCATGAACTTTAGCTCTGATTATTTTTACAATGGAAAACTAAAAGCTCATTCAAGTGTAAACCAAAAGTTGATTTTTAGTCAACAGGAAGACCAAAGCCATATTCCTTTCTTGTTTATTGACACTTCAGGTACAGGCTTCGATGAAAAATTTCACCCTGACAATACTGGTCTTTCAAATCCGGAGGAGGCAATATTGTTAGTAAAACATTTATCCAATTGGTTGGATTCCAATAAAACTCACTTGGCAAAAATTTCTTCAACACTTTCAATATCAATCATTTCTCCCTATAGAGAGCAAGTTGAATTTTTAAAAAAGGAGGTACAATCAAATTTAAAAAATTATTCCAAAAACATCAAAATTGGAACAGTAGATGGTTTTCAGGGCCAGGAAGCAGATTTGGTGTATATCAGTTTGGTAAGAAGTAATTCAAAACAGGAAATTGGATTTCTAAGAGATATAAGAAGAATGAACGTTGCAATAACCAGAGCGAGAATGCGTTTGGTGGTGATAGGTGATGCATCAACTTTATCTAATTTTAAATTTTACAAATCCTTTATTCAATATGTGGATTCTATTGGCGCTTACCGGTCAGCCTGGGAATACATTTTACCTTAGGTTATCTAGGTTCAAAAAATTACATTTTTTTAATAAAAACTTACTGGATACCAAATGAAATCAATAACCCTTCCTTTCAGATCGAATTGATTTACTAATTTTGTCTCAAAGTTTTGCTTGTTAACAATCCTAATTTATGTGTGGAATAGTTGGTTATGTGGGTTATCGTCAGGCATACCCCATCATTATTAAAGGTCTTAAACGTCTGGAATATAGAGGGTATGACTCTGCTGGTATTGCTCTTTTGAATGGAAATCTTAACGTATATAAGAAAAAGGGAAAGGTTTCTGATCTGGAAAATTCATTAACCGAAACTGAACTTCAAAGTACAATTGGTATTGGACATACAAGATGGGCAACTCATGGAGAGCCCAATGATATAAATGCACATCCACATTATTCTTCTAATGAAAAATTAGCCCTTATTCACAATGGAATAATCGAAAACTATGCTTCTCTAAAGGTTGAGCTAGAAAGAAAAGGTCACCAATTTCACAGCGCTACTGATTCTGAGGTTTTTATAAAACTAATTGAAGAAATTTACACACATTTGAATTGCGCTTTGGATGAGGCAGTTCGGATAGCAATGAGCCAGGTTGTTGGTGCTTATGCTATCGTAGTTATGGACAAATCAGCACCAGATCAATTAATCGCGGCAAGAAAAGGCTCTCCACTGGTAGTGGGCGTTGGTAAGGGAGAATTTTTTCTTGCATCAGATGCCACCCCGATTATTGAATATACCAATGAGGTTATCTATATAAATGACTTAGAGATTGTTACCATCAAAAATGGGGAACTTAGTATCAGGAATATAGATGCTCAGGATCAAGCTCCATATATCCAAACTTTGGAAATGGAACTGGAATCAATTGAAAAAGGAGGTTTTGAGCACTTCATGTTGAAAGAAATTTTTGAGCAGCCTAGATCGATTAAGGACTGCCTAAGGGGAAGAATTTCAGCAGATACTGGTCATTTGGTCCTTGGAGGACTTAGGGAATACATGAAAAAGGTGCTCAACACAGATAGAATTATTATTTTAGGTTGTGGAACTTCGTGGCATGCAGGTTTGGTTGCCGAATATATTTTTGAAGAATTTACAAGAATTCCTGTTGAAGTTGAATATGCTTCTGAATTCAGATACCGAAACCCTGTAATCAAGGAAGGAGATTTGGTTATAGTTATTTCTCAATCAGGCGAAACCGCCGATTCACTTGCGGCACTTGAACTAGCCAAGTCAAAAGGAGCAATTATTTTTGGCGTTTGTAATGTAGTTGGTTCTTCAATCCCAAGAGCAACCCATGCTGGTGCCTATACACATGCAGGACCTGAAATTGGAGTCGCATCCACCAAAGCATTTACTGCTCAGGTAACAGTCTTAACTTTAATGGCCTTAGTAATTGCTGAAAAAAAGGGAACTATTTCAGAGGCAAAATTGAGACAATTGCTTTTTGAATTGGAGGCTATTCCATCTAAGGTTGAAAAAGCGCTTCTGCTCAATGACCAAATTAAATACCTGGCTGAAGAATTTAAGGACGCAAAAAACTTTCTATACTTGGGTAGGGGCTACAACTTTCCAGTTGCCTTGGAGGGCGCTCTTAAATTAAAGGAAATAAGCTACATACATGCTGAGGGCTACCCAGCAGCTGAAATGAAGCATGGCCCAATTGCTTTGATTGATGAAGAAATGCCAGTTGTTTTCATTGCAACAAATGATAGTAGTTACGAAAAAGTGGTTAGCAATATCCAGGAGGTAAAGGCAAGAAAGGGTAGAGTAATTGCTGTTGTTTCTGAAGGAGATAAAATAATTCCTACAATGGCAGACTATGTAATTGAAGTTCCTCAGGCACATGAAGCCCTAATGCCGCTCATTGCGGTTATTCCTTTGCAGTTATTGTCTTATCACATTGCGGTTATGCGTGGATGTAATGTGGATCAACCTAGAAATTTAGCTAAATCAGTAACCGTAGAATAACAAAATATTTATCCAGTCCCTCTTTTTTTATAAGGTTTAAAACTCCTTTTTGTTAAAATTTTATTATCAATTCCTCATTTTATCTTGATTTACTTTTATTTCAACAATAAACAACTTAGAATTGCATCTGATTTGTTGTATCTAATTTTGGCCTTTCTGTCTCTCATGAGAAAAAAATACATTTATTTAATTGGTTTTATTTTCTTTTTAACGAATGCCTCTGCTCAAATTGGATTTGGTTTAAGGGGTGGATTTGGTGGTTCAAACTCATCGCAGGAACTGGTAACAGACTTAACCAGAGATATAGGAACCGCTCCTACTTTTGGCTTAATGATTAATTATGACCTTGATTTGCATTTTTCAGCAGGGCTCGAGGTTAATTATACAACGTACTCTGAAACATTAAATTACTCAGCTGACTTCTACCCTGGTGATCCAGCTAATAGAAAGCCTGCATCCACATCTTCGACTATTAGTTATCTCCAAATTCCTTTTTACGGTAGAGTTACCTTGGGAGAAAAAAAATATAAAGCATTTATTTCCTTTGCCCCTTACATTGGCATAGGGTTAAATGGTGAATGGAAAAATGGTGCAAGACCAATAGGTGCAGGCCCAGCTGTTTTGCTAGATTCAACCTACAAAGCCACTTTTAAACAAGGTGATTTTAAAAGATTGGATCTTGGTGGTCAAGTAGGTATAGGAGGGCAATACACAATAGGTAAAAGTGGAACTCTATTTATTGAAGCGAGATTGCAAATTGGTTTTCTTGATTTCTGGAACAAATTAACACCAGAACAAACGCTAGGATATACGAGTCAAGTTAACAAATATTTACCTCCAGGTGCATCTTGGAGAGCAATTAATGTCAGTTTGGGATACTTCCATACATTTAAAATTCCAAAGAAATCGACAAATGCTGGAGTTAAAAAGGCGGGTAGGCAGAAGTAATATCTCATTTTTTAATGAAATATAACAGGCTGCCATCCAGGGATTTAGAATGGAGCTCAATAGGCTATGGAATGTGGGGCCTTGCGGGTTGGAGTGGAAATGACGATGACCAGAATTTTGAAAGCTTGTGTCTTGCAGTTGAAAATGGAGTTAACTTTTTCGATACTGCCTGGGCCTACGGTGCTGGAAAAAGCGAAGAAATATTAGGAAATCTAATCAGAAATTTTCCCCAAAATAAGATATATGCCGCTTCCAAGATTCCTCCATTGAATCAGAAATGGCCTGCATTAAATTCTTATTCAATCGATGAGGTCTTTCCAAAAACTCATATTTTGGAGTTTACCCGAAAATCTATCAAAAACCTCGGGCTTGCCAAAATTGATCTTATGCAATTCCACGTTTGGAATGACAATTGGGCCAATTCAGATTCATGGAAAGAAGCATTGCATGAACTAAAGTCTGAAGGTCTAGTTGATAGCTTTGGTATTTCAGTAAATCGCTTTGAACCAAACAATGTTCTCAAAACCTTAGAGACTGGTTTGATAGATTGTGTCCAGGTAGTGTATAATATATTCGATCAAAATCCTGAGGTTCAACTTTTTCCGTATTGTCAAAAAAACAAAATAGGAATAATTGCCAGAGTTCCATTTGATGAAGGCTCACTTACAGGAACTTTGAACAAGGAAAGTACTTTTCCCGAAGGAGATTGGCGAAATTTGTATTTCAACAAAGCTAATTTAGAAGCAACCTTACCAAGAGTAGAGTCATTAAAAAAGGAACTTCCTCAAGGAATGTCTTTGCCGGAACTGGCCCTTAGATTTATTCTTCAGCATCCTGCGGTTACAACCGTCATTCCCGGCATGAGGCAAAAGAGAAATGTAATATCAAATCTTAAAGCTGGGGATGGGGTTAAGTTGTCATCGGAGATCTATGAAGCTTTAAAAAAGCATCGCTGGGAAAGAACCTCTGCCCAAAGTGCTACTCCTTAATCAGTTAGTTCTTCAATTTCTATTTGATCACCAGAGTAAACTACAAAAGCTTTCACTTCCTGGTTTGAGAAGTTTTGTAAGTGGTTTTTGTAATTCTTCAGTTGATTGAAGTGAATTGATGACTTCTCACCAGTTTTGAAATCCAAAACCACAAATCCTTCTTCTTTTTTAAGAACTCTATCCGCTCTTAAAATGGTTCCATCCTTTGAAACAAACTCCAGCTCTGGGAAAGATTCGTATTTATCAGAAAACCAATTTTTTATGTTTTCATTTTCAAAAAATCTATGAACCTGGGCTTTAAGTTCCTCTATTTGGGTATTATTTAAAACCTCCTTGTTGGTCACTTTTTCAAAATCCGCACCCCAGTTTGTGTAAATTTTAGTTTTCTCTATTATTTTATGAAAAGTTGTGCCAAACCACGCAACTTCCTTCTGGTCTTTAGGTAGCCATTTTAACTCTTTTACCTTTGAAAAATTTGGGGAAATCAATATCTCAACCACATTTTTATCTTTTTTACCTCTATCAAATTTCTGCTCACCCAGCTGAAACTTAAAGATAAAGTCCTCATTTTCTTCTGATTCAATCTTGCTATCTGGAAATATTTCTAACAACACATCAGCGTTTTCCTTTAAAAACCTGGGTATTTGATATGCCAAACGTGAAAAATTTGTTGGTTTTCCTTTTGGTAAATCCAGATTGTTGTCCAAAGTAATATCGATTACCAATCCATATCTGGGTCTGGTACAAGCCACATACCAAAGATTTAGATTTTCAAGTGCCTGTTTATAAATGTTTTCCTGATATTGTTCCCCAAGGTCAGAATCTAAAAAAATCTTTCTTGCTTTTGCTTTTTGTAAAGGATAAGCATCCCATGGCTCTTGTTTGGAATCCGGCCAGAAATCAAACTTGTTTAGCGAATCACCTGATAATGTAGAGCTTAAAGCAAGAATAACAACACCAAAATCCAGTCCTTTTGATTTGTGAATGGTCATAATCTGAATCCCCTCCTCAACTTTTAATTGATTCAGTTTTTGCTGAGATGCTTTTTCTTTCCACCAAAGCAGAAATTCTGAGTATTGAAAATGTTGGTTTTGCTCAAATTCGAAAATATAGTTTTGAAATTGTAAAATGGCTTGATGATGACTTTCAATTAGATTTAACTCAAAGTAATTCACAAGAAATAGTAAGGTTTCCTTTAGATTTTGTTCCTCATTTTGAGTTAAAAGTTCATCTTTTTTCCAATCTTGAACCCAGACTGGGTTTTGGCCAGCCTCAGAATTCCAAAACTTTTGATCCAATCCCAAATGTCTGGCATTTTGAACTAAATTTTGAAAAAGAAAGTCATCCTTTAATTGACGATTTGAAATGGCAGTGGCCAAAAAATCAAAAACAAGATGTTCACTGTTCAATTCTGATCCTGAAGCAGAATACCTAAAATCATACTTTTGATTTTCTTTCGTTCTTTCTTTATCCATAATCTGCACGATTTCAGAAAGTTGACTATTGCCTCGAACCAAAATTGCAATTTCAGAAGATGGAATTCCAGCATCCTGTATCACTTTGATTTCATCAATTATCCAGTTAAAATAGCCATTTTCGCCATCTGATTCTGAATCTTCCTGATTTTTCTCACTTTCTTCGATTCCCGACCCTTTTTTTTTCCTTGGCCTTACTCTTAAATCAACAAAACCATTTTTTTTGCTTTTTTCATCCGGAAGTTTTTGAAAAACATCTGCATAATTTAATAGGATTGTTTCCTCCCATTCTTTAGAACCATTTACTTGTTCCGATTTTAGTAGTTCTCCTCCATACATTTGGGAAATCTGATAAAAGATAAAATTGTTGAATTCCACAATATTTCCTTCACTTCTGTAATTAAAAGC
Source organism: Catalimonadaceae bacterium (assembly GCA_044379485.1). Taxonomy (GTDB): domain Bacteria; phylum Bacteroidota; class Bacteroidia; order Cytophagales; family Flexibacteraceae; genus CAMDMI01. The sequence goes on from JBIPOE010000004.1 coordinate 43,765, forward strand.
AAGGTTTTTCTCTGTTACCTTATGTGGTAATAGGCTCTCATTCAAGCCTTTTTTGAATAAGGTACTGTCGGCACCACGCCAACCATAAATCGATTGTTTTACGTCTCCAACCACAGAAAAGAAACCGTTGTTATCCAAAATAGATTTTGCCAAAGGATTTATAACAGCCCATTGGACAGCATCTGTATCCTGAAACTCATCAATTAGCAAGGTATGCATTTGATTTCCAATGCGTTCATAGATATAAGGAACATCAGTGTCTCCAATTATACTTTTGAGTAAATGCTTTGTCTCTAATAGTAAAAATCGATTTTGCCGATTGTTTTGGTTTTTTAAAACTTGACGAAAGTAAACCAATAAGCGTATGGCTGCCAGGTGTTTCAATAATTCTTCAGCCAAAGCCATATTGGCTAGTTGCCTTTCGTTTTGTGATGATGCATAAGCCAGAATAAGGGGCGAAAAAAAATCAATATCGGCCTCTGAAAGTAATTTGGATTTTGGTTTTCTAAACCATTTGCCCTCCAAATGAGCCTTTATCGGTGCAGTAGGAGGGAGGTTGCCACTGGCTATTTTTTCAATTTTTGAGAGCTCATCTGTATATGTTTTATCTTCTTCAGTCATAAAACGCTTAGAAAATCCTCTTTCTTCACAGGCTTGAAGCACATTTTTTGCCGACTGTTTTACATGATCAAGTAGTTCTTTTAAATAATTTTCCAGAATTTTTTTTGATGATAAAATCTTTTCATCGGTCATCAATTCTGTTTTTGCAGTATAGTTAAAATTGACAACAGGTTCTGCAAACAAGCTGGACATCAGGTTATTTTCAAGATATCCTGATGTCCTCCAGCCAGTTCCTTTTTCAGATAAAATATGAATGATATTTTCAAGTAATATCGATTTTATGTTTTCCGGAATGTCTTTCAAGCCTTCTTCAAGAACCTCTTTTTTCACAGATTCAATGTCCAGTTCTGTTCTCAAGCCATGTGGAAGATTTGCTTCAAAGGCCAATTGAGAAAATAAATTCTGAAAAAAGGAGTCAATTGTGGTAACTCTGAATGCATCAAAATCATGAAGGATTTTATTCAGAACTTCTGTTGACCTTTTTTGTAAAAGTTCAGGTTTTTCAAATTCAAAATAAGTTAGGTCCTTATCTTCAATTGGTTTCGAGGTTAATTGTATAAGCCTTTGAACAATCCTTTCTTTTAATTCTGCAGCAGCTTTGTTGGTAAAGGTAATTGCAATAATTCCGCGGAATGAATCCGGAAACGGTAAAGCCTTTTTAAGGTATAAGTTTGTGAGGCTGTATGTTTTACCCGATCCTGCTGAAGCTGAAAGTCTTAAAGCTCCCTTGGTTTGAAAGGTTTCCATAATTGGTGAATTGGCTTTGCCCCAAATGAAAGAATTTATGGGCATTTTTTAAGTTTTATTGCATAAAAAAGCCCCTTTGAATTTCAAAGGGGCCACTATTTTTTTTTGAATCTAGATGAGGTCAGTTATGTCTTTGCTCATTGGTTTTGTGGAGGAAGGAAAGAATTTTAAGACTTTTCCGTTTTCATCAACCAGATATTTTGAAAAATTCCATTTTGGAGCATCGCTAACATTTCCGTTTAAATCCTTGCTCGATAGATATTTGTACAAAGGATCCTGATCCTTACCTTTTACCGATATCTTAGAAAACATTGGGAATGAAACGCCGTAATTCTTTTGGCAAAAGGTTTTAATTTCGGAATCCGAACCAGGTTCTTGTCCACCGAAATCGTTGGCAGGAAATCCTATTACAACCAATTTGTCCTTATAAGTTTTACTTAATTCTTCCAGCTCCTTGTATTGAGAGGTGAAACCACATTGACTGGCAACATTTACTATAAGGATTTTTTTTCCCTTAAATTGACTTAAGGAAACATCTTTCCCATCTATTGACTTCATGGTAAAGTCATGAACTGATTTTTGTTTTTCTAGGGTTGCAGACATACTTAAAAATAAAACTATTAAAAAACTAAGTATTTTCATTAATAAATTGATTTGATGATATAACTAAAAACTTGAGACATGGTTAAAAAAAAACCTCCATAAAGGAGGTTTTTTTTGATAACTTATTAATTACTAGGCATCTATAGTTTCGCTGGCAACCTTTCTGGTTAGCTGATCAGCTACGCCATTAGTTTTTTTTAGACCTAATGAATTGGTTACTTGCTCAGAAAGCCTTCCAAAACTAGTATTGATTTGTGTTGAAAGCTCATCTTTAAGGTCTGTTGCCTTATCTGCAATTTTCTTTCTGGTTTCTTCACCTGAACTTGGTGCAAGTAAAATACCTGCCATTGCACCTGCTGCTGCTCCTAAAAGGAAGCCTACTATTACTTTTTGATCGCTTGACATAACTGAGATTTTTATAAAGTTGAAAGAATAATGATTACTTAAATTCTAATTTGAGAAGGTGTAAAGCTAAAATTTACGTTTTGATTTTAATAGAATATTTTTATTTTACTAATAGAAATTGATCTTTGATATTTTTTAATTTCCTGATAACAAATTTGTTACCTTAAATCTACCACTTTAAATCCTGGAAATTGTTTCTTATTAAAAGTGAAATCTGAATTGTTAACAGTTTGCAAAACCTTAAATTCTTCAATTTCAAACACTTCCCGATCATTGCTTCCCCGTTCAAAAACAATCCATTTCATAATGTTTCTGGAACTTTTGTCTATAAAAAGTCGGATTTTAACAACCTCTTTTTTGATGTTTTCTGGTTCAAGGTCAATAGTTTGCCAAATTTTACCCTTCACTTTTACCTCACCCATGAAAATATATTTGAATCCTTTTTGATAAAAGGTATAAATCCGTTCAGGAGTTATATCGTCCGGTTCGGGTTCATAATCGGAAATATTTACCTCCTTTATCTTCCGATCTGCACTCCAGACTGTTTTTCCATCACAAATCAAAGTAGTTTGTCCACTTGTGAGGACATATTTTGAACCGGTTACCTTTATTTCTCCTTTCACATTTCCAACCACTTTTCCTGAGTTGGTTTCCGAATCGTGTGAAAATGTGGCTATAAACCCAGGCATTTTTTTGTGCTTTTTTCCAACTGCATTCAATATTTCTTCAGCCATCGGATCTTGCCGCCCTTGAAATCCACTGATTGAGAGGAAACAAAGAACTAAAGTTAAGGTTATTACAACTTTTCCTGAGATCATGAAATTACTTTTTGATGTCATTTAAAATCCTTTCAAGACCATACTCGTCAACCAGAACTTGCCTGGCTTTGCTACCTTCAAATGGACCAACAATTCCCAATGATTCCATTTGATCAATTAACCGACCTGCCCGGTTGTAACCAAGTTTCATTTTCCTTTGAATCAAAGAAGTGCTGCCCTGTTGGTGTCCTACAATGAGCCTGGCAGATTCTTCCAACAAAGGATCTAATTCAGATGGATCAAAATCAGAAGAGTTTCCTGTTTCGTCTCCTACAGCCTCTGGAAGTAAATAAGCCATTTCGTAACCTCTCTGATTTCCAATGTAATCACAAATAGATTCAACCTCTGCTGTAGATATAAACGGACACTGAATCCTGGTAACATCGCTACCCATCGATAATAACATATCTCCACCCGAAACCAATTGATCTGCTCCACTCTGATCCAAAATAGTTCTCGAATCTATCTTAGAGGTAACCTTAAACGAAAGTCTTGCAGGAAAATTTGCTTTAATGATACCGGTTATTACGTTTACGGAAGGTCTCTGTGTGGCCACAATAAGGTGAATACCAATCGCTCTTGCAAGTTGAGCCAACCTGGCAATCGGAGTTTCCACCTCTTTTCCAGCTGTCATCATCAAATCTGCCAGCTCATCAATAATAAGGACAATAAATGGCAAAAACCTGTGGCCGTTTTCAGGATTTAATCTTCTTTCTCTAAACTTTTGATTGTATTCCTTGATATTTCGGCAGCCAGCGTCCTTAAGCAAATTGTAACGGGTATCCATTTCTATGCACAAGGAATTCAGGGTGTTAACTACTTTTTTGGTGTCGGTAATAATACATTCCTCCGCATCTGGTAAAGCTGCAAGAAAATGTCTTTCTAACTTGGAATAGAGCGACATCTCCACCTTTTTCGGATCAACCAAAACAAGCTTTAACTGTGAGGGGTGTTTTTTGTATAAAAGAGAGGCAAGTAAAACGTTGATTCCGACTGATTTACCCTGACCTGTGGCTCCAGCCATCAAAAGGTGAGGCATTTTGGCCAGATCAGCAACATACACTTCATTGGATATAGTTCTACCCAAAACGATGGGTAAATCCATATCAGATTTCATGAATTTTTCTGTCGCCATCACTGATCGGGTTGATACCATCAATCTGTTCTTGGTTGGAACTTCAATACCAATTGTTCCTTTTCCTGGAATTGGTGCTATAATCCTGATTCCCAAGGCTTCAAGACTCATGGCAATATCATCTTCCAGGCTTTTTATTTTAGCAATTCTGATCCCTGCATCCGGCACAATTTCAAACAAGGTTACAGTAGGCCCAACAGTTGCTTTTATGCTGGCTATTGTAATGTTGTAATGTTGAAGGGTTTCAATAATTCTATTCTTATTGTAGTCAATTTCCTCTGTATTGATCTCTAAATCAGTGGCTCCATGTTGTTGCAATAGTTCCAGGGGAGGAAATTTGTAGCCAGACAATTCTAAGGTTGGATCAAATAATCCAAATTTATCCTGCAATTGCTCGGCAGTTAGATTCTCTTCCAAACTGGAAACATCTTTTACTTCCTTGTCTGAAGAAGCAGCTCCAACTTCTATTTGAATATTATTTCCAGTGGCAACTACTATTTTTTGAATAGGTTCTTCAATGACTACATTGGCTTTCGTAAACTCGTACTCATCATTTTCGTTTGGAATTTGTGTTTGAGGTATTTCAAATTTCTGCGATTCTTCTTCTTTATTTTCCTCAAATTCAGTATTTTCCTCATCAACAGAACTCATACTAGTTTTGAATGGTCGCCTGGTCTTTCCTTCTTTAAAGAAGTCAAATGTCCCATCAGGATTCCATTGAAAAACAAAAACGGCAATGGAAAACCCAGTTAATCCAAGAAATAACCAGGAACCCCAACCTATGGTATCACTTAAAAACAACGCAGATTCATAACCAACTGCACCTGAAAATGATCCCAATAAATCTTCAGCTGAAAAAGAATGGGCAATATTTCCAAAGAAAACAGATAACCAAAGAACCAGAGAAAGTACCTTCCAATCAAAGTTCGGAACAAATACCAGGCTTTTTTTGAAAATCAGCCTGTATCCGAAGTCAAGAGACCAAAAGGGTACCAAAAGCATGGAATATCCCAGGCCTTTAAAAATCAAAAGATTTGAAATGTATGCCCCGATAAATCCGGCCCAATTTTCAGATTCCTTTACGGTTTCTTTTAAATTTGGACCCGTATTTCCTTCTACAACACTTTGATCTACAGTTCCTGTAAATATATAAGAAACCAAAGCTATTAAAAGAAATACCCCTATGGAAATTGCCATTAATCCAGAAACAAGGAAAAATTTCCTTCCAATTGGTAATTTTGGACTTAATTTCCGTTTAGGTTCTTGATCCTTCGGAGGTTTTACTGTGTTGACTGTTTTTAACGTATTTTGGGACATTCCCTTTTTTTTCTGGCTTGCAAAGGTAAATAACTTGCAATGGTTTCCTTTCATTGGAAAAATAACAGCACTTACAGTCCTTTTTTTATTGCTTAATTTTTGTTTAGTTTTTGGGCAAAGTGGACCTTCTAAGAATTTTTATCAGCTGAAATTCAGACAAATAGGCTTAGATACTACGTTCAATACATATGATTTTATTGAGCCGAATTCAATCAAATATTTTTTAGATCAAAAGCTGAAAACTCAACTTAACAATGGGCACCCATTTGCCCAAATCACTTTCGATACCCTTTTTTATGGAAAAAATGCCGTAATAGAGGCCAGTCTTAGTCTGGGTCCTTTTATTTTTAATGGAGATTTAGTCAATCAGGGTGATACGTCTTTAAATTCCAAATTGATCTCCAAATTCCTTCGGTTAAGAAAAAATTTTCCCTTTTCAGACCAAAAACAAAAGAGGTTACCTTTTCTGCTTCAACAAATTCCCTTTGCCGAAATGGCCGAATCTCCCAAACTTGAATTTTTTGGCAATCAATCAATAGTTCATCTAAATTTAATCAAAAGGAAAACAAATTCTTTTAATGGAATATTGGGCCTTTTACCGCAATCAGAAACTGAAGGAGGGACTATTGTAACTGGTAATATTGATGGCAGTCTAAATAATTTATTTGGTCAGGGCATACAAGTTTTAATTAAATGGAATCGTTTTGCACCCTCTTCTCAAATGGCAGATATTCAGTTGATTGCCCCGGTTTTAAACTTTAATGGACTTGGTTTTGAAACTGCTTTTGAATTGTTCAGGCAAGATTCAACTGTAAATCGTCAAAAACTTGATCTCAGGATTTCAACCTCTACTAATGGGGTTTGGAAATTTCAGGTTGGTTTTATAACCAGCAGATCTTCAGGTCTGTTAAATCTTTCCGGAATTGAAAAGGTAAAAATTGAAACAAATGCGATTTCATTTTCTTTTTTAAATACTCCTTTTCAAGCCCCTGGAGTTGTTTTGAAGAAAAGGGTATTTCAAATTAGTCTTTTTCCAACTTTAAAAAAGATTCAAAAGGAGAATAATACCCAATCATACCCGCAATTGAATTGGGATTTAAAATGGCGATATCCCATTTCATTTAATTCACAACGATTTGCAATACAGACTACAACCAATATTTCTGGAATTGCGAGCAAAGAGATTACCCTTCAGGAGCAATTGCGTTCCGGGGGAAATAAATCTACCAGAGGATTTAATGAAAATATTTTTTTTCTTTCCCAATTTGCGGCATTCTCCATTCAACCACAATATCTTATTGATAAAAGTTTAATGATTGGTCTTTTTGGCGATTTTTTAGTTTTCAATAGCCGATTGAACAATAAGTTTTTTGCAAAACCTTCCAGGGCTCTTGGTTTTGGAGTTTCTATTGAACTTGATTTTGGGTCAAATAGCGTTCAATTATCGATTGCAAATGGAATTGTATCTGGCATTCCCCTTGATTTACAGACCACTAAAATTCATTTTGGATATATAGCCCGCTTTTAAGCTACTTTCGCCCAATTTTTTACCTGATGCTAGTCATCGATATTGTACTTTCTTTTGTCTGGTCCTTCGTCATAGCGGTGTTTGCGATACCCTCTATAATTTACGTTGCCCACCTCAAAAATCTTTTGGATGAACCTAATTTTCGTGCCGTCCACACAAATCTTACACCAAGGTTGGGCGGCATGGCCATTTTTGCAGGATTTATGTCGGCAGTTACTATTTTTGGTGATGTAACCCCTCAGATTCAGCGACTTCTCGCATCTACTCTTATTTTATTCTTCATAGGATTAAAGGATGATATCAGTTCAGTTTCTGCTTTTAAAAAGTTTTTTGTTCAAATATTGGCCACTGGAATAGTTATGTTTTTGGGTGATATCAAAATAAACGACTTCCAGGGCTTTCTCGGAATCCATCAAATTGACGATAGATTCGCCTATGCCTTTACTTTTCTGGTAATTGTCGGATTGATCAATGCCTTCAACTTGATTGATGGGCTGGATGGTTTGGCTGGCAGCATTATTTTAATCTCCTCAACCTCGTTTGGATACTTCTTTTATAATTTTGGAGGAGCTCAATACGCACCATTTACCTTGGTGGCATTTTGTCTAATGGGCGGGATTCTTGGTTTTTTGCGCTACAATTTTCACAAGGCAATTATTTTTATGGGTGATACAGGATCCTTGGTTTGTGGTATGATTGTTAGTGTAATGGCCATTCAATTTGTCAAAATGAAGGCAGTTGAATCTGCGCCCTCAATTGCAGTTGCTATTTTAATAATTCCAGTTTTTGATACCGCACGAGTGTTTGGAAAACGAATTTTTAATGGAAAATCACCATTTGCTCCAGATAAAAATCACATTCATCACATACTCATTAGAAATGGGTTAAGCCAGATGCAAACAGTTCTTTTGTTATCATCTATCAATATTTTTACAATTTTGGGTGCAATGGCCTTGGCAAGCAAGGGTGATAATTTTATGCTTTGGTTTTATATGGTTTACTTCTTGGTATTTTTTGTTTTGTTGGAATTGTTGGCCAAAAGAAAAATAAATGCCTAAGCAAAATGAAAGTTCGATCTCACTGCCTTTTTCACTTTGGTCAAAAAATGGCAATAAATCAGGGTTTTCTATTGAGGCTAAAGTAATTTTCAATTCAAGTACTGGTACTATTATTAAAAAGGGAGACTTTGAATTTTATAATAGTACGTTAATTAAACAGCCTAAAAGCAATAACTTTATAATTAGCAACCGTGTACAGTCAATTCAAAATGGAACAATTCCATTTTTTTCACTTTTTGCTGTTTTGCTACTAATTATATTTAGAAACAGGTTTTTTGGTTCATTTCAAAAGTATTTTTTAAATTTGAGAAATAACTATGAGATTGATTTCAACTTTCAAAAAATAGGGGCAATACCTGTTTTCATAGGTACATTATTTGTCCTGTTTTCGTTTGTGGATTTTACCCTCCATTATTTAAATAAATCCACTGGAGATCCCAATTTGGTTTTTCAATCTTTTAAAATTATTTTTTTAATTTTTGCATCCCCTTTAGCAACTTCAATATTTTTATTTTTGCTTTTAAATCTAAGCCTAAAACTTTTTCCAATTTTTTTTTCAGACCTTAAAGTTTTGTTTTTTCTAGCCATTATTACCCTGATTTACACCTTCTCTACCTTTGGTTCTCAATTCGAAAGTCTTGTTTCAGTACCGCTTTTTCTTGCTTTTTCAATTGGAATTTTCTTTGGTTTAAGAAGCTTTTTCCTATATAAAATTTTCCAAAAAGCATATAGATTTAAATTCCCGATAACTGTTTTCTATATTTGCGCCTTAAATCTTCAAACCATCCTTATTATCAAGTGGGTGGTAGATCAGGATTTTTTTAGACTTTTATGAGCGAAGCCCTAAACCAGGAAATTACTTCAAGGCAAAAAAAAGTTTCTTCTATTTTGGTAACACAGTTGAAACCAACAGACGAAGATTCGCCTTATTTTGTATTGGCAAAAAAATATAAAATCAAAATTGATTTCAGACCTTTTATTGAAGTTCAAGGAGTTTCAATGAAAGATTTCAGAAAGCAGAAAATTAATATTTTGGATCATTCTGCAGTAATTTTTACAAGCAAAAATGCAGTTGATAATTTTTTTAGAATTTCCAATGAATTGAAGTTGGATATTCCAATTGAAATGAAATATTTTTGTGTTTCAGAATCAACAGCAAATTATTTGCAGAAGTATATACAAATTAGAAAAAGAAAGGTTTTTGTCGGGCAAAAAACTGCAATGGATTTAGTCGATCAGGTTAAAAAGCATAAGGAGGAAAACTACCTTTTTCCATGTTCGGATATACGAACCGGAGATTTTCCTGAATTTCTTAGAAAAAATAATTATAAATTTACAGAGGCAACTTTTTACAACACTGTATCTAGTGATCTATCTGACTTGAAAAATATTTTTTACGATATTATTGCATTTTTTAGTCCCTCAGGAATCGAATCTTTATTTCATAACTTCCCTGATTTTCAACAGAATGCGACAAGAATAGCAGCTTTTGGTCCTACCACGGCAAAGGCCGTCAAAGAAGCCAATCTTATCCTGGATATACAAGCTCCTTTGCCAAATGCACCCTCCATGACGGGGGCCTTAGAGGAATATATTAAAGCTTGTATCAAGGCTTCTAAAGAATAAAATTTTTTCAAATAGGAAATTTACCATAAAATTGAAACTTATTAACGCTTGAATTCAAAATGAAAAGAAATTTATGCACCGTTTTATTTGTCATTAGCTTTTGCTTTGGTGGCAAGATTGTAGCGCAACAAGACGCACATTTTACGCAATATATGTTCAACCAATTGTACTTCAATCCTGCTGCTGCAGGAATTGAACAAGGCTTTCGTGGAGGATTGTTGTATAGAAATCAATGGTCTGGTTACAAAGGACTTAGTGGAGGAGGAGCACCTCAGAATATTTTGTTCACAGGGTCTTTACCAATTCTTTCAGCAAATAGTGGTTTAGGTTTGGTTATTAATAGTGACGAAATTGGTCCATTAACAGATTTACAGGCTTCTGTGAATGGAAATTATCAATTTAAATTGGGTCAAGGAAAGCTAAACGCTGGTGTGCGAGTTGGCATCCAATCCCGATCAATAAATCCTAAAAATATTCGTGTAAATAACACTGACGATCAGGTTTATCAAAAATTAATTGGTTCTTCTTCACAATTGGTACCAGATTTTGGTTTCGGTTTGTTTTATACCTCAGAGAAATTTTTTGCAGGATTAAGTGCAACTCACCTTGCAGAACCTGAATTTGATTTTTCGGGAGCCCCAAGTACCCTAAACAGACACTTTTATTTTATGGGTGGTTATAATTTTGATATTTCACCAAATATTGTTCTTACGCCTTCTATTAATTTAAAATCGGATTCAAAAGTGTTTCAATACGAAGCTTCTGCTTTGGCTAAATTTAACAATCAGTTTTTGGCAGGTTTAGCTTACAGAGAGCAAGATGCGGTATCGTTAATTGTAGGGTTTACAGCCCTTCAGAATAAATTGAGAATAACTTATTCATTAGATTATACAGTTCCAGCAACTGAAGCCAAAAGACCTACATCTCATGAAATTATGGCATCTTACTTTGTACCAATGACATTGAAAGGTCCTAAGCCAATAATTAGAACACCACGTTACAGAAAATAATAAAATATATCTAAACCTTACAACGTTATTTCTTTAGCAATCCAAAGTTAATTTATTTGAATTTCGGTTTTATTTTTGTGTATCTGAAAAATCAGCCAGTAATTAACTGGTGAAAAAATTTAAAGGTGATATGAATATGTGTAAATTTTTAGGGACAATGAGTCCTTTGCTAGCCATTACCACATTGGCATTGGTAAGCTCCTGCGGCCTTGGGCAGAAGGAAATTCAAGGCGAGTTAGTTGGCGTTCCAAATAGGGAAGGTTGGGTTCAAACCGTGCCTTATGGAATGACAACTGTTCCTTCCGGAACATTTCATATGGGTCAGTCCGATGAAGATGTTGCGGCCTCACACATCAACTATAATAAACAAGTTACAATTGGTGGCTTTTACATGGATGATACTGAAATTACAAATAATGAGTATCGTCAATTTGTGGAAGCAATTTTAACTGATGATACCGTAGGTTTGGGATCTATTAGTGAAGAATTTGCTCAGATGTTGGCTGAGAGAAAGTTTTATCCGGACACTACTGTTTGGGTTAGAGACTTTAGTCACCACATGGGCGATCCAATGATGGAATACTATTGGATTCACCCCGCCTTTGATAATTATCCATTAGTAGGGGTAACCTACAAAGCTGCAAAGCTTTTCTGTAAATGGAGGACTGGTTACTTGAATAAAGCCAGGACGGATGCAGGTTTACCTGTTATGCCAAATTTCCGATTGCCTTCTGAGGCAGAGTGGGAGTATGCCGCCAGGGGAGGAAGAGATTTAGCGCCTTTTCCCTGGGGAGGTCCATATGTACGTAATATGAAGGGTTGTATGTTGGCCAACTTTAAGCCTGGCAGAGGAAATTATTATGATGATGGATTCTCATATACGTCACCAATTGGACAATATTTTTCAAATGATTACGGTCTTTATGATATGTCAGGAAATGTATCGGAATGGTGTGAAGATGCCTTCTTTGAGGCATCCGTTCCAGTAGTTTGGGATTTGAATCCTACATATTTCGATGCTAAAGAACCTAGGAAAGTTGTTCGTGGTGGCTCTTGGAAGGATATATCATTTTTTCTTCAGAATGGAAGTAGAAACTTCGAATATGAGGATACTGCAAAGTCATTTGTCGGATTTAGGTGCGTGGTCACATATTTAGGTAGATCAGCAGGCAACGAGTTTTAATTTAGTTTTTTTTAACACAATTTAATTTTCATAACACACAAAAAAAATGAGCGCAAAAAAAGGTGGCTTTCAGGAGAAATTTTATACTAAAATAGCTCCAATTATCACAGGTGTAGGTGCATCCATTGTTATTCTAGGTGCCCTATTTAAAATTATGCACTGGGCTGGTGCTGGTCCGATGTTGATTATTGGATTGGGAACGGAAGCCCTGTTATTCTTATTGTTTGCATTTGCACCTCAACCACATGATCCGGAGTGGGCAAGAGTTTATCCTGAACTTGATGATGAATATTGGGCTAAATTGCAAAAATCTGGAGCTAAACCAGGTATTGCTGCGGCTGGTCCAGGTGCAGGTGGATTGGATCAAATGCTTGCAAACGCAAAAATTGATCAGGGAATGATCGATAGATTGGGTAAAGGATTTACAGGTTTAGCTGATTCAGTAACAAAAATTGGAGACATTACAAATGCTTCTGTTGCTACAAAAGAATATGCTTCAAATGTTACAAGTGCCTCTAAGGCCATGGCCGATATGAACAAATCGTATGCCTCCACTGTGACTGCAATGGCTGAAATGTCAAACGCAGCAAATGATGCAAAACAATACCATGTGCAAGTTCAAACCATAACAAAGAATTTGGGTGCTTTAAACGCAGTTTACGAAATGGAACTTCAGGATGCCAATAATCATCTTAAGGCTATGAACAAATTTTATAACAATCTTACTACAGCTATGGCTAATTTGGCTGATGCTGGGAAAGATACAGAGGCTTTTAAAGGTGAACTTTCTAAATTAACTGGAAATTTAGGAAATCTCAATAAAGTTTATGGCAACATGTTGACTGCCATGAAAGGTTCATAATTTAGTTTAAAATTTATTTAATCCTAAAATATAAGAAATGGCAGGCGGTAAGGAAACCCCCAGGCAGAAGTTGATAGGTTTGATGTACCTGGTGCTATTGGCATTATTGGCCCTTCAGGTATCATCTGCAATTCTTCAAAAATTTTCATTTTTGAACTCAAGTCTTGAATTGGCTATTGAAAACGCCAATAAGGCAAATGATGGAAAAATCGAAGGGATTAAAAAATCAGTAGAAAAATCCCCTCAATATCAAAGCGTTCTTGATGAAGCAACAAGAATTAAGAAAATGGCTCGGGAAATGATTTCCGAGATTGAAGGATATAAGAAGGAAATCATTACCAAGACTGGTGGTATTGATGAGAAAAAGCAATATGTCGGCATGAAGGATGAAGATGTAACTGCCAATCTAATGGTAGGAGATCCTTCAACTGGGAAAAAAGGAAAGGCCTATGCATTAAAAGATAAGTTAAATAATTTCACTTCTGAATTGAATAAAGCTGCGGGTACAAATTTTGCTCCATTAGCTCAAGATGGAAAAGATGATCCTTTGGCAAAAGACGATGCAGATCAAAAAAGAAAGGATTTTGCTGAATTGAATTTTTCTCAAACTCCAATGATTGCTGCATTGGCTGTTCTAAGTGATAAGCAAAGCAAAATAGCTGCATACGAAGCAGATGTTCTTTCTCGCCTTGCTCAAAAAGTAGGTGCAAAAGATTTCAAATTTGATGTGATTACTGCCGACTACAGCGCTCTTTCTTCCACTGTTGCAGCGGGGACTGATTATGAAGCAAAAATGTTTGTTACAGCCCGGTCATCTGCAATTACACCAGTTATGAAATTCAGAGGAAATGCAGTAAAAGTTGAAAATGGAATTGGTATCATTAAATTTAAGGCATCAGCCACAAATTATGATGCTGAAGGAAACTCCAAACAACAATGGGAAGGTCAGGTTGCAATGCCTAAGCCTACCGGTGATGGTGATACTATTTTTAAAATTAAAGGTGAATATATAGTTGCAAAACCAGTAATCGATGTTAAATCTGCTTCTGTAAGTGCTTTATATTTCAATTGTGGAAATGATTTGAATATTCAGGTTCCAGCTTTAGGGGCAAATTATAAGCCTTCTTTTTCAGCAAAAGGTGCTAACATTATCAATGGAAAGGATAAAGGTGCCATAATTGTCATACCAAATGTGAAAGGAGCTGATGCAAAAGTTTCTATTTCTGTAAGTAGTGATGGTTCTGCAATTGGTATAAAAGACTTCCCGGTTCGTGGTGTTCCAAGGCCTCAGATTGCTGCTAAAATTGGTGGAAATTATGTAGATCAAAAAAGAGGAGTTCCAGCACCGGGTCCGGCGTCAATTCAGGTTTTAGCAGAACCAGATCCTGCGTTTGCATCTGCGCTTCCCAGAGAGGCAAGATATAATATTACAGAAGGTGAAGTGACATTGGCAAGAGGAAAAAGAGAAATCACAACAATTGCAATAAAGTCTGATAACGTAAATTTAAGTTCAATTAGAAGTCAGGCGCAATCTGGTGATAGGATTATTGTTGTTATTAAAAAGGCCAGAAGACTTAATTTCAGAGATGAGTCAGAAGATGTGCCAATTAATGCAGCCTCTTCCGTAATTACCATTCCGGTTAATTAGGTTTTTTAGGTGTATCTACTTAAATATTTATAGGTTTATGAAAATCAAATTTAAATTTTTTCTTCTTCTGTGCTTACTCGGAGTAGCAAGCAACAGCATTGCCCAGCAAAGGAAGAAAAAGGGCAAGAAAGCTAATGATGAGGCACCTGTGGCGCCTGCATCTGTCGAAACGGCACCACCTCCACCGGTTGTTGATGCTTCAGTTTTAATGATGGACAGTGTACGCAGGGAAGATTCGCTTGAAATCTCTCGTGGTTATGATCCTCTTTCTGTGAGAAAGGTTCATAATTCTGATGTGATGTACAGAATGCAGGTCTGGAGAACTTTGGATTTAAGAGAAAAGTGCAACAAACCTTTATTTGCCAGGGGAAATGAAATATCTAAGGCCATAATTGATGAAGTTATGGCTGGACGATTGGTGGCATATGCAAAAGATTCACTTTCTAAAATTTTATCAAAAACTGAGTTTGGTGATAAAATTATGGATCCAGGAAGTGCCCAGACTGATGCAGATGGAAATCCTATCCCAGGAACAGGGTCTCCGTTTTTAGCGTCATCGTTGTATGTACTTAAATTTAGAGAAAATCTTTTGTTCGACAAGCAGCGTTCCAGGTTTTATTATGATATCCAAACCATTACATTGTTTATTCCTGCTGAGTTTAACACCTTGAAAGGAACAGAAACTGAGGTTGCAACCTTCAAGTATAAAGATCTAGTTAAGGTCTTCAAAAATATGCCTAACGCAAAGTGGTATAATGCGCAAAACAGAGCTGAAGATAAGAAAATTTCTGATGCAATGGATCTAAGATTATTTTGTTCAAGGATTATTAAGTTATCAAATCCTGATGATAAAATGATTGAGGATATGCCTGAATATTCAACTTCAGATAAAACAATTTTGATTGCATCTCAAAAATACGAGTATGACTTGGTTGCGAAAGAAAATGAAGTCTGGGATTATTAGTAGTTTATAAGAAATGAAAAGGAGGCATTAGCCTCCTTTTTTTTGCCCTAACAAATAAGTTATTGCCATTCTTAAAGCCACACCCATTTCCACTTGATCTAATATAAGAGATTTTGGATTGTCAGCAATTTCTGAATCTAATTCTACGCCTCGATTTATTGGTCCTGGGTGCATAATTGTCATATTTTCAATTTCAGAAGAATTTTTGGTTCCAAAAAATTCATTATATTCTTCCAGACTTGGTAATAGCTCTTTGTCTTGCCTTTCCTTTTGAATTCGTAAATTATAGATTACATTTATTTTGTTTAGCTCTTGAGTTAAGTTACCATATTTAAGTTTTTTTTGAACGGTATTCGGACCAAAGACGGTGTATTTAATACCTAGTTTATTCCATAATTTCATTGATGATCCGGCAACCCTGCTATGTATAACATCCCCTTTTAATAGAATTTGTAAATCTTCATTCTTATATCCATTTTTCCATAATGTGAAAAGATCAAGGAGAGCCTGTGTTGGATGTTCATTTGTTCCGTCACCAGCGTTTATGACTGGGATTCCGGTTTTTTGCGATACATAGTTTGCAGTTCCTGATAATTTATGCCTGATCACTATAATGTCAATTTTCATCCTTAATAGGTTTTGAATTGTATCATTTAAGGTTTCTCCCTTTTTTAAAGAACTGGAGCTTGCACTAAAATTTACTACGTCAGCTGAAAGTCTTTTTTGAGCCAGTTCAAATGAAAGTCTTGTCCTCGTCGAATCTTCAAAGAATATATTAGCCACAGTTATTTCTTTAAGTGCTGGCACCTTTTTCAATGGTCTGTTTAAAACTTTTTCGAATTCCAAACTGGTATTGTACAAGGTTTGAATATCCTCTATATCAATATCATCAATACTGATTAATCTGTTCGGCTTAAATTTTAATTGATTATTCATGGATTAAATAAATTTCTATTTTTCCTGATTTATTTTTACTAACTTCTATTTTTTGACTATAATGTGAATCAATTTTAATTCCTTCAAAATCAACTTCAATCGGTAGTTCCCTTTCCAGATGCCGGTTTACCAAAACTAAAACTTTTATCCATTTAGGTCTTCCAAAATCCTGCAAGGCATTTATCGCCGCCCTGGTTGTTCTCCCAGTAAAGATAACATCATCTATCAAAAGGACAGGTTGGTCTTCTATTTCAAAGTTTAAATTGCTTTCTGTTGGAATTATTAATTTTGATCCTGAAATGTAATCATCCCTATAAAATGAAGGGTCAATTGTCCCCAAAACTGTTTCAATCCCAAATTTATTTAAAATTCTTTCCGATAATGACTTTGCAAGAAGGAAACCACGAGGTTGAATTGACAATATTTTCAAGTTTGGATAAAAAAACATAAGTTCATTTATTTGACCAGCCAATCTGTCTAAAATTATTTCTGATAGTAAATTATTGATAATCAGTTTTTTATTCATTTTTTTTATGCAATTTTCAATCATACTAAATAATAATGCAACTAATCTTTTTTTAAGATGTGATGTTGAATTGTTTTTTTACTATTTTTGCGGTCCTTTTCGGGGTGTTACCAGAGTGGCCAAATGGGACAGACTGTAAATCTGTTGATTAATTTCTTCGGTGGTTCGAATCCACCACGCCCCACTCAAAGGCGGGAGTAGCTCAGTTGGTAGAGCGACAGCCTTCCAAGCTGTAGGTCGCGGGTTCGAGCCTCGTCTCCCGCTCTTTTGAAAAGCCGACATAGCTCAGGGGTAGAGCACTTCCTTGGTAAGGAAGAGGTCGAGGGTCCGAATCCCTTTGTTGGCTCTAATAATTTTGTATTCACATCCTTCAATTGATTTATAATCATGGCTAAAGAGAATTTTGACCGGTCGAAACCCCACGTAAACATCGGTACAATCGGTCACGTTGACCACGGTAAGACTACACTTACCGCTGCTATTACTAAGGTTCTTTCTAAGAATGATCCTTCAGTTCAGATCCGCGATTTTTCTTCTATCGACAATGCGCCGGAAGAAAAAGAGCGAGGAATCACCATCAATACATCTCACGTAGAGTATTCCACCAAGAACCGGCATTATGCACACGTTGACTGTCCAGGTCACGCTGACTATGTAAAAAACATGGTAACTGGTGCGGCTCAAATGGATGGCGCAATTCTTGTGGTTGCTGCAACGGATGGTCCAATGCCACAAACAAGAGAGCACATACTACTTGCACGTCAGGTGGGTGTACCTCAATTGGTTGTTTTTATGAATAAAGTTGATATGGTTGACGATCCTGAGCTTCTTGAGCTTGTGGAAATGGAAATCAGAGAGCTTTTAAGTTTCTATGAATTTGATGGCGATAACATCCCAGTTATTCAAGGTTCTGCCTTGGGTGGATTGAATGATGATCCAAAGTGGGTTGCAACTATTGATGCCTTGATGGAAGCTGTTGACAGTTTTATTCCAATTCCAACCAGGTTAACTGAGCTTCCATTCCTTATGCCCGTAGAAGATGTTTTCTCAATTACAGGCAGAGGTACAGTAGCTACTGGTAGAATTGAAAGAGGAATTGTTAACTCCGGAGAGACTGTAGATATTCTTGGTATGGGTGCCGAGAACCTTAAATCCGTTGTTACTGGTGTTGAAATGTTCCGAAAAATTCTTGACAGGGGTGAGGCTGGTGATAACGTTGGTTTGCTTCTTAGAGGTATCGATAAAGATCAGATCAAAAGAGGAATGGTTATTTGTAAGCCAGGATCTGTAAAGCCACACCAGGATTTCAAAGCAGAGGTTTATGTGCTTTCAAAAGAAGAAGGTGGTCGACACACTCCTTTCTTTAACAAGTACCGTCCTCAGTTTTATATGAGAACAACTGACGTTACTGGGGAAATCACACTTCCAAAAGATGTGGAGATGGTTATGCCAGGTGATAACATCACTATAACTGTTCATTTGATTAACAAAGTAGCTATGGAAAAAGGTCTTCGATTCGCTATTCGTGAAGGAGGTCGGACTGTAGGTGCTGGTCAGGTTACTGAAGTTCTTGACTAAGATATAGTTAGAAAAAAAATCCGCCGAAAGGCGGATTTTTTTTATCTTATTAAATAAAAAGCTGTAATTTTGCAGTCCTTTTTAAAAAACGGGTGTAGCTCAATTGGTAGAGTAGCGGTCTCCAAAACCGTTGGTTGTGGGTTCAAGTCCTACCGCCCGTGCAAAAAAGTTTGATTTCAATGAAGAAAATTACTGAATTCGTTAGCCTGTCCTATCAGGAATTGACCACTAAAGTTAGCTGGCCAACAGGTAGCGATTTGAACAATCAAACCATATTGGTTCTTGTAGCCTCAATCATTTTTGCCCTATTAATAGGCATTATGGATTTTGGTTTTGAAGCCTTGATGAAGGTGTTTTATAACCTATAAGATTTTTTACAAGTGGCTGAATTAAAGTGGTATGTATTAAGAGCTGTAGCTGGACAAGAAAAAAAGGTGAAGAATTATATCGATACCGAAGTTGTTCGCCAAAAGCTTGAACATGTAGTAACTCAAGTTCTTATTCCATCTGAAAAAGTGATGGAGTTAAGAAATGGAAAAAAGGTAATTCGCGAGAAGAATTTTTTCCCAGGTTATATTATGGTCAATGCTGATCTTAATAATGGGGAAGCATTCCATACCATAAAAAGTGTTCCAGGAGTAATTGGATTCCTTGGATCAAACAGAAGTTCTATTGAAAAGACACCAGTAGCACTACGCGAAAGTGAGATTAATAGAATTTTAGGTAGAGTTGATGATTCTCAGGAAGATATGATGAGGTTTGAAACCACATTTATCAAAGGAGAGGTAGTTAAAGTTATTGATGGACCATTCAACACCTTTACAGGAACTGTTGAAGAGGTTTTTGATGAAAAGAGAAAATTAAATGTGATGGTTAAGATATTTGGACGAAATACTCCACTTGAACTTAACTACACACAAGTGGAAAAGTTACAAACAGTTAAAAATTAGCAATGGCTAAAGAAATAAGTACCTACGTAAAGCTCCAGATTAAGGGAGGCGCCGCGAATCCATCGCCGCCGATTGGACCTGCCCTCGGTTCGAAGGGTGTGAACATCATGGAGTTTTGTAAACAGTTCAACGCAAGAACCCAGGATAAAGCTGGTGTTGTTGTTCCAGTTGTAATCACTGTTTATACGGACAAGTCTTTCGACTTTGTCCTCAAAACTTCACCGGCAGCGGTGCTTCTTCTTGACGCGGTAAAACAAAAGTCCGGTTCGGCAGAACCTAACCGGAAAAAGATTGGCTCTGTAACCTGGGATCAGGTTAGGACGATTGCGGAAATTAAAATGCCTGATTTAAATGCATTTGAAGTTGAACCAGCAATGCGAATTATCGCAGGAACTGCGAAAAACATGGGAATAATTGTAACTGGTAAATCTCCCTGGGAAAACTAATTATGGCAAAGCTTACAAAAAATCAAAAAAAGGCAATGGCTCTTGTTGATATCAATAAAGAGTATTCCCTGGAGGAAGCTGCGAACCTTCTTAAGAAGGCCACATTTACAAAATTTGATTCGTCAGTAGATGTAGATGTTCGGTTAGGAGTTGACCCAAGAAAGGCAGATCAGATGGTAAGAGGTGTTGCGGCGCTTCCTCATGGGATCGGAAAAACTGTTAAGGTTTTGGTATTGTGTACTCCAGACAAGGAAGCTGAGGCTCGCGAAGCCGGAGCTGACCATGTTGGATTGGATGACTATATAGCAAAAATCGAAGGAGGTTGGACTGATATTGATGTTATAATCACCATGCCAAGTGTAATGGCAAAGGTTGGTCGATTAGGTAAAGTATTAGGTCCAAGAGGTTTAATGCCAAATCCAAAATCGGGAACTGTTACCACTGATGTTGCGAAAGCGGTGATTGAAGTTAAGGCTGGTAAAATTGACTTTAAAGTTGATAAAACCGGAATTATCCATACAAGCATTGGTAAGGTTTCATTTGCATCAGACAAGATTTCTGATAATGCAATGGAATTGATCAACGTAATCAGTAAATTGAAGCCTTCTTCCTCTAAAGGAACTTATTTTAAGTCAATAACTTTGACTTCTACCATGGGACCAGGTTTAAAAATAGATAAAAGTACAATTCCGGGAATATAATTATGAATAAGGAACAAAAAGGACAGGTTATAGCTGAACTTGCAGAAAAGTTTGGTGCTACACCTAATTATTATTTCGCGGATGGTTCTGGCTTAACTGTTGCAAAAACAGATAATTTCAGAAGAGAATGCTTCAAAAGAGGCTTTGAATATGTAGTTGTTAAAAATACCTTGATTGAAAAGGCTTTGGAAAGAAATGAAATGGTTGACGAAACCTTCAATTCTTCCGTGCTTAGAGGTTTTACAGGGATAATATTCTCTGAAGATCCAAAAGCACCTGCCAAACTTTTGAAGGAATTTTCAAAAAATAACAATGGGCTTCCCGCCTTTAAAGGTGCCATTGTTGATAAATCGTATTTCTCTGGTGCTGATCAGTTGGATACTTTAATGACCCTGAAAACTAAAAACGAATTAATTGGTGAAGTAATCGGATTGCTTCAGTCTCCAATTAAGAATGTTGTTTCTGGTCTAAAAGCGTCTGGATCTACCATCGCAGGAATAGTGAAAACATTGTCCGAACGTTAATTTTGGTTGAACTTTAAAATTTAAAAAGAAAAATGTCTGATCTTAGTAAACTTGCCGAACAGTTAGTAAATCTTACTGTAAAGGAAGTAAATGAATTGGCCGGTATCCTGAAGGATGAGTACGGTATTGAGCCTGCTGCTGCTGCCCCTGTAATGATGGCAGGTGGTGGAGCTGGAGCTGATGCACCAGCTGTAGTTGAAAAAACTGCTTTTGATGTTATCCTTAAAAGCGCAGGCGCTTCTAAGCTTAATGTTGTAAAACTTGTTAAAGACCTTACAGGTCTTGGCTTGAAAGAAGCAAAAGATTTAGTTGATGCTGCTCCAAAGCCTTTGAAAGAAGGTGTAGCTAAGGATGAAGCTGAGGCCTTGAAAAAGACCTTGGAAGAAGCTGGTGCTGAAGTAGAAATTAAATAATTAAAATTGCCTTCGGGCAATTTAAAATTTCTTTATCAAAGGTCGGATTTATTTCCGACCTTTGTGTTTACCTGGGGTCGACTGGTTTTGACAGCGGGTGGTTTACTCTAATTGCATGCAAGGTTTGTTCAGTTCCTTTAAAAATTGTTCACTCGTACACGGCGAAGATTCTTACGCCTTGGCTGCCTAATCGGAGATTAGGGTTAGCCTTTGTCCATCTGAAGTTTTCTGTCTGGCTTCAGAATATTGGGCATCGACACATTCAGGATTTAAGTCCCATCCAGGTAAGGCTTAGATTATCACCTGGAAAACCAATATAAGTTGTCAGCACTTCAAGTCTGAATAAGCATGTAGACGTTTTAGTTGGCTCTTGCCTGGACGTGGGTTCGAATCCCTCCGACTCCACAACAAAGACCTGGTAATTTTTGATTATCAGGTCTTTTTGTTTTATTTCGATTTGTGAATTGACGACCAAAGAACAGGCCGCTCCGATTGAGCTTTATTTCATTTGTTTGTAATTGCAACAAACATTTGGCTCTTCTGGAGCCTAAATTCAATGGACAAAAGCGTGAAAAGAATTTCAATTCTATTTCTCTTCTTAATGTTAATCTTTTGGTATTTTTTTAAACCCAATTTTATTTTATGCCTTTTAATTCCAGTTTGAAATTTTTTTAAAAATTTTCCCATCAAATTAGTAGAACCAAAAAAAATGTCCTATAATTGAGTTCTGTAACCAAGACATTTTTAGTCATTTTTAGTATTTGCCAATCATTATTGAAATTTTGGCAAAAAATTTGGCTTATTTTAAAAATTTCTAAAATTACAATTAGTTTAACCAAATCTTATTTTTCGAAAATATTAACCAAAAAGAAAACCAATATTTCAAAACATTGAATTAGCCCCATTTTTATAATGTGTATTCATCGCAATAGGGTAAGGTGATTTTCGATTTTTGAAATATAATAAATAAAAGGGAAACCAGTATTTCTTTAAAATTTTACTTTTTTAGAGATATACCAAGGTTACTTTAAAGGACTTTTACATAAATACACAAACCGTTTTACCAATTTTACCAAGAAAGTATGATTACACTCTACACCTATCTTCGTGCAAGCTTTCACCTGAAAACTGAGGCACAAACCCGACCTATTCTTTTAAATTTTTTCGTTTAACCAATTCTAATTTTTTATGCACACGTTAACTCGTTTAACAGGTGGCAGATATGGTATGTATCTGAACCGCCTAATGCTCATTTTTGCCCTCGTGAGCGGGGGGAACGCCATTGCCCAACCTACTTTTGTGGAAGGTACCTGGGTGAATGGAGGACCTTTTGACCCTGCTATCGGAACTCTCACCGACAGAGGAACCAACCGGTTTTTCCGTGGAGTATCTAACAATACCAATACCAACAGTACGGTTTTGTTTAACAACCCTGGCGATAACTACACACCAAAATGGGCTGCTTCATCAGCAGGTATTTATCCTGCCAACGAACTCCATTCAGGAGGGGCCATTTTTAATGGTGGTACTGATTTGAATTTCAGCACAACCAATGGACGTACTTATACTTTGATTATTGGTGAAAATGGAGGATCCAGCAACAATTTCTCTGTTTTGGAAACGGCTTACACACCCAAAGACATTACAGCGGCAGATGCTCCTCCTTCAGAGGGTGTTTATCTTTCTCAAAATGTGGTGGTTACAGCTACTCTTTCAGCCACATTGTCGGTAGGAGAGAATTGTATTTTGCGTTGGTCAACGGATGCATTTGCAACAGTTAACAATTTCGCCAATATGGGTTTCATTTCCGGAACTACATATTCTGCAACCATTCCTCCTCAGGCAGCAGGAACAACTATTACGTATTATGTTTTTACATCAGTAACCAGTACTTCCGGTGGGGGAGCCAACCAATTGAATGGAAATTCGGCTGATTATCTTTCTTTGAATACCTTTAACCAATCAGGACAAAATGTGTCTGGTGCAAACTGGTCTTATACTGTTCAGAATGCAATTGCCTCTGCAGGAACTGGCACATGGGCTGCAGGTGGAACATGGTTAGGCGGAACTGCTCCAGGTGCAACCAACAATGTGGTAATCCGAAATGGTCATAACGTAACCCTTGGAGCTGTGGCTACATGTGCTACGCTAAATATTTTAACAGGCGGAACATTCACCAACAGCAGTAATATTCTTACAATACGCAGAGGCACTACAGATGCTTGTCCAGGTGGTGTTACGACTTTAACAAATAGCGGAACATTTACAGGAGGTACCGGAACTGTATTATTCGACAACAACGGTGCGGTAAGCCCGGTACACATTGTAAGTGGAACAGTTCCATTTAATAATGTTACGATTATAAATACCAATACCCCACAGGCAACCGGTGTAAATTTTGGGGCTGGGTCCACCATTAACGGAACGCTAACCATACGACAAGGTGGGTACGTTTGTACCAATGCGCCAACGTATGCAGCCAACTCAACCCTTCTTTATGATCAAAGTACAGGTCTTGGTGGGATATATACAGCAGGTACAGAATGGACTCCAAATGCTACTTCAGGTCAAGGTGTTCCAGCCAATGTAAGCATAACCAGAAGTGGAGGTTCCGGAACATGGACCCTTAGTTTTGGAACATCCAACCAGTTTCGTCAATGTAACAATAGTCTATCGATCGCTGCAAATTCAGGATTTACGCTTTCAACTGTGATAGGAGGAGATGTTAAAGTTGGAGGAAATTTCACCATCACAGGAACGTTTACTCATAACAACCGTGCTTTATTTTGCGTAGGGCCATTGCTTCAAACCATCAACAGAGGTGCATCTGCAAATTTAGACCTTGCTTATTTTTTCATCAATAAAACAGCAAAAAAGGTAATCGTTGGAAGCAACATTGCCCAATTGAATGTAGGAATCACAGGTGCATCTGGTACTGCGAATTGCTTTGAATTACAAGGCGCTACCAGTTACCTTGATATCGGTTTGAACAACAAACGTTTTGATTGCGGAAGAAATGTATCCATGGGCTCAGGCTCAGGCTTACTGGCTGGTTCAGCTTCAACTCCACGCGGAGATTTCAGGCCATCAAACGGTACAACTACAGCGGCCCTTCCTACAGGGGATTGGGGCACAATGAGTTTCAGGTCCGATTCATTACGGTTGAATACATTAACCATGAATATTACAGGAGGAACAGCTCCGGGAGTTACCTTAGGTTCTAATGCTTATTCTGCCACCACAAATCTCAATGGAGGTACACTTAAGATTGGAGATTTTACCTACGGGTTGAATAATAATACCGTTGGTCAGGGAATTTCGGGATCAGGCAGTTTAAGTGTTGGTGGATCGGGCACCTTAAATGTAACCAGCAATGCAATGACAGGAACCATGACAATGGCTGCGGGAAGCACTGTGAGACACACAGGAAATGGTAATGATGCGGTCCGTGGGGGCCAGTCGTATTCCAACCTTATTTTTTCTGGATCGGGTGGTACTAAAACTCTAAGTGCGGGTACTACTTCTGTAGGTGCAGCACTTACCATTCCAACAGGTGTTACTTTTGATATTCAGAATGGTCGTACCCTAAACATCACAGGAGCAGGTAGCCAGATCAGTGGAAGTGGTACTTTAACTGTCGGTACAACCGGAGGAGGTTCAACAGTTAACGTAACTGGAAACTGGAATGGTCCCGCCATCAACTGTCCAAGCAATGCAGCCAATAACTCTACAGTTACCATACTAGGTGATCTTTTGGCCAATGCTGCCATTACTGCAACCGGGACTGTTTCTAATAACACCTTAGTAATTGAAGGTCAATGGTCTTCTACAGGTACAATCACTACAAATTTCAGGACTGTTTACTACAGAGGAAATTCAGCTCAAGCCATAAAAGCAACCACAACCTACAATCGTCTACGGTTGAAAGGAGCGGATAAGACTTTGTCAGTAAATTCAGCGACCACCCTTGCAGATTCACTTAATCTTATGGGAGCGGTAAATTTAATCTTCCCATCAAATATTGCAGGTCAGATCACCACACTTACTTTGAATGGAACTTCTGTAGGGACTGGTAAAATAACCCCGGATGAGTCAGGCAGACTTATCGTGGCGGGTACCGGTACTGTAATAGCAGCCTTACCAAACCATACCAATGCACCTGTTTTAGGATTTAATCCAGGAACCCTGGGTTGGCTGGATGTTACAAGAAACACCGCAACTTGTGTCCTTGTCATAACTACTAATATTACCGTAGGAAGATACAATTTTCCTTCGGCCAACGGATTTATCAGAATGACAAACGGTTCTGATTTTAACATTGTTGGGACAACGAACACTGCTTTTAACGCAATTAATGCCAATCCTTCTGGTGTTACATACATTAATGGCAAGGGTACATTTGATTCCCAACGTTATATTCAATTGGATCAGGGAAGCAGAATAACCTTTAGTCCAATACAAAACATTCTTATTGGAACCCAAATGGTGTTTCCGGTAGGTTTGTCTGCCAAAGCTTCCCCCGCTTTTTCATTGCCAAACGGACCGGGTACCTTTTCGGCCACAGCCGCCTCAACTACCGTTACAGGGGTTGGTACTACTTTTACAACAGAGTGTAACATAGGAGATTTGTTTGTTTATGTACCAACTGTAGGATCACCAATACCCATGGGGGTAATTTCAAACGTAGCTGCAACCAGCATTACTCTCTCTTCGAGAATTGATCCGGCAGCACCAGCCCGCGTTGCTGGTTCATTATACCAGGTAACACGGACCGCTAAACCTGTGATTTTGTCTCCTCAAACAGCTGATATTACAGCTGGTTCTCAGGTCATTTCAGTAGGATTGGAAAACCATTCAAACCCTGCTGGTGCCACCAATGGAACCAATATCAATGCATCTGCCTCTACACGACGATCAAATTGGTTGGCCTATGCCCACTCCACGTCTGCCACTCAGGAATTCTCTTTACGGCTGGAAGGAAATATTTCCAATGACTTTAATCAGTCCATGGTTTCTGCTTCCGTTGCATTGTTCAGAACAACAGGTACTGTAACCTGGGAAAAATACAGAGTAGATGCTGGTTTTGGAAGTACAGGTGTAGGAAGTATTGCTACGAATACGCAATTTACCAGAAATAGTGTTGGCTCCCTTAACTCAGATAATTTATTTGCCTTAGGACAAACAGGAGGTGATTTGCCGGATGATCCAACATTTACGTGGGTAGGAACAACCAATAGCTGGACAACCACCGCCAACTGGAGTATTTCCGGAAGTGCGGATCCTTATCCAAACAGCACGGCACATTTTGTAAATATAGGGGCAGGAGGTACCGCTAGTCCAACGCTTCCAGTTGCTACAACCAACGTGGCTACTATCTCTCAAAACCAAAAGACCTTAACAGTTCCAGGTGGTGCTACACTTAATGTAGGGGGTCAATATGTTCTAAATTTCCCAACAGGATTGTTGGTTGGTGGAACTGGAACCTTAACTACCTCTGGTGTTACTGCCACTGGTACAGCTTCGAGTTTTGATACGCAATTACTTCCAGGTTCTTATATTTACAGAGCATCTGATAACCTTTTTATGGGTATAGTGCGAACTGTGACAAGTGCAACTTCATTCACGTTTATGAATATGGGCCACTTTGTTACCAGCCTTGAAAATTTTACGGTACCTACAGCATTTAACTTTATCAATCCGGCTCCAACGCCAATTGTGGGTACAGTTTCTGTTGATATTGCAATTAATGACAGGGCACTATCCATTTCTGGGGGCACTTTTTCTCCAGCAATGAAAGGAAGAGCTATAATTGATATTGGTACTGGTGCCTTGATTGGTGTTATTCAGGAGGTAGTGGATGCATCAAATGCCATTCTTGCTGCACAGGCTACGGTAACCTATTCTGGTGTTGCTGCCAATATATTGGATGGAATTCCAACTTCAGGCTCTGGTTCATTGGTTTGCGATGATTTAAGTACAGTTATTTATGGATCTAACATCAGCCAAATGTTTGCCCCGGCCAGTTATTACAATGTAAGCTTTGTGGATGGTAGAAGTCTTGCATTACCTGCAGCCCACATATATAGGGTTTCTTTTGCTACCAACCAGACAATTACCATTCGTGGAAAAATGGAAGGCAGATACTGGGTTATGCATTCACCCGTTACTGGTTTGACATATCAATTTCTAAATGGATCAAGTATGGACATAACTGTTCCCAATTTTAATGGAGGTCTTGGTGTAACAGCTGGTCAACTTTGGAGGGCTTACAATGCCTTTAATCCAAGTGGAAACGTTCGTTTTGGTGCAGTGGCATCAGACAGGATTAATGCCAAATTTACATATAATAGAAATGCTGATTTAACCTTCCAGGGGCCAGAATTCAGTATTTTTTCCAATGGCCGATGCGGGAACTTTGAATACATTCGGAATTCAAATAACTCATTCATCATCAATAGCGGCAATACATTTATCGTAAATGGAAATACCATTTTTACGAATAACGGAATTGGCGGAGATATTATGCGATTTGGAAATGCAGGTTATACACCTGGCAACCAATGTAACATTTCGTTTCATGGTTCATTTACCTACAATGGTACAAATACAACGCAACCCGTATTTGCACAATTTAATGGTAGTCTTCATAACTATACCTTTACAGGTCCTGGGGCAATTACTTTTCCTACCAACAATGGCAATATCTTTATTGGTAATGCAACAGGAGGGCCATTGACATTGAATGGAACTACACCAGGTTTCCTTAATCTTACATACAATAAACCAGGCGTAACCTTGACTTTACCAGCAGTAGCTAACAAACATTTGGTTTGCCTTGGTACATTAACCGTGAGCGGTGGTAGTATTGTTGCTCCAGGTTCACCTAACAATGGAGACATAAGCGGTAATGCCATGGTTATTAATGGAAATGGAAACATAACTTCAAATGGTTCTAATTTTGTTGGAGCAGGTGCGGGTGGTATATCAGTTTCTGGAAATGGTTCTGTTACCATAGTCGGTGACGGTAACTTTAGAACATTTGGCTCTCCAGGTGACGTAAACATAAGTGGAAATGCAGTTGTTAACTTGTCTGCATCCACAAATTTAATAGGTCATAGCAGTTCTCAGGATTGGATTCAAACTGGGGGAACAGTTACCCTTCCAGATGCTTCTACTTCACCATTCTCGGTTGCCAGAAATCTTAATATTTCAGGAGGAACCATTTCGAAACTAGCCGGAAATATTAATTTGAGTCCAACTTTTGCTGGAGGAAATTTCATTTATGATGGAGGAACAATTAATGCAGCAGGGGCCAATCTATTTATTAGTGGAACCACAAACAATCAAACTTTTGGAAGTACGACAGGTAAAACACTTACTGTTAATAATGTAACAGTAAACAAAGCTGCTGGAAATTTTGATGTGGTTTCTGGAAAAATAAGAGTTCTTAATCTTATGACCGTAACAGGCCCGGCAATTGTAACTGCGCAGCCTGGAAATATAACATTGGCTTCTTCTGCTACAAGTACTGCAAGCATTGCCGCACTTCCATCTGCTGGTTCAGTAGCCGGTAACAACTGGACCATGGAGCGTTATGTAGGTGGAGTTGGTTCAGCTGCAGGATGGTATTTGGCTGGTACGCCAATCAAAGGCCAGACTTTAGGCGATTGGAGTGATGATACATTTATATTTACACTTACAGGCCCTTGTGGTTTAGGTTTAATTGGAAATACAGGTACTTCTAATGTGTTTTCTCACGACGGGACCATTTCACCAATAGGCACCTATCCTGAGGTTGAACAATTTGGATGGAGACTTTCTGATTGTAACCTGCCACATGGTGTAGGGAAAAGGATTTGGTTGGGAAACCAGTTTTTTGATTCATCACCAAGGTTATTGGATAATACTGGTGAAATGAATGCGGGTCCTTTCAATTTTTCAGTCCCTTATAATCTTACCGGTTATACTTCAACTGGTGGAGCAGGATGGAATTTTGTATCTAATCCTTATCCAAGTACCATTAACTGGCTTAATCCAGGTTGGACAAAAACCAATATGGATGGGGCGTTTTATCCCTGGAATGGAACTTTGGGAGTTTATGGATCATATTCTGCAGCAGGTGTTGCATCTGATCCACTTTGGGTTTCCGGGGATATAGCTTCAAGCCAGGCTTTCTTTGTCCGTGCTAATTCGGCTGGGGCTGTACTTTCAGCCACTGAAGCAGTGAAAACAGCTACGAATAAAACTTTTTTCAGAACGGCTAATTTTAACAATTTGTTGAGATTTAAAGTTACTTCCTTAAGCAATCAAAAATATGATTGTGGTGTAATTATGTTCCATCCAGAAGCAACTGAAGGTTATGATGAGCAGTTTGATGCCAGTAAATTCTCGAATTCATTTATAAACTTAAGTTCAAGAAGTAATGACATCGATTTATCTATTAATACTTTTGCCGATCTTAATGAAGACAGGGTTATTCCACTTACATTAAAAGTAAATCAACCAGGACAATACCAGTTTTCTTTCACTGGTTTGGAATCTTTTGATGCAGGAACACAAATGTATTTGAGAGACAATTATTTGGGTGAGGTGACTCCAATCACAGAAGGATCTGTTCAAAACATAGAAATTAATGGAGATGCAAGCTCTCAAGGTGCAGACCGTTTTGAAATTATATTTTCTCCAGAGGCGGTTACAGCCACTAAAAAAGCTATACCATCTTTCGCCACAAGTGTTGTCCCAAATCCATCCAATGGAAACAAGCTTACTTTGTTGTTGCAAAATGCAGGTTCAAATCAAACCAAAGTAATGATTACAGATATGCTTGGAAAAGTGTTGATGAATCAGGATTTCGTTGCTTCTGGAAATGCTATTTCTTTGGAGCCAAATCTTGCTGCCGGTGTTTATCAGGTTTTGATTTCAAATGCTGGAAAAACTTCTGTTCAGAAAATTGTTGTGAACAAATAGGTTCAACTTTAATAAAAGTGAAAAGGCCGGGTGAAAACCTGGCCTTTTTTTATGTTACCAAATTGTAAACAAGCCAGAATATTCCTAACATTTTCCTAATTTATACATCATAATCAGTTGATAATAAGATTCTTTATTTGAGGCCGAAATCAAATTTCGGAAACAATGAATTCTTTTTTGGAACGCTTTCTCATTTTACTATTTCTCCACAGGTTTAAATTTTAATTTGGGAGGATCAGAAATGGCAGAAAGCAAGCGTAGGAAAGTAGATGTGGTCGTAATTTCAGATGTCCATTTGGGCACTTACGGCTGCCGGGCCAAGGCATTGGAAAGTTACCTCAAAACTATTCAACCCAAGACTTTAATCTTGAATGGGGATATAATTGACATGTGGCAGTTCTCTAAAAGGTATTGGCCTAAAAGCCACATGAAGGTTGTGAAACGCATTTTCACCTTTTTGAGTAAGAAAACGGAGGTTATTTACATTCCTGGTAATCACGATGAATTGCTGAGAAAGTTCAGTGGCATGAAACTTGGGCGGCTTTCCATTCAAAATAAGGCCGTATTGGAACTGGAAAATGAACGTGTCTGGATTTTTCATGGGGATGCTTTCGATATCACCATGCAGCATTCCAGATGGTTGGTAAAACTTGGTGCTGTGGGTTATGATACCTTAATTTTATTAAACACAGCATTAAACAGCCTTTTGCAGTTTTTTGGCAAAGGGCGTATTTCTTTTTCAGGCAGAATAAAAGCCTCCGTTAAAAAAGCGGTTTCCTACATAAATTCGTTTGAAGAAACAGTATCCCAAATAGCTGTTGATCAAGGTTTTGATACCGTTTTGTGCGGGCATATTCACCAACCTGCAGATAAAATTTTTAAATTTGGTAAAAAGCAGGTTCGTTATTTGAATTCCGGAGATTGGATTGAGAATTTAAGTGCTTTGGAATATAATAACGGAGAATGGACACTTCACCAACATCCCGATCATGAAGAATCTTCCATAGAAGAGGATGCCATTCCGGATAAAAATGAACTTTTTCATTTGCTTCAGATTGAACTACAATCATTGGGTTCATTTCAAAAGAAAGCATCGTAGCCTTTTAATTTTTCACTAATTTTTTATCCTAAACCGATCATATTAAAATGAGAATCCTTTATGCCATTCAAGGAACTGGAAATGGCCATATTTCCAGAGCCAGAGATATTATTCCAGAGTTGAAAAGATATGCAGATGTAGATGTGCTGATTTCCGGCATTCAGGCAGATGTTCCTTTGGGAATTGATGTTCAGTTTCGCTTAACCGGAATGGGTTTTATCTTTGGAAAAAAGGGCAATGTGGATCTGGTTCAAACCTTTAGAAAATGTGTAACCCGAAAGTTTTTAAAGGAAGTAAAGGAACTGCCAATTAAGGATTATGATCTGATCATCAATGATTTTGAGCCGGTTTCTGCCTGGGCAGCCAGGTTAAAAAATGTGCCATGTATTTCCTTAAGTCACCAATTTGC
Organism: Catalimonadaceae bacterium; assembly: GCA_044379485.1. GTDB lineage: Bacteria > Bacteroidota > Bacteroidia > Cytophagales > Flexibacteraceae > CAMDMI01. Next base: position 75,839 of record JBIPOE010000004.1, read on the forward strand.
GGTTTTGCATCCTTTGGCACCAAAACCAACAAAAAGTGATTGGGTAGGTAAAATGGTATTAGGGCATTATGCGCCTGTTCAAACTGGTTTTGGTTTTCATTTTAAGAGTTTTGCAAAAGGAATTTTTACGCCCGTGATCCGAAATCAGATCAGAGAGATTGAAGTTACTCAAGGCGAGCACATTACGGTTTACCTGCCGGCATATGACAATGAGAAAATAATAAAAGTGCTTTCCGAAATGCCTTTTGAGGAGTGGCACGTATTCTCAAAGCATACCACAAGGACTTTTCAGGTAGGCAATATTTTAATTAAACCAATAGAAAACGAAGCCTTTATGAAAAGTATGGCCAGTTCAAAGGCTGTACTTTGCGGTGCAGGATTTGAAACGCCTGCTGAGGCTATTTTTATGGGAAAAAAACTGATGGTTATTCCAATGAAAAACCAGTATGAGCAGCAGTGTAATGCAGCAGCTTTGGCCGAAATGGGCATTCGGGTAATTAAAAGTTTAAAGCGAAAATATGTTGGGCAAATGGAAAATTGGCTGGAATTTGCCAAACCACTTCACATTGAATTCCCAAATGAAACAGAAGCCATTGTGAAATTCATTTTGAGTTCTTTTCCTTTAGAAGTTCCGGCTCCGCAAACCACTGAACTTTCCTGGCCGATTCAAACTTTACTTGCTTCATAATTCCATTGAAAGAAGATAAAGATTTGTCTTTTAGTGCCTTAGATTTTGGACCTGATTTTTTATGGGGGGTATCCACTGCGGCCCTACAAACAGAAGGTGCATGGAATGAAGATGGAAAATCACCCTCAATCTGGGATGTTTTTTCGGCAAAAAGGGGGAAAATTCACAAAGGCCAAAATCCAAAAATAGCCTGCAACTTTTATCATCAATGGGAGGAAGATATACAATTGATGAAGGCTTTAGGACTAAAGAACTTTCGTTTTTCATTTGCTTGGAGCCGTATTCTGCCTATGGGAACAGGTCCCATCAATCATCGAGGACTTGATTTTTATAAAAAGTTATGCGACAGACTTTTGGAGCAGGACATTCAACCCTGGCCCACTTTATATCATTGGGATTTACCGCAGGCTTTAGAGGATAAAGGTGGTTGGACCAATAGAGAAGTTCTGAATTGGTTTGAAAACTATGCAGATGTTATTGGTAGTCAGATGGCAAACAGAGGCATTGAAAATTGGATGGTACTTAATGAACCTATGGTTTTTACAGGTGCCGGACATTTTCTGGGATATCATGCTCCGGGCAGAAGGGGCTTTTCGAACTTTATTCCAGCAATGCTTCATGCGGCTTTGTGCACTGGAATAGGGGAAAGGGTTCTTCGAAGCCATCAGACATTCATTAATATTGGATCTACCTACTCATGCTCATTTATAGAGGCAAAAACCAATTCAGATTCTGATGTATTTGCTGCAAAAAAAGCGGATGCACTTTTAAACAGGCTTTTTATAGAACCCGCTTGTGGTCTGGGTTTTCCGTTGGAAGACTTAAAAGTACTTAGACCCGTGGAAAAACTAATGAAATCAGAGGATGGAAAAAATCTTCAGGCAAATCTGGATTTTATTGGTGTTCAGAATTATACCAGAGAGATTGTGGAATCATGCTGGTATGTTCCTTATTTAAAAGCACGCCTGGTGAATGCCAAAAAACGTGGCGTTCCCCATACGGATATGGAATGGGAAGTGTATCCGGAATCCATTTATGAAATGCTCAAACAGTTTTCAAAATATCAACCAAATAAACCTTTGATTGTAACAGAAAATGGGGCAGCTTTTACCGATGTGTGGCATGGAGGAAACGAAGTACATGATGAAAGGCGAACATCGTATTTACAAACCCATATAAATCAGGTCTTAAGGGCTAAAAATGAAGGTATTGATGTTAGGGGATATTTTGTCTGGACTTTGATGGATAATTTCGAATGGGCAGAAGGTTACCGACCAAGATTTGGTCTGGTATATGTGGATTTTAAAAGCCAAAAACGTATTATTAAGGATTCCGGGCGATGGTTTTCAAACTTTATTTCAATGGAAAATGAAGGTTTTGTAAAGCCAAAAGCTGCTGGTATTATTGAATATTGAAACGGGTGTATTTTGTTTTTTGAAAAGAAGGCATAATTTTTAATCCTCTCCAATTTCAAGCAATTGTATACTCGACTTAATTTCAAAAAATATTTAATAATTGATATAATTTTTAGATTAAATTTCATAGATTTACGGTCATTAAAAAATCCTTGTAGCCGCTTATGGTTAAACTCTACCAAATCAATCATATTTCCTCTTCTATTTTTCTGCTTGCCTGTTTGGCCCTTTTGCCCAGCACTTCTCAGGCCCGGATTGATGTTAAAAATTCAAATAACAATTCAGAAAGAGGAATTAGTTTTAGTAACAGCCTTCAAAAAGCTTTTTCTAAAATTCATAATCCATCCAGCGGCAAGGTTTTGGCCCCTGGACAGATTAATCTAAATTTCAAAAGTACATTAGAATTACAAGAAAGTATTTCTTCGATTTCACCAGCTTTTGCAATAAGCAATGGAAATGAAACGTCTGGACCAATTGTAAATGCAAAGTCAAATGGATTCTTTACCAAATGCAAAATAGCTTTATGTGCAGGCAGTACATTTTATAGAAATACCGAATCAATTAGAACCGGAGGCACCACATATTCTATAGCTACTTCTGATGTTACCACATGGAACGGAAGTTCCTGGGACAATGGGGTTCCAAATGCTAATCTGGATGTAGTTATCAACAACAATTATTTTGGTGATGGATTTACAGCCAGAAATTTTACCGTTTCTGCCGGGGCTAATTTTAATGCTTCCAGTGTTGTAGAGTTACATGGAAATGGGAATAATCAGTCCGTAAATACCGTAGTTGGAACGATTGTTTTAACAGGAAGTAGTGCTCAAACCTGGACAGGACGGATTCAAAACCTTACTATTAATAATTTAGCAGGTGCTGGTCTTTCTGGTGCCACTTTATTAACAGGTACTTTGAAGCTTCAGGTTGGGGTGTTTAATACCAATGGAAATTTAACATTGGTTTCAAATGCTTCCGGAACTGCAAGAGTTGCTAAGATAGAACCAGAAGCATCCATTATAGGAAATGTAACTGTTCAAAGATTTATTCCGAGTGGTAAGCCAGGATGGTGTTTTATTGCTACTCCGGTTCTCAACCAAACCAAATCGGATTGGGCTGATGATTTTTTCTTTTTGCCAAATTATGTAATGATTCATAATGAGGGAGGAACCATTAATTCAGGTGAACAAATTAATGGCTGGGAATATGCCCCATCAAATGTAGAGGTTGGAAAAGGCTATAGAGCGTTTCTAAATCAAGGGTTTTTTAATAATGGAGCCGTAATAGATAATACAGGTCCGATTTTTACTGGTCCAAAAAATTTCCCAATCGGCTTTTCTCCACAAGGATACAATGGCGGTGGCTGGAATATGATTTCCAATCCGTTTCCATGCGAAATAGATTGGCATATTCTTTCCAAGTCATTGGTAGATGGACAGATTCATGTTTGGAACAACAAGCTGGGCAGTTATGCTTCCTACACGCAGGGAACTGGAATTTCTAACTTAGGAGCTTCCAGATATATCCCTTCCGGACAAAGCTTTTTTGTAAAGGCCAACGGTGCAGGAGCTGCTCTTTATGTTGATGAAGATGCAAAACCGGTAAATGCAGAAGCTTCTTCTTTTGTGAGAATGGCATCCGAGGATCCGGGAGATGTTGCAAGATTTACATTGCGGGATGCTGTTGGTGGAAGTGATGAAACTGCTGTGCGTTGGATGAGCGAAACCACTTCTGGTTTTGATTCTTACTATGATGCTAATAAAATTTATTCTGCTGGTGCAATAAATGTATTTTCTGTTACTTCTGAAGGGTACAATGCTTCCATTCAAGCAAGACCATTTAACCAAAAAGACAGTATTACTTTAGGATATTCTGTTCTTGAAGGTGGAAATTATTTTCTTCAGGTAAAAATTGCCTCTGAAATGTTTGAAGGAAAAACATGGTTTCTGAAGGATAATCAAACCGGACTAAGCCAGTCTTTAAATGAAAACGAAATGATAATTCCTTTTCAAATTTCAGATGATGACCTTAGTACAAACTCAAGATTCAGGTTAATTGGGTATGCACCATTTGTAGGAAACCAATTGCAAATTGAAAATTCAAAAATTAGTTTGTTTCCAAACCCAGCCTCTGGCAATGTTCAAATCACTTCAGGTCTAAATATTGTTAAAGTAACTGTTTCTGATTTGAATGGAAAGGAAATCGAATCATTTAAAAATGAAGAAAAAAACAATTTAAATTTTTCAATATCAAATTTTCAAAAAGGAATTTATTTGGTTAAAGTTTTGACAGCCAAGGGAGTTCAAACCATTAAACTTGTTAAAGAATAATGGCTGATCTTTTTTGATCACTTAATTTTACTCAAAATTTGAAAAGCGACTGGAATCTGTTTCCGGTCGCTTTTATTTTAGAGGCTCTAAATAATTAGATTAATCAATAGAAAAAAAGCAATAAAAGGCCAATGGCAAAATCTAAAACGGTTTTCTTTTGTCAGAATTGTGGATATGAGTCACCCAAATGGTTGGGCAAATGTCCTTCCTGTAGCGAATGGAATACCTTTGTGGAGGAGCTTGTTCAAAAAGAGGTTTCTTCCGGTTGGTCCCCCGTTAAGGTGGCAAGTCCGGGCCAAAAGCTCAAAAAAATAAATGAGATCAGTTCAGAATCTCAAGCCCGAATGCAAACCATTGATCCAGAACTTTCCAGAGTTTTGGGTGGCGGAATTGTTCCTGCAAGCTTTGTGTTGATAGGAGGGGAGCCTGGAATTGGGAAATCAACGTTAATGCTTCAGGAGGCCTTGGCTTTGCCAGGCAGAAAGGTTTTATATGTTAGTGGAGAGGAAAGCCATCAGCAAATTAAAATGCGGGCAGATAGATTGGGCTTAAACAATGAAAATTGTTTTATTCTTGGCGAAACGGAGCTAGGACAAATTCTTGGTTATGCAGTTGATCTTCAGCCAGATTTGTTGATAATTGATTCCATTCAAACCTTATATACTGCCAAATTGGAAGGTTCGCCAGGCTCAGTTTCTCAGGTTAGGGAATGCGCTGGTTCATTGTTGAGGTTTGCAAAAGAAGCTTTGGTCACTACTTTTATTATAGGCCATATTACAAAAGATGGTACCATTGCAGGCCCAAAATTACTGGAGCACATGGTGGATACAGTCCTGATGTTTGAGGGTGAAAAGCACATGAATTTCAGGATTTTACGAACCATAAAAAATAGATTTGGTTCCTCCTCTGAACTGGGAATTTATGAAATGATGGGAGAAGGCTTGAAACCAGTCTTGAATCCTTCAGAAATTCTGCTAAGCCACAAAGAAGATGAACTTAGTGGCGTGGCAATTGGTTCCATGCTTGAGGGAAATCGCCCCTTAATGATTGAAATACAATCTCTTGTGACTCAAAGCGGATATGCTACTCCACAAAGATCTGGTACTGGTTTTGATGGACGGCGATTGTCCATGTTGCTGGCAGTTTTAGAAAAAAGAGGTGGTTTCCGACTTGGAAATCAGGATGTTTTTCTAAATATAGCGGGTGGACTTAAGGTTGAAGATCCTGCAATTGACCTTGCTGTTTGTGTTTCACTTATATCCTCGCTGGAAAACAGAATCATACCGGCTTCTGTTTGCTTTGCCGGAGAGGTTGGCCTTGGTGGAGAAGTTCGGGCCGTAACCAGAATAGAAAGCAGGCTTGCAGAGGCAGACAGGTTGGGGTTCAAGAAAATCTATGTTTCAACCTATAACTTTTCTAAAATTTCAACTGATAAATATAAATTGGAAATTATAGGCGTGAAAAGGTTGGATGAATTGATCATTCAACTATTTTTAAAGTAATAAATTTCGAGTTTTCAATATTTCAGTCAGGAAACAGAAAAGATTTTAAAATCGTCTTATTTCATTTTATGTCAAAAAATGTAAATCAATTCCTGTGCTTCACAAATTTAAAACCAATGCCATGAACAGTTTGGATTTCAAAGTTGGGATCTGCCAATAAGAATTTTCTCACTTTCGAAATGAACACATCCAGGCTTCGGCCTTTGTAATAATCATCAGTTCCCCAGATTTTCATAAGGATTTCTTCCCGTTTTAAAATTTGTCCCTGGTTTTTGAAAAAAAGCTCAAGGAGTTCGGCTTCTTTATAGGTTAAAGCAATAGTTTCTACTTCGGTTACAATTTTTAATTGCCCGGGTAAAAACTCTAGTTTATCAGTTTTAAAAACATTTTCGGATGAAGGATTTTTTTGAATCATTGGTCTTTTTAAAAAGACTTCGATTCTGAAAATTAGTTCTTCTATGCTAAAAGGTTTGGTAAGATAATCGTCCCCACCACTTTTAAATCCTTGTAAGCGGTCTTCTTTTAAACCCTTGGCTGTGAGAAATATTATTGGTACATTTTTGTTGATTTCCCTGAGTTTTTGTGCAAGGCCAAAACCATCCAGCTTTGGCATCATTACATCAAAAATGCAAAGGTCTGCTGCCTTTTCTTTAAAAAGTTCCAGGGCTTCTTCTCCATCTTCCGCTGCTACCACCTGGTAGCCACGTAGCTCAAGATTGTCTTGTATTACAAACCGAAGATTTTCGTCGTCCTCAGCTAAAAGTATGGTTGGTGTGTTCATTGTGTATGTAGTAATCTATAATTATTTTAGGAAGAAACAGGCAAAGAAATATGAATTTGGGTACCTTCTCCAGGTTTACTGGTAACGAAAATTTTTCCGTTATGGGCTTTCACAACAGATTTTACATAGAAAAGACCAAGTCCGAAACCTTTTACATTGTGAATGTTACCGGTGGGAACTCTGTAAAACTTGTCAAAAATCCGGGATATTTGGTCTTGTGAAATTCCGATGCCATTGTCTGAAATGGTTAACAAAACGGATTTTGGTTTTGATCTTTCAAGTTGAATTTTTATTTCTGGATTGCCATTGTTGTATTTTAGTGCATTGTCTATCAAATTGGCAACAACATTGGAAAAATGCAGACCATCCGCAAATATAAAAATTGGTTCTTCGGGAAGATTTATTTCAATTTTTCCATGACTTGCAAAAATACTTGCTTCAACAGCATCTACGGAAGTTGCAATAAGTTCATTAAAATTGATCCTTTCCTTTTTTAGTTTTGTGGTTTCCAGATTTGCCATTTTTAAAACAGCTTCAACCTGGTTTTGAAGTCGTTTTCCTTCAGTATGAATGATAGAAAGGTAGCGCCCAACCCGAACTGAAAGTGCTTGCTCCGTTTCCAAGGACATTTTTATTGTTTCCACAGAAGCCAGAATTGACGAAAGCGGCGTTTTAAATTCATGCGTCATGTTGTTGATAAAGTCCTTTTGAATCTCTGAAAGTCGTTTTTGCTTGAGAATCATGATCATAGCAATGATCATAAAAATGATAACAAAAACCAAAACCCCTGAAGAGAATAGCCAGATTCCCATTTGACTTACCAAAGTGGAATCTCTGGAAGGAAAGCGAACTCCAAAATAATAGGTGTGGTTTTCCCATTTGGGCAAATCTGTTGGATACACCTCCTCAGGCTTACTTTTCATGGTTATGTAGTTTCCATACACCATTTTATCGTTGGCACAATCATAAATTCCATATTCATAATCCAGCAAAAGGTGAGTTTTCTGAATTTCTTCTTTCAGGAAAATTTCCAGCAAATTGGCGTCAATAACGTCATCTACCCTGACCACAAAGTAGTCGTCGGCCAATTGATTTACAGGATCAATAAGTTTGGTTTTGTTTCTGTTATAATCAAGAAGCCTTTGGGCGGTATTGGTTAAGGCAATTTTGACACTTTGGCTAAACTGTAAAGCCTTTAAGTTGAAGGCTCTTTCAAGCCAAAACCATTGGATAAAACCTACACCGATTAAGGCAATGGTGGCGAGAATAAGGACAATACGAATGCTTTGACGGGCCAATACTTAGAAAATTTTATTTCAAATCTATGGAATTAATTTTCAAAAAATTTGCCAATTCCAAATGAGCAACTGAAAAGAATCAATTCAAATTTGGATCAGTAGGAAAGTTGGAGACCATCTTATAATACGGTCCCATATCCTGAAGTAAAGTTTTCCACATAGCATCCACCTCAAGGCTAAGAATATTTTCAATCGGGCCATTATAAATCATCCAATCTTCGCGTTCCAATTCTTCCTCCAATTGCCCTTCTCCCCAACCTGTGTATCCAACCAAAAGTCTGCCATTGTCTTTCCGAAACGCATTTTCCTCTATTGCCTCTAATAAGGCTTCATAATTCCCTTGCCAGCAAATGCCATCTTTTAAGAGCACAGAATCAGGTAGGTAAGTGAGGTTGTGGATAAAAAACATACTGTTGGTTTCCACTGGGCCACCTCCAAAAAATGGAAAATGCTTTAAAGGATGATCCTTTTCATCCTCATCAAATGGATTGGCTGCAGGTTTATTTAAAATCAGGCCAAAAGAACCTTCAGCATCGTGGTGGCAAACCAAAACCACAGAGCGTCCGAAAAGAGGCTCTTGCATAAATGGCTCAGACAGCAACAGGGTGCCTGGCTTTATCCATACTTTTTCTTTTGCCAAAGGATAAGCTTTTAATCAGAACAGAATGCAAGCCTAAAAACATTTTACCACATCTGAAAAAAAATAAAAAGGTATTTTATTCAAAGTAAGATTTTCTTGGACTCAATGCCAGGAAAGTATTGTTTTCAAACCCACAATTGGCTCATTTGGACTTTCAGGATTCTGACAAATATTTCATCTTTTCATATGGAATATCTGAAATATAGAAATCCTCCTCTTAAATCCCTTTCTGACCTTTCCTCAAAAACCTAAACCATTCCAGGGCGATATCGCTTCCTTTTGTAGGTTGGGAAATACCTGAAAGTGTAAAATACAAATCCTTTTTGCCTCGGGATGCCGAAATAGGAATAATTTGTGCCTGAAAATCAAGTCCATGAGTAGATTTTATGAGCTGTTTCCGGCCAACAACAGGTCCTTTTGCGCTATCAGTTCTGATTTCTAAAAATAATGGAATATCGCCAAAAGCCATCGCATTTACCTGAATCTGGCTTACTTCAAAAAGATCAATTTCATTGAATTTGAGGAAGGAAGTGCCATTTGTTAAACGCATAAAAAACGGAGCCTTTCCATAATTTGCCTTTTTCCAGGCTTCTTTCAGATCGTCATAATCCACAGCATTTAATTTTGGATACCGTAAATTAATGGTCTTTTTTTCTTCAATAGATTCAATTCCGGGTGCACCTTTGTCTTTATAAATGGCTGACAATAAGATCTGATCAAGTTCGTTTAAGTTTGGTGAAACAAAACTGCCCTTGCTGGCAATTGACTTCGAACCTGTCTCTTCTTTTATGGAAAGAATGTATGAAACCATTTTTTTTGCATCATCAAATGCCAGCTGAGGGTGAGCACTCATGGCGTGGTCTCCCCAGTTTCCAGCCCCTCCTGTGATCACTTTTTTGCCGAGAATTCCTAAACTGGATGGTTTTCCACGATATCGATTGGCAACTTCCAGATAGGATGGGCCAGCTGACCTGATTTTTTCCTGGTGACAGCTTTTGCAATCAGAGCTATTGATTAAAGACAAGCCTATGGCTTCATCTGTTTGAATCTGATGGCCCTGTGCCTGCGTAGTTTGATCCTCTGTTTGATGCAGAATATCAGAAAAAGCCTTTATTTCTGAACTTGTAATTTTTCCGTTTCGCGTACTTCCATCCTCCTTATCATCTATTTGAACTTGATAGCCTATAGTCGTGCCAGGCCAGTAAAAGGATTGATTTCCAGCCAGATCTATATTGATTTTTGGAGGATAATTGCCCACTTTTATTTGCATGGAGGTAGCGGCACTGTTTCCGGATTTATCTGTAACGACCAGGCGGACAGTAAAAATTCCTGGCTTGGTAAAATTAAAAATGAAATCTTTTTTTCTACTGTCAACCGTTGAGGCACTGCTAATCCGCCATTCGTACGAAAGGGAATCGTCTACATCATCATCAAACGATCCCAGGGAAGAAAAGCATACTTTTAAAGGGATGCCACCAATATTTTTATCTGCTTTTATTTTGGCAACTGGTGCATGGTTGTTGAGAGAATATTCAATTTTTGAAAGTCGGGCATCGGCATTTAGCAAAAACCAGTTTGTACCATATTCCAAAACATACAAACTACCATCGGGTCCAAGTTCCATATCGTTTGGATTTGAAAATGTGAAACGAGAAAGAATACGTTCCAATTTTGGTTTTTCTGAGGGATTTGGATCCACTGCAAATACCCAATCACGCATCCAGTCATATACAATCAATTTTCCAAAATAGTAAGCGGGCAATTTTACGCCTTTTCCTGATTTTGAAATCCAGGGTCCGGCCATAGCTGTTCTGCCACCTTTGCCTAACTCCGGAAATAGCTCAGATTTGGCATAAGGATAATAGATCCAGGCAGGCTGTGGCAGTGGCAATTTTTGGATTCCTGTATTTCTAGGGCTATTGTTGATAGCAGAAATTTTTGGATTTCTTATTGGCCCTGAAGGAATAGAATCGGAGAAATTTCTGTCAGAATAGGGAATATTATTTGCGATAAAATATGGCCAACCAAAAAATCCAGGTTTATAGGTCAGGTTTACTTCATCATGTCCTTTTGGCCCATACACGGAGTCTTTCCCAGCATCCGGCCCAACATCTCCCCAGGCCAAACCAGTGCCATTTTCATTGACAGAAATTCTGTATGGATTTCGACAACCCATTACGTAAATTTCTGGCTTGCAGTTTTTTGTTCCAATTGGAAATAAATTTCCTTCTGGAATAGAATAAGTTCCGTTTGGTTCTGGTTTAATTCTTAGGACTTTTCCACGTAAATCATTTGTATTGGCCGAAGACTTTTGGGCATCAAATGGTCCACGGTTTTCTCTTTCATCGATTGGCCCATAACCGTCTGCTTTGTGTGGATTTGTATTGTCGCCAGTTGATAGCCAAAGCATTCCGTTGTTGTCCACGGCAATTGAACCTGCAGAATGGCAACATTCCAATCTTTGCACAGGCACTTTCAATAATATCTTTTCTGAATTAAAGTCAATTGTCTGATCTACAATGGTAAAACGACTTAAATATTGAACACTTTCCTCGATATTGGGAGAATAGTACAAATATACCCAATGGTTTTCCTTATAGTTTTTGTCCAAAGCAATTCCTAAAAGGCCGTCCTCATATTTTGTCCAGACATCCATCTTGTGCTTTTGGCTAAATGACTGATTTTCATTGTCCCAGTACCAGATATGTCCTTTGCGACCCACTACCCAAACGTTGCCATTTTGCTCAACAGCCATTTCCATTGGTTCATCCAGATTTCCAGCTAAAACGGTTTGCGTAAATTTATCCTCATCCGGGATAGAAGCCGTTTTTGCTTTTCCATAATCTAAACCACTGTGATCCAAGGTCCATTCCATGGCATTATGAATCAATTGCGCAAAAACGGGATTGTCATACGTTTCATCCTTATGACCGATGGCAGTATAAAAAGATTTGCCTCCATCAAATTCCTGATACCACGCCATCGGATGATTTTCTGGATGTTTTCCCCCCTGATAGGATTTCTCATCTATGCTCAGAATTTGTTTTGATTGTTTTGAAATCGACTCTGGAATGAAATTATACCATTCGTCTTCCAATGAAAAGCTGGCTGGTATTTTTTCTAAAAGTGCCTCACCCTCAAGGTTAACAGCATTAATTTTTGCGTTTTGAATTTCAGGATGATTTTGAAAATATGCACCCACCAATTTGCCATACCAGGGCCAATCATATTCCGTATCGCAAGCGGAATGAATGCCCAAAAACGAACCTCCAGCCTGGATATATCGCTCAAAAGCAACCTCCTGGCTTCTGTTTAAAACATCACCTGTTGTATTTAAAAATACAACTACATCATAATCTTTTAAGAAATGGTCCTGAAACCGCCTCGGATTGGTGCTTGTATCTACCTGAATGTCTTTGCTTTTGCCAAGTTTTTGGAAAAAATCCAGGCCCTTGGGGATGGATGTATGGTGCCAGCCTTTGGTTAAGCTGAAAATCAGTATTTTTTTTCTTTTGGACTGGTGTGAGCAATCTGAAAAAAATATCAGTAATGGCAATAGTGCCAGAAAATACAGAAGACGTTTCAAGTTAAAATGGTTAAATAGAAAAAGAAAATGTGGCCTTTCAACCACATTTTATATTACAATTTTTTGATCTTTATGTTTCGGAACCAAACACGATCTCCATGATCTTGCAGGCAGATTTTTCCTTTCCGAATCATCCCAAATTTAGAGTATTTGGTGAATTTACTGTTTAGCACCAGATTGTCCCATTCTGTTGTCCAAAGTTCAAATTTGGCAGTTACTTGTCCATTCAGGTAATAGTTAACTTTTCCCTGATCCACAATAATGCGAACGTGGTTCCACTCACCCACTGCTCTGGCCGAATTTACCAAAGGAACTGCAAGGTCGTAACTGGCTCCGGCAGTATGCTTTGGAAACTTTCCATCCGGATGTCCTTCATTGTCAAGAATTTGCATTTCTGGTCCGGTTTTCCATGGTGCATCAAACTGGCCGTCTTCTGATACATTAAAAAAGATACCACTGTTGCCATTTTTAGAAATTTTCCACTCCAGATTGAGTTCAAAATTTTCATATTCTTCGTTGGTAACAATATCTCCTCCACCCTTTTCCATTAAAGTAAGCGTGCCATCTTCTACTTTCCATTGTGGATTCATGGTGGTTGGTTTTTGAAAAGCATGCCAGCCCATTACGGTTTTTCCGTCAAAAAGTAAGGTCCAACCTTCAGCTTTTTCTTCCTTGGTTAGGTGATTGTTTTTGATTTGATAGAATGCACTAAGGCATACAACAATGCAAAGTGAAGCACCAATTTTTAATTTTTTATTCATTGAATTTGATTTGATAAACATTTGAAAAAATCAGGAAAGTCCTAAAGTTTGTTGATTTATAGCGTTTTGTGCAGGATCAATTTTGCCAGCAAAATCATCAAAAGCCTTTTCTGTGACTTGTATGATGTGATTACTTACAAATTTTGCACCTTCCCTTGCACCTTGTTCTGATGACTTGATTGCACATTCCCACTCTATTACCGCCCAACCATCAAAATTATATTGAGATAAAAGTGAAAAGATTCGCTTAAAATCTATTTGTCCATCACCTAAACTTCTAAACCGGCCCGGCCTTTCCAGCCAACCTGAAAAACTTCCATAAACTCCAGCCTTTCCACTTGGGTTAAACTCAGCATCTTTTACATGAAACATTTTGATCCGCTCATGGTAATATTCTATAAACTTCAAATAATCAAGACATTGAAGTACAAAATGGGAAGGATCATACAAAATATTTGCTCTCTTATGATTACCCGTTACTTCCAGAAATCGTTCAAAAGTGACACCATCGTGAAGGTCTTCTCCAGGATGCAATTCATAGCAGAGATCTACTCCGTGGCTGTCAGCAAAATCGAGCAAGGGCTTCCACCTTTTGCCCAGTTCTTCAAATCCCATTTCCACCAAACCTTGGGGTCTTTGTGGCCATGGATACATATAAGGCCAAAGCAATGAACCCGAAAAAGTAACATGCCTGTCAATTCCCAGATTTTCAGATGCTATAATTGCCCATTTCACTTGCTGATCAGCCCAGGCTTGTCGGGCTTTGGAATTGCCATGAACAGAACTTGGTGCAAAACCATCAAACTGTGTATCATAAGCAGGATGAACTGCGATTAACTGGCCTTGTAAATGTGTAGAAAGCTCAGTGATTTGCAAACCATGACTTTCTACAAGTCCCTTTATTTCTGAGGCATAGGTTTTGCTGGTGGCCAATTTTTCAAGATCCACACATCGGCTATCCCAGCTTGGAATCTGTACGCCTTTATAGCCATGGTCGGCCATATAAGCGCAAATAGAATCTAAATTGTTAAAGGGTTTTTCATCACCCATAAACTGGGCTAGAAAAATAGCTGGGCCTTTAATTGTTTTCATGTATTGATGTTTGGTTTTGGTTGGACTTTGCAAAGAAATACAAAGTCTTTAAAAATTAGAACAGATTTGGAAATTTAACTTTCCTTTAAAATATCATGCATTCGGATAATGCCCAAAGCTTTTCCAGAAACCGGGTCTAAAACAGGTGCTACATAAATCTGTTTTTTTGGATTTTCCATCAAATCAAGTACTTGCCCAAGCTTCATTTCAGGAAAGGCAGCAATGGGTTTTCTGGTCATAATTTCAGAAACCGAAATTTGTAAATTATCGTTGGCAGATAAATACTTCCGGATATCCCCATCCGTTACAAAGCCTTCAAAATCGCCATTTTCAGCAATTACACAAAGTCCGCCAAGGTTCTTTTTGGTTAGGTTAACTATCGCTTCTTTTATGGTATGGTCAGGTTTGCAAACAGGCATTTTCTCACCTTCATGCATAATGTCTGCGGCACTTAAAAGCAGATTTCTCCCCAATTGCCCAGCTGGGTGGTTGTTGGCAAAGTCGCTCTCTTTTAATCCCTTAGCCAGCATCAAGCCTGCTGCCAAAGCGTCTCCAATAACCAGTGAAACGGTGGTGCTTGCCATGGGTGCCAGATTAAATGGACTTCCTTCTTCTTCCACAGATGCATCCAGGATGAGATCCAGATTTCCAGCCAGGTGAGTTTCCGATTTTCCAAAAATGCCAATGGTTTTAATGCCTTCGGATTTTATCTTTGGTAGCATTTTGATGAGTTCAGCAGTCGTTCCGCTTTTTGAAAGCATAATGACCACATCGCCTCTGGCTATAATCCCAAGATCTCCATGCAGAGCTTCGTTTGAATTGATAAATACTGAAGGACTTCCCGTACTGGCGAGTGTGGCCGAAATTTTGTGTCCGATATGGCCGGATTTGCCGATGCCGGTAATTATTATTTTGCCCTTACAGTTCTTTAAAATTTCAATGGCGCATTGTAATTGCTTGCCTATTAAACCTTTCGTTCTTTGTAAGGCAGCGATCTGAATGTCAAAAACCTGAATAAGTTCTCTCACTTTTTTATGCTAAAATTTTAATCAGGAGTGCCTCTAAATCATCCAGATAAAGCATATTTGGTCCATCACTTGGTGCAGAATCAGGATCCGGATGCACTTCAAGAAAATATCCGTTTGCGCCAAAAGCCTTCGCTGCCAAAGCCATAGCAGGGACAAATTCGCGGTTGCCAGTGGTTTTTCCGCCTCCGCCGCCTGGCCTTTGTACAGAATGCGTACAATCCATAACCACTGGATAACCAAATTGGGCCATATCAGGAAGATTCCTAAAGTCAACCACAAGGTTGTTATAGCCAAACATAGTTCCTCTTTCTGTTAACCAAATGTTTTGATTTCCCGTTGATAAGACTTTGTCAACCGGGTATTTCATATCCTGTCCGGAAAGAAACTGGGCCTTTTTGATGTTTACAATTTTGCCTGTTTTTCCGGCGGCAACCAATAAATCAGTTTGACGGCAAAGGAAGGCTGGTATTTGAAGCACATCCACATATTTTGCAGCGATTTCAGCCTGGTAGCTTTCATGAATATCAGTCAATACCGGAAAACCGAAATCGGTTTTGATTTGGGCCAACATTTCCAGCCCTTTTTCCATGCCAAGCCCACGAAAGCCACTTACAGAAGTCCGGTTGGCTTTGTCGTAAGAGGCTTTGAAATAGATACTAATGTCATACTTAGTCTGAAGAGTTTTTAATTTTTTGGCTACAGTTTCCAGCAAAGCCCAGGACTCTATGACACAGGGTCCAAGGATAAAAAAAGGTTTTTTAGGATCTCCAATGGAATTCAAATTCATACGGTAAATAAAGTGGATTTCAAGAGGAAAAGTCCAAATTATATCTTGGTGGTCTTTTTTTCCAAAACAAATTTAGAGAGTTTGCCTGGCAACAAGAAAATCAAAGTGCCTGATAGTATGATGTTTCCAAATAGAAACGCAAAGGCTTCTTCCATTCCTTTTTCTATTGCAATGGCAAAAAAGGCAAAAACAAAAACGGAAATCAGGCCTCTTAAAAGCCATATAAAGGCAAGTTGAATTTTGCTGGAATGCACCTGATCAAAGAAGGGCGAAAAGTTCAAGGCCGTATTCATCATATTTCGCAGCATAATTACCAGAAAATAGGCAAGTAAAACAAAGAAGATAAACAGACCATCTGAGCTTATAAAAAAGTCGAAAAGGCCATGTAAAACAATTGCTATAAAACCGAATAAAAAAATATTAACCCACTGATTACCAGTTCCAAACATTTGCTTCCGTATAAAACCATAAGCAAAGCAACAGGTAAACGAAAGGTGCCCAACCACTGAAATATAGGCACGTTTGTCAATAATTTCACTGCCATGCTCGTTGAAATAGGAAATATTTTCCAGAGTGGCAAAACCCAATGCACTGCACATAGCAAATTTTAGAAAATCGTAAGGTTCATCAATTTCTTTGGTAATAGAGAGCATGATAAACAAGGGAATAATTTTTACAACTTCCTCTAAAAGCCCAACCCGAAAAATATAAAACAGCAAATCATGAATAGGATCGCCGTTTGTTTGAATATCTCTGATGACAGGAAGTGAAATGACAATCATTAAAAAAAATGTAAAAAGAGCACCAAGACTCGTTGCCATAATGGAGTACTTCCATTTTTCCGGTTCAAAAACATCCAGACGGCGAAGGAATTCCAGCCAAACTCCACAAATCAATAATGCGCCAAGAATTCCAAATATGTTCATAGTGAGACTCTTAAAAAATTAGATTCAAATCAACAATTTGTTTTTTGAAAGGCAAGAAATATAAAAATAACCGTAATCCAGTTTTTTCTATTTTTGACACAAACAACTAATATCCGTACCATTATTTGAGAATTTAACTTTGAAGACATCACTTTATAAAATCCAGAATCAGGCATTGAAATTGATGGATTTAAATATAAATAATCGTAATTCAATTAGTTGTTTAAGTTTTTCATTGTGAATTTAAAAGTAAAATCAGAATTCTACTATTTTACTTTAGTGGCGTTAAGGTAAAACAAGAAAATTTTTATTTTACTTTGTTGCTCTAAAAAAGAAAAGTTTAATAAAATGTTGAAATCAACAAAACAAGTTTAAAAATGATACAAGTAGAAAAGTTTAAGGCTGGCGAAATAAGGCAAGGCCTTGAATACAAATACTTTTTGCCAAACTTAGTGAACAAGAATTGGTTTTGGAACGATCCCAAAATTAACCACTTATTAGAAAAGGCATCCTTTCAACTTGGTCAGCTTAACTCTTATGCCAAACTAGTGCCCAATATAGATTTGTTTATCCATTTACATATTACCAAAGAGGCAGTCATTTCCAGTAAGATAGAAGGGACACAAACCCATTTTGATGAAGCCTTTTTGCAAAAAGAAAATATAAATCCTGAAAGGAAGGACGATTGGCAGGAGGTTCAAAATTATACCAATGCACTAAATGAGGCCATTTCTGAGCTTATAGAACTACCCATTTCTTCCAGACT
This sequence comes from Catalimonadaceae bacterium, assembly GCA_044379485.1. GTDB lineage: Bacteria > Bacteroidota > Bacteroidia > Cytophagales > Flexibacteraceae > CAMDMI01. The sequence continues at coordinate 93,439 of JBIPOE010000004.1, forward strand.
GCTATTGCGAACCCATGAAATATTAATGCAGGGCGTAAGAGGTGAAAAGAAAACACCGGGTGAATATAGGCGAAGTCAGAATTGGATAGGCGGTAAAAGTTTGAAAGATGCTGTTTTTATTCCACCGCATCATGGTCATTTAGGCGAGTTAATAGGGGATCTGGAAAAATTTATTCATAATGAAAATCTGGAAATTCCAATGCTTGTAAAAGCAGCCATTATCCATTACCAATTTGAAACCATTCACCCATTTTTGGATGGAAATGGCCGGATAGGTAGACTACTCATTAGCTTATTTTTAATTGAAAAAGAAGTACTTACAAAGCCGCTATTATATCTGTCAAGCTATTTTGAAAAAGAGAAAAATTTGTATTATGACAATTTAACGAGGGTAAGAACCCACAATGATATACACCAATGGATCAAATACTTTTTGGTTGGCATAGCCCAAACCTCAGCCCTTGCAGTTGAAACATTAAGCAAAATTATTGCCCTCAAGACACAAACCGAAAAAACCATCCAGTCTGATTTTGGAAAACGAATACAGGTAGGGCTCATTTTGCATAACCATTTACTAATGCAGCCTCTTGTGGGAATTAAAGACGTTCAAATGTTATGCAACTTAAGTCCGAAGGCGGCTGGAGATTTGGTGAAACTTTTTGAAAAGCACGGGTTGCTAAAGGAGTTTACAGGCAACTTTAGAAATCGGATTTTTAGTTACAAACCATATTTGAGTCTATTTGAGGATTAGTTTTTAGCACATCCAATTTGGGCTTAACTATCATATTTATATCTGGAATTCTACCACAATTTCTCGATTTTGAGCAAAGGTCTCAACTTTATCGATGGTACAAATAATTGAACCAATACTCAAAGAAGGGATTCATTAAACGATAGCCTTTGGCTTCTTTTGCCAGCATTTCCCGCTCAGTTAAAACTTTGACAGCTGCCCCAATGGTGCTACTGGTGCCAAGTTTATGTTTCATCAACCATTCTTTGCTTTGCACTTTTTCAACGTAGCCCTCAGCAGCAACAGCCTGAAGTACTTTCCATTGAATGTCAGAAAGCAGGTTTCTATAAGTTATAAAATAGTGCTCCTGTTGCTGAACCACGCCCGCAAAAAACATTTCATAATCGTATTTTTTCCACTTTTTGGGTTTTGCGTCATATAAGTAGTTCATCATCTGCTGCATATATAAAGTGTGGCCTTTAAGGCGGTCGTACCAGTTGTCAATGATTTGCATATCCACATTTCGCTTTCCGGCTTCCATGTGTCTGGCAATAAAAGGTAAATATTCTTCTTTGGGAATTGGCAATAATTGTAGCATATCGCTACTTTGATAAAAGGGACGCCCATAATCTGAAAACATAGAAACCAGCATATCTTGCTGACTACCAAGAAAAATCATTTTTAGAGCAGGGCAAAATTGAAGAAAAGACCGAAGTTGCGCCTCTGTCCCTTTGGTTGGGTATTGCACTATTTGCTGAAACTCATCTATGGCCAACCAAAGCTCACCATCCCATTTTGAAAGCCAGGTAAAAAGCTCCTCCAGTGAACGTTTTCCAGCATCATCTCCAGCAAACTTTATTCCCAAACCAGGTTGGCCGGTAATGGGATCAAATTCCATAATTGGTGATACCCGTGAAAAAATTTCCTTGGTCCAGCGAAGGAGTTTTTGTGGCTTACTTTCTATTGCGGGAAGTATGCCTTTTATGAGAACTTCGGCTAATTCTGATACATTTTGGGTGTCTAAAATGTCCAAATAAATCGAATTTCGTTCGGAATTCTGTTTAAAGATATGTGAAATTAAGGCTGTTTTGCCCATTTTTCGAAGAGAAAATATGGTACAACTTCTGTTATTTCTGAGGTCAGCAGAAATTCTATTTGTTTCTAAACTTCTGTTACAGAATAAATTAGAATCAATATATCCATTAATTGGGAAGGGATTGTACTCGTCCATGTCCTATGTTTTTCCAAAAGTATCACAAAAAAAGTATCACAAAAAATTTATCACAAAAAATTTGAGACGTTTTCAGTAGATTTTTTGTTTTGACTACCTCTATAAATTCCAAAAACATGGAAATTACGATATCCTATTTCAAGGAATTTTTGAAAGGAAAGGGCTGCAAAAAGATTGATGATTTTTTCTTAGGGGATTTTTATTTGAAAGCATCTTTGGCTGAGTACTTGTTTTCAATGGAAGCCACTACCTTTGTCCGCATGAACCAAAATTTCGAAATCATTGGCCTCATGTCTGGCTCTTCGCTCGATGGTTTGGATGTGGCCTGGTGCGAATTTCAAAAAAATGAAACTGGTTTTTGGCAAGGAAAAATTGTGGATGCCCAAACATTTCCTTTTTTACCAGAATTAGAAGTTAGCCTTCGGAATTTACCCAATAGCACTGCCATAGATTTTGTTGAAACCGACACAAAATTCATCCAATTTTCGGCTGCATGTGTAAAAGTAATGATTGAACGCGTTGGTAAACAGCCCATTGCAGTTTCATCGCATGGCCACACCATTTTTCACAATCCAAAGCAAGGTTATACAACTCAAATTGGGAATGGTGGCATTCTGGCTGGATTATGCAGTTTGCCGGTGGTTTCAGATTTCAGGACTTTGGATGTTGGATATGGTGGTCAGGGAGCCCCCTTGGTGCCTGGTGCGGAGCGATTTTTATTTTCAAAGTATGATGCCTGCCTCAATCTGGGTGGCATTGCAAATGTTTCATTTCCAAAACGAAATCCATTTCTTGGATTTGATATTTCGCCTTGCAACCAATTGTTGAATCAAGCCGCAAAATGGAAGGATTTTAATTATGACAATGGAGGAAAAATGGCCGCAAACGGAAAACTAATTCCGGAATTGTTAAATGAATTGGACAATGCAGAATATTACCAAAAAAGGGAGCCAAAAAGCCTTGGAAACGAGGATGTAGCAATGATTTGGAAGCCCATTTTAGAAAAATGGAAAACCCAACCGGAAGACGTATTATATGCCACAAGTCTCCATATAGCCATGCAGATTGCGAAATCCATTTCTTCTATCCAGCAAAATGGAAGCCTTTTAATATCCGGTGGTGGAGCCTATAATTCCTTTTTGATCGAAAAACTAAAATCTGAACTTTCTGGAAATTGGGATGTAGAAGTGCCTGACTCACAAATGGTTTCTTTCAAAGAGGCATATTGCTTTGCATTTTTGGGTTTAAAGCGGTTATTGGGAGAAGTCAACTGTTTTGCAGAAGTGACTGGTGCAAGTTCTGACTTATGCCTGGGAGCTGTTTACAATGGAGGCTTACTTTCCGAAACCTTAAATTCTTAAGATGCCGGAAACTGTAATTCTCCTTTTAAAAAAGCTAAAAACGATTCAGAACCAGTCATTTATAAAATTGAATGGCCTTTTCCCTTCTGGACGCTCCCATCCTTTGGGTTACAAAAGGGAAGACTATTCAGCCTATTTTACTGCCACGCTTTATCACTCCCTGGAAAGGCTAAAACCCTTATTAACAAGCGATGAGAAAAATATTCTCGAAGAAATCCGGATAAAAGCATGCCTTGGTTTGGCTCCTTTTCAAAATAAGCAAGGCCTTCAAAGATACAATTTCTGGCAAACCAATCCGGGAAAGCACTTTCCAAATGGGTATTTGCTGGGTCGATGGGATTATTTCCGTCCACCAGACGATGTGGATGATTCAGTGATGATTTATCAACTCCAAAAGCGAAATTGGGAAGAATCGAATTGGCTAATGGCCCACATTGATTCATACGCCAATGGAGAAAAAAAATGGATTAAAAACACTCCCGAACCGTATCAAAAACTAAACGCATGGTGTACCTTTTTTTGCAGGGATATGCCACTTGGATTTGATGCTTGTGTGATTTCAAATGTGTTGTATTTTAATCTGTTACATGGATTTCCTAAAAACAAACAGTATCAGGATTCAATCAGATACCTTTACCAAATGTTGGAGGAAAAGGACCATATTTTGAGGCCGGAAAAAGTTTCTCCGTACTATCCCCACGCAAGTATAATCATCTATCATTTGGCCAAATTGTTAAGTAGTTTTGAAATACCAGAGTTGTTACCTTTTAAAGAAAATATGAAGTCTCAAATGATTGAAATTCTTGAAAGTTCCCTTTTTGAATCAGAAAGAGCCATGCTGGAAAATGCATGGATGTGGCTATTTGACACAAATCCCCCAAGTCATTTAGCACCTATTAAAAAAGGAAGGTTCTATTTCTTTGTATTGCCCTTAACCCTGGAGTTTGAAGGAAAAATTCCCCAGTTTTTTGCGCACAACAGATTGAGCCACATTAGATTTCACAGCGAAGCTTTAGAAATTGCTTTTAATATTGAGAAGCAGGTGCTTAAGCGAAAATTTACCTCAAATCCAAAATCAGATCAAGGCCTTGGCAACAAAAATTCAGATGTATAAGTGGTTTTTTTAGTTAGCCTCTAAGCCAATTTTTAACCGCATTTCGTTTAACTTTGGATACTTTTTGGCCAAAAAATTAAACTTGTCCATGTTTGTATAAGGCCGCATTTGTTCTTTGGCCAATTCTGTAACCATTACCTCAAACTGAGGTGTTCTGTCATAATTTTCATTAAAAAATGAATTGATATGTGGCTTTTCAGCTACGAAAGTATCAAGTGTTAACTCATTGGAAAAACCAAGATAAACCGTATTGCCGTCTATATCCTCGGTTGCAGCCAATTTCCATGCTGAAACCGAAAACTTCTGCGAATTTTTAACCCAAAGCAAATATTCTTCTTTGGCAACAGATAAACCAACCAACGAAAGTTCCTTTTTCTGGAGGCCAATAGAAGTGTTTTGCTTTTCCAATCCCAGGTCTGTTGCTACAGATTCTCCTTTTTTGGAAAGGTCTTTGATATTAGGTACGGGCTTAAACGCAGACTTTTCAAACTTAAATTCCTCTTTCACAGAAGCTGGAGGAGGAATTCTAAATTGTTGAACTTCAGCTTTATCCTTTAGTTCAGGCTTTTTTTTTTCAGCTTCCGCGTTGGAAATTGCTGATTTTAAGTTCACCATTTTCAAAAGGCTTAACTCAATCAACAAACGCGGATTTTTACTACTCTTAAAGTTCAAATCTACTTGCGCAGCCTGATTCAAAAGATTGAGATAAAAGCCTGGAGAGGCCTTTGATGCCTGTTGTAAATACGTTTTGACTTTTTCTTCGCTGGCCTCTAGTAATGAAATGGTTGTGGGATCCGTTGACACCAAAAGATCTCTGAAGTGGTTTGCTAAACCCAGAATAAAAAGGTGTCCGTCAAAACCTTTTTGAAGAATTTCATTAAATACAAGAAGGATTTCGCTTGCTTTTTCCTCCAGAATGTAGTCTGTTATTTTAAAATAGTAATCACTATCTAAGATATGTAAATTGGTGATTACCTGGGCATAACTAACTGTTCTATCTGGCGAAAAGGTGCTTATCATGTCAAACATTGACAAGGCGTCACGCATTCCTCCATCTGCTTTTTGGGCAATCAGCCGTAAACCTTCTTCTTCAAAACCTATTCCCTCCAGATTAGCAACTTTTGCCAATTGGGAGGAAATGTCTGTTATTTTGATTCGGTTAAAATCGAAAATCTGGCATCTGGATAAAATTGTTGGGAGAATTTTGTGCTTCTCGGTGGTTGCTAAAATAAAAATCGCATACCGTGGTGGCTCCTCTAAAGTTTTTAAAAATGCATTGAAAGCAGCAGTACTCAGCATGTGAACCTCATCTATAATATACACCTTATATGTGCCATATTGAGGAGGAACCCTGACTTGCTCATTCAAATTCCGGATGTCATCAACCGAGTTGTTACTTGCGGCATCTAATTCGTGAACGTTGAAGGAATTGTTATTTTGGTAACTTAAACAAGATTTACATGCTCCGCAGGCTTCGCCATCTTCCTGTACATTTTCGCAATTGATGGTTTTAGCCAAAATTCTGGCACAAGTTGTTTTTCCAACTCCCCTTGGTCCACAAAACAAAAATGCCTGTGCAAGATGCTGCGTTCTTATTGCATTCTTTAAAGTCGTGGTGATATGTCCTTGACCTACAACAGTATCAAAGGTAATAGGACGGTATTTTCTTGCGGAGACTACAAAATTTTGCATAGAACTACCAATTTACCAGATACAGAGTATGCTTTGCCAATTTCAATCATTTCTATGGTATAAGTCGGAAAAGTGAATATTCAGGAATTTGGCTTTCTCCGGATTTTAAATCATTTAACTTTTTGATATTCTTCTTTTTGAATGAATTGAAGTTATCTACTTTTTTATCATAGTTTTTTCGATATATAATAACACTATCATCTGCCATTTGAATTTCTGATACCAGCTGGCTAATGATTTGGTATTTTTCGGCATTAGGATTTTTATTAATTTCTTCCTTTGTTTCAAAAAACACCTTATTCGTCACAGAATCATACTTGTCTATTAACTTTGAATTTCTGATAGATTCTATGTTATATCGAATGGCCTTTAAATTATTTGCCTCTTCTGTTAAGGATTTTAATTTTATCTCAGAAGTACCATCAATTAGCTTTAATTCTTCAATGAGTCTCAAGATATTGCTTATTTTTATATCATCAGATTGAAGCATGGATTTCCATGCACTGTCTACTTCGAAAGAGTATTGCTTTACTTCTGTCAAAATGGTTTTTTTGTTTGAAGAACTTTTATCTTTGATTGTACAAGATGATAGATAAATGATCCAGAGGAAAATTAAAGATTTTAAAATTCGAATCACTATGATTTAGTATTTATCTTTATTTAATGAATATGTTTCCTTTAATTTTTTGATCGCTGTATATAAAACGGCGACAAAGTTAAAAAATATAAGTGAAATCAAATATATTAGGGGAATTACTGGTTCTACTGGTTCCTTAAATGGAATAAAAGGCTTAATGATCATAACAGGTTGACAAAACTTAATTTGATCTTCTACGCTAAGTGCTTTTTCCTGCAATGAAACAAGAAGACCTTTATAGTCTCCAGGGCTAGTAAGTGTAGAACTATGCGAAGATGAAACAATTTTTGTGGCAAAAAGTAGATTTAATGAATCCAGATTTCGAATTTGTTGGTTTAGGTAGATTAACAAACTCTTTCTGTTTTCTAAAAATCGATCTACCCTTAGTTTTGAGTATTCATTTACTGTTAAATAATTAATTATTCCTTTTTGTAATTGAGGAAGAATATTATTATCTTTAACTTTAACTATAATTCCAAACTTATGCGAAATTTCTGCACCAGGAAGAGAATAATCTGCCAAATTTTTTGCCTCTTGTTCAATGGTAATATTCGGTAAAGCTTCAATTTTTTTAATTTTTTTCACATCAGTCTCCCTCATATTTAGCTTTTTTGCCAGGGTAGGCCAGTCTCTATAACTTCTGTCTGTTTCTAAATCAGCAATCAAGTCAACTACCCTACTATCAGGAATGGATTGACATTCTCCAATAAATTTCGACTCGTATACATTTGATTTTAGAAGTAAATAACAAGTAGCAATAATGAATGCTAATATATTGAATCCGAAAAATATTTTTTTATTATTTGAGAAATATTTTATAACCTTAACAAATACATTAACCAAATCTATTTCATCTGGCGCAAGTGCTTTGTTTTCGTGATTTTGCATATATGCTTATTTATCTACTGAAATTAGTTCAACTTCAAAAATCAAAGTAGCGCCTGGGCCAATTTTTGGAGGTGAGCCACCATCTCCATAAGCTAAATCTGATGGAATGTATAATTTCCATTTAGAACCGGGTTTCATCAATTGAAGTGCTTCTGTCCAGCCTTTTATTACGCCATTTACAGGAAATTGGGCAGGTTGACCTCGTTCTACTGAACTATCAAAAACAGTTCCATCAATCAAAGTACCTGTGTAATGTGTAGTTACTGTACTTGTTGCTTTTGGACTTTCCCCTGTTCCATCTTTTAATATTTCATATTGCATTCCGCTGGGCAATTCTACAACTGCCGGATTTTTTTTGTTATTGGCTAAGAAAGCAGCACCTGCCTCCTTATTTGGTCCTGAAGCAGCCTGGGCTTGTCCTTGCATTTTAGCTTGCATTTCTTTTTCAAAACTTTGTAAAGTGGACATTACTTCTTCTTCCGTCATAGCGGTTGGCAGACCAGCATACACAGTTTTTACGGCTTCAGCAAAAATGTCAGGATTGATGTCAATATTTTGCCCTTTGAATTGCTTTGCTATGTTAAACCCAATTGAGTAACTTAGTTTATCTTTTTTTGATTCTGGTTTGGACATTGGCTTCGCAGCGGTTGTAGTCTTTGATATTTTTTTTGTTACCGGCTTTTGTGCCAGGCTTTCATTGCAAATTGCAATCGCCAATGTGGCTATAAGGATGACTTTCATTTTTTAAAATTTTTGGCAAAAGTAAATGAATATGAAACTTACGGCAAAATAATTACCTTTATAATCCTTTTGATCTTCAATTTCAATGATACTTTTGTTCATACTTTGTTTTCAAATACACAATTTCTTCCCTGTAATGTATTTTTAAGTTACTGTAAATGAATTTGTTAAAACTATTTTTTATTTTTCTTCCGATCTTTTGCAGTTTCAGTCAAAAGTATGATAAATACTTTGAACGACTTGATAAAGCATTTATTCAGGGTGATATTAAAACTGCAAATGCTGAATATTATAATCTGGCAGGTAAATTCTCAGCCAAATATGCAAATTTTGAAGATTCAGCCAAGTTGCAATATTATGAATCAAGGCTTTATCGCCTCAAAGGTGATTACAATTACAGCGAAGATTTGGGTACCAGATTTGTTGCAAGAATCAAATCAAAGTTGGGCGAACGTTCGCCTGAATTTCTTAAAGTACTGATTGATAAAAGCAAAATATCTTTCCAATCTGCTGATTATCATTCTTGTACATTTTATTTAACAGAGTTTTTTGCCAAATCAAAATTTGTTACTTTACCTGATTCCGCCATAATTTTTGAGGCTAGGATGATCCAGGCTGAAAATGAACTTGAAAGGGGTAACATTGAAGAAGCTGAAAATCTAATTGTAAGACTCATATTCAAAGCGGAAAGCCGGTTACTTGAAAAAAAGGAGCTGGTTGATAAAAAGGGAAAGAAAAAATATGTGGATTACAAGGGTGAAGAACTATTAGATAGAAGAAGGGATCTGGTTTGGGCAAAACTTTTTGAAGTTCGTAAACAAGTTTTGAAAGGAGAATATAAGCAAGCACGGGAAGGATTTACAGGTATTGAAAAACTCATTAAAAAATTTAAAATCAGATTCCAGGATCAGGCCCAAATAGATTTTTTGCGATACAATGCTGATTTTTTGGTACTTAATAATGAACCCAAAAAAGCCATTAAGAAGCTTAAGGATGCCATGCGATTTTGTGGTAAAAATAGTTATCGAGTTACTTATCTAAAATCTCATCCAACTTATCTGCGAATGTGTGAAACTTTAATGCAGATTTATGTTTCTCAGAAGGATTTTCCAAGAGCTCAGGAGTTGGCAAAGGCATACAGGGAAATTATTAACCAAAATTATGATGGATCTGAGGCATTCAAAGTTCGTTTAAGAATCCCTTTCTCTTCTTCCTGGGAGAAAAAAGAAACTTCATTTATTTTCCTTTTGGAGAAAACGGTCGCCGACATAGTAAATTATCATCTTCCAAACCAGTATGCGTATGATATTTTGAAATTTTTATATCAGTCTTGTTTTTATGGAGATAGCGTAAAAAAGGCAGAGGGGTATTTGAATAATTACATTGGTTTAATACAGAATCAATGCGGTGTTAAATCTATTTATTATGCACAACAGCAATGTGAGCTTGCAAATTTTTATGCCCAATATACTGACAGGGTATATGTGGCGGAGCCTTTATTTTTCCAGTATCTGCATCAGAATTTAGAAAAAGAGCTGACTTCAGAGTCATCAATTCTTTTGGATGTTCAGAATAAAGAGGGGGCATTTTATGAGGTAAAGGACCAGTTTCAAAAGTCCCTTAATAATTACATCAAAGTTCAGCAAGTTTTTGAAAAGCGCTTTGGGTCAGATGATTGGCGGGTAGCTTATCAAAGTCTGAAGGTAGGTACAGTAGAAATGCTTATGGGAGAGTTCCCAAATGCTGAAGACAAGTTTTTATCAGCCCTTGGGACCTTAGATAAGAAAAAAGGAAAAGATTCAAAGGAGTATATCGAGTGTCTTCAGAAAATTACCAGGCTTTATATTGTCACAGGGAGATTTGAAGAGGCTGAAAAATACTTATCCAGATCTTTAAGAACTGTTAAAAAAGCCTCTGGAACTTCATTGCTTACCTTTAACGGCCTTGATGAAGAGTTAATGCTGCTCCTTAATAAAGGGCTTTACACGGAAGTCCAGGAGAAAATTTTGTTTATGATAGACTATAGAAAGGCCAAGTTTGGTTTGGAAAATCACAGGTCTTATATTACTCCATATCAGATGGGGGCTGAGGTATTTCTTGAGTCTGGAAATTATACACTTGCCGAGGAAATGGCCAGTAAAGCGTGTAAAATAAGTAAAGCCATTTTTGGGGATTCCAGCATGCACTATTTGAAAAGTCTTGCTCTTTTTTGTCGGGTTTATTCGGCTTTTGGCGACTATGAAAGGGCTGAAGAGGCAGGAGTTAAGTCAGTTGCCGGAATAGAAAAATATTTTGGAAATGCCCATGTAGAAATTGCCAAACCAAAGACCGACCTTGCAATGATTATGTTTTACAGAGGTGGCAAACCAGATGAGGTTTATGAACTATTAAATGTGGCCCTGGAAATCAATAAAAATAAATACGGAACCTCTCACCCGCGTTATGCAGAGTCACTTCAGTTTATTGCATCTTTTCATGTAGGGAATAAAAAATATCAGGAGGCCAGTAGGTTGCTGGATGAATCAGATAAAATATGGAATGACAAACTTGGAAAAGTAAATACCCACTCGGCCGATATTTTAATGATAAGGGGTGAAATTGATTGGGCTTTAAACAACTATGAAGGAGCCAAAAGCTATTTTACCAAAGCCGCCTCGTATTATAAAGATGTGTTTGATGAATCCCATCCCAGATATGTGGCCATAATGACCAGGGTTGCTCAGGCCTGGTATGTTCTGGGCAATTTGAATAAGTCATTGAGCATTTGTGAAATTACCGCTGAGCAAAATTTGCAATATGTGAAACGATTTTTTCCATCTATGTCAGAACGGGAGAAAACAAAAAGCTGGTCTTTAATCCGGCCTGGTTTTGAATTTTATTATACACTGGCTCTAAAGTACAAGGATAAAAAACCGGCAGTTCTGGGAAAGATGTATGATATAATCCTGAATACCAAGGCGATATTGCTGAATGCCAGCATTAAAGTCAGAGAACGGATTTTAGCAAGTGGAGATCAGGTTTTAAAAAATAAATTCAGGGATTGGACCAGGAAAAAGGAAGAGATTACTGCAGCCATTGAACTTGGCGGAGAGGAAAGAAAGCTCGCTGGGATCGATATTAAAAAATTGGAAGCTGAAGCAGATGTATTGGAAATTGAACTCGGTAAAGGTTCTGAAGAATTCAAAATGGCAAATGAGGAGCAGAAAATTAACTGGAAATCCATTCGGGGCATGCTTGAAAAAGACGAGTATGCTACAGAAATTATCCGTTTTCGATATTATGACAAAGGCTTTTCTGATTCTATTATTTATGCAGCTTTGATAGTAAGCCCGAAATCGAGATCAAATCCTCAAATAGTTGTTTTGGAGAAAGGTAAAATTCTGGAAACCAAGTATATCAATTATTATAGAAATTGTGTCAAGTTTTTGTTGAATGATTCACTTTCATTTTCAAATTTTTGGGCTCCTTTAAAACCTTATTATAATGAAGGGGCTAAAATTTATTTCTCGCCCGATGGCGTGTATAATGAATTAAATCTTGAGTCACTTAGAGATAAGAATGGAAAATATGTGATTGAGGATGAAAATATTGATATAATTTCCAACAGTAAGGATATTTATAGTGCTAAAAACTTGGTAGCGAAGTCTTCTGAACTTAGGAATACTGCTTTTTTGCTTGGGGATCCTATTTTTTATGCGAGTGACTCTACAAAAGCAACAGGAGATGTTGAAAGTATTGCTAAACTTCCCGGTACTAAAAAGGAAGTTCTGGAGATTAATAATATTTTAAAAACCAGTAGATGGGAGACAAAAAGTTATACAGGTGCAGATGCAAAAGAGGATGTCATTAAATCAGTAAGAAGCCCAAGAATTTTGCATGTGGCTACCCATGGATTTTTTCTTGAAAATTTGGATGACAATGAGGGTGGTAGCTCATTTAGTATGATTAATCAAAATAAGGCGGTGGATAATCCTTTAATGCGAACGGGTCTTTATCTTAACAATGCTGGAGATGTTTTAAATGAAGCAAAAGGTATTGCCAATAATCAGGTTGGAGAAGGTGTGCTAACTGCCTATGAGGCCATGAATTTGAATTTGAATGCCACAGATTTGGTGGTTTTATCTGCTTGTGAAACTGGAAGAGGAGAGGTTCAAATAGGAGAGGGGGTTTATGGCCTGCAAAGAGCATTTCAAATTGCTGGTGCTAAAGCGGTTATTATGAGTTTGTTCAAAGTATCTGATGCGGCAACCCAAGAATTGATGAATATTTTTTACCGCAATTGGATTTCCAAAGGAATGGATAAAAGGAAAGCTTTTATTGAGGCAAAAAAGGAAATGATGAAAACCAGGCCGCAACCTCTCTTTTGGGGTAGTTTTGTAATGGTGGGAGTTGGTTAAAGCTTATGCGGTTTTAAGTTTTTATGAATTTTTTTGTTGTCAGAATTTTGTAATTGTCAACCTAAAGGAAACTACTTTAACTTTTTTGGTGCTTATTTGAACGTCCAATTCAAGTATGCAACAACAAGTTTTAGATTTACTCAAAAGAGCAGGCGATGCCGTTAGAGATAAAGTTTACTCCGAATTAAAAAAGAGCTCAATTGAAGATTTGAGCGCTGTTTTTAAAGAGGCTGAAGACGATACCATTTATCAGATTGATAGAAATGTTGAGGAAATTCTTGTTCCTCTTTTGGAGCCGGAAGCGCATAAATTGGGTGGAATATGGTTGCTTGCTGAAGGTATTGGAGATCCTGAAACCGGTTTATTCCTTGGCGTTTCCGAAGGTCAATCTCCCGCCTGGGCCATACTGATAGATCCAATTGATGGTACAAGAGGCATTATGTACAACAAAAGGCCAGCATTTTTTCTGGCTGGGGCTGCCAGGTTTAAACAAGATCTAAAACTATCTGATATAGAAGTGGCCTGCATGACCGAATTGCCTACTTCAAAAATGCTTTACAGCGATGTTTTATTTGCAGTAAAAGGAAATGGATATGCTGGCGAACGTTTCAATCTGATCACTGATGAAAGGATTCCTCTGCCTTTAAAGCCATCCCAATCCAAGGACTTGCTAGGTGGATTTGGTCAGATTGCAAGATTTTTCCCACCTGGTAGAGCTGTTTTGGCTCAAATTGAAGATGAAATGATTGAAATTCTGTATCCTGATGCACCAGAAGGAAAGACCATGGTATTTGAGGATCAATATATTAGCTCTGGAGGTCAGATGTATGAAATATTGATGGGACACGATCGGTACGTTGCTGATATTCGGGATGTTCTTTTTGCAAAAATGGCCAGAGAGGGTAAAAAGAAAGGACACATTTGCCATCCATATGACATTTGTACATTTCTGATTGGTAAGGAAGCTGGTGTTCAATTTACGGATAGCCAGGGAAATGACCTGGATACGCCTTTTAATCTTTTGGCCGAAGTAGGTTGGATTGCCTATTCAAACGCCTCAATAAGAGCATTGGTGGAACCAGTACTTTTGGAAAGAATGCGCTTTCACGGTTTGATTGCCTAGTTTTTTTAATTCTCTGATAAACAATGAAATTTATTGGTTCGGCACCTGGAAGGCTGGATGTAATGGGTGGTATTTCTGATTATTCCGGTGCATTGGTTTTGCAAATGCCGCTCAGTCAAACCACTGAGGTTGAAATTGAGGAAAATTCAGGCGAATATCTGACAATAGCAAGTTCTCAAGGCCAAAATCTTTTAGGTGAATTTGAAATAAATTGGTCTAAATTGAAGCTGTTAATTTCTGATTCTGAGTTGTTTAGAAAAGAAGTGCTGGCACAAAAAAACGGGAAGTGGGCCATTTATCCATTGGCTTGTTTTGCAGTTTTAGCCAAAGTAAAAGGAATTGATTTTCCTGCATGCCAAATCTCCATTCAATCAACAGTTCCACTTGGAAAGGGAGTTTCATCCTCTGCAGCCATTGAGGTAGCCACAATAAGGGCCATAGCCAAAATGAAAAATCTGGACTTTAAAGGCACAGAGCTTGCTATTTTGGCACAAATGGCTGAAAATCAGTTTGTAGGAGCCCCATGTGGATTAATGGATCAATTGGCGTCTGCCTATGGTGAAAATGGAAAACTATTGCCTATTCTTTGCCAACCAGATGTGCTAAGTTCAGGTCTGGCCATTCCTGAAGGTCTTAGTTTTTACGGAATAGATTCTGGTATAAAACACGAAGTTACCGGGGCTTCCTATGGAGATGTAAGGACAGCAGCAGCGATGGGTTATGCCATTATTGCACAACATTTGGGAACCAATTTTTCTGATTTAATCAAAGCAAGAATATCTGGAAAAAAATCAGAATTGCCTTTTGGTGGATATTTGGCAAATATTTCATTGTCAGATTTTTATACCCGATTTGAAAAGCTTTTACCTGAAAAAATGTCTGGAAAAGATTTTCTTAATCAATTCAAGGAAACGTCTGATTTGTATGCTAAAATAGATCCTGAATCTGTTTTTTCAATTAGAATTTGTACACAACATCCAATTGCAGAGCATCAAAGGACCAAACAGTTTAAGCTTTTGTTGGAGTATTCTGCACTTACTCAAAACGTAGAAAAAAGGGAAAGGATTATGGAATCCATGGGCGAACTGATGTTTCAATCCCATGCTTCTTATTCTGCTTGTGGCCTGGGCCATCCAAAAACAAATGAATTGGTAGAAATGGTTCGCCAAAATCTAGGCTCAGGTGTGTTTGGTGCAAAAATTACTGGTGGTGGGAGTGGGGGAACCGTTTGTGTATTGTCAGATAACAGACAAGGCGGGAAAACGGTTTCGCACATCCAAAATCAATACCAGGAAAAATTGGGTAGATCAGTTCTGCTTATAAAGCCCTGATATAATGAAACTTAATTCAACTACCAACCTGAAGCAAGTACGTCTGCCAGGTGTAAAGTTTTGATGCAAATTCCCTTTCAGGTTCAATTTTTCTCTTTGCCTATAAATTTCTTGTGACACAAAAAAAGAGCCGCCCTTTCCGGACGGCTCTCTTTTTTTATTTGTGACACAGTCATTAGACTGCGTGTTCCTGCAACTGGTTTACTGCTTCACCACTTTCACCACTTTATTAAAGTTATTTCCTTCAATCCGGAAAAAGTAAGTGCCAGATGGCATTGAACTCAGTTCAACCTGCGTTTCATCCAACAGAATTTCCTTGCGCAGGATTTCGCGGCCCAACATATCGGTCACCCGTAGTTGACTGCCCTCCAATCCTGCTGTGCGCACATAGAAGATGTCTTTGCCTGGGTTGGGATAAATACTAAGCGTGCGCTGAATCAAACTTTGTGTACTGGTAATAAGAATACTGGCAGAATCAAGGCAATTGTTGCTCATTGCCATTACGTTATAACTACCTGGTTGACCACCAAAAACATAGTAAGGCAAATTTGCGCCTGTAATGATTCCTCCGTTGAGATACCACTGATAGGTCAATCCTGAAATGGAATTTACCTGAAGTGTATCGCCGTTCAAAATCTGAATAGTTCCAATTTCTGGCGTTTGGTTGACCGTCACTTGTGTGGCTTGTGACACGGCAGAAGTACAAGTTCCAGAAATCGTTTGAACCGAATATGATCCGGCTGAACTCACCGTAATGCTCTGATTCGTTGAACCATTGCTCCAAATGTAAGACAGACCTGCTGGGGCGTTCAAAGTGACAGAACCGCCTGAACAGAAACTTGTCGGGCCGCCGGCTGTGATAATCGGTAATTGTGGAGGTGGTGTGATGGTCAAATCCAGTACCTCAATCTGACAATTTATTGTATCTCTGTAAGTGCCGGTTTGTGTCAGCGTCTGACCATTCCAAACATAAGATCCGCAGGCAGATGCCGTTGAGTTGTTTGTATTGTATGGCGTGATGGTCAGATCCAGAACCTCAATTTGGCAATTCACTGTGTCGCGGTAAATACCAGTTTGCGTCAATGTCTGACCCATCCACTGGTAAGTTCCGCAGGCCGAAGCCGTGGAGTTGTTTGTATTGTATGGCGTAATGGTCAGATCCAAAACTTCAATCTGGCAATTCATTGTATCCCGATAGATGCCGGTTTGCGTTAGGGTTTGACCCATCCACTGATATGTTCCGCAGGCGGATGCCGTGGAGTTGTTTGTGTTGTATGGTGTGATGGTCAGATCCAGAACCTCAATTTGGCAATTCACTGTATCGCGGTAGATCCCAGTTTGTGTCAATGTCTGACCCATCCAAACATAAGATCCGCAGGCGGATACCGTTGAGTTGTTTGTGCTGAATGGCGTAATGGTCAGATTCAGAACTGAAACCTGGCAATTCAACGTGTCACGATAGATGCCGGTCTGTGTCAATGTCTGACCCATCCAAACATAAGATCCGCAGGCAGATGCCGTAGAGTTGTTTGTATTGTATGGTGTAATGGTCAAGTCCAGAACAGAAATCTGACAATTGGTTGTATCCCGGTAGATACCAGTTTGCGTCAGGGTCTGACCCATCCAGACATAAGTTCCGCAGGCTGATGCCGTAGAGGTGTTTGTATTGTATGGCGTGATGGTCAAGTCCAGAACACTGATTCCGCATGAAGTCGTATCAGAATAGTAGCCAGAACTGGTATAGGTTTTACCTTTCCAGTTGAATGTTCCGCAAACGCTGACCACAATGCTATCTGTTCCGAATGGCGTAATCGCCAAGTCCAAAACTGAAATCTGGCAATTCAACGTGTCCCGATAGATGCCGGTTTGCGTCAGCGTGAGACCATTCCAAACATAGGATCCGCAGGCGGATGCCGCAGAGTTGTTTGTATTGTATGGCGTAATGGTCAGATCCAAAACTTCAATCTGGCAATTCACCGTATCGCGATATATACCGGTTTGCGTCAGGGTCTGACCCATCCAAACATAAGATCCGCAGGCGGAAGCTGTGGAGTTGTTTGTGCTATATGGGGTAATCGTCAGATCAAGAACCTCAATTTGGCAATTCATTGTATCCCGATAGATGCCGGTTTGGGTCAGGGTTTGGCCCATCCAAACATAAGTTCCGCAGGCGGATGCCGTGGAGTTGTTTGTGTTGTATGGAGTAATCGTCAGATCCAGAACCTCAATTTGGCAATTCATTGTATCCCGATAGATGCCGGTTTGGGACAGGGTTTGGCCCATCCAAACATAAGTTCCGCAGGCGGATACCGTAGAGTTGTTTGTGTTGTATGGCGTGATGGTCAAATCCAGAACTGAAACCTGGCAATTCACCGTGTCTCGATAGATCCCAGTTTGCGTCAATGTCTGACCCATCCACTGGTAAGTTCCGCAGGCTGATTCCGTGGAGGTGTTTGTGTTGTATGGCGTGATGGTCAAGTCCAAAACACTGATTCCGCATGAAGTCGTATCAGAATAGTAGCCAGAACTGGTATAGGTTTTACCTTTCCAGTTGAATGTTCCGCAAACGCTGACCACAATGCTATCTGTTCCGAATGGCGTAATGGTCAAATCCAGAACTGAAATCTGACAGTTCACCGTATCTCGATAGAATCCGGTTTGCGTCAGCGTCAGACCATTCCAAACATAGGATCCGCAGGCGGATGCTGTGGAGTTGTTTGTGTTGTATGGCGTAATGGTCAGATCTAAAACTGAAATCTGACAGTTCACCGTATCGCGGTAGATACCAGTTTGCGTCAATGTCTGACCATTCCAAACATAAGATCCGCAGGCTGATGCCGTGGAAGTGTTTGTGTTGTATGGGGTGATTATAAGCCTCAGCACACTTATCGAACAGGCAACCGTATCGGCGTAAAGTCCTGTACTGCTTAAAGTCCGGCCTTTCCAAACATATGAACCGCAGGCTGAAGCCGAAGTGGTGTCCCGGATGTATGGTTGAATGCTAATGTTCCATCCACGACGCGTGCAGCCAATGGTGTCGGTTATTTCCTGGGCATTGGAAGTATAGGAGATGCCATTCAGCACCAACCTTCCGCAGGCGCTGGTATCCCGCAGTTGTGTCACAAATGGCTGGATGTCAACATTCCACACCGTAACCAGACAATTTTGAGGCTGAGAAACCAGCACGGTGTCGCTTAAATAATTGCTTCCTTGCCAGCTGAAAAAGCCGCAGGCCGTGGTATCACGCTGAAGGGTATCAGGCAGGTTTACAGTAATCTGTATTCCCTGGGAAGTGGCTTCGCATTTGCCGGCATTGCTTACCCGCACCTGGTAATTTGCTGTGCTCCGCACTTTGTAGGAAGCACTCTCCGCTCCGGAAACGGACAAACCATTCCGCAGCCATTGGTATGTAAATCCATTTTGGACTGGTGTCTGCAAGGTTAACGAATCCCCATTGCAGAAGGTGGTATTTCCCTGCGCCGTTACCTGCGGGGTGGTCGGACTTTGCAGGACTTGTACCTGCACCTGATCCGTGGCGGTACAGTTGTAAATGTTGCTGGCGGTTACGGTGTAAGTGGTCGTATTCTGCGGTGAAACCTGAATGATGGATCCGGTCTGACCGGTGTTCCATGTATAGGAATTGGCACCTGTGGCCTGCAAGGTGGCGGTTCCGCCCCGACAAAGCTGCACATCGGCACCTGCACTCAGGTTAATGCCACCGTTGAAAATGGTCACCTGGTCAGACAAAAGCCCGCACTGGGTATTGACATTCACCGCATAGGTGCCGGGCTGCGTAATGGTAATGCTTGGCGCTGTGCTTCCGGTGGACCAGAGATACGAAGAATTAGAAGTTGTGGCATTAAGGGTGATGCTGTTTCCTGGACAAAGTCCGCGGTCGGCTCCGAGTTCCAGACTTTGGGCCTGCAGATAGGTCACATTCACGGAATCGCGGGATGTGCCACAGGCATTCGTGGCATAGACCACATATTTTCCGGCAAGAACAGCATTGATGCGCCGGGTGGTGGCTCCAGTACTCCAAAGGTAAGAACTGGCGCCGCTGTCGGCATCCAGCACAACCACGCTGTTCTGGCAAATCTGCTTATCCGGACCAAGCTGAACCGTTGGCGGCGAAAGCAATTTCACTTTCACCGTATCGCGGGAAGTGCCGCAGCTGTTGCTTACGGCTACGCTAAAGGTGCCAGCCGCCGAAACCGTGATGCTTGGCGTGGTGGCGCCTGTGCTCCAGAGATACGTTGCGTTTTCATTCGTAACATCAAGCTGACGGCTGCTGCCGGTACAAAGTGTGATGTCTTCGCCCAGTTTTGCCAGTGGAAGCGGCCGGATGCTGAAGTTATTTCCGTTGTCGGTACCGATGGTGGGCGGGTCGGTGGCAATCACCCGAAGGCGATAAAGATTTGAAGTATAGAAACGCTGCGGAATGGTAACGGGTATAGAAACCACGGAAGTGGACTGTACCTCGCCGATGTTTTCCAGCGCACCATTGAAAGTACCCACCGAATCGCTGAGCTGCACAATGAAGCGATTGCCGGGATTGAAATTGACGGTCTTGAAAAATGAAACAGGGAAGGTCTGTCCGGGACAAAAATCATTGCCGGAAATGGCTGAGGTTATGATGCCCGTTGTGTTGGCGATGGTGAAAAAGTCGTCGCTTTTGTCAATCTCCGAGCCGCTCATGGTGGAGGCCCGCAGCTTACAGATGGTCGATGGCTGGGCTGCTATGCTCCAGTTAAATGTAACTGGCGTGTTGGACACATTGTTGAGCAAGGTTGTCCAGCTGGCTTCGTTGTCTGTGGAATACTCGATTTTGAGGTTTTCGTTGTTGTTGAGCGTGGCCCAGCGGATCTGATGCGTGGTTCCGTTGCCCCATATTTCCCCGCCGTTGGGCTTGATCACCTTCACATATTCATCCAGAAAATGATACATCGAATAGCCATCAAAAGGCGAACCGCTGTACTTGGCCGGATTGGCTGGTGAGGATGAAAACAAACGGAAAACGGCATTGCTCTGATCGCTGTACACGGCCTGATTTCCAACATCACTCACGCGGACAAGACAATTATCGGAAGTGCTGAGAGGGGCCGTCCAGTTGGCGTATTGGTTTGCTGCCGGCGCCGTGCCGATCACATTCCAGCTGCTGCCATTGTCTGTGCTGTATTCCAGCTTTACGGTTTCCAGTCCGGTGGAAGTCCACTCGATGTACTGCATGGTTCCAGTACCGTAATTTTCCCCGCCATTGGGGTAGGTAATCTGTACGGCACCTGTTGGGATGATGAAGGGATTGTCGCTGATGTCGGTAATCGCTGGGCGCAGGATGTCTTTCACCCTGATGCGGCAAAGGTTGGAAGGCGTTGTGGGCACAACCCAGTTGTAGCTGAGTTGTGAAGCCGGAATGTTCGACACAATGCTCTGCCAGCTTTGGCCGTCGTTGAGGGTATATTCCAGGGAAATGTTGTCCACATGGTTGTAGGTCCAGGTGATGGTTTTGGTGGAAGATGACATCCAGATTTCGCCGCCGTTGGGGGAAGAAATGCGGATGGAATCGGGGATGTTGTCGTCCATGGAATAGCCGTCGTAGGGCGAACCGCTGTACTTGGCCGGGTTGGCCGGCGAGGCTGTCTGCCATGGAAGGCTGAGGTCGCTGATATCGTAGAGACTTGGTACGGCATTGTCGGCAATGCGCAGCAGCATGCCGGAAGTAGCCGAACCTGGAACTACCCAGTTGGCATACTTATTTCCAGCTGGGGCTGTGCCGATAAGGTTCCAGCTGCTGCCGTTGTCGGTGCTGTATTCTAGTTTTACCGTCGCCACGGCATTGTAATCCCACTCGATGTACTGCATGGTGCCGGCGGTAAAGGTCTCGCCTGCATTGGGATAGGTAATCTGCACAAAGGCATCGGAGATGGTGAATTTAGCATTGCTGATGTCTTCCAGGGCCACATCGGCGGCCACCACTTTTACGCGGCAATTGGTACTTGGCGTATTGGGCACTGACCAGCTGTATTGCAGTGCATCTGCCGGCACATCCGAGGCAATGGCCGTCCAGCTGCTGCCGTTGTTGGTGCTGTAAAAAAGGTTTACCCAGTTTACATCGGTGAATGTCCATTGAATGGGGGCATCGGTGTATGGATTTAGCACTTCTCCCCCATTGGGCGAAACCAGCTGCAAGGCATCGGGCAGAGAAGAAGACATGTCGTAACCGTCGTAGGGCGAACCGCTGTACTTGGCCGGATTGGCGGGAGCGGCTGCGAACACCTGCACAGCGCCATCGCTGACATCGTTTTTGTTGACATTCTCCACATTGTAAGCCCGCAGTTTTACTGCACCTGCCGAGGCTGGCGCCACCCAGTTGGCATAACCGTTTCCGGCCGGGAAAGTACCGATGTCCTGCCAGCTTTGGCCATCGTTCTGGCTATACTGCAGCACTACGGAAGCGATGCCGCTGCTGCTCCACTCGGCGTACTGCATGCTGCCTGTGGCGCAGGTTTCGCCGCCGTTGGGGTAATTTAGGTTGATACTCGGCTCCGGAATGGTGAACACCGCATTGCTCTCATCCTGAATAAATTGCAGACTGCTGGTGATGCGTACTTTGGCTTGCGTACTACCAAGGGCCGGCACCTGCCAATTGTAGGAAAGTGCGCTGGTGGGGTAATTGCTGACCAGCAGGTTCCAGTTAAGTCCGTTGTTGAGGGAATACTCGATTTTGATGTTGTCCACATTTACATAGGACCAGGAGATGGTCTGCTGCGAAGCACCGAGCCAGCTCTCACCGCCATTGGGCGAGATGACCGTGAGGCCCTGCGCCCCGGCCCTGCCTGCCGAAAACAGCAGCAGCAAACAAGATCCCAGCCAAAATTGCCAGCCTTTCATCGCTTTCAGAATTGTTGGTTTAGCGATTATTCAGCAGAGCGGCAGAGGCGGAAGCCCCATTCACCGTAGCATTGTCTGACTTGGTAATATCCTCCCCCATTTAAAACAAATATCTCGCATGGATAATAATTACTCGGACCTGGCTCTGAATTATACGGAGTAAAATTGCCCCAACGCAGCTGATTGTCGAACCAGCCATTTTGATCATGAGTGCCTGAGGTGCTAATAGAGCCATTCCCATTTATTGGTAAAAATGTTGTTGAGCCAAGATCAATAAATGGCTCCCAAACATTGCCAATTAGATCTTTGGCACCATACAATCCTCTACCTTGATTGCCGTTTGCATCTAAAGGAGCACCATTATTAAAATCTATCATAGCTGACTCTTTTGGCAAATAAAAAAAACTACCTGTAGAATAGTTGAATCCGAATGGATTGTTTGGATAATTTGGTCCATTATAGGCTTTTTGAAGTTCAAGAAAAGTTGCGGGTCTAAGTCCTGACCAATCGGCATAAGAAAGTAAACGTTGAGCATTGCCCCCCTTGCATGCCCGGTTAGGTGAGGCAGCAAAATACTGGCTCTGATTGAGATTTATGGAGGTGCCGGGAATACCCAAATTGCTTACCTGTCCTGGGCTGAGACAATTAAGGAAATCAGCAAATGCTTGCTCACTCATCTCATATTTAAAAATGTAAAATGGATAAAATCCAGTAGGATAATTTGTAACATCAATCGTTCCATTAGAATCCAAATCAAAACCTGCATCCCCTTTTATTTTCATTGAAATACCTGGACCAGATAAGTTAGGACCTAACCTAGAGTTAATTACTGGCAAATTATTGCCAGGGGCAGCCAATTTATAATCCTGAATATTATTGGGATTTTCATCATAATTTCCTGATGAAGCAACTGAACTCCTGAATGCAGTGCTTATCGTAAAATCCCCCTGCGGCTGGTACACCATTTCGGTGGCAAATACCTTTACTTCCAGGCCGTTTACGCTATTAAGGCCATCAAGGCCATAATTCCACTGCAGCTGCATGCCTTCGGCATTGAAATTACCCTGCCCTTTGAGGCCAAGACGGATGAAGGCCCCCATTTTATCGGCGGTAGGCTGGATGATGTTGGGTGAGCCCTGTCCGTGGTCGTAGCCGCTTGGGTTGATTTTGGCATGCTTCCATTCGCCGGAGGCCGTTTTATACTTCATAAACACCCATGCCGCATCCCAGTTGATGTCGTCCCACCAGGTATTGCCCCAGCTGAGGTCAAACTGCACCTGTATGGTTTTGTTGCCAGCATTGTTGCCGGTTGTAGTGACATTCTGCACCAGCAGATAGTTGATGCCGGAAGTAGAATCTCCGAAACATCCAGGAACTGCAAGGCTGTTGCTTTCTTTGGATGCGTTGTTGTTGGGACAGCTGGCTAGACAAGTATAAGTTGCATTTTGCGTTTGTGGGGCAGAATTGTAAGCGCTTTGGTTTGCACCGGAAATTGCTTGACCATCCTTTTTCCACTGATAGCTCCAGCCCGATCCTGGTTGATTAATGGTAGCGGAAAACTGGCGGTTGCTGCAAAAATCATTGGCATTTTGGAATTGCGCTGTAACTGGAATAGGATTGGAAAGCGAAATAACATTCGATGACAACACTGCCCCGGAATCGGGAGAAAAGGCTTCGCAGGTATAGTTGTAGTTTCCTTCGGGCAAAGTAGATGGATGAATATATTCGCTGCTGTTTGCCCCGGGGATTATTTCGCCGTTTCGCTTCCATTTAAAGTTATTAAAGGAGGTATTCAGGTAAACAGAAAGTTTATTACAAGAACTTATCCAAATGCCGGAATCGTCAAAAGTTTGATAATTACCCCCAACAAAAGAATACTCATGTGTATTTTTATTGTAGCGAATCAGATAATTCCCGGGAGTAATAATGTAGGAAAAAAAAGTGCCATTGTAATCAGTTGCTGTACCTGATGGAAAATTGTAAATTAATCTTTCAAACAAGAATGACCCGTTGTTCTCTGCCCTGAAAAGACCGAGAAGATTACCATCAACTCCATTTACATCAATTACTCCAGAATAACTGAAATTAATTCCATCGGAGCTAGTCATTTCAATGGTCGTCATATTCGAAAAACCATCACTAAAATAACGAAAAAAAATCTGCCCCCTCATCTCAGAGAAAGCCAGGCAGGTAAAAGCAAAAAGCAGGGTAAGAAATTTTTTCATGGATATTAAGATTGTAAAAGAACCTTACGGTGTCGGGTGCCGGTATGGCATTCCCATCAGGTTCTGATAATGTTTATTGGTTGTTTTTTCTTTGTTTCGGAAGTAAAATGTCTTCTCTGGATGCCAAAAGGCTTTGAATAATTGTCAAAAATAGGTAAGCAGAATGATTTATGCAAATCGTAGTGAGAATTCCAGAGCAAAGAGAGCCACCCTTTCCTATCGGCTCTCTTTGCTTATTGGGGACACGCTCATTAGCCTGCATGTTCCTGCAACTGGGTTATTGCTTCACCACCTTCAGCACTTTGTTAAAGTTCTTTCCTTCAAGCCGGAAAAAGTACGTGGCAGAAGGCATGTGGCTCAGTTCAACCTGCGTTTCGTTCATCAGGATTTCCTTGCACAGAATTTCGCGACCCAACATATCGGTCATCCGAAGTTAACAAACCCTCAATCGGGCAAGGCTATTGCCTTGTTCGCACTATTCATAAGCATCTGGCTTACATGCCCAACGTATTGTTGGTAAAAAACGGGATTCATTTTGTGGATTATTGCAGAGATGTTTGATTTGGCCGGAGGCCACAGAATATGAGTCGGAACGTGGCGGAGCCACGCTCCATTTGGTTTTGCTTCAAACTCAGAGCGGGAAGCAAAACTTTTTATAGATTTTGTTCAAACTGAGCGTTTGAAGCAAAACTTTTCTTGTTTTTTGTTCAAACAGAGCGTTTGGAGCAAAACTCTTTTTGTTTTTTGTTCAAACAGAGCGTTTGGACCAAAATTTTATATTTTTTTTCCTTATTTTCATATTGCAGCAAGTAAAAAATTCTGAATATTATTTTTGATCGATGGTCAAAAATCTATCCATGCCAAAAATTCAGGGTAAAAATCGCCTAAAAATAATTTTCAATTTTTTGGCAGCATAACAAACAATTTTTATGCTGTTAAACCTATCATCTCTTCGAAGCGCTTATAGGTTTGGGTTAGCCTCCATTTTTTTAACATACTTAATCGGGCAAGGCTATTGCCTTGTTCGCACTATTCATAAGCATCTGGCTTACATGCCCAACGTATTGGCAATAAAAAACGGGATCAAGAAAGTTGTTTGATTTGGCCGGAGGCCTTACAATAGCTGGAACGTGGCAGGGAGCCACGCTCCATTGGTGTCTATGAATTTTAACTTGCTTAAAAAATTACTTTAAAGACATTTTACCTTCTTACCATAATTGATAAAACTGAACAGGATTCGATTTCAAATCCAGAACTGAAAGAATTGCTGGATTCAATTCCCGCTGTTGGTTAATGTACAGTTTGTAAGCGATTTAACCTGTGTTGCGACTGCGAAAGGCCATATTGCTTACACGATTGCAGTTGACTTTTTTTAAGGCTCAACAACTCTGATTTTTCCGTTCTCGCTAATTACCAAATTCTGTCCAAGCGCTTTTTTCCTTTCAATTAGTTTTTGAGAGGATATTTCAATGGCTCTTTTTATTCTTTCTTTCAGAACTTCTTTCTCTTTACTGCTCATCCGAAATAATTTTTAATGCGTTGAATTTTTGAATATTGTGAACTGTAAATAATTCGTCTTCGATTTGTTTTTCAGCAATCAATTCCGATTCTGCTGTAGAGTTGTCATAGATCAATAATGAATCAACCTTATTGCAATATAGCATAAAAAGATTTTTTATTCCGGCTTTATATCTTCGCTCAATTACATTTGCTTCAATATTGTGGCCTCCTTCTGCAACTCTTTTTCGGACTCTGTCTTTTGCTAAATCAATTGATTCCAGCCAAAAGAAAATTAATGTAACGTAATAGCCTTTTGACCTGACCTCTTCTATTGTTTTTATGAATGATTTTGTAGAAAGTGTTGTTTCAAATGAAAAGTCCTGATTTGAGTTAATCAACTCATCTATTCTTTTAAGCATTAATCTTCCTGCTTCA
This sequence comes from Catalimonadaceae bacterium, assembly GCA_044379485.1. Lineage (GTDB taxonomy): Bacteria > Bacteroidota > Bacteroidia > Cytophagales > Flexibacteraceae > CAMDMI01. Next base: position 119,732 of record JBIPOE010000004.1, read on the forward strand.
ATTGACACATTTTCTGGTTGAAACGGTGAAAGTCCTCTGGCTATTTCATCTGCGTTTACAAACTCTTTACAGTTTAGAAGATCAGGAAGTATGTTGAAAGAGGCTGTTGTTTTACCAGCACCATTACAACCGCTTATTATGTATAGCCTCTTTTCCTGCATGCTCAAAGGTAGAGAACTTTCCTCTTACAGCAAAAACAGGCTTGCCGCCAACAAGGATATTTCTTATCGGGCAAGGCTCCTTGCCTTGTTCGGACTATT
>JBIPOE010000116.1:0-8375 GCA_044379485.1 Catalimonadaceae bacterium
AATATCACTAATTAAGCGTATTTAGAGCGCAGTTAAAGTTACCCAGCCTGCTCTTAGAGCAATTCAAAATTGCACTTTTTTAGGATGCTAATTCTGAATTACAAAGATGTGAGCCTTGCCCGATGGAGAGTTTAGGGTTTAAAGTTTTGAATTTTAAAAACTGGATTTACCAGCAATAATTCATAAAATCCAAAGAAGAAAAGTCGGGTTTTTAAGATTCCATTTGGATAATTACATAATTTGAAGTTATATTGTGCTAGTCTTAAAGAATATCTCAACCGTGAAAAGAAAAAAAAGCGAACCAATCGTCCCGAAAATAGCTGAACCAAAACCTGATTATACCGCTCCAAGAAGGATTTTAAGAAGTTTTGCCACCCGCTTGGCCAAATTAAACAATGAGTTTAACGAGGACAACATGGAGCTTAAAATTGAATCTGAGTATCTGGATTTGTCAGCACAAACCATGACCAAACAGCCCGTTATTATGGTCAATCTTGTTGATAAAGAGCAAGAAAAGTCTGTTTTTTCAAGACTTAGACCAACGGTAAGATTTGCCGCTCAAGGGGCAGAAAAGATCATGATAAGCTCTACGCTGGAAAATGATATACCAGATAAATATGAAACCATATTTTTAAAACTGGATGCTCCGGAGCCAACCAGCCTTTTGTTTTTGGAAGAAACACTTCAGGATCTATTAGAAAGAGATTCTGAATAATTCAGAATTTTATATTCTAAATATAGCCAATTTAAAACAGCCTTTTTAGCATGACTTTTGCTGAAAAGGCTGTTTTTTTATTTGTGCCTATTCCTAAATCTAATTAGATTTTTATTAAAATTAAAGTCAGAATATTGATGCAGTTCACAAATCAAATAGAGAAATTGTAGAAAAAAGCAACCCGATAATTTCCAATTCCTTTATTTGCCTTTGTAAAAACCGGTAAAAAAAGACGTGCCTTTTCAATTCTAATAGAGGAAAGTTTTTATTGACGTTTTAGAACTTAACCAAAAAATGACTTCAAGCACAAAATCCAGCAAAGGAATTTGGAGTGTAATCACAGCATCCTCGGTGGGTACACTCATCGAATGGTATGACTTCTACATTTTTGGTAGCCTGGCCACAATTATTTCCATTCAGTTTTTTCCGGAGGACAAAGGTTCAGCGGCCCTGCTTTCCACCCTGGCAATTTTTGCAGCTGGTTTTATTGTTAGGCCATTTGGTGCTTTGTTTTTTGGTCGCTTGGGCGATTTGGTTGGACGTAAATACACCTTTTTACTCACTTTGGTATTGATGGGTGGATCCACTTTTGCCATTGGCCTCATTCCCAATTATAAAACAATTGGCGTGGCAGCCCCTCTTTTGGTTTTGTTGCTAAGACTAATTCAGGGTTTAGCCTTGGGAGGAGAATATGGTGGAGCAGCCACCTATGTTGCCGAACATTCTCCCGCCAGTCGAAGGGGATTTTTTACATCCTGGATTCAAACAACAGCCACGCTGGGCCTTTTTGTTTCTTTGGGCGTTATCTTGTTGACAAGAAATACATTAGGCGTAGAAACTTTCAACGATTGGGGATGGCGAATTCCGTTTCTGGTTTCCTCTTTGCTGGTTGTTGTTTCTATTTACATCCGTTTAAAAATGGATGAATCACCTCTTTTTACAAAATTGAAGAAGGAGGGAAAAACCTCAAAAAATCCTTTAAAGGAAAGTTTTACCAAACGAGACAATTTGAAAATGGTGTTGCTGGCTTTGTTTGGAGCTGTTATGGGACAAGGCGTTATCTGGTACACAGGCCAGTTTTATGCCCAAAGTTTTATTGAAAATGTCTGCAAAATTGAATTCGGTCAATCCCGAACCATATTGCTTTGGGCCATTGCCTTTGCCACGCCATTCTTCGTTGCCTTTGGGGCTTTAAGTGATAAAATTGGCAGGAAGTGGATCATGATGCTCGGCATGTTTTTGGGAATCATAAGCTATCGGTCTATTTATCAGCACTTTTTGGACATCACTTCTGATAAAAATAAAACTGAAATTGTAGACCAAAGAACCATTAAGCGAACCGCTACCAAAATTGAAAACAGTCCCTATTCAATTATTAAAACGAGTACATGCCAGTACTTTTCAGACGGTGCCATTTTCAAAGAAATCAAAACTGATACCCTTTTTGCTTTTAGTGGAATGGTTGGAGTTAAGCCTATAGTTAAAACTGAAAAACTTCTTGGCGATTCTGACTATCGGACCATCGTTTTTCTTATTTTCTTTCAGGTTTTGTTTGTCACAATGGTTTATGGCCCCATTGCGGCTTTTTTGGTGGAATTGTTTCCAACCAGAATCCGATACACGAGTATGTCATTGCCCTATCACATTGGGAATGGGGTGTTTGGCGGTTTGGTTCCATTTATCAGCACACTAATAATTGAATATTCCAAAACTGCTGAAAATCCAGGCGGCTCACCATTGGCAGGACTGTGGTATCCTATTTCTGTAGCCACGGTTTGTTTGGTTATTGGCACTTTATACCTTTCCAATAAAGTGGATGAAAATGTAAAAGACGATGAAACTGTGTACCTCCATTCCCATTCATAAACCATGAACGCCATCAAAAGAATATTAGGACTTGCATGGCTTTTGGCTGGACCCGCCTTGCTTTTTTACCTTGTCAATGAGGCCATTAAGAAAAACTCCTTGCCTACAAGTTCGGCAAATGATCTACTTCAATGGAGCATCATTATTGGTATTTTTATCCCAATTGGCATCGGTTTTATGATTTTTGGATTTTATTCCTTGAAGGGTGAATATGATTTGAAATGAGGATTGCCAGTCAAATTGGGTAAAGTCCTTATTAATATCTTTGCGATTCATTTTCATTGTTGTTTAAAAAATCTTCTACTTCAAATTTGAAACCTATTTATTTGACCTATCAAATTGAATCAGAATTTTACATCTTTCGACTTTCCAAACAACCAATATGAATTTTCAAATCAAAACTACCGAAGAATACCAGGCCGCATATAATAAAAGCGTAACTGAGCCAGAAGCATTTTGGGCTGATATCGCCAATCAATACAACTGGCGTAGAAAATGGGATAAAGCCCTGGAATGGAATTTTGAAGAGCCAAATATTCAATGGTTTCAAGGTGGAAAGTTGAACATTAGCGAAAACTGCCTGGACAGGCATTTGGAGCAAAGGGGAAATAAACTTGCCTTGATCTGGGAACCAAATGATCCAAAATAAACTTCATTGCGATATACCTATTCGGAATTGCATGGCCAGGTTTGTCGCATGGCCAATGTGCTCAAAAATCTGGGTGTTAAAAAGGGAGATAGGGTTTGTATTTATCTGCCCATGATTCCTGAATTGACATTTGCAGTTTTGGCCTGTGCAAGAATTGGCGCTGTGCACTCGGTTGTATTTGCGGGATTTAGTGTAAACGCCGTGGCCGACCGTATCCTTGATTCTGGTTGCACAATGGTGATTACTTCTGACGGTTTGAACAGGGGTGCCAAACAAATCCCAATGAAATCAGTGGTGGATGAAGCGATGGAAATTTGTCCACAGGTCTCCAAAGTATTGGTTGTCAATCGTATTAATTGGCCAATGGAAATGAAAACTGGTAGAGATGTTTGGTATCATGAAGAATTGGTGAAGGTAAATGACCAATGTGTAGCGGAGGAAATGGACAGTGAAGACAATCTTTTTATTCTTTACACCAGTGGTTCAACAGGAAAACCAAAAGGTGTGGTCCATACCACGGGAGGCTATATGGTATATGCTGGATATACGTTTGCCAATGTTTTCCAACAAAAAGAAAGCGATATTTTCTGGTGCACAGCCGATATTGGTTGGATAACAGGGCATAGTTACATTGTGTATGGCCCACTTCTCAATGGAGGCACCTCTCTGATGTTTGAGGGCATTCCTACTTTTCCCGATCCGGGTCGTTTCTGGCAGGTGATTGATAAACATCGGGTCAATATTTTTTATACGGCCCCAACTGCCATCCGCTCCTTAATGGCTACAGGAATTGACCACGTTTTGGCCTATAGTCTACACTCTCTCAGGGTTTTAGGCTCTGTCGGTGAGCCTATAAATGAAGAAGCCTGGCATTGGTACAACACCCATGTTGGAAAGGGGAGGTGCCCTTTGGTGGATACCTGGTGGCAAACTGAAACAGGAGGTATTATGATTTCAGCTTTGGCCGGGGTAACAGAAACAAAACCTGCCCATGCAGGCTTCCCATTGCCTGGTATTCAGCCCATTCTGGTGGATTCAGATGGAAAAGAAATAGAAGGAAACGGAGTGGAGGGGCATATGTGTATAAAATTCCCCTGGCCATCTATCATTCGCACCACTTATGGCGACCATGAACGATGCCGGATCAATTACTTTTCAACCTATAAGAATCTGTATTTCACTGGTGATGGTGCAAGACGGGAAGAAAACGGAATGTACCGGATTATTGGTCGTGTGGATGATGTCATCAACGTAAGCGGTCATAGGTTTGGCACTGCAGAAATTGAAAACGCCATCAACCAAAATAAAAAGGTAATTGAAAGTGCAGTAGTAGGTTATCCCCATAGTATTAAAGGTCAGGGTATTTATGCCTATATAATTCTGGATAGCCATGCTGAAGGTACAGACCAAATGCGAGATGAGATTTTAGAAACTGTGGTGGAATATATTGGCAGGATAGCCAAACCAGATAAAATTCAATTTGTAAGTGGTCTTCCTAAAACCCGCTCCGGAAAAATCATGCGACGTATATTACGGAAAGTAGCGGAAGGCGAAGTTAGTTCTTTGGGGGACACTTCTACTTTGCTTGATCCTTTGGTGGTTGATGAAATTATTGAGGGAAGGTTGTAGGGAGTGGGGTGGTGTTAATATTAAAACAATGGTTTTTGTACAATTGGTAAATTCGATGTTAATTTGAGTTTAAATTAGTTCAGGAAATTATAGGTAATGTTTTTTACTTTTAACTATATATTCGCTAAACAACTAAAAATTATTTTCTTGGTTTGTGTGTCTAATAGTTCAATAGTGATTTTCGGGACAGTGTTAAATTACCTTAATCTTTGTTTAATGATAATTGGTGATAAAAAAATATGGTAAAGAATGCTTTAGGTTTTGTAAGGTCTAAGCTTAAGGTCCTAAGTGGCCTAATAAAATTCGTTTTATCAGGGCAGAAAGATTGTTTTTTATCATTATGATGTTGGATTTTGGTTTTTAGCTATGTTTTAAAAATGAATTTACTTGTAGAAGATTAATAAAAATTCATGCATATCTTTAATAATACATATTTCTTGTCTGACTTCGAGGTTTTCTCTCCTAAAATAGAAGCTAAATTCAGTAAATTTTATTTAAAATATAATTCGTATTAAATAATTACTTGTATTATGCTTAAAATTTTTCTTTGTATCGTTATTAGTGATCTTATTAATTCAAAGAACTTTCAGACTATTTAAAATTCTATCCTCAAAAGTTCATGCTTGAAAATATTTTTATTCAATCTGAAAATTTATTCCATTAATTAAAATTATATGGATTTAATTTATTTTTATGATAGCTCAAAAATTTTTTGCTTTAATAGGTTTGAATTTTGTTCTTTAATTTTTGAAATATACTTTAATTTATAACTTAATATTTTTTGTTTCGTAAGTATTTGCTGTTTTTTTAACAGTTAAGGTGAAAAAAATTTTATGGTAAAAAAGAAAATTCTGATTGTATTTGGTACAAGACCTGAAGCAATTAAAATGGCAAGCGTTGTAAAGGTCCTGAAGGCAAATTACAAGTTTTGGGATGTTGAAATTTGTCTTACTGGCCAACATAGGCAAATGTTAGATCAAGTCTTGGACTTTTTTGATATTCAATCGGACTATGATTTGGCAATAATGGAAAATGACCAAACTCTATTTGATGTTTCTGTGAAGATTTTAAAAGGGATGCAAGATATTCTAAAAAAGTCAAACCCAGATTTAGTCTTAGTTCATGGTGACACTACCACTTCTACTTTTGCTTCAATAGCTAGTTTTTATTGTGGAATCATCGTTGGCCATGTTGAAGCTGGTTTGCGAACATTTGACAAAAGAGCCCCATTTCCGGAAGAGATAAATAGAGCAATTACTGGTCGAATTGCAGACCTTCATTTTGCTCCCACTATTGGTGCAAAATCCAATCTACTAAAAGAAAATATTAATGAAGAAGATATTTTTGTGACTGGTAATACAGTTGTTGATTCCCTTCTTTTTTCAGTGCAACAGATAAGAATGAAAATTAGTGAAAGATCGAAGGAACTATTGAATTTAATTGACTTTAGTAAGCCAGTTATTTTAGTTACTGGTCACCGAAGAGAAAATTTTGGGGAAGGAATGATTAATATTTGTAATGCACTTTTGGAAATTCAACAAGAAACTGGAGCTGAAATAGTATATCCGGTACATTTAAATCCAAATGTTCAGGATCCAGTTTTTAAGATATTATCAAATATTTCAGGGATACACTTGATTGAACCCCTTGATTATGAGACATTTATTTGGCTGATGGATAAAAGTTTTTTAGTATTGACTGATTCTGGTGGGATTCAGGAGGAGGCTCCATCACTTGGGAAGCCTGTTTTAGTTATGAGAGAAAAAACGGAGAGGCCCGAAGCATTGGAAGCAGGTACAGTTATTCTTGTAGGCACAGATAGAGCCAAAATAGTTAAAGAAGTAGTTACATTAATAAGAAATCCAAAATTGTATTTGGCAATGAGCTCGTTGGAAAATCCATATGGAGATGGAATGGCTTCCGAACGGATTAACATGGCTTTAAAAAAATATTTTGGATTTGATTAAAATATGTTCTATAATTTTGAGGTTGTTAATAACAGTTCGATATAGTGTTAGCTGAAATAATAATTGGGTTGGATTTAGATAGATTTCGGTATGATTTTTAAAGTTACTATATTTTCCATGCTAAATTAGACCATAGTTATTAATAAATTAGAAGATTATTTATTGATAGTCTCCCCCTTAGATTTAAAAAAATTTTAAATATGTTTTGGTATGGGAAATTTGAGTTTTTATTTTATTGTTGACAATCTTTATAAGATTGTAATTCTTATCCTTTGATTTTGTTTAATAGATCTTCATAAAAATGAATACCCCTTCAATCAGCAAAAAAAATAATTTTGATGCAATTCGGTTATTTGCCTCTTTTCTGGTTTTATACGATCAAAGTTTTGCTTTAGGTGGCTACAAGGGACTTGAAATTTTAAGTTATATAACAAATGGTAAACTTTATCCTGGCCAACTAGGAGTAATAATTTTTTTTGTAATAAGTGGATTTCTCGTAACCCAAAGTTTGATTAGATCAAGTGGGTTTCTTGATTTTCTTTGGAAGCGTTTTTTGAGGATATACCCTGGCTTTTTTGTGGTAATTATTTTTTCACTTTTTGTTGTCGGGCCATTTAATACCACTCTTCCCATCAATTTATATTTCAAGGATCCTTTGTTTTATGATTATTTGAAGTCCCTTTCCCTATTTTTTCTTCATCAAAATCTTCCGGGGTGTTTTATTGATAATCCATTTCCAAAGGCGATAAATGGATCTTTATGGACTTTGAACTTTGAATTAACAATGTATTTAACTTTGTTCATTCTTGGTTCTGTTTTCTTTTTTTTTAAAAGAATTCAGGTTTTTTACTTGGTTCTATTTTTGGGGATATATCGTTTTGTATTTCATGATAATTCCATAATTCCTAAATCCTTGCTTTGGGATTACATGGATATAAATTATTTCATTTTTTTTGGAAAATATTTTATGGTGGGTTCTGGTTTGGTAGTTTTCAAAAGCTATATTTTTAAAGAGGGTTACCAAATTATATGGGGCTTGGTTGTATGTTGGTTCTTTATTTTGTTTTTTCCACAATTTGGTACCCTTCATATTTTACTTATTTCATATTTAATACTACAAGTTGGGGTTTCTGATTGGAATATTAAGTTTGCAAGCAAGTATGGTGATCTTTCGTATGGTACCTATATTTATGCATTTCCCGTGCAACAATCTCTGGCAAATTTCCTTCCACACTCGGTTCCTTTTTTTGTTTATTGTTTTTTCTCTTTTGTAATTACTTTATTATTAGCTTGGTGTTCTTGGAAATTTATAGAAAGGCCAGCACTTAATTTTAAAAATTTGTTTTCAGGTCGAAAATCCTAAATTTTTCATATCCCCTATTGATAAGGTTTCGGTATTTTTTATACTTGCTTTTTTATTGTTTGCCGGATTCAAGTCATAAATGCAACATAATTTTCAAATATATCTAAAGGAGTTTTAAAGTCAAATCTTTTTCTGGGTCTGTTGTTAAGCTTGTACTCAACTGCCTGTATTTGTTGTTCAGTGATT
>JBIPOE010000117.1:0-8283 GCA_044379485.1 Catalimonadaceae bacterium
CCGTAAATCGACATTGGCTGGAACTGCTGAAGTTTCTTTGGCTCCTGCGATTACAGTTACATCAAATCCATTGCTGATATTATCTGGGTTAGCAGCATAAACGCCTCCTGGTAATGCAAGATTTCCATTAGCGATCAGATAATAACCCTCATCACCATTCAGTTCATATACTCTTTTGAAAGCCGGTGCACTCGTGTCAGTTGAAGCTGATGCTCCTTTTATGGCTACCGTTATTGGCACACCTGCATCTAAATTAACAAATGGGGTTGCATTTCTGAACGCCAGTCCCGGGACTGCTTTAGCACCATTTACAAAAACGTCCACAGCAGGGGCATTGGCAGAATTGTGCACAATCTGTGCTCTTGCGGTTGCTTTTTGCAATTGAATAGCCTGTCCTGTTGTAGTAAAGGCCCAAAGACCAAAACCTGGACCTGGGGTTCCATCTGTTGTGTTGGCGGATGGTGTAAAATATCCCGATGCCAAAACCAAAGCTGTCTGGCCGGCAAGTCCGGTTAGAGGAGCTTTGTAAGCCAAAAGGTTTGGTGTACCCGAACCTGGTGCAATTTGAATGGTGTAGTTGGCTGCTGGAACAGGTAAATAATTGGATGATCCTCTGAAAGGTGCGTTTTCAACCAAAGTACCAACGCCCTGAGCTTTGATATCTACAGTTGGGGCATCCGTTGAACCATGAAATACCCGTAAATCGACATTGGCTGGAACTGCTGAAGTTTCTTTGGCTCCTGCGATTACAGTTACATCAAATCCATTGCTGATATTATCTGGGTTAGCAGCATATACGCCTCCTGGTAATACAAGATTTCCATTGGCAATCAGGTAATAACCCTCGTTCGCAGCCAAAGTATATCTTCGAAAAAATGCCGGATTGCTTGTATCATTTGTTTGTGATGCAGCCTTGATCCTTACCTGCAATTCTACACCTGCTGGTGCATTGGTGAAGGCAGAAGCTGCCCTGAAAGGAACATTAGGAAATAATTTCTGTGCGCCTACAAAAATATCCACAGCTGGTGCATTGGCTGCATTGTGGACAACTTGAATTCTGGCATTTTGTGCAAAAGCACTGGCACTGATCAGCACTCCGGCTGATAGGCTTAGGATTTTTGAATAAATTTTTAACATACTTCTTGTTTAATATATTGTTGATACCGTTGAACAAAAAGCAAGACTCCATGTAGGTTGTAAAAGTTGTAAGAAAATTTAAAATATTCTTAAATATCTGATTTACAACAATTAAAAAGGATTAAAAATTTATTAAGGAATTTATCAACAAAAATCCAGAGAAAAAAAGATTAAAAAATTCACGCATTACATTAAACAAAAATCAGAAATTATGGAAAAACCTTGCCTGCGCAGAAAGCTGATTTGGTATTAGATTGGTTTCTTCATTATAAAATCATTCAACCAAAATGGGCCAAACGGAATATCCAGATTTTCAACGATTTCAAATCCATTTTTTTTATAAAAAGCCAGGGATTCGTTGAAACGATTTACATTCAGGAACAGAAAATTTGTTGGAATCTTTTTCCCTTCACTTACCACAAAATCAATCAATTGCCTGCCATAGCCTTTACCCCGGCATTCCTCTTTTAAATACAATTTGTCAATTTTCAAACCCTTATTCTGATAGAAGGTCATTCCAAAAAATCCCACAAATCTTTCATCTTCATTAACCAGAAAAAACCTTTGACCTTTTTCCATTTGGTCATTTAAAGCATCCACATTGTATAAAATGCCAAGCATATATTCAATCTGATCCAGAGAAATGATGTTGGCATAATATACCGGCCAAATTTCGTAAGCTAGATCCTGAATGATTTCAAGATCAGGCAATTGCGCCTTAAGTATCTTAATTTCCATCAAAATAATTCGAATAAAAATATCCTTCTTTTAGTGCAAAAGTAGAGGTCCGTATTTCAGCATCAACCATTTTTTCAATTAACAAGTCAATTAACAAAACAGCCACAACAATCATTTCGGCACGCAATGGAATCATTCCCTGCATTTCCAAACGCTCTTTTAAAGTGGAGGAAACAAGTTTTGCCTTTAGATTTTTAAACTGATGTATTGCCAGTGTATAATTTGGAGAAGCCTCAACATCTGATAAAAGCGTTCCTTTTTCTGCAAAAGCCATTTCAATCAAGGTATCAAATGAACCTGAGCAACCTACCAAAGCCTTTGGTTTCCAAATCTTTAAATTATTCCATAATTCCTCCAGTTCCAATTCTACAAAGTGATTTAGTTCACTAACTTCAACACTACCGATTGGATCTTGCTTATGAAATTTTTCCAAAAGCCTCAAACCACCAATTTCAAAACTTTTTTTCCACTTTTGATTTTGTCCAAGGCAAAGAATAAACTCAACACTTCCTCCTCCAATATCCACTATTAGGTTTGGTTCATTTTCGACTATGGCACCTGAAGCCAATACCCCTTTAAATATTAATTGTGCTTCCTCTTGCCCTGAAATAATTTGAATTGAAAATCCAGTTTCATTTTTTATAATCTCTAATACATCATTTCTGTTTAATGCATTACGAAACGCACTGGTTCCCAATGTTATACAATCAAATGGATGTAATCCAAATTGCTTAAGTTCTTCAGAAAAAAAATTCAAGGCTTCAACAGAACGGACCAAGGCATCTGGCAAAATCTCCCTTTTAGCCATACCTCCACTTCCAATTTTTACACCGATTTTTTTTCGTAAACCAGCTCTTAATTGGCCTTCTTCAAACCTTGCAACCAAAAGCTGAAAAGTGTTCGTACCCAAATCTGCCACTGCTTTCCATCCTGATTTTTGACTGTTTAAACCCATCATTTTTTACCTGGTATAAAGATTCGCTCCAAAGCTATTTGCCTTTGTCTATTTTTACGGCATCAAATCAGAAATTTGCCTGAAAGTTTTTTAAAAAAACCTGACTTTTGGCGCAAGTAAATAATTAATGGAAACAAAAACTGAAAACTGGTCAGTACCCAATGCTGACCAACCCGTAAAGAAAAAAGGTCCGATTCGAGAATGGCTGGATGCACTCGTTTTTGCTTTGGTAGTAGCGACTTTGGTGCGCTGGTTTTTCTTTGAACCTTTTACCATCCCAACCCCTTCCATGGAAAAATCTTTGTTGGTTGGAGATTTTCTTTTTGTAAGCAAACTGCATTATGGAGCCAGAACGCCTAAAACTATTTTACAATTTCCACTAACCCATCAAAAAATATGGGGAACAGAAATTCCTTCGTATTTGGAGTGGATACAATTGCCACAGTTCCGATTGCCTGGTTTTTCAGAAGTGAAGGCTGGTGATTGTGTGGTCTTTAATTGGCCGGCTGACACCATTTATCCTACCGATTTAAAAACCAATTATATAAAGCGTTGCGTTGGTGTTGCGGGAGATCTTCTAGAAGTTAGAAATCTTCAGGTTTACATAAATGGAAAGCCTCAGAAAAACGCTGAAATGCTTCAATATCGCTATTTGATTGAAACAGATCAGGTTATGAATGAAAGGATTTTTAAAGATTTGGACATTACGGAATTCCATCCGATTCCGGGCGGTTATAACTTATTTACCACACCTACACGTGCAGCAAAAATTAAAGAATTTGACTTTGTAAAAAATGTGATTATGGCTACGACTCCTTTTGGTACACCAAACGACAGAGTGTATGCTTTTGATCCTGCAAGTAATTGGAATGAAGATAATTACGGTCCGATTTTGATACCAAAAGAAGGTATGTCAGTTCCAATGAATGCGGATAACATCCGAAAATATTTCACAACTATTTTACGCTATGAAGGTCACGATAAGGTTGAAACCCAAAATGGCAAGCTGGTGGTTGATGGAAAAGTAATGGAGAACTACACCTTTGTTCAAAACTATTACTGGATGATGGGAGACAACCGACACAACTCTGAAGACAGTAGGTTCTGGGGTTTCGTTCCTGCAGACCACATTGTAGGAAAGGCTTGGCTCATTTGGCTATCCATAGATCAGGAAAATAGTTTTGTACTTGATGGAATAAGATGGAAACGTTTTTTCAATCTGATAAATTAAAAAAAGGCCAGTTCAAAACTGGCCTTTTTTCTTTAACAACGAAATTAAATAACTTTTGTCTTAATACTAATCCTCTGGATATGGGACAAATACAAAATTCGTAAACTCAGGATCAACCACAAAAAGACAGCAGAATTCATCGGAGTTTTTATAAGTTGAAGTAAAAGCTTCATATCCTTCCATGCTCAAAATACCACGTTGAACAAACTCCTCCGCCATAGCAAAGTAATAATTCCAATCCAGATTTTCAGCAATTTTCTCAAACAATAGACTACCAATGGGCTGGGTATTTTTGCACATCACAAAAACCGGAAACTCTGATAAATTCCTGGTTTTAAGTTGATAAGCCGCTTCCTTTAGTTGGTCGGAAACTTTGATGAAATCGGAAGTGATGGTACCCAAAAACTTTCCATTTAGTTCCGGGTCATTTGCAGTATTGTCCATAAAAAAAGTCGTAAGTACTAAGTTTTAAGTTGAAGAGTGATAAGTCAGGAAGTCATAAGTGCTCTTTCGTTAGTTGATAAGTGGTAAGTTGATTAAAAGTAAGTGGTTTGTAGTAAAAAATATTTATCATTTATCATTTATCATTGCTAAAAGTGGCTCCATGTATTCTCTGGAATTGGAAAGTCTTGGAACTTTGTTTTGGCCACCAAGTTTGCCTCTGGTTTTTAACCAATTATAAAATAGTTGCTCAGGCGCCCTGTGAATTTTCAAAGGTAATAGGGCCATATCCTTATATCTCTTGGCATCGTAATCACCGTTTATTTTGCGAAGTTCCAAATCCAGTTTTTCTCCAAAACCTTCTAAAGAATCTGGCGGGCTTGAAAACTCTATGATCCATTCATGCCTGCCTTGTTTTCCGGCCGACATATATTCCGGGGCAACCGTAAAATCGACTATACCACAATTAAATACCTCACACGCCCTGGAAATGGCCAGTTCTGCATTGTCTATCATAACTTCTTCACCAAAGGCATTTATGAAATGTTTTGTACGGCCGCTGACCTGAATTCTAAATGGGTAGGTGGATGTAAATTTGATGGTATCACCAATCCGATAGCGCCAAAGTCCGCCATTGGTTGTAATTAGCATGGCATAGTTTTTTCCAACTTCAACCTGATCCAGGGTAAGTGCATTTGGAAATGCATCATTTGCCTGTTCCATAGGAACGAACTCATAAAATATTCCATAGTCCAGCATGAGCAACATTTGTCCTTCAAGTGCCAGGTCATCCTGTATTCCAAAAAAGCCTTCTGAAGCATTATAGGTTTCCAGATAACTCATATTTGGGCTGGCAATGAGCTTTTTAAATACTTCCCGATATGGCGTAAATGAAACTGCACCATGAAGAAATACTTCCAGATTTGGCCAGACATCAGAAATAGAACTGGCGCCAGTTTTTTCCAGAATTCGGTTCATCAAAACCATCATCCATGTGGGGACGCCAGAAATGGAGGTAACGTTCTCGTCTAAGGTCGTTTCTACCATCTTTTCGATTTTTTCCTCCCAACGGTCCATGAGTGCGATTTCTAATGAAGGTGTTCGCATCCATTGGGCCCATGCTGGCAAATTTTGGATAATTACTGCTGAAATATCACCACATATTGCATTGGAATTCACTGGATTGGGTTGAAGACTACCTCCCATGGCCAGATTTTTTCCTGCAAGCACTTCAGAATTTTCACGATTTGCCAAATACAAGGTAATAAGGTCTTTACCACATTTGTAATGACAATCCTCCAAAGAATCTGCTGTAACTGGAATATACTTATGCCGATCGTTTGTAGTTCCAGAAGATTTTGAGAAAGAAGTAGTTGGCCCAGGCCACAACTGGTTATCCTTTCCACGCATGGCTTTGTCTATCCATGGAAAAAATTCTTCATAACTCGCAGTTGGAACTGTTTCCTGAAATTCCTTTATTGAAGAAATTTTATACAAATGGTTTGCAATTCCCCAATCGGTTTCTTTTGCCCGATCGATAAGGCTTAAAAACTGAAGCTGCTGGCACTCAATCGGATTTGACCTCATGTGGTCTATCTGGCTCAATCTTCTTTTGAGCCACCAAGTAATGACGGTGCTGATAGGATTTATCATTTTTGGTGCCTTCCCTAATTGAGGTCAAATAAAAAGCCTTTCTCTGAACGAAAAAGGCTTTTTATTTTTTTTGTACCCAGAGCCGGGGTCGAACCGGCACATCTCGCGATACGGGTTTTTGAGACCCGCGTGTCTACCAATTCCACCATCTGGGCGTGAACGGGCCGCAAATGTAAGGCTTCCTATTTTTTATCCAAGCAGAAATTTGGATTATTTTATCTCAATTTGTTGTAATCGATTTCTTTGTAACCAACCACCTGGTCGTATCTGGCTCCTACCGGCCTGAAATACACGAGGATATCGTATCTGTTTTCGGTTTGCATGTAGCTTCCTTCATAAATAATTTCGTCTGGTTTCATGCCTTGATTTACCAAAACATAGGAATAATTATAAAATCCTTGTTTGATTTTGGTGTGTCCTTTCAGTTTTTTTCCGCTTGCATCGGGTTCCATTTTAAATTCCGGACGGATTTCCCAATCGGTGAGCAGGCCAAAAATATATACATCACCATCAGGTGCGGCATCCAGGTTTAATGAAAAATAGGTGTCAATATAATCTGCTTCCACATTTCCCATTTTGGTTTCAAAGTTTTCGATCACAAACCGACCATTTAAATCTATCCATTGACTTAAAGCATTTTGATTCCGACTTTTCTCTGGCATAATAAAAGCTTCAGCTCTATTATTGTTAAATGTGGTATTGTTCACATTCTGGCCTGCAAACCGGATGCTTCGCAAGTCGAACCCCCGATATTCGTTAAGTCCTGGAAAAATATTTTCATTGTTGTAAAAATGGTAATCAAGCAAGCGGTCTTCTTCTCTTAAAAACATGGGTTTCAAATTGTAATAGGCATTGTCCCATCGCCCGTTTTGCCTGAGCACCACTTTGACCATTTCATTTGGATTGAAAATCTGGTAGTTGCCATAGGTGATGCTAAAATCGATTTGCTGATGGCTAAAACGTTTTGACGGATCGAGGGAAAACTTCGGATCCATATTTATTGAAACTTTAGAATCATATACCACAAAACGCCTGGTTATAACAACTTCTTCCTGATTTAGATTTTTATATACTTTCAGGATATAGTTGCCTGAAACTTTTACCTTGGGAACTGTAACTGAATAATGAATGTAAGAATTTCTTGTGTTGTTGGATAGTTCATACTGGTCAATGCTGAACTCATTAAAATCATTCAAAAATTCAAAATCATTAAGTATTGATTGTTTCCAGTCATGGTTGCAGTGGAGCAATTTGTAGTTGTAGTTATGGTATTGGTCTCCGATTTCATCAAAATCAAGTTGCAGGGACTCGTACTTCTGCAAATAGACAACGGGAAAGTCCAGCAAACTGGCTTTGGATTCGTTGGTGGGATAAAATAAAACGGTTTTGATATTGGGATCGAAAACGTGGTCGGTGGTGATTAGCTGGGTTTTGTCCTGGCAAAAGGATGTTTTGGAATCAAAAAATCCGAGAAAAACAAACAGGGCCAGACTGATTTGTAGCAAGTTAATCACAGTGGTATTGGTAATGTTCAAGTTGCAATTACCGAAAGTTTTGGTGTTTGAACATTGTTGAGGTTCAATTTTAAGCTTTCGTAACTCCCATTTAATTCTAGTAGTTCTTTTTCAGGTTATTAACATAGCAAGGGGTGGCCAAAGCCATGCGATTTAGCAAGTTGTCAAAGATAGATTCCTTATGAATTGATCTATTGATTCTGTAGCAGAATTCATTCAGATATGCCTGCAAGTATTCTGGACTTACATGGTGGTGTATACCTCTTATCCAACTCTTCAATTGCTGAATACATTGATGCATGGTCTTAAAGTTTTCTTTTGGCTGGCTCTTTTCCTGCACAATATTATATGAATTCATTATTGGCAAATAACCCCTCCATTTATCTGTCAACACCTTGGCTGTCTTGGAAATATGCTTTTCAAATATGGTCATTAGCTCACTTGTACTTCCATTTTCAATCACCCTGGCATACACTCTCTTTATACTAAATAGGCCTGTTTTTTCAACTGCCAGCACAATTTGGGTTTTACTTTCTGCGCCCCTGCCACGGTTTTCGGATTCCTCCTGTCCTCCTATAAAAGCCTCATCTACTTCTACTTCACCTTCCATTGGA
>JBIPOE010000056.1:0-28290 GCA_044379485.1 Catalimonadaceae bacterium
TTTAAATTTCTCTCAATTTTGAAATGACAATATTTTTAAGTGCACGACTTTTACGTGTTTTTCAAGAAAACCCGTGCACTTAATTTCTAAAAATGATTGATAAACTCTTGAAAATGAACCAGTAATGGCTTTTTCAGCAGCCCCTAAGTAGTTTTCACATATTTTTAAAAGCCTCTGAGAAAATCACAGGCTTTTTTTATTTCATGATTTTCTTCAAAAGATGGGATTTGATCTATTTATGATGCAAAAAAAACCGGGCCCCTTTTTGGAGACCCGGCATATCAAACGCAAATAGATACACTTTTAAAAAACCGACACCTGAAATCTTCAAAACCTTTGCTTTTGAATACAGCTTTGGTCTTCTGAGATCTTTCCTGAACTATCGGTGCTGGGTGTCTTTTCCAGCTGACAACGTCAATACTTTTTAAAACAATGAGGTGAACGTGGATTTCAAAAATAGGTTTCTATCAAGTTCTTCAAACCTAATCACTTTGTCGTTAATTTACTGGCATATAAATACTTAAGATTTCTCATATTATATCTATATTCCTCAAAAGTCTTTCTGAATTCCCAATATTTAGTTGTCGATGCTTTGGTTAAGGAATCACTTTTTTTAATATATGCATCCAAATTTGTGGCAAAAAACTTCAATGAATCCAAACCATCTGACTCCGGTACATCTCCATTTTTCATAGACTGAATCAGGTTGTCATGTTTCATTTCGGTCTTCTCTAATGTTAAAATTAAAGGCTTATTGTCATTCCACTGTTTGAAAAAATAGTCCTTTCCCATTTCCAAATCTGTCTGCAAAGAGTCGGTGTATGCCTTATATTTTTCTTCAATTGTGAAAGTAAAAATGGAATCCTGATAAACTTCCCCGAGTGCCTTTTGCGCATAATCGTGATGGGCAAACGTACTGTCTCCCAAGGCTTTCATATTCATTTTGAAGTTAATACGTTTCTCACTAAGCGCTTTAAATTGTTCCAAAAACTCTTTTTCACTTATCTCGGATCGACAGGAAACGAAAACAAGAGTTGATAAAAAATAAAAAACTGAGACATATTTTGAATGCGGCATGTAGAAAATGATTTTCTTGTGCGGCAAATTTGGGTTCTTTTTTTGGATTGTAGATTCAAAAGAAAATCTGGAAAAAATCTCCTTTCGATTCAATAAGAACTAAAGAAAATTAAATTTAACAAACTATGCATGAGCAACTTACTTTATCAGGTCCATCAAAGGTTTTAAAAGACTATTTTGGATATGATAAGTTCCGAACACTTCAATCAGAAATTATTGAAACCATTTTGGCTGGAGAAAATTGCCTCGTCCTAATGCCAACGGGAGGTGGAAAATCCATTTGCTTTCAGGTTCCAGCCTTGCTTTTTCCAGGTTTAACCATTGTGATTTCGCCATTGATTGCCTTGATGAAAGATCAGGTGGAAAATTTGAGGGCAAACGGGGTTTCAGCGGCCTTTCTAAATTCCAGTATAGACCAGGCCACCCAAAATGAGATATGGCACCAAGGCTATTCAGGCCAATTAAAACTGTTGTATCTGGCTCCAGAAAAGTTATTTCAGCAAGGTGTTTTGGAAGATATAAAACGCATGAAAGTTTCAATGGTTGCCATAGATGAATCGCATTGCATTTCCAGTTGGGGGCATGATTTCAGACCAGAATACAGGCAATTGGCTCAATTTAGAAATGTTTTTCCTGACATTCCTTTTGTGGCACTTACTGCAACAGCCGATCGGGTAACCAGAAAGGATATTTTGGCACAACTGGGTATGCCTGAGGCTAAAACCTTTATTTCAAGCTTCGACAGACCCAATTTAAGCCTGGAAGTAAAGCCAGGTTTGGATCGAAAAAAACAAATCCTTCAGTTTTTAAAAAGCCAAAAGACCAATTCCGGAATCATTTATTGCCTGAGCAGAAAAGGTACTGAAGATCTGGCTGAAACATTGGTAAATGCAGGGTATAAAGCTGATTTTTACCATGCTGGTGTAGATGCACAAAAAAGAGCCAAAACCCAGGAAGCTTTTATAAAGGACGAAACTCAAATTATGTGCGCCACCATTGCTTTTGGAATGGGTATTGACAAAAGCAATATCCGCTGGGTGATTCACTATAACTTACCTAATAACGTGGAAAGCTACTATCAGGAAATTGGAAGAGCAGGCCGAGATGGACTTCCATCACAAACTATTTTGTTTTATTCCTATGGAGATCTGGTAACGAGGCTTGACATGATCGAATCTTCGGATGTTGTGGAGGAACAAAAAGAATTAAAGCGGGCTAAACTGGATAGAATGAAGCAATATGCTGAAGCTCAGATCTGCAGGAGAAGAATTTTGTTGAGCTATTTCAATGAAGAAACTACAGAAGATTGCGGAAACTGTGATATTTGCAAAAATCCAAGATCTAAGTTTGATGCAACTGTTTTGGCCCAAAAGGCACTTTCGGCAATTGCCAGAACACAGGAAAAAGTGTCCATGACTACGCTGGTGGATTTACTTAGAGGCCAAAGAACTGCTACCACCGTAAAAAATGCCTATACAGAACTAAAAACTTTTGGAGCCGGGAAGGAATTAAAAACGGAAGTCTGGATGGATTTTCTACTTCAAATGTTGAATTCCGGCGTTATGGATATTGCTTATGATGAAGCCCATTCTTTTAAACTTAATAATTTAAGCTGGAAGATTTTAAAAGAGAACCACAAGGTGTATTTGGCACAAGCCAGAACATACGAAAGCCGAATGGCAGAAAAAGAAGAAAAGAAACCAATAAAACTTCAGGTAAAAGAACAGGCCGATCAGGATTTATTTGAAAAGCTCAGGAAACTCCGAAAGGAAATCGCCGATGCCAATGCCGTTCCAGCTTATGTAGTTTTTAGCGATTCCACTTTGCAGGACATGGTTTTCCTAAAGCCAACTACAGCGGCTCAAATGCGTAGTGTTCAGGGACTTGGTCAGGTGAAATGGGAAAGGTATGGCAGCACTTTTTTAAAAGTTATTCAAAATTTTATCCGGGATTTTAAAGTTCCTGGAACCCGACTTGCCAAGGGTGTAACTTACCTGGAAACGCTGGATTTGTATGAAAAAGGAATGGACATTGAAGCCATAGCCGAAAGCAGAAACTTGTCACCAGCAACCATAGCCCAACATTTGTTGCGCTTAAAATCGGAAGGTGAACAGATTGATATTCAGAAGTTTATATCCAGTTCCGACCAAGAGAAAATTCTGGAAGCAATAAATGAGCTTGGTCTTGAAATTGTGGAGAACATGCGCATTCAGGAGATTTTGGAGAAGGTCGGTGAAGCGGTTCCAGCCTGGCAAATCCGATTGATTGTTGGTTTGGAGTGGGAGAAGAAAGTTTAGAGTTCTGAGTTTAGAGTTCTGAGTTTAGAGTTCTGAGTTTAGAGTTCTGAGTTTAGAGTTCTGAGTTTAGAGTTCTGAGTTTAGAGTTTTTTTACCGCAGAGGAAAAGGAGAATGACGCTGAGGTACGCAGAGGTTTAGAATTTTGAGTTTAAAGCTTAAATTAACTCCTGTTGAGGTGAAAAATTATAGATCTTTTGAAATTTTCCACTAAAAAAGGCACATTTAACCTTTATACATCGGAGAACTTTTAAGTTTTAAAGCGATTTTCCCATGTTTGCAACCTCAATGATTTCAGTAACTGAAGAAAACTACCTGAAGGCCATTTACGCCTTAAGCCAATCGGAGCCAGGCAAAATTCCTAACTTTTCCATAGCGCAAAGTCTGGATATTAATCCGGCAACGGTTACTGAAATGTTGCGCAAACTCGCTGATAAAAAGTGGATTGACTACAGCCGTTCAGGAGGCGCCACTTTAACAATTGAAGGAGAATCGCTGGCCTTAAAAGTGATTAGAAAGCATCGCCTTTGGGAAACTTTTCTGGTGCAAAATCTGGAATTTCGTTGGGATGAGGTTCATGATGTTGCCGAACAATTGGAGCATATCCAATCTGAAAAGTTGCTTGATCAATTGGATAGATTCCTTGGCTATCCCAGGTTTGATCCCCATGGTGATCCAATTCCGAATGCTACCGGTCAACTCCCAATTTCAACTGCTGGCTTGTTATCTGATTGCAAACCAGGAGATAAGAAAAAGTTTGTTGCCGTTGCCAATCACTCACAGGTTTTTCTTCAATATCTGGACAAAATCGGATTTCGGATCCAGGACAACCTTGAAGTAGAAGGTATAAACGAATTTGACAAATCCATGAATGTGATTTTAAACGGTGAAATTAAAACCATTTTCTCGGCAGAAGTCAGTCAGGGATTGATGGTTATATAGTTAAAGCAATAACTATTTTAACTTTAAAGAAAAACAATTCCACAAATGAAAATCCCAAAATATTTTAAACTAAATTTTGATTTTAGACAATTGGTTTGGCTTCAATCCATATTGCTTGGATTCATTTCCTTATCCCTACATGCCCAGTTCAAAAACAGGCTTCAACTAAATAAAAAGCAATCGGATAAAATTTTAAGCTGGGAATTCCCGATTCAACGATGCCACGCCGGAATCCCGATGGGCAACGGAAGGCAAGGTTTGTTGATTTGGGGTGCAGACTCTATGCTAAAAATCACAGTTGCCCATGCTGGTTTTTGGGATAGACGTGGTGGTGTAAACCTGGATAGCAATTTGGTTTACAGCAAAATAAAAGACCTTCTTGAAACAAAGAATGAGGAAAAATTAAAGGAAATTTTCGGCTACAACCAAACAAAAAAATCAAATATCAGACCCAGGCAATTTGGCGGTGCTTTGGTTCAGATTCCTTTACCAATGGGTTATAAGTTAAAAACTGCAAATCTAAATTTAACCAAAGGTGAATGCGAATTGGTGATTGAAAAAAAGGGATCACCAAATCATTTAATCAAAATAAAACAACATTCGGAAACAAATATTGCCAGTATAAACTGGCCCTTGTTGACTTCAAAACCTGAAGAACCGGAGCTTACCGGATCAGCGGAATTCTTAAGCAAAGAATATGCCGAATTGGGCATTTCAAAACCAGAATATTGGAAGTCCTCTGTTCCAAAATTTGAACTAAAAGGCATCATTCAAAAGCTTCCAAAAGACGATTTATTAGGAATCACTTGTGCAAGCAAAGATCGAATAACATTCATTGCCAGTGGTTTAGGAGTAGATGGCCAACAAGGAAGTTTAACTGGTTTACTTGAAAATGCACTCCTTAAAAAAGAGGAAGAAAAAACAGAAAAGTACTGGTTCAATTTTTGGAAAGGTGCAGCAAAAATTAATATCCCAGATATAGAATTGATGGAAATGCTGGACTTTGGCCTGTATAAAATGGCAATTTGTGCGCACCCAAAAGGACCAGCAATGACCTTACAGGGACCATTGATGGAGCACAATCAGATTCCGCCATGGAGTAACGATTACCATTTCAATATCAACGTTCAAATGATGTATTGGCCAGTGATGAGCTTTGGACAATTGGACAGAATAGAACCTTTTTGGCAAATGATAAAAACGTGGATGCCAGTCATGAAAGAAAATGGAATGAAGTTTTTTAAAAATCCTGATGCTCTGTTTTTGCCACATGCTACCGATGACAAAGGAAAAATGATAGGTGGATTCTGGACCGGGATGATTGATCAGGGATGTATTGCATGGCTTTCACAATTGGCCTGGAAGTATTACCAGCATACTGGAAATTTAACTTTTCTAAAGGAATTGGCTCATCCTCTTTTGAAAGGAGCATTGGCAGGATACGAGTCCGAAATGGACACAATAAGTTCTGGAAATGAAGAATATAAACTTCTACTTCCTCTAACTGTAAGTCCGGAATTTAAAGGTGCCCAAATGGATGCCTGGGGAGCTAATGCGTCATTTCAATTAGCCGCTTTTCACATGTTGCTTCAACATCTGAAGGAAACTGAAGATATTCTTGGAGTATATCCAGAAAAAAAACTGGACTGGTATGCCAAAAATATGCCACCATATTCTATTTCGACAGGTCCTAAAACTCTGGAATATTCTCAATACATATCAAAAAAAATTGGCATTTGGGAAAATATGGATTTGATAGAAAGCCACAGACATCATAGCCATATGGCTTCGATTTATCCTTTTGTAACTATCAATCCTTTTGATTCTGTTCATTCAGGTTTGGTGAACAATACATATTATAACTGGAGCCGCAAAGGGACTGGGGCATGGACAGGTTGGTGCGTACCTTGGGCAAGTATTTTGTTTTCCAGAATTAACCAACCGGAATCTGCCATTTCCACTTTAAAATGGGGAAAAATGAATTTCACAAATGAAGGCAGAGCTACTTTACACGATGTTTTCAACCCATTAATAACCACATCATTGCGACCCATTGTATTTGGACCAAGAGAAGTTTCAAATGGAAAATCCTGGTTTGAGAAAATGCAATTGGATGCTGGATTTGGCAACCTGGAAGCCATAGCAGAAATCCTGTTTCAAAATAGAAGAGACGGGCTTCATATTCTACCTGAAATTCCTTATACATGGAAAAACTTTTCTTTTGATGGGCTTCATGCAGAGGGTGGTTTGATCTTAGGCGCAACGGTTAGAAATGGAGAAATTAGTGAAATCAGATTGCGCTGTAAAAGAAAAACCAAAATTAAACTACACCATGGTCTTGGATCAAGCTATAAAATCAATGGTAAAATCTCAAAAGGAAACATGCTTGAAGGAGAATTCGGAAAAGATGAAATCCTGATTTTAGAAAATACTTTATAGGAATTTTACAATTCATTCTTAAAATAATTTTGTTTTTAATTTATTTTATTAACTTTGCAATGTTGTATTGAAGACGCTAATACAAATTGCATTTGCCAATTAATCCAACGATCACTGAATTTTGAATAAGTCTATCTCATTCAAAACAAGGAACAAACCACCACGCTCTATGCAATTCCATTTAACAGGGAAGGATATATCCCTGCATAAAAATCTCCACGAACTGGTCTCTCTTTTTGAGCCATGTTCGGTTTGGATCCTGGACGAGGAGGGAAAAATGGTGGCTGCAACTCAATCTGCAAAAAAAAATAGTCCGGATTTTTCCTTTTCAAAAGCCAGTAAACACAATATACAGCTACAATTTCAAGATTCAACTGAGATAAAAACATTATTTAAATCTTCTTCAGGTTTGAAGTATGGAATTTCTGGTTTATTTTCGGCCTCCAAAATTGACATTTCAGGTCAAAGCTTCTCCATAATTAAACCTGTGAATCCAGCCACAGAGCTCCAAATTTCACCACAATCGCTCATTGAATCTGAGTTTGGCATTTACACATGGCATTTTCATTTAGATTCAAATTTGTTTTTCTTTTCTGAGGATGCTGCATTTAAATTTCTTGGAAAAAGAATAAAAAACATTGATTATCAGGATTTTTACTCTTCTCTTTCCATTGAATCTTTGGATAGATTTTCTTTAGCCATGGAAAATGCTATAAACCTTGGAAAAGAATTCGAACTAGAACTTTTGATTGAAAACCCTTCTGGGAACAATTGGATAAAATTTATTTGCAAATCGACAAGAGACAGTGAAAATGGCGAATGGCTTACAGGTTTAATTAAAGACTTCACTAAGGAGCAAAAAGAAACCAAAGAAAAACAAAATCTGAACCTCTGGATGCAGGCTGGTCTCAATCCAATAGAAGTTAGAAATGCTGAAGGTGAGACTATTGCCAATTTTGGTGATAAAAAAGCCAGACGAGGATCTTGTTACGAAAACGGAAAAAGGACCTCAGTAATTTATGATTTTAGAAACCAGCCTAAATTCACAATTACATTTGATGATCAAGCATCTGAGCAAGAAAAAATAAATACAATTGAAATCAGTAAACCAGAAATAAAAATAAATGAGCCTGAAATTGGTAGTTCACAACAATTTGTTCCTGATACATTTTTAAACAAAAACGAACAATGCATAGCCCTTACAAAGCATTTAGGGCTTTCACTGGACGCCAAGGTTTCGGCATTGGGTATTTTTGACGGCAGCCATTTTGAATGGAAAGCATGGTGGAAAAGTCCAAACCAATATGCCATGCCCGTTAAAAAATTTGGAGGCGAGTGGATTCCCGAACTTGATTGGTTGGTAGATGTAGAATCTGAAAACCAGAAATATCCAGAAAGATATTGGTGGCCTCAAGACATGCTTCCTTTTGAAATTTCCAAAGCTTTTGGTGAAGGTTGGATGTTGATTGCAGAGCCTATTTCCACAAGGGAAACTTCTGTTTTTGCGATTCTTACCAGTGCACCTGAACAAATAAAAAAACAGACAAACATAGTTTTACAAAGTTTGGATTCATTAAAAACCAATGGATCTAAACAAAAAAATGAAAATCAGGTTGAAAAATTACAGTCTGAATTGGCTCAAAAAGATTTGTTGATCAAGGAAATGAACCACAGGGCGAAAAATAATCTTGCCCTTGCTGCAAGTCTTGTAAAAATGGAAACTGGCTATGCCAGTGATCCTGGGGCACTTTTTTCTCTAAAACAAACCCAGAAAAGACTTGAAACTTTGGCTTCCATTCATGAGCTTATGTATAAAAACACATTGTCAAATGAATTGGTTGATATTCGCGTATATCTTACACAACTGATCGAAGGTTTGGTTTCAAGCTTTGGCAATCAGGATATTACATTAGAATTGAAGATTGACTCGGTTGAGATACCAATGAAACAGGCAAGCACAATAGGATTGCTGGTAAATGAGTTGGTCTCAAATGCTTTTAAATATGCTTTCAGCTCTGGTAAAAAAGGAATTTTAAAAGTTGACTTTTTGCAAAAAGCAGACATGTTAAAACTTAGAGTAAGCGACAATGGTCCGGGAATTCAGAAAGGCGATAAATCTGAAGAGTCGCTTGGTAAGATATTAATAGAAGAATTTGTTAAGCAATTGCAAGGAAGTTTAGAAATAGACAATTCGAATGGAACAACTTTCTTTATTTCATTTAAAAAATGATTTTTAACTAATAAAAGAACCCTTAAAATTGAAAAAGATACTTATTGTAGAAGATGAAAGAATCCTCGCTGTTTCTCTTCGAATGGATCTCAATGAGCTTGGATATCAAGAAATTAGCATTGTAACAAATTGCGACGATGCAATGAAATTAGTCAAAAGTGAAAAACCGGATCTGGCACTTTTAGACATCAATATTCAAGGCGATAAAACTGGAATCGATACCGCTTTATTATTGGCTCAAAACTATGAAATACCTGTAATCTTCGTAACTGGAGAAACTGATATTGAAACCCGGACAAAAGCGGAAATTTGTCCAAATTACAAAGGATATTTGACCAAACCAGTCAAAATGGATTTGCTACAACCGCTTATCAGTCATATTTTTAGCCTTACAATTGCCTAAGCCGGCTCTTGTTGACTTAAACAATGAAAACTACCTAAACCCCAAATAAGGTCGGTAGAATCAATTCCAAAAATCTTCCTGTCAGAAAAACATCGTTGTATTGTTCTCAATGCTATTGGGTCATTTTTTGAATCTTTAAAAGTAGGCACATACACAGCCCCATTTCCAATATAAAAGTTGGCATAACTGGCAGGTAAACGTTGATCCTCCCAAATAATAGGCTTAGGCATAGGCAGTTCTATAATATTGATAGATTTACCGTTCAATAACTTAAAGCTTTTCAGCATTTTTAAATTTTCCTGAAGGACCTCATAATTTTCATCTGCCGGATCCTCCTCCACAACAGTAACAATCGTGTCAGGTTTTACAAAACGGGCAATGTCATCTATGTGCCCATCTGTATCATCTCCAACTATGCCATCGCCAAGCCACAAAATTTGTTCCGCACCATAGAACTCTTTCAAATACCATTCTATCTGATTTTGAGTCAAATCTGGATTTCTGTTTGGATTTAATAAACAAGCCGAAGTGGTAAGAATTGTGCCAGATCCATTAAATTCCACTGAACCACCCTCCATAACTATCCCTGGGTTAAACACCTCCAGGCCCATCAATCCACCTACTTTGGTTGGAATAACATCATCAAGGTCATAGGGAGGATATTTTTCACCCCAGGCATTGTAGCCCCAATCGATTATTGCTCGTTTCCCCTTTTCTGATTTATGCAACAAAAATGCTGGTCCATGGTCTCTGCACCAGGCGTCATTGGTTGGTATATGGTGAAATTTTATATTGTGCCAGTTAAGCTCCCATTTTTTCAATCGATTTCTTGCAGATAACTCCATTTCAGCATCAGCAACATTGATATTTACCTGTTCTAAAAAGCTCAGTTTGCTGATAAATTCGCAATATGCAGGGTATGCTTCCTCAAGTTTTCCAGGCCAAGAAGCCTCCTTTTGAATCCAGCTCAGCCAGGTAGAAGCATGTAGAGCCCACTCGGGGGGGAAATAAAATCCTGACTGTTTGGGTGTTGGACCTAAAAAAGAAGTTTCTGACATTTAATATTGAATTCCGTGGAATGGCTAGGTTTGCAGTGCAAAACAACACAAAAGGAAGTTAAAATGAAGTTCGATCTGCAATCAAAGGATAAATTTTCTAAAGCAAGGGCTGGTTTGATCCAAACTGACCATGGAAATATTGAAACGCCAATTTTTATGCCAGTCGGTACAGCTGGGACCGTGAAGGCAGTTCATCAACGGGAATTGCATGATGATGTAAAGGCAGAAATCATTTTGGGCAATACCTATCACCTATATTTACGACCAGGTCTGGAGGTACTTGAAAATGCTGGCGGACTTCACCAATTTAACCATTGGAACAAACCAATTTTAACAGACAGCGGTGGTTATCAAGTTTTTAGTCTATCTGCCCAAAGGAAAATAACCGAAAAAGGCGTTACTTTTAAATCTCATATTGATGGAAGCAGTCACCTGTTTTCTCCAGAAAGAGCTATGGAGATTCAAAGATATATTGGTGGTGATATTGTAATGGCATTTGATGAGTGCCCACCCTACCCTTCCGAATACAAGTATGCAAAAAACTCAATGGATCTAACCCACCGTTGGCTTGACAGATGCATTCAATACATGAAAGATTCTGAATCTAAATATGGCCATGAGCAAAGTTTGTTTCCAATTGTACAAGGATCAACTTATAAGGATTTAAGACAGGAATCAGCACAATTCATAGCTTCCAGAAATATGCCGGGGAATGCCATTGGTGGATTATCTGTAGGGGAACCTGCTGAAATGATGTACGAACATACTGCACATGTTAATGAGTTTTTACCAGAAGACAAACCAAGATACCTGATGGGGGTTGGCACTCCGGAAAATATTTTAACTTGTATCGGACTTGGAGTGGATATGTTCGACTGTGTGATGCCTACCAGAAATGGCAGAAACGGGATGCTTTTTACTACGGAAGGGATAATAAATATAAAAAATGAGAAGTGGAAGTTCGATAATTCTCCGATTGACCCGGGATTGGACCATTATTCCAGCCAATTTTATTCCAAATCTTACCTCCGCCACTTGTTCATTTCCAAAGAATTTCTTGCACTGCAAATAGCCTCATTACAAAACCTGGCCTTTTACATATATCTTGTAAAACAGGCACGACAAAAAATTCAGGATCAGGAGTTTGAGTCTTGGAAATCAGGCGCAATTGCGCAATACATGCAAAGGCTTTAAGCATCTTTCTGTCATTTTTTTTTTAACCTAATTGTAAAGTAAATAAGTCTTTCTTGCCAGATAGGTACAAAGAATAAACGAGGGCGGTTTTTATTGATTTTTTTTTAAGATGTTTATTCTTCAATTCATGATAAAAACAGAGTTGGCGAAATAAAATAATAGTCCCCGAAAATCTGAATCTGGCCTTTGAAAACAACTACTGAGCAAAATCTTTTATTTGACATTTTTACAAATCTGGGCCATCTGATTTGGAGTAAAGATATTACCACTGGCCAGATTTCTTTTTTAACAAACGGATTTGAAAAGGTTTACGAAGTACCAATGGAAGTACTTCGGGAAAATCCAAATATTTTAACAAAATGCATCCATCCTGATGATGCTCCTTTTGTAGATTTATTTTCTAAGGTCTTGCTATCCAGCAATTTCGAACAATCAGAATATAGAATAGTCACAAAAAAGGGGAATACAAAATGGTTATTGGAACGGAAGCAAATTGTAAAAAATGAACTTGGAGAAATAATCAGATTGGATGCATTAATCATTGATATTTCTGAACAAAAAGAAGATGAATTAAGACTGCTTGAATCCGAGTCAACTTTTAAGGCACTCTTTTACAAACATCCAAATCCAATGTGGGTGTATGATACGGAAACCCTTTATTTTCTGGCGGTTAATGATGCTGCCATTAAGTTTTATGGGTATACGCATGATGAATTTTTCAGAATGACTGTACGTCAAATCCGCCCAAAAGAGGATGTCGAAGAATTGATTTCTGCCATTCGTAATAACGATTTTGACCAGTATTCAGATAAGACATGGAGGCACTTAAAAAAAGATGGAAGCCCCATATTTGTAAAACTACAATCAAATCCAATCAATTTCAGAGGTAAAAATGCCAGAGTGGTCTTGGCTATTGATATTACAAAAGAGGTAGAAGCAGAGGCTAAAACAGAGAAAATTTATAAATATCTGGAAAGGTTTCAGGAGGCTGTTTCTAAATCCAGTTTTCTTGGCTTGATGGATGAAAAAGGAAATTTATCCTTTGTGAATGAGGCTCTTCTGGAAAAAAACAGATTGGATTCTTCCTCCCTGATAGGAAAAAGATGGTCAATCCTATTTTCAAATATTCATAATAATGAAGATTTTACTGAAAGTTGGAATCAAATTCAAAATCGTAAAATCTGGAAGGCACAAAGAAAATTTATTCAAAAAAACGGATCAGATTTTTGGGTTAACTGCACCATTATTCCTGTTTTAGATGGGGAGGAAGCAACTTCCCAATATCTCCTGATTGCCAACGACATAAGCAATTTAAAAGAAGCAGAAAAACGAAACCGGGAGTATGCCATAAAGCTGCACAACATTCTGGAAGGAGTAACCGATGCTTTATTTGTTTTGGATAAAAACTGGTTGATAACCAACAATAACAAGGAGGCGGAAAAGCTTTTGGAGAAAAAAGGGGACTTTCTCCTGGGCAAAAACATTTGGGAAATTTTCCCTGCTGATGAAGGTTTCAAATTTTACCAATTCTTCAGAAAAGCTAAAAAAAGGAAAATTACGGTTCAATTCGAAGAGTTTTATGCACCTAAAAATCAATGGTATGACATCAGTATTTATCCCTCGAAAGATGGATTGGCTGTTTGTTTCAGAGATGTATCGGAACGAAAGAAAAAAGAAGAGGAACGCAAGGAACTTTTGGAGCATCTGGTTGTTCAAAACCGTGACCTTGAAGAATTTGCGTACATAACTTCGCACAGTTTAAGGTCGCAGGTTGCCAATATTTCTATGCTTTCATCAGCTATAGATCCAAATGGATTAACGCCTCTTAATCAGGAGATTTTTGAAAAACTTTTTCAAACCTCCTCAAATCTAAACACCGTAATAGGCGATTTGAACACCATCCTTACAATAAAAAATAAACAATCCATTTTTTTTGAGGAGGTTCATCTATCTAAAATTTACATAAACTCGGTATCCAAAATTTCAACAGAATATTCACCATTTAAAAAATTTATAAAAACTGATTTTGAAAAGACCCCCGAAATCAAAACTTCAAGAACTTTTTTGGAAACAGTTTTTTTTCAGATTATCAGCAATTCAATAAAATTCAGATCATTGGTTAAAACGCCTGAAATTCTGATTCAATCCGATTTGGTCGATAACAAATACCAAATTACAATTCATGACAATGGAGTGGGCTTTGACATGGAGAAAAATGGCAGGCAAATCCTGAAACTTTATAAAACTTTCCATGAAGGAACCAGTGGGAAGGGCCTTGGGCTGTATTTGTGTAAAATATTGATGGAAGAACTGAAAGGCAACATTTCAATTGATTCTAAAGTAGGTATTGGAACCACCGTAACTCTTTCCCTTCCAATTATTAACAAGTAAAACCTCTGCAAAACCAAAGGTTTTAGGTTAGACAACATTTCCAGTTATTGGATCTGGATATAAAATGACATTAGATCCCTTTACTGTTTATGAAATTTCCTCTCAGGAATCCAACATTTCAATATCCTGAATAAGAACCCTCTTTGCAATTGACTTTCCAGTTGTGGTTGCCGCCAAGCCTCCAAGTGCTGTTTCTTTATACATCGTTTCCATATTCTGGCCAACTTCGCCTAAAGCCTGCACACATTCATCAACCGGAATGATAGCATCCACATGAGAAAGAGCCATTTGGGCGGAAGCTAAGGCAATGGAAGCAGCTGATGCATTTCTTACAATACATGGAACCTCAACCAGTCCTGCAACAGGATCACATATCAGGCCAAGCATACATTGGATAACTATTCCAACTGAATTAAAAACTTGTTGCGTGTCGCCACCTAACATATACACAACGGCACCCGAAGCCATACATGCCGCCGAACCTGTTTCAGCCTGACAACCACCAACCGCTCCGGACAATGAAGCATTCTGTTCGATGATCAAAGCAATTCCGGAGGCAACCAATAAGCCTTCATGAATTTTTCTATCTGGCAGATTATGAATTTTCTGAATGGTTGTAAGCACACCTGGAAGTATTCCTGAGGCACCAGCTGTGGGTGCAGCCACTACCCTACCCATACAAGAGTTTACTTCTTTTGCCCCCAAAGCACCGGATATCAACATAGTGAATTCAGGTGAAAGCACAGTGATACTGCTATTTGCTACCTTTTTTCCTGAATTATTTACCATGCCAGACCGTGACTGCATATTCTCAGTTAATCCGGTCTCAACTGCTTCTTTCATAACCTGATAGGCCCTTTCTACACCTATCCAGATATCAGCCTCTTTTTTATTTTTTTGAACTATTTCATATTGCAAAACAGGATCATATAGATTTTGATTGTTTTCTTTGACCTCTTCAAGCCAGCTTTTAAAAGAATCGAAAAGCATATTTTTTTGTATTTGGTGATTGGGCTAAAGCTACAAAAGCTCTTTCAATTGACGAAAAAAATATATTTCGTTTTGATTTCGATTCTTGTTTTCGGATTGGGATCTTCTATTGCCCAACCCTCATTTACGCCTGTTAAAGTAAAATTTAATGGTTTAAAACGAACCAAACTTCGCATCGTTGAAAGAGAACTTAACTTTAAACCAGGTTTGGAAATTTTACCTGAAGACACTGGCTCCCTTTTTAAAAAATCAGCATTTAATGTTTTCAATACCAGACTCTTTAACTACTGTACATATTCAGTTGATTCGATTAGAAAAGATAGTACCAATGACCACAGCTATGGTCATGTAAATTTTAATGTTCATGAACGCTGGTACATTTTTCCGGTTCCTATTTTTGAGCTGGCAGACCGAAATTTTAATGAATGGTATTATGACCGGGGCGCCGATTTAAGACGGGTAAATATTGGATTACGATTTGAACAAAAAAATGTGAGGGGTCTTAATGAAGACTTGACACTTGGCTTTCAGGCAGGTTTCACAAAAAGGTTTTCCCTAAGTTATTTCATTCCATACCTTGACAAAAAACAAACCATAGGACTTAAGTTTTCAGCCTCTTATGCAAACAATAGAGATGTGGCTTACAAATCAGAAGGAAACCAACTCAAATTTAAGAGAGATGAAGAATCGTTTGGGCGGGAACGAATGGGATTAAGCGTTCAATTTTCAAAACGCAAAAGCATTTATACATATCATTATCTGGACCTGAATTATGGGTTTAACAGAATTTCAGACTTCATATACGGCCTGAATCCCAATTATTTTAATGGGCCTCAGTTTCAAAGATATGGAGACATAAAATATTCTTTCACACAGGACAAAAGGAATCTGAGAAATTTTCCAACCAAAGGATACTTGCTTAATTTAACCGCTTCCAGAATTGGCATTTTGCCTTACGATAACTTTCACTTGTGGACGACAAGGCTTTCAGCCTCAAAGTATTGGACGCTTAGCCCAATTTTATTTTTCTCCTCAAAAATTGATGGCGAAATTGGATCTACTGCCAATCAACCCTATCTTGGAACCAGGGTTTTGGGCTTCGAAAATAGATTTGCCAGAGGATACGAAAGATATGTGATAGAGGGACAGTTTAATTTTTATACCCGAAATTCAATCCGGATCAAGGCATTTTCCAGAATCTTCAACTTTAAATGGTTTCCAATTAAACAATTCCAATTTGTGCCTTTTGATATTTACATTTCTGCATTTGGGGATGGCGGTTATGTAAACAATCCCAATGTTTTACCCGAAAATGTGCGGCTGGCAAATACTGCCCTGTTTGGATACGGAATGGGCTTAAACCTCGTCACCTTCTATGATGTGGTTTTCAGAGCAGAATACAGTCTAACCCGACAAGGCGACCGGGGACTTTTCTTTTCCTTTTTGTCAGATATTTAAAATTTGGCGACACACAAATCTGAACGCAGGTTGCATTTGTATTTAAATACAAGTCTAAATGAAAATTGAACATACTTTTTCTTTTTGGCCTCATTCCGGTTTCTCCGTGGGAGAAATGAATTATGGCATGTTCAATTTTTTAATAGACTTAATATAAAAACCAATTTGAAAAATTATGAGTCCGGGAAAATTATTGGCTTTTGTAACTACTCTGATTTCTTTTCAATCTTTTGCCCAAAAGGAAGAAAAAATGATCTCTAAAACAGACGAGCAATGGAAGGCTCAGATTACATCAGAGCAATTTAATGTTACCAGAAGAAAAGGAACCGAAAGAGCATTTACGGGTGCGTCTTGGAACAACCACGAACATGGCAGCTACAATTGCGTGTGTTGTGGACAAAGCCTTTTTTCTTCAGACCATAAATTCGAATCAGGTACGGGCTGGCCAAGTTTTTATCAGGTCATATTGAAAAAAAATGTGGCTGTGGTAAAAGACCAAAGCCATGGCATGGTTCGGGCAGAAGTGGTTTGCACAAAATGCAATGCCCACCTTGGTCATGTATTTGATGATGGACCAGAACCAACTGGTTTGCGCTATTGCATAAACTCAGCCTCGCTTACATTTGAACGGAAATAAAAAATCCTCTGGTTTTCAGAGGATTTCAATTTTTTGATTATTCGTTTTAATTATTTTGGCGAAAGGTTCTCTACCTCAGTTGTAGTGGAAGGTACTTCCACTTTGTTCAAACTTTTTGTCCTGCCAAATATTTCCTGAGATTTTTCATTATAGGCCAGGGCTGCATCTTCTGCAGAATCGAAAAAACCTAAATCAATGCGCTCCAGTTTGTTGTAAAGTGTGGCTCTAAATCTGTCACCTTCCTTGTAAACTCCTCTGAAACCGGCTTTGCTATGATGCTTTTTCGTATTTCTGGTAATTTCTGATCTGGTAGCCCAGCAAATGTTATCTAAACGACAATCCAATTTGTTGCCATTTTTAAACATCACATATTTATGTTCATCACTTTCTGGTTTATCCAAAAAATGTTCCGCCATTATTTTATGCAAGTAAAGTGTCTCATTTTCATAACTTCCGTCCTTTAGTGGGTGGTTCTTTTGAAAAAAAGCATATCCATTGCTATGCTTTCTCAAGCTCTCATTCATTCTTTTTGATGCGTATATTGGATTTTCAGTAATCAACTTATACGTTTCTTCTGAGATCAGAACTTCTTCTTTACAATTTTTAAGCGAAATTTTATAAAGCATTAATAACCTGTAGATTAAAGGTTTGGTCAGACATTTTGAGTGTGGATTCGGCCGCTAATCTAAGCCTTGATTTGTTTGTTGCACAATATAATCTACAACTTTTTTTAAGTCGCCTGTTTCCTGATATACACGAAGCTGTCTATCAGCACCTGTACCGTTTTCCATCATTCGATAAATGTAATTTATTTCCTGACGACTTCCTAATTCATCAACCACATCATCCACAAACATAAGAAGCTCATGAATCAGGTCTCTGGTATTAACTTCTTCTTGTTTTCCAAAATCAATCAACTTTCCATCAAGACCATATCTGGCAGCCCTCCATTTATTTTCACTGATAAGCGCTTTTCTATACAACCTGAAATTCAGATTCTGCTTCATCAGTTTTTCCAATTTGGCAATCAATGCCTGCATGACCGCAGCAAGGGCAATGGTTTCGTCAACCAACATGGGCACATCGCAAATTCTAAATTCTATGGTGCTGAAAAAAGGATGCAACCGAATATCCCACCATATTTTCTTGGCATTGTCAATACAACCAGTTTTGATTAATAGGTTGATGTAATCGTCATACTCCCCTACTGAAGAATAAAACTCCGGAATACCAGTTCTGGGAAATTTATCAAAAACCTTGGTTCTGAATGATTTAAATCCAGTATTTCTTCCTTCCCAAAAAGGAGAATTGGTAGATAGGGCAAAAATATGGGGCAGAAAATAACTAACTGAATTCATCAGATGAAGACCAACATTCCTATCATTGATGCCAACATGCACATGAAGCCCAAAAATGAGGTTTCCTCTGGCTGTATCTTGCAATTCATTTACAATCTCCTCATATCTTGGATGTTCGGTAATAGCCTGCTCTGACCAAAGTGAAAAAGGATGGGTTCCCGCAGCACCAATTAATAAGTTGGAGTTTTTTGCCAGATCAGCAATTACCTTTCTTAAATATTGGACTTCTGTTCTGGCTTCCTGAATATTTCGGCAGATATTGGTACCAACTTCTACCACCGCCTGATGCATTTCAGCTTTTACCTGTTCTTTCAAAAGAACCTTTCCTCCTTCTACAATTTGTTGCATGTGAGAGCGAAGCTCCCTGGTAACCGGATCAATCACCATGAATTCTTCTTCTATTCCGAGAGTATATTCCATTGAATTACAATACGTTTTCTTAAATAAGGATTAAATTTAAAAAAGGTTCAATAAGAAAAAAAAGGAAAGTACCAAAAGTAATGAAACCTTCCTTTTTGTAAAAAATAAGTAAATTATTTTGAAGAAGCCGCTGAAACAAGTTTACCAGCTGTTGCTTCAGTTACAAAAGACCCCCAGGTAAGATTCATCTGTCCATCTTTATGCGCTTTTGCTCTGGCAATTGCCATTTTAGCAGCATTCTCTACTACCCAATCAAAGTTTTCCTGACCTACCGATTTAAAATCTGCATCTGGGGCTGGGTTGCAGAAGTCAATTGCCAATGGCACACCATCTCTTACAGCAAATTCTACTGTATTAAAATCATATCCCAATGCAGTATTCAACCTTAAAACATAATCCTTAATGGTGGCCAAAAGCTTTTTAGCAGCCGGTTTGGCATCCGTTACATATCTTAAGTGATGTGGATTTCTTGGCTCATATTGCATAATCCTAACTTCTTTTCCACCAAGACAATAACATCTGTAATAATCATCAAAAACCACTTCCTCCTGAAGCATCATTACCAATTGGCCGGTTTCGCTGTAGGCTTTGAAAAAATCGTCTGAATTTTCCAGCTTATACACATTTTTCCAACCACCTCCTGCAAATGGCTTGAAGTATGCAGGAAAAGTAACGTAATTAAATATTGCTTCCCAGTCTAAAGGATAGGCAAGATTGTCTCTGAAAGTTTCACTATTGGTATCTGTTGGAGACTCATGTGAAGGCAAAAGAACAGTTTTTGGAACCGGAACACCAACCTTGGTAGCCAAAGCATTGTTGAAAAACTTCTCATCTGCACTCCACCAGAAAGGATTGTTCAAAACGGCAGTTCCACAAATGGCTGCGTTTTTTAAATACCCCCGATAAAAAGGAACATCCTGACTAATTCGGTCGATAATAACCGCATAATCAGTGGCTTCTCCTTGCATAACTTTGTCGATATGGACAAATTCTGCCATAATATTTTTTTCCTTTTTGGCATTTATTGCTTCAACAAATGCTTCTGGAAATGATCTCTCCTGTCCGAATAAAATTCCTATTTTTTTCATAATGGTTTAAAAATCTATTATATATGTTTTTGATTCTTGATTTCTAAGTACTAACACCTTATTCCTAAATACTGAATCCTAATTAAAAGTTGATTTGAGAGAGGTATCTTGGAAACATTTCTCTCCAAACAGGCCAATCGTGGTTGCCACCTGGCACTATATCCAGCCAATGGTTTATGCCCTTACCATGTAAAATGGCTGACATTTTTTCGTTTGAAGGCCGACAAAAATCATGTTCTCCGAGTCCAAGCACTATACCCATTTTCCATAAATCGGGATGCGTAGCATGTTCAATAAACTCCATCGGATTGTGGTAATATGTATCCAGATTGTGGTGCCCATCCATTTGCATTCTGATATCAAAAGCTCCACCCATGTTAAAAACATGAGACACAAGTTCTGGATACCTAAAAGCAAAGTTTGTAGCATGATAAGCACCAAATGAACAACCGGCTGTGGCAATCCTTCCTATACCAGTTTCATGCACCATTTTTGGATACACCTCTTCACGAAGATAGCGGTCATATGCTTTGTGCGTATTCACCCTATCGAAAGGATGTATACTTTCATTATACCATCCGGCCTCATCAACAGAATTTGGGCAATATACTTTTACAAGGCCATTGTCCAGATACCAGGCTATGGCATCCAGCAACTTGAAATCTCTATTTTCGTAATGTTTTCCTTTTGAAGTAGGAAAAAGTAAAATTGGAACACCGGCATGGCCGAAAGTGAGCATTTCCATATTCCTGCTAAGGGAAGTAGAATACCACTGGTCGTAATTTTCTTGCAAAAGATTCTTGATTGATCGGGCGAAATTAACGATGAAATTGAAATATACAACACTTTGTTGCTCAAAGTCACCTACTTACTCCAGTTTTTACTTTTAGATATTCCCAAAACCATTTTGCCTGTTTACCTTTTTTAAAAATAGATTAAAGGCCCATCTGAAAGGACTCAAAATAAAATTTTAAAAAACATCCAATTGGCAATAGAACAATTTCGAAATATTTTCAAGCAAATTTTCTCCAGATTTTCTTTCAGGTAGAATTTGATTGTAGGGTCTGCTTTTAATCATTTCATTTTGTTAGGTTTGTTTTCAATTTAAATGACATGAAACACCTTCTATTTTTATTGGCTTTTACACTCCATTCCAGCTTAAATTATGCACAAACCGGCCCAACTAATGGCCCAAAACTTTCCGCCGGAACCTTGCAATTCCTTTGGCAAATGGAGCAGAATCTCGCTGATAAGAATGGAACCCTTCAAAATTATGTTTACAACCAAGGAATTGATAATAAAATACTTGTAAATGCAATAGTGAAGGTTTCACCCGAAATAAATGAGAAGGAATTTAAAGAACTACGTGTATCAATTGGCACAAAGGCAGGAAATATCTGGACAATAAGAATTCCAACAAATCGAGTAAAGGAGGTTGCAAAATTTTCAGGAATTCTGGCAATGGAAATGGATCAGCCAATGGCGCCAGAGCTGGATTCTGCAAGAAGAAAAACCAGAGTTGATTCCATACACAAAGGAATCGGTCTTTCTCAAGCATATGATGGTAAAGATATTGTAATAGGTATAATTGATGCCGGATTTGATTACACACATCCTAGCATGTATGACACAACTTATGGAAAATACAGGGTAAAAAGGGTTTGGGAGCAAAAAGCAACTGGAACCCCTCCTGCTGCTTTTGGATATGGAGCTGAATTTGCAGATTCAACAGCAATCCTAACCAAAAGTCACGATGTCAATGAAACCACACATGGAACCCATGTGGCTGGGATTGCGGCCGGTTCCGGATATGGCGGACTGAATGGAAACAACCGCATATTCAGAGGTATGGCTTATAGCTCAGAAATGGTTTTTACAGCAATTTATCCAAGCACAGCCTATTGGTTAAATACAGGCATGTCGGATATGTTGGATGGCATTAATTATACCTTTCAATATGCAAGTTCAGTAGGAAAACCTGCTGTAGCCAATCTGAGCTGGGGTTGCCCTATGGGACCGAGAGATGGCAGTTCATTGTTTAGCCAGGCCCTGGATAATCTGGTTGGACCCGGAAAAATATTTGTTGTATCTGGCGGCAACAATGGTCAAAACAAAATCCATTTGAAGAAAACCTTTACAGGCAATGATACAATTGTAAACTCGGTTGTTACCTTTTCAACCAACTTAATCAAAAAACAAAATCAAATAGACATTTGGGGAGATACCGGCAAAAGTTTTTGTGTTCAGTTCAGCATTTACAATTCCAACACAAAGTTGACTTCTTCTGAATGGATTTGTTTGGATGGCAATACGCGGTTTATAAAATTGAAGGGAAGTCTTGATACCTGCTTTATAACTATGACTGGTGTAAACTCTGAGTTTAACAACAAACCACACATGCTGGTTCAACTCTTTAGCAGAATCCCAACCACTAACAGACTTGTAGTTTCAGTTAAAGGGCAATCCGGAACTGTGAATTTATGGCAGGGAATTGTCATAAAAACCAGTGGTTATTATGGAACTTTTGCAAAATCCGGCTACACATGGGCAGTAGATGGAGATGTGCAAATGACTTGTGGCGACCTTGTTAGTACGCGAAAAGCAATTGCCGTAGCAGCATACAACAGCAAGGTTTCTTTTACCAATGTATCTGGTTCAAATTTATCCTATACCGGAGCACTAAACGGAAGAATTGCCTCTTTTAGTAGCCTTGGCCCAACCGCAGATGGCAGAGTAAAACCGAATATTGCAGGCCCAGGTCTGGCTTTGGCATCCAGTATCAGCTCATTTGATAGTTCCTATTTTGAAACAGGAGATGGATATTCATCAATTGTATCTCAATCACCAGTAAATGGCAAAACCTATTCTTATGGAATGGCAGGTGGTACTTCTATGTCTGCACCTGCAGTTAGTGGGATTATTGCTATATTATTGCAAGTCAATCCATTGTTAACTCCAGACGGCCTTTTGGATCTTTTTAGCCAAACGGTTATAAAGGATGTTTATACAGGTCAAATTCCTGCAACAGGCAGTAATACCTGGGGCCTTGGAAAGATAAATGCCTATCGTTCTTTGAAAAAACTTTTAGAACCCACTGGCATCAAACACCTTCAGGCAGAAAGCCGGATGCTTGTTTTTCCAAATCCGGCTCAGGGAAATTTCAATATTGAATACATGGGCACAGTTTCAGAACTTGTAGAACTGAAAATTTCAGACCAATTGGGCAGGATAATTAGTGCGGATACATGGTCAATTTCCACAGGAAGCAACATCAGAAAACTGGATACAAAGAACCTTCCTGCCAGTATTTATTTTGTGGAGTTAAAGAGTAAAACCGAAAAATCCGGCGCCCGTATTATATTGAATTGAAGCAATTTAGAAGATATAACTTGTGATAAAAACACAACTCAAGGCAAAATTTGATAAAGTTTCATTTTACGAATCTGTTTTTGATGTAGTCAGGCAAATTCCAAAAGGCAGAGTTACCAGTTATGGCGCAATCGCCAGGTTTTTAGGCTCTGGAAAATCGGCCAGAATGGTAGGATGGGCCATGAATGCGAGCCATGGACAAATGCCAAAAGTACCGGCGCAAAGGGTTGTCAATTCTGTTGGTTTGCTAACTGGTAAATTTCATTTCGGGACCGGTGACGAAATGAAAAACTTACTTTTGGCAGATGGTGTTCAGGTTGAAAAGGATCAGGTTGTCAATTTCAAAGAATTATTTTGGGACCCATTCCAGCTTTTGGATCAAATTTAATTACTCAAATTTCAATAAGCATTTACATTTGTAACTCACTATTAAGCATGAAGCTACTTTTATCTGCCTTTTTTCTATTCATTTTTCTTAGAATCGGGAACGTTTCTGGCCAAACCGATGGACATAGACCTTGCGCAAATCCTGAGGTTTATAAAAACTCAAAAATCAAAGACTATTCTGCTGGTGGCAAGTATTTTGAAGAGTGGATTTCAAAAGTGGAAAAGCAGGAAATTGCAAGGACGGCTGTGGACGAACAATCTTTATATGTCCTTCCCGTGGTGATTCATATTTTGCATAATGGCGAACCAATTGGAGAAGGACGCAATCTTTCCGACGAAAGGATTCAATCCCAAATGAACATTCTCAATAGTGATTATGGAAAAGCAGAAGGTACCCCAGGATTTAATACGCACCCAGCTGGCGTCGATACCCGGATTCGATTTTGTCTGGCCACAACAGATCCA
The DNA here is from genome assembly GCA_044379485.1 of Catalimonadaceae bacterium. Taxonomy (GTDB): domain Bacteria; phylum Bacteroidota; class Bacteroidia; order Cytophagales; family Flexibacteraceae; genus CAMDMI01. Next base: position 24,202 of record JBIPOE010000056.1, read on the forward strand.
AGTGGCCAACCGACCAACGGAATAGTGCGGGTAAACACCAATAGAGATGGATTTGATTTTTTGAATGATAATTCAGTTCTTAAAAACTTTTCATTTTGGGATCCTGACAAATATCTAAACATCTGGGTTGCCAAATTTAGCGGAAATCAATACATTGGCTATGCACAATATCCTTTTATTCAAGCACTTTGGGCAGACTCATTGCCTTTTCCACAACCTGTACCAGATGTGCAACCGGATGGAGTTGTGGCCGAATATCGGGTTTTTGGAAATGTACCTACAGGTCAAAGCGGTCCTTTCCCATCTTATAACAAAGGCAGAACTGTAACCCATGAGATTGGCCATTATCTGGGTTTGCTTCATACCTGGGGCGACGGTTTTGGCTGCTCAGATCCAAATGGTACAGACTATTGTGATGACACCCCAAAACAAGGTGAATTTACTTCCGGATGCCCTTCAACAAGAGCAAGTTGCGAGGCTGGAAAACCGGTAATGAAAGAAAATTATCTGGACTATACCAATGATGTTTGTATGAACATATTCACAAATGATCAAAAAAAGAGGATGCGGATAGTGATGCGGAATTGCCTGAGGAGAAAGACACTTTTGCTTAACCCCATTACTTGTGAATTTGTAACAGATACGCCAATAAAAATAGAAGAAAAGAAAACCATTCAATTTGGATATAAAGATTACAAGCAGTCTGGTGACAGATACATTTATGGTGACAGACTTATAATTGAAGCACCAGATAGACTTTATCTTGAGAGTATTGTTGTTTTCGATTATGTTGGAAGGCCAATATCTGTTCCTGTCACAAAGGATGCAACTGATATGGAGCTAAATGTTAAAAACCTTGCAAGTGGAATGTATACAGCCAAAATAAAGGTTAGTAATGGGACAATTCTGACAGTCAGGTTCCTAAATTCCGAACAATTTATCACCATAAAAAAATATGAAAATTAAAAATGTAGTTGTCGTTGGGGCAGGTGCAATGGGAAATGGAATTGCTCACGTTTTTGCAGCTAAAAACTTTGGTGTAACCATGGTTGATGTGAGTGAGGCAGCTCTGGAAAAAGGAGTGTCCACAATTTCCAAAAACATGGATCGACAGGTTGCCAAAGGCAGCATTTCAGAAGACGACAAAAAAGCTGCTTTGGGGCACCTAAAAACAAGTACGGATTTAAAAAGCGCTGCCGCAAATGCGGATCTGGTTGTAGAAGCAGCCACTGAAAATGAAGACCTTAAAAAGAAAATCTTTATGGATTTGGATGCTGCCGCCCCTCAACATTGTATCTTAGCGACAAATACCTCTTCCATATCTATTACACGTATGGCAGCCGTAACAAAACGACCGGATAAGGTTATTGGCATGCATTTTATGAATCCGGTTCCGGTAATGAAACTGGTGGAAATTATTGAAGGTTATTCTACGGATAAAGTTGTAACTGAGACCATTGTTGAGCTAAGTACGCAATTGGATAAAATTCCACACACAGTTCAGGATTACCCGGGTTTTATAGCCAACCGTATTTTGATGCCTATGATAAACGAGGCCATTTGTGCTTTGCATGAAGGCGTTGCCGGTGTGGTGGAGATAGATCAAATCATGAAGCTTGGCATGGCACACCCAATGGGACCACTTCAATTGGCTGATTTTATTGGACTTGATGTATGCCTTTCCATTTTAAATGTGCTGTATTCTGGTTTCGGAAATCCAAAGTATTTCCCTAGTCCTTTGCTTCAAAACATGGTGGCTGCAGGGCAAAAAGGCATTAAATCAGGACAAGGGTTTTACACCTACACACCAGGAACTAAAGATTTGGTTGTTGCGCCACAGTTTGCCGGTTAAGAAATCCCAATTAAGGTCTTTCAAGTCTTTAGAGGTTTCTCTTCGGCCTTTTTGGGAAATCACAGGAAAGTGGGTTGCTGATTATATACATACCAGCTTTGTGGAAGAAAATTTCAATTGCTATGTTTCAAATTTTTAGAAATCATTTATTTGAAACAAAAACTGTGTCTTGTCCTGAAAAAGGTTGTCAAAAAAACAATCAATTTCGTAACAAATATGCATGGACCAAAAGTAGACCGGATTATTCGGGAAGCCATAGTGGCGGAGTATTTATCGGGCGGCGTTACCCTTCGGGAACTAGAGAAAAAGTATGGCTATCATTTCGGTGTTATCGGGCGATGGACAAGGAAATATAAGCAATTGCCACAAGTTCTGGATCTGACAGATACGTTAAAAAAGGATCAGGAAGTAATTGAATTTAAAGAACTTCCTGAAGATGTCCGTCTGCTTCAGGATCAGCTTCGGATGGCCAATCTCAAGAACCAGCTTCTGGAAGCGATGCTTGATATTGGCAAAGAACAATATGGGCTTGACTTGCGAAAAAAGTCTGGCACCAAGCCGTCATGAATGTTGCACAGCGGCAGTCGAACCGTTGTACGGGGGCACTGTGCACACTGCTTGGTTACAGTCGGCAAGCGTTTTATAAGTTCAATCAGCAAGAAGAAAAGGAAGTTTTTCTTCAGGACCTTGTGGTGGAAAAGGTGTTGGAAATTAGAACGTTGCAACGAAGAATAGGTGGAAGAAAGCTCTATTTCATGCTTTCCTCATATTTTGAAAAGCATGAAATCAAACTGGGAAGAGATGCATTTTTTGATCTGTTGAGAAGGGAGGAATTGCTGGTAAGAATGCGTAAGCGCAAAACTATCACCACCGATTCAAACCATTATTGGAGGCGATACCCCAATCTGATTAAAGACTTTATTCCTATTGACATCAACCAACTCTGGGTATCAGATATTACCTACATCGTAATCAGCAACGGATTCGGATATCTTAGCCTGATCACTGATGCATTTAGCCGTAAAATTATTGGATTTCACTTTAGTAAGGACCTAAGAGCAGAGGGTTGCATAATAACCCTCAACAAAGCACTTAAAGAACTCAATATCAAAGGACGGCAACCCATCCATCATTCCGATCGGGGTGTGCAATATTGCTGTTTTGGGTATGTTGAAATATTGAAGGAAAAAGGAATCAAAATCTCTATGACCCAGAACGGTGACCCAAGGGAAAATGCGCTGGCCGAACGTGTTAATGGCATTCTAAAAGTAGAACTGCTTGAAGAATGCTATTCCGATTTCAAAACTGCTGAACAGGCCATTGCCAAAGCAGTAAGTGTTTACAACCACTTTAGGCCTCACAGCAGCATCGGTAATCTTACCCCTCATCAGGCACACACAATGCCTGGATTGAAGCCAGATAAACTTTGGAAAAGCTATTACAGATACTCAAAAACAAAGAATACGCATGGAATGGTTTAGGTTTTTTTTAGGTAATGGGTACATTGAATTTCATCAAAAAAGCCAAGGTAAAACCCTGGCTTTAAGTACGATGAAATTCGTAGTACATCGGTTTATTTCCTGGCAGGTTGCTCCTCAGCAGAGCCCGCGTCCGCTTTCGCCGATTTGCAAAATTAATCTTTTGTCAACCAAATTCAGTTCTATTTCTAAATTGTCAACTTATTCAAGGATCTGTAACAACAAAATGTAAACTAATTTCAGGACGAGACACTGTTTCGTTTTTCGTGTTTCATTTTTTTTGAAACACGTTATTTGAAACAAAAACTGTTTCATTTTTTCAATTTCATTTTATTTGAAACAAAGATTTTGAAACAGGAATTTTTTCATACATTCTGCTCATCATGCGCCTGTTGGGTTTTTTCGGCCAGGCGCACACGTTGATAAAAAACTCATGGAAAAGATTTCGTCATAAATCCATAATAACCACAACGATGAGGTTTTTGTTGAAAAACGGGTCTCAAGAAATTTCTGGGGAGAGGGAAGGATTGAAAGCAAAAGCAATTTGTATTTCTGGCACCAGCGGTGCCCAATGTTAATAGCAACAGAAAAAAGACAGGCCAAAGCTCTGGAGGAGCGACATATTATCGGTTTGAAAAATATAAGGCTTTGCCTTCCTTTTACAGCGAAAACCAAATGAATATAGACTTGGGAATAGGTATTGGCCATCTGAATTGGAAAATAATACATTTCGGTCCTCTGGACCTAAATATCATGCTG
>JBIPOE010000118.1:0-8111 GCA_044379485.1 Catalimonadaceae bacterium
TTCCTTTTGAATGGAATTAAGGATAATAAACGAAATTAGATTTTTGCTTTAACAGGCGTAATTACCCTGATTACCATTTCCATTCAAGCCCTTGGTGCAGAAATGGCAAATCCTGTAAAGAGTTTGAAGACGGAATAGGAGTCAGGAGTTGGTAGCCAGGAATCAGGGGGAAAGGCAAAAACTTTAAACCCCTCCTCTATTTGGGAAAAATTAAAAGTGAAGGTTGGGCTCCATCTGGAATCCAATTCCGGGACTAAGAATTGAACTTTTTGAAATTTTTTTTTAAAAACTAAAAACCTTAATTACTTACTATTCAATATTTAAAGCCATAATTTTAAAAAAAATAAATGATTTTAAATTTCCAGGCAACCCATTTACAAGAAAACTGCATCTTGGGTGTAGAAACGAAAAAAGGTTTGAGCATTTCTTTTACTTCCTTAGATCAGTCCCTGATAACAGGACTAAAAAAGCAGGACCGAAAGTCGCAACAAACCATTTTTCAAAAAATCAACAGAAAGATGTTTGCCATTTGCCACAGATACATTATTGATCCATACCAGGCCGAAGATGTGATGATGGCTGGCTTTATGGTCGTTTTCTCAAAAATAGATCAGTTTTCCGGTGAAGGCAATTTTGAAGGATGGGTTAGAAAAATCATGGTAACGCAATCTCTCCAATTCCTGAGAAAATCTAAGTCAATGGAAGTGAATCGGTATGATTCCGACATTGAAGCTATGGAGGCTGAAAATGTTTCAATCAGTTCCAATTTAGACTATGACACATTGCTTCAATTGGTTCAAAAACTACCAATGGGTTACAGAATGGTTTTCAACCTGTTTGCCATTGAAGGTTATGGACACCAGGAAATAAGTGAAATGCTCAACATTAGTGAAGGCGCATCTAAGTCTCAGCTTTTTAAGGCAAGGGCATTGTTGCAAGCCTGGGTTTTGGATTTGTATAAGGATCAAAACACAAAAACGATTTAAAAGATGGAAAACAAGGAAATGAACCCAATGGACGGCCTTTTCAGAAATGGAATGGAAGGTCAGGAAAGTGTGCCACCTTCTGCATCCTGGGCACAAATGGAAGCCCTTTTGGATGCACAAGGTCCACAAACTAAAAAGAAAAAAGTGGCCATTTGGTATTGGGCTGCTGCCGCTTTACTCCCATTTCTGATGTTTAGCCTATGGTTCTTTGGGTTCAATCCAAAACAAAATGAAATGGCAAAATCGGATTCAGATCATAGTGATCAAAAAAGGGGTTCAGGGATAATGAAAACTGAAAAAAGAAACGAAGAAATGGCAAATGTCCCAAGTTTGGAAAAGGAACCAATAAAAAAGCCTGACCCAAAAAATGGTGCTGATGTCAGGGCTGCCGATTTTAAAAATATTGCTTCAAATCAGTCAAATTCAACTGAAAATCTAAACTTTACCAAACCAAAGCCAAGCTTGGATAGGCCTGAAAATAAACTTCCTATTGAAATGGCTACAACCTTGAATAATTCTGGTCCAATTGTGGAATTACCTCCAACCGAAAAATCAAAAGATAACGATTTCGAAATCGCCTCTATTGAATTCAAACCTGAGAAAAAAACAGTCTTTCTCCCTGAGGAACAGGTTGCTTCCATAGAGTGGAAAAAGGAATCCAAAACAAGTCTTTCTGAAAAAATTGCAAACATTAAATCCGGACAAATCAAAAACTTTCCAACGATAGCGGAAGCCAAAGAAAGCCTGGTCGCCTGGCTTAGTCCTCAAAGATAAAAAATCAAATCATTCATTTTTAAATAATCAGAAACATGAAATTCATAGTTTTCAACATACTTTTTGCCAATCTTCTGGCCATTAGCACTGTCAAAAGTAAAGCTGAAATTAACAATCCACCTTCTGGTGATACCGTTGTCGTAAAGTTAAAAAACAAAAACAAAGTGCTCATCATCACCGCAGAATCTAAAAATCTGCAATCCTTCGGTTCCGTCAATCTCAACCAGATTATTGCGGATATTGATTCAAGTTTCAGAAGAGATTCTATTTTGGCCAATGGAGGGGAAATGGAACTTAACTTATTTCAAAAGGACTCTACCCTGAAAATCAGAATATTAAAAGATGGAAGCCGTCTCAGAAATTCATACAAAGCAGTTCTGGAAATCAGTGAAAGAGAAGATACCGGCAGGAAAAAATACTACATTAGGATGGGCAAAAACAAGACAAAGAAAAACCGGATTGATGACATATTTGAAATCGACCTTGGCTGGAACAACTATTTAGAATCAGGCAAAATTCCTGCAGATGACAACAAACCGTATGGGCTTACCCCACTTTGGTCTAACGTGGTATCACTTAGGGCGATGAAAAACTTTTATTGGACAAAAGAGAAACCAAGATTTAGTACAAGCATTGGGCTTGAGGTTTCATGGAACAATTACAAATACGACAACAATGTAATAATCACCAAAGGCAGTGAATCGGTTTCTTTCGATCCGTTTTTGGCAGATCAAAGAAAAATCAAATCCAAGCTAACAGTTTCATGGTTGAATGTTCCAATTATGTTGCACTATAGAGCCAGAAACTCCAGTTTTCATTTTGCGCTTGGTGGATTCGCTGGATACAGGCTTGGAAGCCACAGCAAAACCAAATTTGAAGAAAACGGGTCCACCAAAAAAGACCATATTTATACCAATTTCTATTTGAATAGTTTGCAATATGGAGCCCGTGTTCAGGTTGGTTTTTATGGCGTGGACTTCTTCGGCCAATACAATTTGAATGAATTATTCTCAAAAAATAAGGGTCCTGCTTTAACTCCAATTTCATTTGGAATAACACTTTAATCTGGGCTTATAAGCAACAAAAAATGCCTAAGCTTTGCTTAGGCATTTTTTGTTTAAATCTTTTATAATTAGATCTCTATCCCACTATTTTCTTGAAAATCTGGATTGCCAAACCTTTTTCTTATCAGTCAAAATCAGATTATAATTACCGGTTGGCAATTTCGAAATATCTATATTTTGTTGGCCGTCAACAGGCTTAATTAAAACCTTTTCTATCAGCAATCTACCATCCATACCTATTATTTTCACTTTGGCTTCACCTGAAATTTCTTTGGGTAACTGGATGGCAATTTTAGAATCCGCAGGATTTGGGAAAATCGCTATCCTATTTTCAGATTCCAGATTATTTAATGAAACGGTAATGCCACCAGCTTTGATATTGTCTATGTACAATACATTTCCAAATCTGGAAACACTCACAAAACGAATAATTATTTTAGAACCCTGATAGGCAGAAAGGTCAACGGTATCAGATTTCCATTGAGATTCGCCTGATGGTATAAATGTTGTTGTTCTGGCTGGAGCGGTAGCTAATTCAGCAAAGCCTTTTGCATACCCAACTGGTAAAAAATTTACTCCACAATCAGTTGAAACCATAATAATAAGGCTATCTCTTCTTGACGACCTTGGTGCATATGCTCTATCAAAGGTCAATTTAGCATCGGCAATAGACGAAAAATCCAAAAGTTGTGTGGTCATAAAATCTCTTGAGCCAAAAGCGTTAAAAATAAAGTTATCCATTCTGGCTGCATTTGTACTAATCCCAAGAGATCCAGGTATGCTGACACTTCTCCTCCATGAGTTAGCTGGATCATCCATACTCATAACAGACCAGCTTGGAGGAGGGAAAACCGATGAAGTAAACGGCTGTGTGAATGCGGCAACCGCATTTCCTGACATGGTAAATGTATAATTTATACTGTCATTTGAAAAATTCCTGTCTAGGGGATGTTTAGCTTTAATAATCATTCTATGACTAGTCCCTGCAATGTTCATTGTATTCGCAAAGGAGTATTCCAAAGAATCACCCGGATTAAGGGTATCCAACACAACCTCAGAAATCGCAGGATTATTGTTATATTTAAATGAAACTGGAATATCACTAATGGCATTGTTTCCCCTATTTCTGAGCCTTATTCGTACTCTGTAATTGGATAAACCTGTACAGTTATAATTCAACCCACTCAAAGGCAAAACAGGACTTGAAACCTGCACATCGTTAGGAATTATACAATTTTGTAATCCTGGAAATTTTTGTTTTGCGAGTGCCCTTCTTCCTTTGTTTCCATTTGGAAAAACAGCCCGGACACTATACCAAATCGTATCAGTCAAATTATATTTAACCTTTAACCCGGTTGTAAAACTGGTTCCAACCGAATCCATATATTTTTCACCCAACATACTTACCTCATATTTTGTAGCGCCAGAAACTGCATTCCAGGCGATGTTCATGGAGTCAACGCAAGCATTTGCAATGCGTATATTTCCTGGTACACCTATAATCCCAAAAGGAAAATCGTTTACATCGGAACTGCTGTCACTTGAAATCCGGATTAAAGCTCTTCCTGTTACACGGTTAGGAACAAGCCATTCATATTGATTGCTACCGTCGGTTATATTGGCAATGTTTGTCCAGTTTGCCCCACTATCAACTGAAAAAGACAGATTAAAATTGGTGACGCTTTTGGGGGCATCCCAGCGAAGTCTTTCTCCTTCTCCAGCAACAAAGCCTTCTCCGCCTGCGGGGTAAGTTAAAACCACCTCATTGTCTTCATACTGATAAATAATGTAAAAAATTTGTGTACCCTGAGGTACGGATGAACCTCTTACGGACACGTTGTAAGTACCGCCGGTTGGATTATCAATGCTTACCTGCTCTGCGTTGTTTAGACTATCTCTTCCAGTTCCGGCAGGCAAACTTAAAAGTGAAGCCACTGGCCGGGAATTTAATTTCCAGGGTAATGCGATCTGACCATTAGGTTGTTTTACCGTTAAGTCAAGGTCGTTTACCAATGAAATACCAGCATTAGGAGTTCCAGCCGGATCTGACCAATAAATCATTACCTTGAGGTTTCTGGTATTTGATGGCACATTTAAAGCAAAGTTTACTGTATCCCCATTGTCTATTGCCTCCATTCTGTACCTGGATAGTTGGATAGTTTTCAAAGCCTTCCTTGCATTTACACCGCCCCAGCCATACACAAAATCTGGCCCCTTTCTGCCTAAGTCATCGGCCGAGTTTAGTAAAATTCCTTTAATCAAAGCGGCATCAGGATTTTCTTCAGATTTCAATTCACGCCAGGCCTGATACAACTGGGCAGAAATACCAGCTAATCCTGGGCATGCTGCACTTGTACCACCACCAACAGAGTATGTATAATCCTCATCTGTTGACATTTGATCAGTTCCATTTGCCGAAATATCAGGTTTTATTCTGCCATCAGGGGCTGGGCCACGGCTGCTGGAAGGATCAATTGTTCCTGTTTGATCAGTATTGCCAACTGCAATCACATTTTTTCCGTTTTTGTAACCACCGGTTATGTTGCCCCAACCTGCCCCAGCACCGTAATTACAATTTCCAGCACCGTTATTACCACCTGAAAATACAAATAGCAAAGGTTTATTTTCATACATTTTGTCATCCCCATCGCTGGACGTGGCTGTGTATTGGTTACAACCCTCAGAATAACTGGTGGAAGTGATTACCGATTTCAAATTGGCCAGATTTTGAATGGCCTGGTTAATTTGCGGATAGCCATTAATGCCATACAAATTCAAAAATGCACCGGTCGCCATTCCTTTGTACCTGGGATCCAGATTTGCTGCTCCAACACAAATACCTGAGGTCATATCACCATGAGTTCCGGTGTTATTGGTTGTAAAACTTTTCATTCTACCCTTGAAATCTATATGTGGACCCACATGACCATCATCTGCTAGAGCAATGGAAACGCCTTTTCCATCGTATTTCAAGCCTCCGTAATAATCGGTATTGATGGCATTACTTCTATGCAAACTCCTTCCTTTTGTATCGTCAGGAACTGGAGTACCAGGGGCAAGTTCAACATATTTTACGCCCGGCAGACTTCCAAATGATTTCACATTTTTAAATTGTGTTTTTAAAAGATACGTTCTTTTAAGAGTACCAAATGCCTGAATTGAACCAAATTTTTTAAGCTCAGTTTCCATTCCAGATAAATTGATGGACTGGTAGATTTGAACCAAAAAATCGGTTTGTACTTCTTCATCATACTCTGATTTGGCAATCTGCTCAAGAATTGGTCCGCTCATTTTATTTTCAAATGAAAGATCGACCACATTTACAGGCTCAAATGCAGTTAGATTGGTCTTTGAAAAACCAACTGGAATGGAAATTACATATGACTTGTAGGGTATATAATATTCAATTTCCAGACCCATTGCCTTAAGTTCACTTTTTTGATTTTTGGTTAAAATCTGTGCAAATCGAATGAGTCGAAAGTACCTGGCATCAAAAATCTCACTTTTGGAAACTTCTTTAAGAACGAATTCCTGCAAGGATTCAACTTGACTATCAAGTATATATGGCCGTAGCCGTATTTCATTTGACAATATTTTATTATTCTGAATTTGACCGTTTACCTGAACCATATTGGTAAAGGCAAAAACGAGGATTGGTAGGAATATGTATTTCAAAACTAAAAAATTTGATGGCAAAAATAAAGAGGTTATTTAGCTTTTTAGAAAAATTATAGAACCAGAACTTAGTAACAATTGTTATAAAAATTCAATTTTTACTTTAATTCTACTTTAACAAACTTAAGCATCGGATTTAAAAGCATACCTATCAATGTCAGATTGTCTTTTTTTATGTCTTATTCTGATTTGTTCTTCAATGGGAATTTTGGAAAAGGAAGTTTCAGCTAATTGGTGGACCAATAACTCTCTCACATCCAAAGTTGAAAGCAGTGGCATTGTTTCTTTTTGATGAATTTTTTCACTGAGAACGAAGGCGTTAGCCATTACAATCAGGGCCATGTGATGATGCCAGGCCAGCCACCCTCTAAACTGATAATCAGCCATTCCCAGCTCTTCTTTGGTTTGCTTTATAGCATGTTCTATCCAGAAACGCTGGGCCTGCATTTGACCAAGTTCTTTGAGTGTACACTGGCCTTCCTTGGCATTGCTTAAAGCAAATTTGATTTCATAACTCCCAGTCTGATTGCGTGTTTTTCTTATCAAAAGTAAACGCTCTCTGCATTCATTGGTATCAGTGATCTGGATGTAAACTTTTGCAACATGTAGATATGAAACCAACTCCCCTTTTGCTGTTTTTCGCAGGCTTACTTTTGTGAAATCTTTGTTGCTGAGTGTTTTATAATATTTATTAATCGATATACTTTCTTTGTTGGCTTGCATGTTTTTTACTTTTCTTCCTCTGGTGCCCTTCTTTTGAGGCAGTTCCATTTCAAATGGCTCCAGATAAATTTTGTCCCGACTGTGGATGTCAAGCATAAAACATAAACCTAGTTCATCAAGTCCTTCCTGAAGCTTGGTGTCGTGACCATAAAAGCCATCACCTCCCACAAAATCAAACTTTATGCCTTTTTCTTTCTGGGTTTTTACAATCTCAAGGGCCAGTTCTCCCTTGGTTTTGAATTCTTGTTCTTTTATGGGTATTCCAGCTTTCTTACACCTGGCAATGTCTTCTGTCCAAGCCTTGGGTAAATATAGCCTGGCATCTATCAAAGCACTGTTTTCACCTGCTGCTAAACAAGCAAAAACACCTATCTGACAATTGGTTACCTTTCCAACTCTACCACAATATTGTCTGGCTACACCCACGGATGAATCACCTTTTTTCTCTATCCCAGATTCATCTATGAGAAGTCCAACTTTCCCTAAACCTGTTAGAAACTGAGAACAATCTTTGGCAGCATCATCAAAAGCTGCTCTGTGATCCCAGGGAGATTCAGATATAAAATGTTGAATACGATGGTAGTCTGCCTGCTGATAGGGCTCCATCATTTTTTCCATATTTCTATCGGTTTTGCCAGTGCGAAAAAGTTGTTTGATGTACATTAGCGAAGTATCAAACTGATCTCCGGTTAAAGTCCTGAAAGACAGATACTTATTTGAGAAATATTTTTTAAACCGCTCTCCAGCGGTCGAAAGTTGCGTGTTTGCATAGGGGGCTATATATTAGGCTGTGTTGTTTTACTCGATAAATTTCCTTTCTTTTACAATGCTAAATTACTAACTTTCAGTCTAATATACAACTTTTTTAATTTGTTAAAGTAGAATTAAA
>JBIPOE010000119.1:0-7909 GCA_044379485.1 Catalimonadaceae bacterium
CATGTTCACGAAACCAGCCTTAGCCAAAGCAATCAAGGAGTTGATTTCCTGTTCGTTTCGTGCTTTGTCATTGCTTATCCATGCGCCAACCAGAGTTTTTAAGCCTTTTTGGTGGGCCAATTCCGGAATCAATTCATTTCCCTCTGTGCATGAAAAAGAACGGATCCATTTTGTGTGGGGCTTTATAATATCAAGTCGTCTGTTGATCTGGCTTACGGATAAAATATCACCAGCTTCCTGACCTTCCACATATGGACTAAAGCACAATCCATGTAAACCATTGTTTAGAACTTCTTTAAACAATGTGTTTATTTCAATCTCAGTTTTTGAACTAAGATCTAAACCAGTTATGGTATAAATTGAATTTCTGTTTTTCTCAAGTGAAAGGAGTTTACCAGATAAATAGGCAGAAGATTGTTTTTTGACGGGTTCTTTCTTTTCATCCAATTCCTTTTTGATCGCTCTTGCTTTTGCCTCTGTTAAGTCATAATTCCACATTACCCACATGGCGACCAATGTGCCTAAGATGGGAACACCTGAGAAAAAAAGTCGCAATCCATTAACTGCACCGTCTGCCTGGGTTTCTGCACCCGCTTCAAAACCGACGACTGACATAATTACGCCAGTTAATAACCCTGCAATTGCAAAACCAAACTTTACCATCCACCAATAAATGGCACCAAAAATACCTTCTCTTTGTTTGCCTGATTCTAGCTCATCCATGTCGCAAACGTCTGCCGTCATAGACATCATCAAGGTGAACAAACTGCCGATTCCAAAGGAGAAGAAAGGCAGGGCGAACAAAAACATATATGGCTTTCCAGGAATGAAGAGGAACCAAAGCAGTATATATCCAAAAACAGAAATGCCCTGACAAACCAAAAAGGCTCGCTTCTTCTCCATTTTTTTAGATATCCAGGCCACTGTAGGTATTACCATAAAAGTGGTAGACAAAGCACCTACGCATCCAAAAAGTGTTGGCCAGATTCCTGCATCGGCTGTTTTGCCATCAAACAGATAATACACGACAATAAAAAATGTAAAACCTGCAACGGTATTAAATGCATTAAAAATCAGAAAGGTGGCAATACATAACTTTCTGAAGGGCTTGTTACTAAATGCTTCTTTGAAGCTTATGAAAATTTCCTTTAAACTACCTCCGATGGTTTTGTAGGTCAGGGGCTTTAAGCTATCGTCATCTTTTGTTGACTTACTTTTTATAAAAATGGCAGGCACCATTGCCAATATCATACACGAAATACCTACCCAAACCGCCAGAGTTCTTGTGGCTGTATCTGCATTTGGAAACCAGCTCGGATCGTACATGACCACCCAAAACCATGGTGCAATTACCCAGGCCCATTGCCCGATCCATTGTGATATGGCCATGATCTGGGTTCGTTCATGAAAATCATCACTCATTTCGTATCCCATCGCCACATAGGGCACACTGAAAATGGATAACCCAAAGTAAAAGATCGTAGACATAATGAGAAAGAAGGTAAAATTATAATTAACACTATCCTCTCTGTATAACTGCCACATGGTTACAAAAGAGATCCCCATTACCACGGCTCCAAGAAACACATATTGCCTGCGCCTACCCCAAACAGATTTGGTATTGTCTGAGATAAAGCCCATAATAGGATCAAAAAAGGCATCTAAAATTCTTGGTAGAAAAAATAAAATGCCCCACATCCATGTTGGCATTCCTAAGCTTTCCACTAAAACTACCATAAATATTCCCAGGGCGGCAGGAAACATTTGGTTTGCCAACATGCCGAGGCCGAAGGCAATTTTTTGCCCCATTGGGACCATGTAAATTGGTTTTGTTTGGTGTTCTGTCATTGGAGTATTGTTAATTGATTAATATGGTTTGGAGTGCTTTCATAGAGATTTTGTGATTAGAGACCCGGTTTTTCAATTTCAGGCTGATATCCTTTTCTTTTTCGGAAGGGTTGAAAATAAGCACAGCGATAGATCCATCAGGATTCTGTGCGGCTGTTACCATCAGTTCGGGATCCGCAAGTGCAGATTCAATTCTTTTTGCGCCCGGCCGAATGAACTTGCTGAAGTGGGCCATTACATAATATAAAGGCGTGAAATAAATTTCATCCGTTGCCGGATCCACAATGACCGGGGCAGTACACCAGTTTTTAAACCAGTTTGGGCCACCTTGTTTATCCAGCACCATATTCCAGTCAATCCATCCATCCACATGGTTGTTTAAACAGCCGATAATATCCCGTGCATAACGAAATACGGGTTCATATTTAGGATGCAAATACTTTTGATTTTCAGGAGCCCAGGTCCAGCCCCAGTCTTTTGCCTCTGGTTTCCAATACCAGCTATCGTCCTTCCAGGCAGGGACTTGTCCATCCACACAGGCTTCTGTGTTGATGATGTGCTTGTCCGGAGCGAGCTTATAAGTATGTTGAAGTGAAGCTGGAAAATAATCATAGGTACTAGCATACCAGTGGATAGCCATCCCGTCAAAGTATTTGGATGTCTCTTTGGTTTTGTACATGGAATTGGCCCATTTTTCCAATTCTTCGCCCCGGTTCTGGTCGAAACCCAGGATTTTAACATTGCCCAATCCTTCTTTTTCCAAATGTGGACCCAGATAATCCTTCACAAAATCGGTTATTTCATCCGGAGTGAAATGCATGCTCTCCCAATTTTTGTCGTTTCCCAAGGGTTCATTTTCGACGGTAAGTCCCCAGATATCAATGCCTTCTTTTTTATAAGCCTTGATGTATTTGGAAAAATACAAGGCCCAGGTTTCCCGATATTCCGGTAATAGTTTACCTCCCCGCCAGTCCTTGTTGTCTTTCATCCAGGGTGGTGCAGTCCAGGGAGATGAGATAATCTTAAATCCATCTTTTGAAATCGAAAGAGCTTCCTTGATCATTGGAATAAGGTCGCTCCGGTCTTCATCGATGCTGAAATGTTCCAGGTTTTTATCGCTAGCCACATTTGCATACGCATAATTGGTTAATGAAAAATCGCAGGAGTTGATGTGGGTTCTTGTGAGGGAATAATCAGCGCCTTCCTTACTGAAATATGCCTTCATAATTTTTTCCCTACTGGCTTTGCTCATTTTATTGAGTAAAGAGGCTGATGCTTCTGTAAATGAGCCTCCAAATCCGGTTATTGTTTGAAACTGCTTTTCGGGGTTGATGGTAATTTGAATAGCCTTTTCAGAACCAAGAGACTCACTGATTCTGTCCAATTTATTTCCATTGGCAGCAGTTTCAAATATTTGAATCTGACCTTTTTTATCCTGAGCCATTGAATTTAAAGCCATTACAATTAAGGTTAAACAAAAGGAGATGGCTTTTTTCATTGCTTATTGATTTGATGCGTCATTTTGTCCAGCTTAATTTCTAAACCTGGATTCCTTCAAAAATACCTTTATCAAATTGATCTCTCCGGTTCGGTGGAACACCATCGTGCTATCATTTGCGGACATTTGGGTGGAATCACTTTTAGAAATTTTTCCATCGATTTTAGTCAATTCAAGTCCTTCGTTTTTGCTCAAAACATAAACAACCGGAACCTGGCAATAGGTGAATAGTAATGCATTGTCCTCCAGATTGAAATCTTTTTTTTCTCCTTTAAGATTCACATAATCAATGGATTTGCCTTTTGAAGAAAAATGACTCCGTTTTAAAAGTAGTGGATCAAAAACGAGTTTTCCTTCTGTTACCAAAACACCAAGTTCTCCAAAGCGACAAAGTATATCTTCCTTTACCTGTCCAGTCATTCCGGGTTGTTGCGCACCTTTTCCAAACGGTGTGTGTGAGTAGGGATCTGTTGGAAATGCCCCATAAACCTGTGGAGATTTATGAACACCAATTCCATCGTTTATGGCATGATAATGATCAAACAACTGATTGACCACAAGTTGATCTGCTTTTCCAACAGCTCGGATGCAGGTTTCCTGAACGGCAAGCAAAAGTTTGGATACCATGTGCCAGTAAATAGAACCCAGGCCTTCGTATCCGTAAAATGTGCCGGATCTGCCAGTAAATTCTTTATGGCGAAAAATATCTTCAAAAATTTCAAGAACCAGTTCTTTTTCCTTAGCTACCAGAGACTTGTAAGAAGTATCCAACTTCTCCAAACCTACTTTTACATCCTGGGCATTTCTGAAATTTCCATTGAAATGTACATTACCTTGAATGTCTTTTTCAACGATAGTATTGTTGCCAACCTCCAGTAATTGTTTCAGCAAGGATGACCGCTGAGCAACCTGCTGTTTCATAGTATTCTTTTGAAGAAACTTCGCCAGATTTTTATTGGGATACAAGATATAGCTGTTTTGATCTGGTCGGTATAAAGAACTGGCTTTGAGGGCGTCCAATACTTTTAAACTTTCCTCAGCTGTAAGAAATCCTGAACTAAGTACAGCAACCTGACCTTCCAGCATTTCACTCAAATGCGCCACTTGCATGGATTGATCATCATAAGAAATCAGGTTATAAGTATGGTATAAGTCATCGGCCCTTTTATTGACCTTGATTGCGTGTTCAAGGAAATCTGTTGCCACCTTGAAACAATTCAGAATCTGGCTGGCACTCAGGCTTTTCTTTTTCCCGCTAAAACCTTTGGTGTAAATCTGGCTTCTGTAATTACTTCCAGCCATGCCCAAAGCATCTGTTATTTGTTTTCTGACAGTATCATTTATCGAACCTGAAAGGGCGTTTTTGTGTTGCTCAAATGTGTTTGCAACATTTTGAAAGAAAGCTAGCAATTCTTCTGAAATGTTCATTTCCAATGCAGAATTGCCTTCCAGAATTGGTTCAAAAAACCGTAGAAATCGCCTCAGGTAGCCAAGTGTAACCATGGAAAGGCCATTTCCAACCAGGGCGTTGTTGGCATCGTTCCATTCTGGTCTTTGGGTATTCATCCAAATGCCGCCATCGGGTACGAAATTTGAAAGTTTTACGAGCACAGTTGCCAGCAGTTTTTCGCAAAATTCAACATGATGGGTGCTGCCTTCCGAAGAGGTAAGTAAGGCACCATCTGCGCCAATTTTGCTTATTTTTTCACGAATTGAGAGATCGCTTTTATGGTCAAACTCAATCGTATCTTTTGGATTTTTTAAAATCTCCGCATAAGATTTAATCCGGTAAGGCACATTGGCATAAACAAATCCATTGGTATTCAATAAGTTTTGAAGTTTGCCTGGCTTGTGTTTTTCTAAAAATTCCAGAAACTTGAGCAGATAAATAATCTGATGATCACCCCAGTAGCCAATGTATGACCATGGATTATCCGGCTCAATGGTTTCCCAATCAAAACCACCTTTTGTAACCCGATATGGATTGTATCCATCAAAAGTGGAGGCATTGAGGAACTTGAATATCATGCCTTCTATAAATTCAGGATAAGAATTGGCCAGAGATTCCCAGTTTTGAAAAATATCCCTCCAGTTTCCTTCGTAGTCCAGAATTTTAGAACCGTCTATTTCACTTCTGGTGTTGATGGTAAATTTATTCCACGGCCGGCTTGGGTCGCCATGCCTTCGGCTGAATTTCAAAGGCAAATATTCCGTGGCCAACCTGATCAGGTCTGTATCATTTGATTTGGAAGCCAGTTCTTTTAAAGTGAAAACCGAAAACTGATCAGGCAAAGTCTGAAGCAGATTTTCGTTCCGGTTGGCAACATTGGAATTGGCTTTTTTGAGGTATTGCGAAAAATCGCTTTTCCCGATTTGATAGTTGTCATCAAAAATGCCACCCCGCATAATGTTGAACAACACATTTGAAAAATGCCGTGTGTTTGACTTGTCATCCGAGCTGAATTGCAATCCATCAGCAGAGGCAGCTAAAGCCACCAGATTCTGGGTTCCAGCTTCTACATCTGCAAGCACTTCATTGATTAATTGGCGGTTATGCTTTATTTTGTCAGATAGCTCAATAGCGGCCGATTGGGTTTGGTTTACATTGGCCACTATCCACCAGTTTTTTTCCTGGCCCGATGCCAGATTAAACTCGCTGCTTATAAGATAAGCGCCTTTCTCTCCTTTAACATCTTCCTCCTGGTTCAAAGAACCACCTTTTCTAAAAGGTTGAAGCTGGGCAGAGGATAGTAAATACAAAGGATTTTCCAGGCCGGAAGACCAAACCAGATTGGCTTTTAATGCTTCACTAGGTTCGGCCTTGTCAACGATAATTGCACTCAATGCAAAAATTCCCAAGCCCGATTCAGGCAACAATTCAGAACGTTTGTAAGCATCAGCCAGATTGCTAACCGAGTTTTGTAAATCGGCACCCGTACCAAAAGGCAATACATTTTGAAAACCATCTACTAATTTTAAAGAAACCTGCTTTTCAGAATGGTTGATCAGGCTTGCCTTGCGCACAAAGCCAAATTGGTTGCTGGCATTCCATTCATATAGAAATGAAATTCCAAGATCCTGGTTGATTTCCTCAAAAATGATCTTGTTGCCAAATTGGTTTTTGTAAAGATTTCTTTGGCAATTGTATCGACCTTCATTACGGATTGAGAACGGCTCCCAGAGGTGTTGTTTTCCCTCAGCCACTATTTGAAAGATGGTTTTACAGCCTGTATGCTCTGCCGATTCCGTTATTTTATCATCGGTATAATATGGAAAAAGCGAATACTCCGAGTTTTTACGACCACAGGAAATACCTCCGTTACTTGCCACAAAAAGCCAATGGTTGGAATCGCTTACAATGGTCATAAAGAAGGGTCGCATTAAATCAACATTGGAAATTTTATAAAAAATCTCATTGCCGATTTTTACTTCCTTCATGGTGATTTCCGAGTCTCTAATTTCGATATTTTTTGCCTGATCTTGAATCATTTTTAGCATTTATTGGTGTTTATAGAATATGTCCAATTCATATACCAAATTTTTTGGCCTGAAAGTCTACTCTAATGAATGGATTGTTTAACTTTTCTGCTTGTAAACTTTAACATAGTCCACATACATAGATTGTGGAAATTGAGTGCTTGGTGTCGGAGGACCTAAAAAATTTCCTCCAACTGCGATATTAAGAATCATGAAAAAGTTCTGGTTAAAAACCCAGCTTCCTTTAACATCTGCTGGTGTTATCCGTTGATAGAGAAAATCATCAATAAAATACTCAATGAAACCATCGCCCCATTCAACTGCATAAACGTGATATTCTGTATCAAACCGTCCTTTTTCTAAAGTATAGGCCTTGGTTTTTGAGTTTCCTCCGGAATATCCAGGTCCATGCAAACTGCCATGATTGATGGCTGGTTGTTGCCCGCGTTGTTCCATGATATCAATTTCACCGCATTGTGGCCAGGAGACTTCGTCAATATTTGAACCCAACATCCAGAACGCGGACCAAAATCCCTGGCCTGTGGGGGTTTTTAATCTGGCTTCGAAGCGACCATACTTTTGGTCAAACAAGCCTTTGGTTTTAATGCGGGAAGAAGTATATCCTTTCCCTGCAAAGTCCTCTTTTCTTGCCGTAATTACCAGATTTCCAACACCATCCATCTGGACATTTGATGGGCGATCTGTGTAGTACTGCAATTCAGCGTTGCCCCAGCCATTACTTCCGGTCCCAATGTCATAGGTCCATCTGGTACTATCTGGCGATTTTCCTAAAGAATCATTGAAATCATCAGACCAGGTTAGCTCCCAGTTTCTTTTCGGCAATGTTTGATCGGCCTTTTTTTCGCAGCTTATTAGAAATAAACAACCTATTAAAATAAATGCCTGAACCAGGAAGCTTTGGCCATTTAATAGGTTGTTGATCGTTTTCATATTTTGATTAGAATGTAATAACCGATAAAAAATTTTTGAATTAGGCGTTTAGGCTACTATCTGTGCATAGGTTTTAGGTGGCCAGGTCATCATTCTTTGCATTAGGTTATTAAAGATTCCCTCCTTCATTCGGTT
>JBIPOE010000005.1:0-105823 GCA_044379485.1 Catalimonadaceae bacterium
ATATAAAATCAGAGATCAACAGCAAGTACACTTTATAACTTGCACTTTGATTCAATGGGTTGATATTTTTACCAGACCCGTGTATGCAGATTTATTGATTGAAAGTCTTAACTACTCTGTCCTTGGTGTTCGCTTGCGACACTAAGGACGATTAATAAAATGTAGGGACTCCGTCCCGGTGAATAAGCCAAACAATATTTATCAGGAATATTTCCTACAATTGCTTTATGGCACAAGCAGGATATAAAATCAGAGATCAACAGCAAGTACACTTTATAACTTGCACTTTGATTCAATGGGTTGATATTTTTACCAGACCCGTGTATGCAGATTTATTGATTGAAAGTCTTAATTTTTGTATCAGAGAAAAAGGCTTGTTTGTACATGCCTGGGTGTTAATGCCGAATCATTTACATGCTATTGTGAGTGCCAAAGAAGGAGTTGTTCTCTCAGATATTCTACGCGATTTTAAGAAGTTTACAGCTGGAAAGATTTTAAAAGAGTTGGAGAAATCAACCATTGAATCAAGAAAAAGCTGGATGCTTTGGCTTTTTAAAAGTGCTGGTGATCAAAATAGCAGAAATGAAAACTACCAGTTTTGGCAGCAAGACAATCATCCTATTGAATTAAACAATCCAACTTTAAAACTTCAACGAATGAATTACTTGCACCTAAATCCAGTGCGGGCGGGTTTGGTGTGGGAACCATGGGAATATCGATATTCCTCAGCATGTGATTATATGAATAATAAAAAGGGCTTGGTTGAAATTGATTTCATTTAGAATTGATTTTTAGATGGTTGGAAAAGATAAGATTGGCGGATATATCGGGACGGAGTCCCTCGAACTTATTAAAAATCCTTAGACCGCTTCGCAAGTCTAAGGATAGATGAAATCACACAAAAAATTGAAAAGCCGTTAAACCTTTTCTTTTTTTTTCTATCCATGGGCATATTTTTGTTGCGCTTATTTTTACCGTATGCATTGTAAAACGCAATAAGAATAAAATCCCATTTTTGTGGAAGAATAAGCATCTGATTTACAGTATTTTTTATGAAGCATTTTTTTATTCTCGTTTTAATTGCATTTTCATTTCAGGCCAAAGCCCAAAACATGTACTTCCCTCCGGTAAACAACAATTTACCCTGGGACACCCTTTCGCCTGAAAGTCTGGGCTGGTGTACCAATAAAATTGACAGCCTCTACAATTATCTGGGATCCGAAAAAACCAAGGCATTTATTGTGCTGAAAAATGGGAAAATAGTGCTGGAAAAGTATTTCGGAACTTTCACCAAAGACAGCATCTGGTACTGGGCTTCTGCCGGAAAAACCATTACTGCATTCCTGGTGGGAAAGGCCAATGAAGATGGAATTTTGAAGTTGAGTGATTCAACCTCAAAATTTTTGGGAACAGGCTGGACCAATGTACCACCGGACAAAGAGGGAAAAATCACGATCCGAAACCAGATCACCATGACTTCTGGCCTGGACGACGGTGTGCCTGATGACAACTGCACCATTGACACCTGCCTGAATTATCTGGCCGACGCCGGAACCCGTTGGGCATACCACAATGGTCCCTACACCCTTTTGGAAAAGGTATTGCAAAACGCCAGCGGACAGAATATCAATGTGTACACCCAGCAAAAGCTTAAAACCCAGACTGGAATTACCGGCAGCTGGTTTACGATTGGATACGACAATGTCTATATCAGCAAACCCCGGGCAATGGCAAGGTTTGGCATACTCATCCAAAACAAATGCAAGTGGAACAATACGCCTTTGCTTTCCGATACGGCTTACATTCGTCAGATGGTGAATACTTCCCAGCAATTGAACAAATCGTATGGATATCTCTGGTGGCTCAATGGCAAAAGTTCTTTTATGGCGCCCACCAGCCAGATTGTTTTTCCGGGTTCTTATGCCCCTGACGCACCGGCAGATATGTACGCTGCCATTGGTAAAAATGGCCAGATTCTGAGCATTGCCCCTTCCAGCGGAATTGTATTTGTGCGCATGGGCGAAAGCAACAACCCAAATTCCGTTCCTTTTACATTTACCAGCCAGATTTGGAAAAGGCTGAATGCCGTAATCTGCCAAACCACGGCAAGCAACCCGATACTGGAAAGAAATGAAGCCCTTGAGATTTTCCCAAATCCAACAAAAGACCAGTTGAACCTTCGTTTTCCCCAGGGCACTACAGAAATACAGATTACCGATATTCTGAACCGGGAAATCCTGAATGAAAAGATTTCATTTGAAGAAAGCGAAAAGGTGTTGGAAACAAGGACCTGGAAAACAGGATATTATCTTGTTCGCTACCTTACGATCAAAGGTTGGATGGTGAAAAAGGTTTGGAAGGATTGAAAATAAGCTTTGTTTTATGATTTGCGGCTGTCCCTGCGGGTCGGGCTATTCGCTGCTAGTCCTCAGTCGGTCGTTCCTCCCTCCCTCCGGGCTATCCACTTCTATCCCTCAGCCACCTGTGTCATTCGTTGCCTTGTAAGTCATTGTATCTCTACGCCAAAGGCGCACAGGTTGACAGAAAAGCGGTAGCCCAAACCTATGAGCTCTTCGAAGAGCCTATAGGTTTTACAGCACCGATAAAGTTTGGCAATTGGGACAGCCTGAAAAAGAAGTTTTGCTATCCCTGGATTTTGAAATGCAATATCCCTAAATACCTTTGTCTTGATTTTGTACGTTTAACAAATTCTGAAATTTAATATTTCATTATCAGATGGATTGCAATGATTTTGAATACAGCACCCACGCTGTGAAGCGCATGATAGAAAAAGATATCACCACATTTGAAGTGGAACAAACCGTATTGTTTGGCGAGGTAATCCAACTGTATGAATCAGACAAACCTTACCCAAGCCAATTGTTGCTTACCTTTATAAATGACAAACCAATTCATGTGGTGGTTGCAAAAAATACCAATAACAATATTTGCATTATTATTACCTGTTATAGACCAGACCTTGACATCTGGAATCAAGACTTTAAAACAAAAAAAAGAACATGATTTGCGTAATTTGTAAAACTGGAGATTGCTTTTCCGGAACCACCCATTTCACTCAGGTTCTGAAGGAAAAACTGGTTGTGGTCAAAAACGTAAAGGCCAATATTTGCGAAAATTGCGGTGAAGCCTATTTCGATTCTGAAACTGTGAACTACATCCAAAAAAAGACCAAAGAGGCATTGTCCAGTCAGGAGGATGTGGAGCTATTTAATGTATAGGTTTTACACAATTGCCTCCAATGGAGCGTGGCTGCGCCACGTTCCGTCTATTGTATGGCCTCCGGCCAGATCAAACATCTCTGCAACAATCTACAAAACTGAATCCCATTTTTTTCTGGCAATAATTTGGTTATAAAAGCCAGAGCATGCCAGGCTTTAGTATGGCACCCAAATGGGGCGTGGCTCCGCCACGTTCCGTCTATTCTGTGGCCTCCGGCCAAATCAAATATCTCTGCAATAATCTACAAAACTGAATCCCGCTTTTTTTTGCCAATACGTTGGTTATGTAAGCCAGAGGCTTATGAATAGAACGAACAAGGCAGGAGCCTTGCCCGATTCAGAATAATTCGAAACACCCCAAAGCCACGCCATATTTGAGTAGTATTTGTAGCTTACAAATTCGGCTTATCCCAATGGAGCGTGGCTCCGCCGCGTTCCAGCTATTGTAAGGCCTCCGGCCAAATCAAACAACTTTCTTGATCCCGTTTTTTACCAACAAAACGTTGGGCATGTAAGCCAGAGGCTTATCAAATAGTGCTAACCACGCTGAGGCGTGGCCCGATAAAGTTCTCTTACAAGGCAGAAAGCAGGGAAAGAGTAAAAATCCTCTTACCGGTCTTTTATCTTCAACTCCAATTCCATTATTCGACGATGTAATTCCTGTATTTCCTGCTTGATCTCAATAACCCATTCAGGCTGTTCCTGTGGCAATGAATTCGGCTTGTGATATTTTTCCTCAGGTTCTGAGAGGTATAACTTTTCTTCCGAATGCCGGTTGAAGAGCCAGTCAGCCGATAAGTCCGGATTTGCCAGGAGAATTCGTTTTATGCTTTCGCCACTCAGTCCACTTTTATTCTTCTGGGCTTTGTTCAATGCGCCGTTTGCCAGTCCGCAACGAGCCGAAAACGAGCTCATGTTTTCGCCATTGCTTTCAAGAAACTGAATAATCCGATCTACCAAACTCTCCATGTGTTCGTGGCAGAGAGAGGATTGATGAATTAGACTTTCATCTAATATTTTGGCTCTTTTTGCAAAGTAGCTCTATTACAGATCATGAGCAAACCATCAATCAGAAAAGTTTGGACCATTTCCTTTTTCGGTCTGTTTTTCAAGAAAGTAAAAATGATAGAATTCTCACCTTGTTCATGCTTTGGATTGCCAAACCAAAAAATAGATTGACAAATATCTAATTTCATTTTGAATATTAGATGTTTGTCTCTTTTTTTGCGCCGGATTCAGTAAAGTACTTTGTTTCATAGCAGTATTTCCTGCGAAGAGATGGACTTGCAATCAGGATTCACCAATTCTCCCTTGAAATTGATCGCATCAATAAATCCGCCGGTAAGCCCCTATGTCCGCATTTTTTCGCCTGCTTTCCCATGCACGATTCTTTTGGGGGGGGCAAGCCATTTACAGTTTCAGCTTCTTGTGCGAGTAGGAACAAGTGCGTTGATCAGACAAACATTCCGGCACCAAAAAGCAACACCAATCAAATTATGAAAATCATTTTGCAGTAACAAATTCAAATTCAATCAATTATAAACAGAAAAAACAATGAAAAAAGTAGTATTAAACTGCCTGGCAATGCTAATAACAATTTTTGCTAAGGGCCAAACTTTTACCAATGTGATATCGGGTTCGGGGATTCCGGTGGATCGAACATGGGTGCATGGTGTCCTTGACTACAACAAGGATGGCTATGAAGACCTATTACTTTCATTAGGAACCAGTATGCCAAATGACTGGAACAAACGAGTTCTGAAAATCTATAAAAACAACGGAAATGGAACTTTTTCCGACCAAACAACACAAGCAGGGCTTCCTCTTATTGACAGTATTGCCACCTTTGTTGGTATCGCTGATTTTAATAACGATGGATTGAAAGACATCATTACGGTTGAAGCAAATAACCGAATCAGGATAATGTGTGGATCGTCAACAGGAGTATTTCAGGATAAGACCAGCATTTCTGGAATGTCTCTTTCTAATGTTAGTGAGTTTAACTCTCCAAAATTAGGTGATCTTGACAGGGATGGATTGATTGATCTGGTTGGTTATACGGGTTCTGGTACTAATGTCCGAAGGGTTGGTTTTGTAAAAAACAAATTCAATACAGGTGCTTCAGTTGGAGGATTTACATCCATTCTTCCAGACTTTCCTTCTAATTATGAACCCACTTTCCAATTATTTGATTATGATTCTGACAATGATCTGGATTTTTTCCTTTTATACTTTAAAACAGATGAACCATGGCCAGGTGGTGGCTACTACTACCATCCAATAAAAACATATCGAAATAATGGAGGAGCATTTACTGAGGTCCCAACAATTTCGCCCATTAAGTTTGCCGCAATTGGTTTCTATCCAAACATTTCTGATTACAATCAGGACGGTAAATTCGATATTTTTGGTGGAAAAGGTGATTATTCTCCTAATTCCTCCTTGTTTCTGCCATCATTAAAAAACAATGGAAATGGTTCATTTTCAGATATCAGCTCTGTTCTCAACTTCTCAAGTGGAAGCTGTTATCAATCTCCTCCCATTGAAAATGACTTTGACTTAGATGGAGATGTAGATTATTATCAGGGATCAAGCGGATTTGGAGGTTGTAACGGTAGTTGGTTTTTTCAAAACAATAACGGAGTATTTGCAGAAGTATCTAATTCAATTGGCGTTAGAATAAATACAGGCTCTGATCCAAATGGAGCTGTAGGGCATCCGGCAGCAAACTTTTTCGACTTAGACAACGATGGAGATCTGGACTTTTTTGGAAGTTCTACAAACTGGGGTAGCAATACATCCGTGTCTAGTTTTATGCGTAATAACCAAACAGCCAACAATAAATGGTTAAAAGTAGACTTGAATGGATGTCAATCAGGAAAAGATGGGTATTATTCTTCCATGATGGTTAAAGCAGCCAATAAGAAGTTTTACAGAATAAAATATCCTTTCAAAGGGGATGGCTGGGCACAATCCCAACTCCTCCACTTTGGCCTTGGCACCGCAAGCACCATCGATTCCCTCGTGGTAAAATGGCCAAGCGGGCAAACGACCATCCTTACCAATGTGCAAGTGAATCAAACACTTACCGTCAATGAAAGTCAGCCAACAACCCTTACTGCCTCCGGTGCATTAACCTTTTGTCAGGGTGGAAGCGTAACGCTGAGCACCAATACTACTGGCAATCAATGGTATAAAAACGGCACCCTTATTGCCAATCAAACCGGCGCAACATTGGTGGTGAATTCAACCGGAAGCTACACGGTGCAAGGTACCAGTGCTGCCGGATGCACCTCAGTAAGTAATGCCATTCAGGTTACCGTAAATCCGGCACCGTCTGTCCCTGTGGTTTCGGCCAATGGACCCTTAACCTTTTGCCAGGGAGCAAGTGTTACTTTATCCAACACCACTTCTGGCACAAAACAATGGCTGAGAAACAATACCGCAATACCCAATCAAACCGGTAACTCACTCAGCGTTAACACTCCCGGAAGTTATACGCTTCGGATTTCAAATACCAACGGCTGCCAGTCCACATCTCAAGCCAGTACCGTTGTGGTAAATCCACTTCCTTTAGCCAATATCAACTCTTCAGGGGCAACCACATTTTGTTCAGGAGGCAGTGTAACTCTAACTGCCTCAGGCGGTGGAACCTATTTGTGGAGCAACAACCAAACAACACCCGCCATAACGGTTTCTGCATCGGGCAGTTATGTTGTTACTGTTACAGCAAACGGATGCTCGGCCAAAGATACCCAGGCCGTGGTGGTAAACCCTCAGCCGGTGGTTACATTAAACATTCCGGTTGGAAATTTTATCAACATCAATCAGGGGCCGTGGCCGCTCAATGGCAGTCCTGCCGGAGGTACATACAATGGAGTTGGCATCAACAACGGTCTGTTCAGTCCTTCAACAACTGGCTTGGGCTCTACGCAGATAGGATACACCTACACAAGTGCAGCAGGTTGTACGGGCAGCAAATCAGAGAAAATCATAGTGTACGATACCACCGGTATCGTTTGTACGAGCTACGACACCATTTCTGTATCGGTAACCGATACGCTGTTTATCAATGCGGTATTCACCCAGGTAGCACCACCCAACAACCGGAATACGATTAAAATTTATCCCAATCCGGCTAATACTCACCTTACCATTGACAATGGCAATTATGGCATGATGCAGGGATACAAAATCAGGGTAACCAACAGCTTGGGCCAGGAAGTTTTTTTCAGTCCGGCTACCCAACAACAATTCGATATTAACCTCAGCACCTGGACAGGCATGGGAGTCTATTTTGTGCATCTGATTGACAACCAGGGCAACACCATTCAGATCAAGAAGATCATTCTGCAGTAACGAATTCAAATCCAATAATTTATTAACAGAAAAAACAATGAAGAAAATTATATTTTCTGCCCTTTGCCTTATTGCTCCACAGTTTATTTTCGGTCAACTGTCACTCACCGAAATTCCGACCACAATTCCGGCTTTTAAAACCGGATTTTATGACTGGAGTGACTTTGATAATGATGGTGATCAGGATCTTGTTATTTATGGAAATTCAGCCGGTACATTCAAGTCTAGAATTTACCGGAATGATGGGAATTTCAATTTTTCAGATGCGCAAATTTCCCTTCCAAACGCAGGCTCTGGCGAAGTTCGTTGGGGAGACTACAACAATGATAACAAGAAAGACCTTCTCTTTTCTGCGGATAATGGTGGAGTGCCCGGCAACTTTTCGAGGATTTACAAAAACACCAACAACCAAGCTTTTACAGATATACAAATTACGCTTCCCACTAATCAAAGCAATGAAGGTTCGGGATTAAGCAGCATATGGTCAGATTTGAATAATGATGGATTGCTGGATGTCATTACAAAAGGATACATCTCACCATGTAATTATTTTTTCCGAGTTTTCAGGAATAATGGAGGGGATTCTTTTACCGAGGCCTTCTCCTTTACCGGGACAGATAATGGAAGGATAGTTTCCGGAGACGTGGATAACGATGGTTTAAAAGACATTGCTTTTCAGGGTTTTAGCTACTGCAATAATCCTCAGGGCTTAACCAGAATCTTGAAAAACCAAGGGAATTTCAATTTCACAGATTTGAATGCAGGACTTCCCGGAGTTTTGGGTATTCCAAATTTCGTTGATTTCAACAACGATGGCAAACTTGATATTTTTGTTTGCGGGCGAGTATCCGGAGGTCAGACAGCTAAATTATTTATTAACAATCTCCCAACAGGTTATACAGAATCACCCATTCAATTTCCTGCAGGCGAATATTTTACAGAGTGGCATGATTTTGATTCTGATGGTTTTAAAGATGTCTTTTTTAGCGTTGATACTGTTTTTAAGATTTTCAAAAACAATGGCGGCACAAGCATTTCGGAAGTTTCTCACAATGTTTCTGTTTCTGGAATGCCGAGGATTCTGGATATAAACGGCGATGGCAAAAAAGAACTATTCATCAATCAAGGAACCGGTTCTAAGCTTTACAGTTTTCAATCTGCGACCGCCAACTGCCCTGACCTTTCCGGCTCTCTTTTGCAAGGTCTTGTAGGCTACTGGCCATTTTGCGGCAATGCCAATGATGAAAGCGGAAATGGAAATAATGGAACTGTGAATGGAGCCACGCTTACAGCAGACCGGTTTGGGAATCAAGCATCTGCCTACAGTTTTAATTCAAATTACTTAGGGCATACTTCTGGAGCTGAATATATCAGATGTTCAAAGGAAGGACCAAAAGGTGGGAAAAGCAGGACATTTACCCTTTGGGTAAAAACTGATTCCCTCAGTATTTCATCACTTAATAATACCCTTATAAGCTACGGGGGAAATGAGTTTGCAGGATCTTCAAATCAATTTCGTATTGTTTTAAATGGTACCTGTAGCCAAAGTATTCAGGCAATGACCTACGGGGGAAACAGAGATGTGAATTATTTTCCTAATAATAATTGGGATTTTATTTCTGTCGTTTATGATTCAACAATAGGATCAAACATTTCAGGAGTTAAAATATTTCTGAATGGAAATCTAATTCAGACATATTGCAATGAGACCCCTGGAGGAAATATTAACACAAGTAATCTAAATTCATTAACATTTGGCAGATACCATGATTTAAACTGGACTCCGGACCCAGGTTACTTCAAAGGCTCCCTCGACGACATCGCCATCTGGAACCGGGCACTTACACCACAGGAAATTCAGCAGGTGTACAACCAGGGTATCTGCCAAACCAGCATCACCGTAACCGATACTTTGCTCATCCATACCGGTATTACGTCGTATAATCCGGTGGCCTATGGCAATACTTTAAAAGTGTGGCCTAATCCGAGTAATACCGCCATCACGCTCGATGCCGGTAATCTGGCTTTGATGCAGGGCTGGAAAATCAGAATCAGCAATGCACAGGGTGTACAAATTTATCCTGCCAGCGGCCAGTCGGGTCTTATCAGCCAGCAGCAACAGACCTTGAGCATGAGTGCCTGGGGAGGAAACGGACTGTACTTCCTATACCTGATAGATCCTCAGAACAACATTCAGGAAGTGAAGAAAATTGTGCTGGCACCCTAGGCCGGCTGGTTTACATGAAGACAAGTAATACCGTAACAAAAATCATTCTGCAGTAACGAATTCAAGTCCAATAATGAAAAAAATTCTTCTCTCTGTCCTTGCCCTGCTTGCCTTTGCTGCCAGCGGAACGGCACAAACGCTCCCCTCGTATGTACCCACCAACGGCCTTGTTGGCTGGTGGCCGTTTAACGGAAATGCCAACGATGAATCGGGGAATGGGAATAATGGAACGGTAAATGGGGCAATCTTATCGGCCGATAGAAATAATATGCCTAACAGTGCCTATTTTTTCAACGGGTCTGCGGTAAATCAAGATTATATAAAAACAGTAAATCCGATTGGCAATGCAGATTCGTTCTCAATAAGTTTTTGGATTAGCAGGAACGAGCTTTCTAACAATGGTAAATGGAGTCTAATGATTAGTAGTATCAATAATTTGCCTGGTTCTTACGAATTTTTTTCTTTTGAAGATACTATCTATTTTCGAAACTGGGGCAATTTAACAACGGGTCTCAATTTTGATATTAAACAGAAGGTTTCGTATTCAAACAACTCTTATTTTAATATTTCGGTTACATCGAGGTTTAATACCACAAAATTATTTATCAATGGACAGTTTGTTGCCGAAACAAATATTCCAAAGATAAAACCAATTGATGGTGATTTATTTATTGGTAAACATGCCAATTTTATTCCATCATCTAACAGCTCATTTAATGGTAAAATCGACGACATCGCCATCTACAACCGTGCCCTCACTCAGCAGGAAATCACCGCACTTTATCAAGGTGCCAACACCACCGCCAACTGCCCTACTTTTCCTGCCAGCTTAGCACAAGGCCTGGTTGGCTATTGGCCTTTTTGCGGCAATGCTTTGGATGAAAGCGGCAACAATAACCACGGCACCGTAAACGGCGCCACACTTACCGCTGATCGGTTTGGGAATGCGGGGAGTGCGTATGGGTTTGATGGGGTGAATGATTTAATCAAAATTAATCATTCAGTACCATTAAATGCTTTTCCAATGTCTATAAGTATTTGGTGTCAGGGCAATTCACAATACGGATCCTTAATATCTAAGTATACAAGTTGTTCTTCAAATAATGGATGGCAATTGCACTCTATGGAAGGCAAGATATCAACTTATTCATATAATTTTCTTGGCGGTGCCTATTTAAACTGTGATGGAGACATAAGCAAAATAATATCAGATAATATTTGGTATAATATTGTTTCAACTTATGATTTATTAGGAGTAAAAATATATGTGAATAATGTTTTAGTTTTTACTAAACCATATGTCGGAAATGGCAATATGTCCGCTTATACTAACTCACAAGATGTTTATATCGGAACAGAATTAAATTCAATCAATTGCAGTCCATTCAGTACATATTATTCAGGTCAAATCGACGACATCGCCATCTGGAACCGGGTGCTCACACCACAGGAAATCACCCAACTTTACAACCAGGGCATCTGCCAGACCAGCATCACCGTAACCGATACTTTGCTTATCCATACCGGTATTACCTCGTACAATCCGGTGGCTTATGGCAATACGTTAAAAGTGTGGCCTAATCCGGGTAATACTGCCATTACCCTCGATGCAGGCAATCTGGCATTGATGCAAGGCTGGAAAATCAGAATCAGCAATGCGCAGGGTGTACAGATTTATCCTGCCAACGGGCAGTTGGGTCTTATCAGCCAGCAGCAACAGACCTTGAGCATGAGTGCCTGGGGAGGAAACGGACTGTACTTCCTATATCTGATAGATCCTCAGAACAACATTCAGGAGGTAAAGAAAATTGTGCTGGCACCCTAGGCCGGCTGGTTTACATGAAGACAAGCAATACAGTAACAAAAATCATTCTGCAGTAACGAATTCAAGTCCAATAAGTAACAAATGAAAAAAATTCTTCTCTCTTTCCTTGCCCTGCTTGCCTTTGCTGCTAGCGGAACGGCACAAACGCTCCCCTCGTATGTACCCGCCAACGGCCTTGTTGGATGGTGGCCGTTTAATGGCAATGCCAAT
Source organism: Catalimonadaceae bacterium (assembly GCA_044379485.1). Taxonomy (GTDB): domain Bacteria; phylum Bacteroidota; class Bacteroidia; order Cytophagales; family Flexibacteraceae; genus CAMDMI01. The sequence goes on from JBIPOE010000005.1 coordinate 11,861, forward strand.
GATGAATCGGGGAATAATAACAATGGAACGGTGAATGGGGCAACGCTTACAGCGGATCGATTTGGGAATGCGGGGAAGGCGTATAGTTTTGATGGAGTAGATGATAAAATTTCAATTGCTCCAAGTAGTTCCCTAAATAATTTTAATAATTCTATTACGATCTCTGCATGGATTTATAGCGTTGGGAAAGGCAATTCTTCTTATGGAAATCAAGATTTACAAGGAATTTTTGGTCCAGCCACATGGTTAGTTGATGATGGCGGTTTTTTATTTCGACTTTATGATGAAAATTATGATGACGTTAATCAAAGAGTTATTAATTATGGAAATGGGTTACCTAATCTTTCTGTTTCTAGCAGTCAGATTGTCCAAACAAATTCCTGGGAGAATATAACTTGCTCTTATGATGGAACTAGAATTAGACTGTACCGAAATGGAGTTAAAACTGATTCATCCATCACAGGTGGGGGGCTGACCTCCAGTATGAATACAACTGGTAGATATTATACGATTGGGCAATGTATTGATTGGGCTGCATCTACAGTAATTCAAGCATTTAATGGCAAAATTGACGACATCGCCATCTACAACCGGGCCCTCACCCAGCAGGAAATCACTGGCTTGTACCAGGGCGCCAACACAACCGCCAACTGCCCTACGTTTCCTGCCAGCTTAGCACAAGGCCTCGTTGGCTACTGGCCTTTTTGCGGCAATGCGTTGGATGAAAGCGGAAACAACAACCACGGCACAGTAAACGGCGCAACACTTACCACAGATAGGTTTGGGAATGCGGGGAGTGCGTATTCATTTGATGGTGTGGATGATTATGTTGGTAGCACCTTTCCGAGCATTAGTAATGAGGCGTCAGTATCTTTATGGTTTTTTACGAATGCAGATTATAATAATGGACCAAATTTCATCGAAACTTCTAGTCAGTTTTGCTCTATAAATCAATCAAATGGCAGTATAGATTTTGCACAAAACTTTAATACACAAAATTATTTTGTCAATTCCGGAACTTTCAATCCTTTAGGAGTTTGGCATAATATTGTTTTAAGTTCAAAAACGAATACCAATACTATTTCACTTTATATTGATGGAATATTAAAAGGGAGTACATCAACTATGGGTCCAATGACTCCAATTGTTTCATATCTCTTAGGCAAAAGGCCAAATAACACTGGATTTTTCTCCGGCTCCCTCGACGACATCGCCATCTGGAACCGGGCGCTCACACCACAGGAAATTACGCAACTATACAACCAGGGAATCTGCCAAACCAGCATTACCGTAACCGATACTTTGCTTATCCATACCGGCCTAACGTCCTACAATCCGGTGGCCTATGGCAATACGTTAAAAGTGTGGCCCAATCCGGGCAATACCGCCATCACGCTCGATGCCGGCAATCTGGCCTTGATGCAGGGCTGGAAAATCAGAATCAGCAATTCACTGGGGCAGGAGGTGTATCCGGCTACCCTAATCAGCCAGCAGCAGCAGGTGTTGAGCATGAGTACCTGGGGAGGCAATGGCCTTTACCTTTTGCATCTGATCAATCCTCAAGGCCACATCACCGAGGTAAAGAAAATCGTGCTGGCGCCGTAAGTCATCCCACCCCAAACCTAGAAGGTTTTAAAAACCTTCTAGGTTTTTTTAGCCTTCTGCCAGCAGCAAATCAGCATCAGTCTGCGGCAGCGGTAATTGTTACCTGCACCGCATCAACCCGCAGGTTCATATTAACGAAGTAAAGAAAATCGTGCTGGCACCGTAAGTAGGGTGGTTTACATGAGGGCAAGAGAAATTTATGTGCTACGAATTGGAATTCTGTGGTATAAGTCCCGCCTTCATAAAGTTCAATCTCATAGGTCGCAATTGGAAATATCCACACCATGGTCCGAAAACAGGTTCAATGTGACCAGCCAAAAGAGACAGATATAAACCCAGAAAACGCATTAGAAAATCTATTCCGAGCCTAAATTGCTTCAAATCAGAGGCTTCGCTGCCTTATCTTCTATATCCGTAGCTCTGCTACGAATTTCGAATATAAGGCACTGATTTTTTGCACTTTAGACTCTCATTACGAAGTTCTAATGCATTATCTGGGTTAAAAAGTAAACGATGACTAATAAACCAGTTTCTACAAAGCATCAATCTCATTACAAATGGTAAGAATATGATCCAACCCATAAAGCAGGGCTGATTCATCTACACCCATCCATTGGAATAACTGCAAAATAAGATTGTAGTGTTGACGGGCGTAAGTTGTGCTTTTTAAGGCCTTTCCCGGAACAAAACAAATCGGTTCGTGGTGCGCTATCCGGTTTCTAAGGTCATTTAAATCTGCCAGCTGGTTGAAGACAAACGTGTGGTTATATTGTATGGTTGGAGTACTTTTCGGTTTCCCTGAAAAAATTCGCAACAAAGTCCTTCCACAAATTGTGAATTGGTTTGGTGCAAACATATACCTCCAAAAACCAAAACCTAGTTCTGCAACGAGTTTAAAATGAGTGTATGAACTTTCCAATTTATTAACTGCATTATTAATACTTGTTTGAGTAAACCGACATTTGGAATTATCAAATATCCCTTTTGGAGACGACCCATTTTTAAGCCAATCCAAGCCTAAAGTCGAAGTATAATGAGCATCAATACTGTTCCTTAGTGCTATTTCAAAACAACTAATTACTGTAAACAACTCTTGTGAAAGCTGTAGATTTTTCCTGTAAAGGGTCATAGCCTTTCTGGTATTGCCCCCACAGGCCAATGAGTAGCGACCCATTCGGGCAGAAGTCATAATCCCAGAATCCGCAATAGAAAAAGTCAACTACTCCAAATCGACTGATTCACATTCATTTATGGCCCCATTTCATTTTTCCCCGAATGGGAAATTTATATGTGTGAATCAGACGATTAACATCCTAATGCGGAATCTGGGATAATCCGCTCAAAGTCAACAAACCGCATTTTTTATTTTAAGCCTACAAATTAAAATAGTATAACTTTGCGCTAACTTATTCCCGGTAGCCCCTGAAGCAATTCAAGCTATCGGGTTTCGTTTTTTATAGGGGTTGGTTATCATTAAGTCAGTAGGTAAAAACAGATAAGATTGCCCTGGGTGGAGGCAACAACATCGTACGCACCAACCGAAATCGCCCTCTTCGGAAAGCTGCAGTTTGTGAACCAAAATCAGAAAAACCCAACAACTCAGGAAATCGGGCGAAGGTCCTCCTTCGTTCGGAATATCCCAAGGCCTCTGGCCTTCATGCGACATATCCCAAAAAAACAGTCCTGCCCAAATCCTCCGCCTGGGTCAGTTTCCCACCCATCAATCACCTTTTTGCCTATGATGGCATTAGAATTCCCAATGGTGGATTGCTTTCGGTTCCTGGCTTAAACTACAAAGTTTGATATCAAAAACTGGACTCCGACTTCTTTTTTTCCCGTTACTACCGTGTAAGCGAAGGAGCTGCCAACTAAACCGAAGTTTTCCACCCTCTTTCAATACCTTTGCCCCCACATGAAGTTTGGCCTTTTCCTCCTGTTTTTTGCGGTATTTTTCAGTTCGTTTGCTCAAAGCAACCATACCCACGATTTTGTAATCACAGATTTTCAGGCTGTTGGTGATGGAAAAACGGTTTGCACCGCTGCCATTCAAAAAGCCATAGATGCCGCAGCTTTGGTTGGAGGAAAGGTCATCATTCCAGCAGGCACATTTATTTCTGCCACACTTTTCCTGAAAAGTAATATGGAACTGGAGTTGCGGGCTGGTGCTGTTTTAAAGGCATCGCCAGATTTGACATTGTATCCCAAACAAACTGTGGGCCACAACAAGGACAGGCAGCCCTACCATTTCATCATTGCCTATGAGGCTAAAAATTTGAAAATAAGCGGAATGGGCACCATAGATGGAAATGGATATGCATTCTGGAAAAAGGAAAGAAAAAGCGAATGGGATTTTTATGTGGAAAATGAGGAAAGGATAAGCCCCATGTTTGAGTTCAGAAATTGTGAAAATCTAAGCCTGAACGACATCGCCATATCCAACTCCCCGGGCTGGACAGTTCACCTCCAGCTTTGTGAGCAGGTCAGGATTTCGGGAATCAAAATAGAAAATGAATTGTATGGCCCAAATACAGACGGTTTGGACATCAACGCCTGCAAAGATGTCATCATCAGTGACTGCAACATCAGGGCTGGCGATGATGCCATTGTGCTGAAAACCACCAAAGATGCCAACAGGGCTTGTGAAAATATTACGGTTTCCAATTGCATTTTAGAAACGCATTGTGCCGCCATGAAACTGGGCACGGAAAGCCATTTTGATTTCAAAAACATCCTTTTCAATAATTGCATTGTCAAAAAAGCAACCAGGATAATTGACCTCACCATTTGCGATGGTGGGCATGTTGAAAATGTACGCTTTAATCACATTGTTGGTGAAACCAATGCCGGCTGGCCCTTGGGCAGACACATTGTTGTGAACCTCAACAAAAGAGACAGCACCAGCAGAATGGGTTCCATCAAAAACCTGAGCATCAGCGACTACAGTTGCCGCACCGATTGCCGCATTTTGATAGGTGCCATGAAAGGCCTGGATATGTCGGATATCCGGCTGGAAAACATTAGGGTCAATTATCCAATGATGGAAGGCCATTTGCCTTTGGCCAGAAATATAGAAGGTGACAGGAATTACGGCAAGGGTTTGCCGGAAATGCGCTCAGCCTCAGCAGCCATGGTGGTGGAAAATGTTAAAAACTTAAGCGTTTCCGATTTTCAGATTACCTGGCCCATATATCCGGTGCCGGAGGATTGGAAATTGCTGAAAAGTCCTTTGCGATTTTACAACAGGGAATACTACGAAGGCAAGGAGGCCAAAATAAAATCTGGAGAAATCAGACCCAAATTTCATGCCTTCTGGGGCAAAAACATCCAAAAAGGAAAGCTGGATATGCGTTTGACTTCCGCCTCAGAAGTGGATGTAAAAAAGGTGGTTTTGGTAGATTCGGATGTGATTTTGGTGGAGTGAGGATTATGATTAGGGTTTTATAAGGCTCTAATCATTTGAATATTTTAAGGGAGAACAAATGTATATTGATTTACTGGAATGCAGGCTATTCACTTTAATCGGCCCTGCATTTAGATAAACAATCTTTCCTGAAATGTTATTTATTTACCACTTTAGGAAGTCCAACGGTTCTTAACATTTCGTTTGCCTTGTCCACTTTCTCTTGAAAAATTGGCATATTTTTATATTTTTCAAGGGTATTATCAATACGAACGATTGGTGTTTTTTTGTCGTTTAACTCCTTAATGGTTTTCATAATTGCCTAAAATTTTTTGTCAAAAATAAATTATTTTCGTTTCACTACAAATGCTGTGTATTCAATTTCTTTCGAAAATTCTTCCCACTCTCCATCTCGTAAACCAAATATTAAAAAGTCGCTTTTTACTTCGTCAAAATACTTGGTTATTCCCATTCTATAAAGTCTTGTCCTAGCTTTTGTACTACCTGTAGCGTAAACCCATGCATCATTTTCTTTCTCAGTAAATGAATACACGGCAGAAACCACCGTGGCCAAAACTTGCTCACTATCGCCATTATTTGAGACCACTAAATCGTCAATTTCACCCGATTCTATATTTTTATCCCCAAAAGCAAGGTTATAAAATCCTTTTAAAGTTGTTTCACTGAGTTTAATAAGTTTTAAAATCTTTCCATTTGGGCCTTCACTGGTAAATTCAAAAACCATTAAAGACTTTTCAGCTTTTAGTTCATAACGGGGAAGCTTCATTTTTGAATTAAAATTAATTGACAGTCAAAGTTATTGTATTTCTTTTTTCATTTAAACCTTTATGCATATCCCGAAAGAAATTCTTTGAAGAATCCTTATAAATGTAGCCTATCCTAAAGTCACCAGGTTTGATTCAAATAGCGGTTTCAAATCTCTTTGGCTTTTTCATTTTATCCGGGCAAAAACATCCAAAAAGGAAAGCTGGATATGCGTTTGAGTTCAGCCTCAGAACTGGATTTGAAAAAGGTGGTTTTGGTAGATTCGGATGTGATTTTGGTGGAGTGAGGATTATAGAAAAGATCAAAAAGTATAAAAAATGGCTTGGGATTTAGTTAGAAATTTCAACCAGATTATTCTCTTTAAGCATATCAACAGCTTTTAGAAGGTGTATTTTCAAAATTTCTTTCAACTTTAATTTTGACGTATTCCCAATCGTCAACCAAATCACTTTGGGGGGGCTACCTAGCTCAATTTGAAGATTAATAAAATCAATATCCTTTGTCATCACGATGGCATTATTTGACTTTGCCCAAAGGAAAATAGCCCTATCGCTTCCATTTTCAAGATTAATAAATCGAGTTGAAACACATTCCAAATCAAAGGAGTCTTTTATCCAGGGAGCCAGAGAAGGTGGAAGTTGAGCATCCAGAACAATCATTTCCTAAGCAGCAACCAAAACGGGATGTTTTAATTGCATCGCTGCAAACCAGAGACAAGCGGTTATATCTTCGGCTTCCAAAGCGGGTAACTCCTCCAATATTTCGGCAGGACTTAGTCCATTTGCCAATAGCTCAATTACATCACTGACCCTAATTCTTAAATTTCTGATACATGGTTTTCCGCCACATTGCTCAGGATTTCTGGTTATTCTTTCTGACATGGTTTGAATTTGAATATACGCAAAGTTAAAATTTTGATTTGATTGAATCAGTAAATTTTTGAAAGGTCCATTATTCCCAAGTCAATCATTGTAGGCATATTTACCGCAATTAAAAAGCTGGTATCTAAGATTACTTTTTCCTGGATAAAAGCTCTGATTTTTAAATTTAACCAGGCATATATTTTAGTCAAACATGAAAATCAAATACATCCTCATTGCCAGCATTTTCGCTTTGGTTATGAGTTGCCAACAGGCAGAAAAAAAGGAAGAAACCAAAACCACTGAACCTGTTTTTCAAAAAATTGGAACGCCGCTTTTAAAAAGCAACAATGTAGAATTAGACACCCTCAGCTCCGTTTTTCACATTGCCATTGGTGACCTTTTTACCAACATCAGAATGCGGCACACGGCTGAAAAGGGCAAAGAAAAGCCGATACTTTTTGCGGGTTTCGACTATACAGGTGCCTGGACCAGAGATGCTTCCATCAACATTTGGTCAGGAGCTGGATTGTTGTATCCTGAAATAGGGAAAACAACATTGATGGAAATCCTCAAAACAGATGAAAACAAAGACACCATCATCGGCGGCCAATATTGGGACAAGATAATCTGGACCATTGGTGCCTGGAATCTTTACCTCTACCATGGAGACAAATCATTTTTGAAAACTGCCTACAATGCCAGCATCAAAACCTTAGCCCAGCTGGAAAAGGATGAATTTGATTCCAAAATGGGCCTTTTCAGAGGTGCCGCTGTGTATGGAGACGGCATAGCAGCTTACGATGACGAATATACCCACACAGGCGATTACCGGGAAGATGGTCCCTGGCTGAGCAATGTGGACAAATGGGCTGAAGCCAATCCAGATAAAAAAGCCAAAACTGGCTGGGGTTTGCCCATGATGACACTTTCCACCAATTGTGTGTATGCCCAGGTGTATGACATTCTCCCAAAAATGGAAAAGGAACTGCAATTGCCAGAGAATAAATCGTTTGCAGAAAAGGGAACTGCCATAAAAGCGGCTATCAACACCCATTTCTGGAACAAAGAAAAAGGCCACTATTCTTACTATCTTGATCCATGGAAAACCTGCGATTCACAAGAAGGATTGGGTATTTCGTATGCCTTGCTATTCGGCGTTTCTTCGCCGGAGCAAACTGAAAGAACTTTGCAAAATTCAGTGGTGGAGCCGGGCGGAATTCCTTGTGTATATCCTTCCTTTCCGCGTTACCTGGACAAAGAAGGCAAACATTTTGGCCGGCACAGCGGCTCGGTTTGGACACATGTGCAAGGTTTTTGGGCACATGCCGCAGCCCTCAATGGAAATGTAAAAGCCTTTGACCATGAGTTCACTACGCTAACAAATCACACCTTGCGTGACCTTCAGTTCAGGGAAATTTATCATCCAAAAACTGGACTGGCTTATGGTGGACTTCAGGAAGATGGCTTCAAAAAAGGATGGATCAGGGAGTGGAAAAGCACTGAACGCCAAACCTGGGGAGCCACAGCATATTTAAGGATGGTATTCAACGGTCTTTTCGGTATGAAATTCTCTGAAAAAGGCATTGATTTTAAACCCGTTGTGCCTAAAAAGTATGAAAATCTGAGATTGGTTGGAGTGCCTTACAGGGACGCCATTTTGAATTTATATATCACAGGCTCAGGTAATACAATCAAAAGCTTTAAGCTGAATGGAAAAGAAGGTGAAGCTTTTATTCCAGTTGATTTAAAAGGAGAAGTAAGAGTGGAAATGGAAATGCAATGATATTATTCCGTTCAATCTGTATAATCAAATCTTTTTCAGGCTTTTAATCAAATTTTGAAAATGAAACGAAGACGGATTCTTAAAGGTTTATTAGGCATTCCAATTGGAGCTGGCGTTGGTATTTCTTGTGTAAGCTACCCAAGGCAAAAGCCTGGTGAGGAGTGGAGGACCAACCAAATTTCAAAAGCAAGAGAGGATGAAAAAGATGCCGATTTGCTCAAAAATGCAAAACAGAATATTGAAAGTTTCAGAAAAGGTAATCTAAAAATCAACCTACGAAATGGTGGGAAGCCGATTTCAAATTCAGAATTTGAATTGGTTCAGATAAAACATGATTTTGGCTTTGGTTTTACCCAAATGGGAGAAAAAACTAAAAACCGATTAAATGAAAGTCAATTAAAACGTCTTGGAAATATTTTTAACAATTTTACTGCGAAATGTTATTGGAATGAACGCTGGCACCAACCGATAGAAACTATTGAAGGCCAAAGGATTTATTCAGTTTTTGAAAGTGAAATAGCAATTGCAAAAAGTTTAGGAATGGAGGTAAAAGGCCATCCACTTGTTTGGACTGTGCCAAAGGCTTTGCCAGACTGGTTTAAAAAATATCCATACGAGGTGAGGTTGGAAAAAATGCTGCACCATGTAGAAGATTTAGTTGGTCGCTACAAGGGCAAAGTTGAACTTTGGGACCTTTGCAATGAGTTTTTGTGGGAGCCTTCTCTGAGACATACTGAGGATCGAAAGTGGCCTCATATTGAATCACTTGAGGAGATTTTAACCTATCTGGAACCTGCCATGAAAGTAGCCAGAAAGGCAAATCCAAATGCAAGATTTGTGTTGAACGATTATGGTCTGGAAAAAGATTACAGAACAGAAATAAGTGCCAAAACCCAGAGAACCAGATATGTGGAACTGGTAACAGAAATGAAAAAACGTGGAATTGCACCAGATGCAATCGGAACCCAATGCCATGTCGCTGAGCCATTTACAATGAATGAAATTCAGACTTGTCTGGACCAATTGGCAGAGCCAGGATTACCCCTTCAAATCACAGAATTTTGGTCTAGAATTGATAAGAAGAAAACAGAGGTAGATGAAGCAACCTTGGCCTACATCGAAAATGCCTATACCATTGGTTTCGGCCATAAGTCCATGGAACTTTTCACCTATTGGGGAGGCGATTTGATTCTTGACAACGGGGAGCCATCTTTAAAATTGCAAGCCATTGAAAAATTGATAACCAAGGAATGGAATACCAAAACAAAATTTGCTACCGATGAAAAAGGACAATTTGAAACCCGGGGTTTTTATGGAAGCTATAGTTTAAAGATGGGAGGTAAAGAAATTAAACAATTTCATTTTGGTAAAATCGATAATCAAAAAGAAATCGCTTTGGACTTAAATTAAATTTCCTTTAGCAACCTAAATGCCTATAAAACAATTGATTAATCCGCTATTTAATAGTAAACCTTAAACCACCATACACCATCCTACCAATAACAGGTCCCCAAACCATCGAGGCATCAAATAGATTTCCAAATGGATTTTCAGGATTATTGATTAACCTGATTTGTCTGAAATCAAACATATTTTCTGCACCTACATAAAATTCCAGGTTTTTTCCAAATGCCTTGGCAATTTGGGCATTAAGCACCCAAAAAGTGGGTGACCTTTCTGGAAACTGAAGCGATTGCGGATTTGATTTAGTATTGGGGATCCTTTTGCTGCCATTCCAATTAAAAGTTGCATCAAATGTCCATTTGCTTCTGGTTTTGTAAGCCAGATTTACAAAGAAGCGATTGCTGGCAACAAAAGGTTTTTCAAGTAAATTTCCGCCTATTGTTTGCCTTACATCCAACCATTTATATGCCATTCTGATATCAAATCTCTTAACAATTTCATATTCAATCTGGACCTGAATTGCATTAGAAAAGGATTTTCCATTCAAATTACAAAAATTAACTTTTGCAGGATCGCTGTCTAAATCCACCACAATCTGATTTTGAAAATCTGTTCTATATCCATCTAAAGAAAAATTTCCTTTTCGATTTAATAACTCAAAACCATGGCTCCAGCTTAAACCATAATTCCATGCCATTTCGGGCAATAGTCCGTTTTCTTTTTGTTGATAAAACTCGCCCGGATATCTAAAAACCCTGGATGTGGCCATTAAACTTGAATTTTCTGCAAAAATGTTGGCCAATCTTCGGCCATTTCCAGCTGAGAAACGGATGCTTGAGTTTTCTGAAACATCATATTTAATATGCATTCTGGGGGTAAGCCAAAAACCAAAAAGGTTGTGATGATCGATCCTTAAGCCTCCAACTGCTGTCAACCGCACTATTGGATTCCAGGTAAATGCTCCAAAAGCTCCTGGCACGATTTCCGTTCTGGAAGGATTTCCTGGATTTATAGAAATAGTTGAATCCATTGGCATGGCTATTTCTTCTTTATATTTATCCCAACGAAAACTTGTTCCCATCCTGAATTTCAAATTGGTACTTCCAATTATACTTTGATAAACCAAATTGGCATAATACGTATTCTGATTGCCCGAATATTGATTGACCCTTCCAAACTTTTGGTTGGTTTCATTGCTGGAAAAGGACTGCATCAAACCTATACTTTTGTATTTTTTGGATGGAAAAATATAGCCAATCTTTCCAAAAGCACCCAAGGTTTGGTTCTTCAAACGAATTTCATACAACTCGGATTGCGAGTGAGTTGAACCATGTTGTTGAAACTGCCCACCTGTCCTGTCATCCACCATTGCCTGAAAACCAAGTTGGGCAGTCAGGCCTTTTCCATCGTCAAATCGCCAACGTTGCATGGCATTAAGTTGTTGACCAGTTGGCATATCCATAAAGCCATCCTTATTAAAGTCGTTCTCATGCTGCATCATATTGCCATGAACCAAATTGCTTACAAACCACTTTTTGCTTAGTTTTTGCGTAGCATTCAAATTCAATTCAAAGCGTCCCATAGAATTTCCATAAGCGTTTACATAAAGCTTTTCTCTTGCCTTGATTGCCCAATCCGGCTTTTTAAGTTCTACGTTAATTTGTCCAGTCATAGACTCATAACCGTTTGCCACTGAACCAACTCCTTTTGTAACCTGAATGGATTCTACCCAGGGGCCGGGTGTAAAACCAAGCCCATAACTGGACATCAAGCCACGAACGCCAGGTAAATTTTCCTGCGTCATCAAAATATAATTTCCCGAAAGGCCCAGCATTTGGATTTGTTTGGCACCGGTAACAGCATCACTATAATTTACCTCCACAGCAGGATTGGTTTCAAAACTTTCACTCAGATTGCAACAGGCAGCTTTTAGTAATTCCTTTCCGGTCATCACTGTGGTATTCATCGGTTCCATCATTTGGTAACTAGGAGGAATTCTTCCTTCAACAGTTACTTCATTCAGTTTTTTGCCTTGTTCAGAAGCCAGAATTACCCTCAGTTTATCGGAAGTAAAGTTTTCAATGGTATCACTTTCAAAACCCAGATAACGAATGACCAATTTTGAATTTTGAATCGAATCCTGCTTTGGAAAATCAATAGAAAAATAACCGGAAGAATCTGTTGTTGAGCCAGTTGTTGAGCCGATCCAAAATACACTTGCGCCAAATAGTGGTGTAAAACTTCCCTTTTGAGTCTCCTCCAAAACGATTCCTTTTACAAACTTTTTTTCCTGGGCAAAGGCAAATTGAACCCATAAAAAAAGCACCAAAACCAGACTTCGTTTGAGGAAATCTGGTGTAAACAATCGTGTCATTTTTTAGGGCTTTCTGGTGTACTGGCAACAATCCGGCAAGTCCTTATAGGCTTTGTCACTGCCCTTTTCTTTTTCCGTATCATATCCGGAAGCTGCAATGAGTTTGTGGATTTTGTCTTCTGTGATTTTTTCAGCATCAAACACAACCGATATTTTTTTGGACTCCATGTTCCAATCGGCTGATTTTATGCCCTTTACATCCAAGGCAGTTTCGATGGTTTCCTTGCACATTTCGCAATTTCCCCATACCTTAAATTCTAACTTTTGTTCGCCAGGTTTTGATTTGTTTTGGCTATTGCAATTTGAAAAAATCAGCAAAAAGAAGCTGAATAAATAAATTTTTTGAAAGATTTTCATTGTTGATATTTTTTGAATTTGAATATAAAAAAGTCGATATCCTTTTTTAAGGGACCTCTGTTCAAATTGTCAGAAACGCTTTGTTTCAAAACAATATTCAAATTTTTATCAGACCAACAAACTACGATGAAGCAAAAAGAGTGGTTCCGAATAAATTAACGGAGGCCCATTAGCAAAATGTGAAACCAGCAGTTTATCAAATAACTGATTTCTTTTTTCACAAAAACCGAAAGTAAAAAGTTGTTCAAAAACCGAAGCCGAAGAGTGAAAATGAAATCCTGAAAATGATTGCTTTGCATCATCTGATTGCAATATTTTAACTTCATCCTTGCAACATTTTTTAGGTTCTTTGGGAACCTTTCCAGAACAATCTTTTGGCTTTTGTCCAAAGAGTAATTCTATAGCCACCACCTTACCACAGCAATAATGCTGGTTTACTTTCAGACCAAGAGCGCCTAAAAAGTAACTGGATATGAGGAGTATGGAAAGAAAGCGAGACAAAATATTGGTTTTTTCCTGATAGCAAATATATCAACAAAGTTTGAACCAAAATTAAAAACCTGCCTTTTTGCCAACTTCTCAGAACCTTAAAAAGATAAAAAATCAGGTGTTAGAAATTCTGTTTTTGAACAAACAAAACTTCCGGTTTTTATAATCAATTAAAAGGAAAACTTATTGAATATCAATTTTATACTTAGTCAAAAGCCCTACAATTCCTTCTTTAGAAAATCTGGCTCCTTTCATTTTATTTCTTTCCGGATCCAGGACAAAATTAAAAGCAGTGCTAAAATCCGTTTTTTCCAGAATTGTATTGTCAAATTTGGCATCAAACAAATCGCATTGTTCAAACTTTACCTGAGTTAAATCGCATTCTGAAAAATCTACTTCCTTCAAACTGCAATTTTTAAGGCTCGTTTTCTTTAATTTAAGTTTAAAAAATGAAGAAAAATCCAGGACACAGTTTTCGAAATTTACTTCAAACAAGAAGGGATTACAATTCTCAAAGTGGAACCCTAAAATTTTGCAATCCAGAAATTTCACATTCTTAAGCGCTGAATCAAAAGGCTTTACAGAACTTAAATTACAAGTCTTGAAAAGACAATCCATAAAATGGATTCCCCGCAGGTCGCTATTTGAAAGGTCACAGGAAATAAAGTTACAGTTTTCATATTCTCCTTTTTCCAAAGGATGAGATTCCAGATTTAATTTTTCAAATGTTTGGCCCTCAATCAATTGCTTTGACATACGAAAATTGTAAATTTAGTTTCAACCACCAGTTAAAACCCAAAATAACTTTGGAATACACTTATCCAAAAGCCAACCCAAAGACACGGAAATGAGGATAATAAAAATGGGCAAAAGTGTAAATATTTCCATCCTTGTAAGTGGTTCTTTTCCGAAAAAATAAAAGCAACAATCTACCAAATAGTAATATATACAATAAGCTCATAAATATAGAAATTGTAAGGGCTGGCTTTACTGCCTGATAAAAAAAGAATCATATCAAGGTACAAAATTTGGTTTTAATTTTAAAAGCGGAAGTTGGATTTATTTCAAAATCTCCAAGGTCATTTTTGATTTCAAATAATTGACATTCATAAACTTAAGAGAAATTGTGTATTGTGTTATTGTTACCATTTTTCACATTGCTTTGATCAAAGTTTTTTTATCTTTAAATCGCATGCCCTTTCCAAAAAAGAATTTGAGTTTTGAAAAGGACTATTCGCAATCAACATGCTGGAATACATTGACTTAATCGAACAAACCTTTGAGTTTCCAACGGAAGAATTCAAGGTTGAAAACAACGAACTACACTTTAATGGAGTTCCGCTTATGCCTATTATTGAGCAATATGGTACCCCTTTGAAATTGAGCTACTTACCAAAAATTTCCGAACATATTCAAAAAGCCAAAAGCCTGTTCAACAAAGCTTTTGAAAAATATGGATATACCGGAAAATATACATATTGCTATTGCACCAAGTCCAGCCATTTCAGATTTGTGATGGAGGAAGCCTTGAAAAACGATATTCATATTGAAACTTCGTCGGCCTACGACATTCCAATTATTAGGGAATTGTACAACAGAGGATTGGTAAACAAGCAAACCTATTTCCTTTGCAATGGCTATAAAAGACCACTTTATCTCCAGTATATCAGCGAGTTAATAAACGATGGTTTTGAAAATTGCGTTCCCATTCTTGATAATCTGACCGAAATAGATTATTATGAAGTACACAACAAAGTGAACTGCCAGGTTGGACTTCGGATTGCAGCTGATGAGGAGCCTACTTTTGAGTTTTACACATCCAGACTTGGAATCCGATACAACGATATTCTTGATTTTTATAAAAGAAGAATAGAAGGCCGGGCCAAATTCACTTTAAAAACGCTTCATTTCTTTGTAAATACAGGAATGAAAGATACTGCCTATTACTGGAATGAGCTTACAAAGTTTGTTGAGATTTATTGTGAGCTTAAGAAAATTTGTCCGGAATTAGATAGTATAGACATTGGAGGAGGGCTACCAATTAAAACCTCCATGCAATTTGATTTTGATTATGACTACATCATAGATCAGATTGTTGAAAACATTCAATATATCTGCAACGAACAAGGTGTGCCAATGCCAGATATTTTTACTGAATTTGGCAGCTATACAGTAGGCGAAAGTGGCGCTGTGATTTATTCAATTCTGGACCAGAAGCAGCAAAACGACAAAGAACTTTGGTACATGATCGATAGCTCATTCATAACCAATTTGCCGGATGCATGGGGCTTGAATCAGAAATATATCATGTTGGCCATTAACCATTGGAACAAACGGTATCATCAGGTTAATTTAGGGGGATTAACTTGCGATTCAATGGATTACTATAATTCTGAAGCCCATAGTTCTGTTGTTTTCCTTCCAAAAATTGAGGATGAAGACCAATTATATGTTGGCTTTTTTCACACAGGTGCCTACCAGGAATCTTTAGGTGGATATGGCGGAATTCAACATTGTTTGATCCCTGCACCTAAACATGTTTTGATTCAAAAAGACGAAAAAGGAAATATAAGTACGGAGCTGTTTGCTGCCGAACAGGACAGCGAGAGCATGCTTAAAATACTGGGATACAGATAATATTGGTTTGGAATTTTGGATTTTAGGTGAGCATTTTTGCTAGTCTATCTCCAACTTCTGTGCCCATTGCTATACCCATTCCGTTCATTCTAACGCCAGCAACAAGTCCATTTCCAAGGTCTTGAATGATAGGGACTTTTTCATTTCCAAAAGCCATTACTCCAGCCCATCGGTGTTGAATTTCAAATTGGGTTCCTTCAGGTAAAATCAAGGTTTTGAGATAATAATCCAGCTTTTTTTGAATCGTATCATTAAGAGAAATGTCAAAAGTTTGCTCCCCTTCAAAATCCAGGTTCCTGCCACCACCGAACAAAACCCTTTTCCCAACATTCCGAAAGTAATAGTAGCCTTCATCGAAGTGAAAAATGCCTTTAAATTTCAGATTATCAATTGGTTTTGTGATTAAGACCTGGCCCCTACCAGGTTTAATATCAAACTCAGGAAATAAAAAAGGGGTAAATGCATTCGTACAAATTGCCACCTTCTCAGCCAAAAACTCAATGCTGGATTGATCGATGGGAATACGCCATTTTCCATTGATCATTTCAGGCAATTCCGCTTTACATCCGGTGTAGATTTCAATCCCTTTTTCCCTGGCAAATGCAAGCAGGCTTTTCATCATTTTACCGGTATCAATCTGACCTTCAACCATATTGGTCACAAAAGTACGAATGTTTCCTTTTTGAAAACCCAGTTCATCCAGTCGGCCATGGTCTTCGATAAATGTGTTTTTTCCAAAAAATGGTCTTAACCAATCGTTCAGTTGTGGTAAAACGTCCAGATTGAAATCCTCGGATTCCAGAAAAATTTCACCTCCTCCATTTTCTTCGTATCCAATGGCTTCATCACCAAGTCTTTCTCTAAGTTTTTTCAAACCTTCCACTCGAAGAGCGACCACTTCTAAGGCCCTTTTTTCACCCAATTGTTGCACATCGTGCCAGATTTCTGCCGCCGAACCATAACATGCAAAACCGGCATTTTTAGTGCTTGCTCCAGTCGGAAAAATCCCTCTTTCCAATACCAAAACCGACTTTTTGGGATTTCTTTCTTTGAATGAACAAGCTGTCGAAAGACCCACAATTCCTGCTCCTACCACGATCAGATCGTAGTCTAAAAACGAATTTATTTCCCAGTAGCTGAGCATTTTTTATTGTTGAAAAATTTCAATCAAAGTACTTGAAACACATATTGATTCAACATCAGATAAAGTCCCAAGTTTTTTTACAAGCCGACTTTGATCAATACATCGTATTTGATCCAAGGCAATTTGGCCTGACTTTCCCTGAAAATTTGTGTTAACCCGAAATGGAAATAACCTGATTGTGGAAGTCATCGGTGCTACTAAAACTGTTTTTATTTTGCCATTCATTTCATTTGGCGAAATGACTGCACATGGTCTGATTTTTGAAATTTCAAAGCCTTTGGTTGGTTCTAAATCTACCAGCCAAACTTCATTAAGCTTTACTCCCATGTCCATTCCTCCTTATCGAAATCATTGACTATCCCTGGAAACATATCACCTTCATGTGGGCCTTCGGTTTCAATTGCCTTTTTAATTTGCTCCTCCCAACCAGCTCTGGGAGTCTTTGCTTTTGGTTCAATAATAATTTGATTTCCAGATATTTGAATGGATATTTCTTTTTCAATTCCCAACTGTTGCAACATAAACTTAGGAATGATTATTCCTTGGGAATTGCCAATTTTTCTGAGTTGACTAGTCATTGGATTTTAATTTGTTATAACAAAGATAGAACATCTAATTCAAAAGATCTGTCAAATTCTTTTTTCTTTTAACTCAAGCTAATAGTTTTAAATTTTTTAGAGTGGATAGCAAAGTCAGAAAATAATATTAAACTTAACTAAAACTACCTACTATAAATTGCATTCAATTGGCAGTTAACATAAAAGATTTTGATGTTTTACAAATATAAATTTGTCTATTAATTGTTAAACCTTATTAATTCACAAGCTTTATTGCTCAAAAACATCAATCCCAGATATTCTCATACCCTCAAAAATATGAATTGGAATTAGGTCTAATTCAGTAAAAACTTTTGGCGGACCAAATCGACCCCCATCAAGTACAAAGATTTCAACAATTTTATCGTTTGGAAATACAAGCCAATATTCCAAAACACCTGACTCCTGATACAACTCAAATTTTCTTGAAATATCTTTTTCGGCTGTAAAAGGAGAAACTATTTCAACGATCAAATCTGGACTGCCAAGACAACCTTTTTCATCCAATTTAGATGGATCGCAAACCACAAATACATCTGGTTGGACAACAGTAGTTATATCTTTATCCCCATTGCCTTTAGAAATAAGTCTAACATCGGAAGGGGCGGTATAGACCTTGCAAATTTTCCCTTTAAGCTCATTTTTGAAAAAGGTTGTAATATTAATAGCAATATCCTGATGATATCTGGATGGAGAAGGCGACATTTTGAAAATTTTACCCTTAATAAGTTCAACCATCTCATCAAATTGCCATTTTAAATAGTCAGCATACGTGTAGCGACCGTTAAGATCTAAGTCAGAAAATTTGGTTATTGACACTTCCTTTTTGCTTGATTGTCAAACAAAAGTAAGCTAAAAATTAAAATTTAGAAATCTTACCAAACCTTAATTTTATTGAAAATGCCTTTATTTGAACCATGATTTCTACCATTCAAAAACTTGCCAAATTAGTAACACCCAAAGTTCAAGCCTGGAGACACCACATCCACGCAAATCCTGAGTTGTCTTTTCAGGAGTTTGAAACCGCTCGTTTTGTTTCAGATCGATTGACAGAATTCGGGGTTTCACACGAACATGGCATAGCGGGAACGGGTGTGGTGGGAATTATTGAAGGAAAAAATCCAGGCTCGAGGGTCATTGCTTTGCGGAGCGATATGGATGCTTTACCCATTTTTGAAAAGAATGAAGTCCCTTATAAGTCAACCAAACCAGGTGTAATGCATGCTTGCGGACACGATGTGCATACTTCTTCATTATTGGGCGCTTCATGGATTTTGAATCAGGTTAAAGATCAATTTGAAGGAACGATAAAACTAATTTTCCAGCCAGGTGAGGAAAAAGTGCCAGGTGGAGCCTCTATGTTGATTAAGGAAGGTGTTTTGCAAAATCCTGCTCCACAATCCATTGTTGGTCAGCATGTCATGCCTCTTTTGCCTGTTGGAACCGTTGGCTTCCGTGAAGGTTTGTATATGGCAAGTGCGGATGAGATTTATTTAACCATTCATGGGAAAGGTGGTCATGGTGCTATGCCAAATCTTGCGATTGATGTAGTAGCCATTGCTGCTCAGGTAATTACTGCGGTTCAGCAAGTGGTAAGCAGAACTGCTGATCCAAAAATTCCTTCCGTACTTTCTTTTGGAACGGTAATAGCCCAGGGTGCAACCAATGTGCTACCCAATTCCATTTATATGGAAGGCACTTTTAGAACCATGGATGAAGTTTGGAGGGCAAAAGCTCACGAAAAAATCAGGAAAATTATTGAAGGCATTTGTGAGGCATTTGGTGCCAGGGCCGATTTAGAAATCAGAAAGGGTTATCCATTTTTGATGAACGATCCAGCTTTAACCCAAAAAATGAAAGCTTCGGCCATTTCTTATTTGGGAGCAGAAAATGTGGTTGATCTCGATATTTGGATGGCTGCTGAGGATTTTTCCTATTACACGCAGGAAATTCCAGGTTGCTTTTACAGACTTGGCACAAGAAACGAGGAAAAAGGAATCATTTCTGGCGTACACACTCCTACTTTTGATATTGATGAAGATGCACTTGAAATCGGTTGCGGTTTGCTTTCCTGGTTGGCTATTGCTGAGTTGGAGGGGGAAGTTGGTGAGTCGTAAGTCGATTAGTCGTAAGTCGGTTAGTCGGTTAGTCGAGAAGTTGGGGAGTAGAAAGTTGGGGAGTTTTTTAGTCGTAAGTTGAAAAGTCAAGGAGTTGTGGGTTGGGGACTCGATTGATTATTATTGGCTGTTTAAGAGTTTAAATGTTATACCTAAAACGACAGGATTGGACTTTGGAATTTTAGAGGTAAAGGCTCATTTCCTTTTGAAGTTTTTCTGCCTCGTCTGAAGCTTGTTTGGCAAAATCCATACCGTTTCCCGAATAAATAATTGATCTTGAGGCATTAATTAACAAGCCTCCTTTTGAATTGAGGCCATATTTGGAAATTTCCTGCAAACTTCCACCTTGTGCGCCTACTCCGGGAACCAGCAAAAAGTTGTCCGGACAAATCCGCCTTACGTTTTCAATTTCCTGGGTTCTGTTGGCACCTATCACATACATAAGGTCACCCAATTTTGGCCAGCTTAAACTGGTTTCTATCACCTGTTCATACAATCGTTTGCCATTTTCCAGCTTTTGCATTTCAAAATCAATGTGCCCTAAATTTGAAGTTAGTGCCAATAAAATCGCTGCTTTTTCAGGATATTGAAGAAAAGGCGAAATGCTATCCCGGCCCATATAAGGCGAAAGTGTAATGGCATCGGCCAGCATGTTTTCAAAAAAAGCCTTGGCATAATGCTCAGACGTATTGCCAATATCCGCCCGTTTGGCATCGGCAATGGCATAAATTCCAAGACTATTAAGTTCTTCAAATATAGTTTGCATGGTGGACCAACCAGCAGGCCCAAGACTTTCAAAAAAGGCAGAATTTAGTTTGTAAGCAGTGGCAAAAGGGGAGGTAGTTTCAATTATTGACAAACAAAATTCAAGAACGCCTTCTGCATTTTTGGGTAAATGGGCAGGCAATTTGGAAACATCAGGATCCAGACCCACACATAGATAAGATTTTTTTTGAAGAATAACTGCTTCTAAATCAGAAACTTTCATTTATTTTATGAAGGATTTTATTAAAATATCAGAGCCAATTTTGCGGTAGCAAGGATAAGAATGATTATTGCGACTGCCTTAAAAAATTATGCAACAACTTTTTGACTTGCCCGAACAATATGATGAAATGCTGAATAAAGGCATTGGGGTTACTGGCAATGACAAATATTTTTTCATTAAGGGCCGACTGGATTTACTATTTCAAAAACTTCCAAAAAATTTTAAACCTCAAAGAATATTAGATTTTGGTTGCGGAACAGGCGCTACCTGTATGGAATTGACTGCTCTTTTTCCAAAGGCTCAAGTTATTGGTTCGGACATCTCAGAAGCATCCATAAAGTTTGCCAAAGAAACTCATAAGGCCGATAATCTGGAGTTTATACAGTTTAAACTTCTTCCGGATTGTGAACCGTTCGATTTGGTTTACCTCAATTGCGTTTTACATCATATAAAACCAAATGAGAGGCAGGAAACCATGTACCAGCTTTTTTCCCTATGCAAGTCAGAGGCTTTGATATGGATCTTTGAAAATAATCCTGCCAATCCAGGAACACAATTGGCCATGTACACCAATCCATTTGATAAAGGCGTGGTAAAAGTGTGGCCAAAAGAATTGAAAAACCGAATAAAATCTGCTGGTTTTGAGATACTTGAAACCAATTTTCTATTTTACTTTCCTCAATGGCTTTCTGTTTTCAGGCCCATTGAAAAATTCCTGCTAAAATTCCCGTTGGGAGGGCAGTATGGAGTTCTTGGCAAAAAAGCCTGAGAAATTTTGGTTTCATTTTGATTGATTTGCACCATGATAACCATCATTACGCCTGTTTTTAATGCTGCAAAATATATTGAATCCTGCCTGCAAAGTGTAGCAGATCAATATTTTATGGGCCTGGAACATTTGGTTATTGATGGTGGATCTACAGATGGAACCCAGGAGCTAATCCAAAATTTTGCAAAAAATTTCAGCCATATCAAATGGATTTGTGAAAAAGACAGGGGCCAAAGTGATGCGATGAACAAAGGAATTGTGTTGGCCAAAAACCAAGTGATTTCCTTTTTGAATGCCGATGACCGATATGAGGAAGGTGCACTTTCTTTTGCCAAATCAATATTTGAAAAAGCCCTAGCTGGTACTTTTTTAGTTGGAAATTGCAGGGTGATTAGGGAGGATGGTTCTTTGTATATGGTTAATAAACCATATCCCTTTGACCCGGTTAGTTTTATGCTTGATTACAATTTCCCGTACAATCCTTCTGCTTATTTTTACCACAAATCGCTTCACAATCAGGTAGGTATGTATGAAGAAACAGATCATCTGACAATGGATATCGATTTCCTTTTCCGTATTTTACCAGTAGCAAAAATTTTATATGAAGACCGGATTCTTGGCAACTATGTAATGGTTGCCAACAGCAAAACAATGAAAGAAATTTCCGCCGGACGAAATGTTGAGAATTTATTGGCAGTTTTTGAAAAATACGAAAAGACCTTAAGTCTTTTGCAAAAGCTTAGATTATCGTTCTTGAGGTCATTGGGGAAAAACAGAGGTTGGATTATGTTTTACCTTCAAAACCCGGTTAACCTTCTCAAATTGCTTAAAAGAAAAAAATGAAAGTAGTTTTTCTGCTTAATGAATTGATAATCAAAGCTCATAAAATAAGTTCTACAAAAAGACATAACTACTATCAATAGATAGGGCTATTTTTGGTCCAATAAGTAAAAGAAAAATATGCTGGATTTTGAAAAACCAATCATAGAACTCGATCAGAAACTAGCTGATATGAAGCAGTTTGCTGTTGAAAACAATGTGGATGTTACAGAGGCAGTAAAGTCATTGGAGGAAAAAATTTCCAAACTAAAAAAGACCACCTACCAAAACCTAACCCGTTGGCAAAGAGTACAATTGTCCAGGCATCCGGATAGACCATATACCCTGGATTATATCCAAACCATTTGCGATAAATTTGTGGAGCTTCACGGCGACCGCGGTTTTGGAGATGATAAGGCTATGGTTGGCGGGTTTGGGGAAATTGGTGGGCAATCCATCATGTTTATTGGTCAACAAAAAGGTAGAAATACCAAGCAAAGACAACATAGGAATTTTGGGATGGCCAATCCGGAAGGATACCGCAAAGCCCTCAGATTGATGAAGTTGGCTGAGAAGTTTAATAAGCCAATCGTTACTTTAATTGATACACCGGGAGCTTTTCCAGGAATTGAAGCTGAAGAAAGGGGTCAAGGGGAAGCCATTGCGAGAAACCTGAAAGAAATGTTCATGCTGAAAGTCCCTGTTATTTGCATAGTTATTGGAGAGGGCGCTTCTGGTGGGGCATTGGGAATTGCAATTGGTGATAAAGTTTTTATGCTTGAAAACACCTGGTATTCAGTTATTTCTCCTGAGTCCTGTTCTTCTATTTTGTGGCGAAGCTGGGATTACAAAGAGCAAGCCGCGGAAGCTTTAAAATTAACTGCAAAGGACATGCAAAAGTTTGGTTTGGTGGACGATATCATAAAGGAACCCCTAGGCGGAGCACACACAGATCCTGTTGCAACAGCCAAAAAAATAAAGAAAACAATTCTGGACACCTTGGACGATTTGAATAAAACAGATGCTGCAGACAGGATTTTAAACAGAATAGAAAAGTTCTCTGCAATGGGCGTCGTTGTAGAAAATTAAGCTTCCTACCGGTACAAACTAAAAAAATAAAAACCATTGGAGTTTCTATCAAGCCAGCCATCTGATTTTCAGAAGAGTTTCGATCTTAAACAGATTGAATTTCAGGCTGTTCTTGATCTAACCATTGCCATCAATAAGAATAAACCAGAACAGGGTCTTTACCTTATTCTGGAAGATTATCTGCTTGAAAAACTAGGTATTAACCATTTTTCCTTGTTTTTTAAAGATGAAGAATGGAGAAATTCATTCGGTTATGGAATTATGGTTCAAAATTCCGTTTCGCTTTCTTTACTTGACAATTTGGTGAATGTCAGCATTTTGAGTGAACTTTCAACGGAACTTTCGGAACAAAACAAACACCTGCATCATGTAATTCCATTTTTCTTTGATGGAGAATTGCGTGGCGTTATCCTTTCCGGGAAACCCGAAAATTTTTCATATCCATATGATGTAGAAGCGGTTGCCTTGATTCAGACTTTGGTAAGTTTGATGGTGATGGCAATTGAAAACCAGAAACTTCTGGCTTACCGTATTCGTCAGGAGGCATTTAGAAAGGAGATTGAAATTGCAAGACAAGTTCAAAGGATGTTGTTTCCAAAAACACTTCCCGACACTGATGAACTTAAAATATATACTACCTACCTACCCCATCAGGATGTAAGTGGTGATTACTATGATTTTATCCAACTAAGCGAGCACCAGTTTGCACTTTGTGTCGCTGATGTCTCCGGAAAAGGTATGTCTGCTGCATTGCTCATGTCCAATTTTCAGGCTTGCATGCGAACCCTGATGATGGAGAAAAAGGAACTTGGACCTGCCGTTGTTTTAATGAATATGCTTTTGTGCCAAAACAGCAACCAGGAGCGGTTTATAACTTCTTTTATGGCCGTAATAGACAAGAAAAAAAATGAAATGACCTATGTAAACTCAGGCCACAATCCACCCTGTTTAATCAGTATGGATGGTAGTTTACAGCAGCTGCTTTTGGGCTCTACCATTTTAGGTATTTTTCCGACCTTGCCACATTTAACAATTGGAAGAGTAAGCCTAACAGAAGAAGTTCTTTTAGTGGCTTATACAGATGGTCTTACAGAAGTTGAAGGCCAAAATAATGATGAGTTTGGTGTTGATAGATTAGAGCAATATTTCATTGAAAACAGACATGAGAAACTGGCTGTTTTGCATCAACGGTTTTTAAACAGGCTTTCTGAATTTGCTGGTGAAAAGGGGTTCAATGATGACATTACCCTGCTAACAGCAAGAATAAAGCCTTAGATTCTTCCGAATTTTTTTTCAACAATACGTGCTAAAAAACTGTTTCAGTTTTTAAATCTAAAAATAAGGTGGAAAACGAAAAAATTACTTTTTCAAAGTTGCTGGGAGAAATCCCGATGATAGCCAGGTTCATTTTGATTGGGCTTAGCTTTATTTCCATTTTGGTGATTTATGATTTTTTTCGACTTGTCGCATTGCCCGGACCGTTGGTGCCAGGTGAAGACCTGTACATTCATATTGCTATGTTGATTTTGGTACCATTCTCCCTATGTTGTATGCTAATGGCATCTTTTGGCTACGCATACTATCAAAAATGTAAGCTATTGAACATTAAGCCATTTTGGGACAATTTTATGAAAGAAATAAACGGCTAATGCTTTTTCTTTTTCATGCCGGAATGGGTATATGGCTTCTTGGTTAACCTGCCGTTTTCATCTTGTTCTGTTTCTGTCTTTTTTAATCCTTCCTTGCTGCCTGCTTTTACAACCTCGGTTCCTCCATGAATATCAGGACAAGGGTAGGAATTTTTTGCACAGGCAGATGCCAGAACAAAAACACACAAAAAAGCAAATTTAAAGAGAGGCATACGGGTCATTTTCATCAGTTAAGACTTCGAGTAAGCTTCTGATTTCAGCGTCTTTTTCTTCGTTTCCAGCCTTTTCAAATGCTACAATCATATTGCGCATCACCCTTCTTATGATATCCAAATGGCTGCATGGTTGGTAGAATATATCATTTGGCTTTAGTTGCAGGTTGCTTAGATAGTTATCAATATCCTGTTTGCTAAAAACCAGGCCTTTGTTAAAAACATTGATATAAAACTGATGCCTTCCCTGTTTATAAGTAAGAATAAAAAGATTTGGAAGATTCACGCCATAGATGGGAAGTTTCATTCTTTGGGCCACCATCATATATAAACAGCAAAGGGAAATGGGATTGCCTTTTTTACTTTCCAAAACTATGTTGATCATTGAATTGGAAATTGAATGAAAGTTTTTGGTATTTGGCGAGAACTTTAACTTGTTAAAAATAACGGAATTAAGGATTTTTATCTGATCAAGCGGAACAGCATCCGGTTTAAACTCAAGCCATGTTTCATAATACAATTGTTGAACCTGGTCCTTAATTTTGGAGTAATCCAGATCGGGATATTGGTAAGTAGCAACCAACCAAAGGCCCTCAAGCAGATCTTGGTCCGGGCTATTTTTCCAATTGATTAATCTTGTTTTGAGATTTTCAAATTGAAGGTTATGAATTATATCTTCAATTCTTTTTTGAGATCTGGCATCAAAACTTTGCCCCCATTCCTGCTCAAGGGCAGGAATAATGGCTTCTCCAAGGGATATAATTTTTTGCTCAACCAAAGACACAACTTCCATATCTGTGTCTCCCAACAAAGTAACAAGAGCTTTCATCTCATTGTCGCTCAGACTATTCTCCATTCAAACCAAAATTTTTTATAGTGTTCCCTGTGGCAATAAACACAAAAATTAAACGAAGGTTATTTTATTTTTTCAAAAAATATTTTCAAAATCTTATCAGTAAAAGGCCTCTCTTATTTTTATCTAAATTCAATAATATTTGAATCTTAGCTTTTAAAAATTTGTTCATTAAACATTTCTTCCTAAAATTGGGCCATCATTCAATTTTCTATACACAAAAAAAATAATGGAAGGCAAGAAGAAGTACAAAGCCGTGATGCTCATCGATGATAATGAGATAGACAACCTCATTAACCAAAAGATGCTTGAGGCGTCTAATGTTGCAGAAACTATTTTCATGCACACTGGCGCCAAAGGAGCTTTGGAGTTTTTGAAAAATATTGAGAAACTTTCTACCAATGGTGTAGGACTTCCTGAAATAATTTTCCTTGATATTGATATGCCACTAATGGATGGATTTCAGTTTTTGGATGAATTTGATAAATTATCAGATTACATTAAAAACAACATTTCTATCATTATGCTCACATCCTCAATTAATCCGCAGGATCTAAGTAAGGCTAAGAAAAGCAATTTTGTAAAAAAATATATCAATAAACCTTTGACTCAGGAGGCCTTAGAAAAGGTTTAAGTTCAAATGTTTATCTATAATTTAAGTCCCGCCGAAAGCGGGATTTTTTTATGTCATGAAAAAAGTATTCATCATTTGTGGACCAACAGCTTCGGGAAAAACCGCCCTGGCCATTTCTCTTGCCCAGGAATTAGGCACAGAAATTTTGTCAGCAGATTCAAGACAGGTTTTTAAAGAACTTAATATTGGTGTTGCAAAACCAGATGCTTCAGAACTATTAGCAGTTAAACATCATTTTGTTAACCATGTATCTGTAAATGAAGACTACACAGCTGGTCGATTTGGAAAAGAGGCCAAAGAATTCCTGGATCAGTATTTTCTAACACACGATTCTATTGTCGTTTGTGGCGGAACTGGGCTTTACATAAAGGCTTTGACTGAAGGTTTGGACAGGCCACCCGTTTCCGATGATATTCGTAATGAGGTCAATGAGATTTTGGAAGAACATGGTTTGCCTTTTTTAGCCAAAATGCTTGAGGAAAAAGATCCTGAACTGGCTGCCACAGTCAATTTGCTCAATCCCAGACGCGTTCAAAGAATGCTTGAATGGGTTATGGCTGGAAAACCAGTTTCACCTACTCAGCCATGGCCTGCCGACTGGAAAATATTTAAAATAGCAATTGAAGTTCCAAAAGAAGACTTGTATAAAAAGATTGATCAAAGAGTAGATAAAATGTTGGAAAAAGGGCTTTGGAAAGAAGCTGAATCCTTTTTGCCCGTTCAACATTTAAATGCCTTACAAACAGTGGGATATCAGGAAATTTTCGAATTTTTTGATGGGAAATCAAAAAAAGAAAATGCCATTGGAAAAATAAAACAACACACCCGAAATTATGCCAAAAGACAAGGTACCTGGTTTAAAAAGGATCCGGATGTAGTTTGGATAGAACCTGGAAATCAGGCAGATATGGTAAAGGCCGTATTGGCCTCCCAAGGCAGCTGAATCTTTTCAAATTTCATCAATTTGCCCATCATGCTATACGGTTTTTCGTTTAGCAATTTTTCATACGCATATTGATTTTCTTTCAGTTCAGCATTCAATCTTGAAATCTGCATCATGTTTTGATTGATGCTTTTTAGAATAATTTCCTGAAGGTGCTTTGATTCATTGTCACTATACAAGTTTCCAAAAGCCTCGTTTACTGAGTCCAATTTGTCTTGCAGAGATTTACTATCCAACTTGCCGGAAAGGTAAGCGCACATATTTTCGCAAAATCCTTCCAAATCAGAAACAGATAAACTTTCAAGTTGATCTACGTCTGTTCTCACTTGCTTCTTTGATTCCTGAATTTGATTAATCAGCCGTATGATGGCCGCTTTATAATTTTTAAATGTATGGTAGTTAACTCCCAGCACCAGAAAAATAACACCAGAAATCACCACGAAA
Organism: Catalimonadaceae bacterium; assembly: GCA_044379485.1. GTDB lineage: Bacteria > Bacteroidota > Bacteroidia > Cytophagales > Flexibacteraceae > CAMDMI01. The sequence continues at coordinate 39,816 of JBIPOE010000005.1, forward strand.
AAAGGAACGAATCCCATATTAATTATTTTTTTAAATCAAGTTTTAATTAAACGCTCAAAATATCTACAAGCCTGATCAGGTCAGGATGAATGGGTTTTCGCAAGGTTATTGTTTCCTTAAAAGGTGTATAAACAACCTCATTATTTACAATTCCAGCCATTACATTTTTTCGGCCATCCAATAGCCCCTCAACAGCCGCAACACCGAGTCTTGAACTCAGAATCCTATCAAAAGCAGACGGTGCACCACCTCTTTGTATGTGGCCCAAAGTGGTTACTTTAATATCTGCATAAGGAACATGCTTTTGCACTCTGCTAGCTACCGCCAAAGCGCCTCCTTCTTCATCACCTTCTGCAACAACGATAATAGAGGATGTTTTGGATCTGTTCCATCCTCCCTTCAAAGTTTCAATAACCTCTTCTATGGAACTATTGGTTTCTGGAACCATAACAAGCTCAGCTCCACCACCAATACCAGATTGAATCGCTATATAACCAGAGTCTCTGCCCATTACTTCAATAAAAAATATCCGGTCATGAGAGTCTGCAGTATCCCGGATTTTATCAATGGCTTCCAATGCCGTATTTACAGCGGTATCGAAGCCAATTGTATAATCTGTGCCATACAAATCGTTGTCAATTGTTCCTGGAGCACCTACAGTTGGAATGCCATATTCATTGTAAAAAATATCTGCTCCAGTAAAAGTACCGTTACCTCCAATAGCAACAAGGCCTTCTATTCCAAGCATTTGCACTTGTTCGTAAGCCTTTCTCCTTCCTTCAGGACTTCGAAATTCTTCGCTTCTGGCAGATTTAAGGATGGTTCCACCCCGTTGAACCGTGTTGCTGACTGCCTTTGAATCAAGCTTTACAATGTCACCTTTAATCATTCCATTGTAGCCTCTTCTAATTCCGTAAATTTCTATGCCATAATATACAGCTGCTCTAACGGCAGCACGTACACAAGCGTTCATACCCGGCGAATCTCCACCAGAGGTAAAAACAGCAATTTTTTTCATAATAAGTTATTGCTGAACCAGTTCAGACTTTTACCTGTAATAATACCAATTGCAAAGAAAACCTTTCCCAGCCTATAGAACAAATTTGAAATAAGAATGGTTCAAATTGTTAAGTAACTAAATCAACAATTTGTTTTCAATTTCTACATAAAACTTTGTCTTTAATGCGCTTCAGAAAACATTTTTAAAAATTGGAAATCCTTCAGTAGAAACGCCAATAAGTAACTATCTGACCAACAAAAATTTTATTTGTTCTGACTTTGTTTCCATTGATTTTGGGCTGCCATTAAGGTATTTTCCATCAACGCAATAATAGTCATCGGTCCAACTCCACCTGGAACAGGTGTAATTGCCATGCATTTTGGACTTACGGAATCAAAATCGACATCACCAACCAGGCGATATCCCGACTTTTTAGTTTCATCCTGTATCCGTGAAATGCCAACATCAATTACAACAACCCCTTCCTTGACCATATCTCCTTTTAAAAATTCAGGTATTCCAAGTGCAGCAACCAAAATATCAGCTTGCAAAGTAATTTCCTTCAAATTTTTTGTTTTGCTGTGACAAATGGTAACTGTTGAATTTCCTGGCTTTGAGTTTCGTGAGAGAAGTAAACTCATAGGCAAACCAACTATTTGACTTCTGCCTAAAACAACAACATGTTTTCCTTCAGTTTCAATATTATAATGTTGCAGTAATTTAATAATACCCCATGGTGTTGCAGAGGCAAAAGCTTTTTGGCCCTTGGCCATTCTGCCAAGATTTATAGGGTGAAAACCGTCTACATCTTTTTCAGGATCAATAGATTCTATAACTTTATCAACAGAGATATGTGGAGGCAACGGGAGTTGAACAATAAATCCATGTAAGTTTTTATCTGCATTCATGACTTGTATTTGAGCAATTAACTCAGACTCGGATATACCAGACTCAAACCTAATCAAACTTGATCTAAAGCCGATTTTTTTACATGCCTCCATTTTGGCTGCAACATAGGTTTCACTCGGTCCACTTTGCCCAACTAGAATTGCTGCAAGGTGTGGCTCTACACCGGTTTTTTTCTTAAAAGCTAAAAGATTAATAGCCAGTTGATCACTGAAGTAATTGGCCGATTCCTTTCCGTTAATTAATGTCATTATGCAAATAAAAAAATCTATTGAAATTCAAAACTTTCAAGTATCTGTTTCTTATCAAGATTAGAAATTTAATAAGCCGCAAATCTAGCTTGTCTTGCAAATAGATTTCCAAACAAATTGAATTTGTCATATCATTATTTATCCTGGAATTTTTCTTTTGTAAATGATGAAATCATTTTTTGATTTGTCTAGGATTTTCTTTTATATTTAATCCTTTAAATCTTCACAAAAAAACATGAATTTTTTAGGAATTGACATCGGATCATCTTCCATCAAAGTGGCATTGGTAAATGGTAATACCCTGGAAGCCATTGGGTACGCCCAATCACCCAACCAGGAAATGGAAATCATTGCCCACCGGGCAGGTTGGGCAGAACAAGATCCTGAAATTTGGTGGGAACATCTTGTGTTGGCAAGTGCTCAGTTAAAAGCAAATTTTCCAGGCGAATATTCCAAAGTAGCCAGTATTGGAATTACCTATCAAATGCACGGGTTGGTTTTAACGGATGAGAATTTTAAGCCTCTGCGCAATTCAATTATCTGGTGCGATAGTAGAGCAGTTTCAATTGGAGAACAAGCATTTAAGGACTTGGGGAAAGAGAATTGTTTATCCAGATTTTTAAATTCTCCAGGAAATTTTACTGCTTCAAAGTTGAAATGGGTAAAAGACAATGAACCTTCTATTTATGATAGAGCCAAACATGCATTTCTTCCCGGTGATTATATTGCAGCAAAATTAACAGGAGAAGCAAGCACAACATTTTCTGGTCTATCAGAAGGAATTTTGTGGGATTTTATCAATAACCAGCCGGCCCATGCTTTAATGACTTATTTTGATTTCAATGATACTTTATTCCCAAAAGCCCATGAGTCATTTTGTAAGCAAGGAAAAGTTAAACAATCTGTTGCAACCGAACTTGGACTTCCTTTCGATGTAGAATTAGGCTATCGGGCTGGCGATCAACCAAATAATGCATTTGCTCTTGGCGTTATGGATCCAGGCCAAATTGGTGCAAATGCAGGAACTTCGGGAGTTATTTATGGAATAAATGACCATCTAAAGGCAGATTCCCTAAATCGGGTTAATAGCTTTACCCACGTAAATCATACAGAAAGCCACAAGAGGATAGGTGTATTGGCTTGCCTAAATGGTACTGGTATTTTTTATAGTTGGTTAAGGAAGTTAATTTCCTCGGGTAGCAACCAGTTGGCTAATTATGAATCAATGAATGATATGGCCTCAGGTATCCACCCTGGAAGTGACCACCTTAGGGCCTACCCTTTCGGAAATGGTGCCGAAAGACTGCTTAATAATCAAAATCCAGGTGGAAGCTTTTCTGGCTTGAACTTTAATGTCCACACGCCTGCCCACATGGTAAGAGCGACTCAGGAGGGAATTGTTTTTGCCTTAAATTATGGTTTCGACATCATGAAGGATATGAAAATTGAAACCAAAACAGTTAGAGCTGGAAACGCCAATCTGTTCCTAAGTCCACTTTTCAGGCAAATTTTTACTGATGTAACTGGGACAGAGTTACAACTTGTAGATTCTAATGGAAGCCTGGGAGCTGCAATAGGTGGTGCCATAGGTTTAGGAAAAATAAATCAATCGGATTGGAATTCAGTATTGAAACCTATGCTTACAGTAAGCCCGGATGCCAAAAGATCCGTTTGGTATTCGAGTTTATATGCCGGTTGGAAATCTAAAATTGATTTAAATTAGATTCACAATTTAATACATTCTTTATTTATTTGCATATTCAAAGGGTTTTCAATCGGCCTTTAAAAAAATTTAGTTTTATGAAAAATACTTCTACCCTTCGTTTGGGTTTTGCTTTTAAGGCAATCATTTTATTTTTAGTTTTTTATTCCAAAAAGGCGAATGCTCAGGTTTACCTTTTTGATAACTTTAATGGTAATTCAATATCCAATACCTGGACAGTTACAGACGGTGGATCCGGAGCCTGTAAATGGTACGTTCATGCTCCTGGTCTTATTGGAAACACAAGTATTAACATGCGTGGTTCAAACTATTTATTTGTGAATAGTGATAGCGCAGGAGTGAATACAGTTGCAAATGAGGTAATTACCTCTTCTGATCTACCAGTTGCTCAAGGATCTGTTGTTTTTCTGGAGTTTTTTCAATATTATAGAGACAGAGCCACTAATACCGATTCGGCTATTATTGAAGTCTTCAACGGTACTAATTGGGTAAAAATCCAAAATCGATACGCTGTATCTGTAGGAACAGGAAATCAACCAGAGTTTTCAAAGATTAATATTTCAAGCCACGCCAATCCAGCGTTAAAGGTTAGGTTTAGATATAGAGGTAACAGAGGATACTATTGGGCTATAGATGACGTTAAGATATATACGCCTCCAGCCAATGATGTCGGAGTAGCTGCAATTAATGGTGTGGGAAGGTGCGGTCTTACTGATTTATTTTCAGTAACAGTTAGGATCAAAAATTTTGGAACTCAGGCTCAAAACAATATCCCGGTTTCATATAAGGTTAACAATAATCCAACTATCAATCAAGTTTTTACCAGCAATTTACCAGCAGGTGATTCCACATTATTTACCTTTACTACTCCTTTTCAGGCCGTAGGTTCTGGTCAATTTTTATTCTCTGCCTGGACTTCACTTATTGGAGATGCTTTTGTTCAAAACGATTCAACAAAAAATGTTGCAACGTTCAAAGCCGCCCCATCTCCCTCATTTAATGATTTTACTGGATTCACAGGATCAAATTTAAAGGATGTTTTTCCAGGATGGACAGAAAAAGGAGGCACTATTTCCACGGATACAACATCATTGTGGACAAATTCAAATGATGTACAAACAACATATTTTGGAACAACTACGGCTAGATTAAATTTATATACAGATAATAGACAGGAGTGGATTATCTCTCCCGCATTTGCACCCGTAACTAATTCTGTTTTGAGGTTTAAAATGGCACTTACGACCTGGAATAATACTGCATCAACTACTTTAGGTGGAGATGACTCCCTTATTGTCAAAGTAAGTACCGATTGCGGGGCCTCATGGGAAGATCTCCAAGCCTACACAGCCGAGGATAATATTAGCAATACTTTAGCTGTATTTTCAGTTCCTTTATCGCAATATGTAGGACAAACAATTCAGATTGCATTTTACGGAACAGATGGATCTTCTGATGATACACCAGATAACGATATTCATATTGATGATATTGAGGTATTAATACCTTCAGCGATTGATGCAAGGTTAACAAGTCTTGTTCTTCCTCCAACAAATTGTGGAGTTGGAAGTTCCCTTTTTCTTAAAGTTCAAATTACCAATAATGGGACATCTCCAATAACGTCAATTCCCGTAAGTTGTAAAATCGAAGGTCAGGCACCAATTAATCAAACCTTTAACCAAACTCTTGCACCAAATGCAACCGTGTTATTGACTTTTACCACACCTTTAATTTTGGCTACACCAGGTGATTATTTTATCTCTGCATGGGTGAGTGTTTCAGGAGATGGAAATGTTTTAAATGACTCAATCAAAAATAGAAAAGTAACCAGATTTGGAGGTCAATTAAATGCTGTAAATTTTTCAAATTTTACCGGTACAAATCTTACAACACTTTTTCCAGGATGGCTTGAAAGTACTGGCAATGCCCCAACCGGAACTTTTTCTGATTGGACAAACTCAAATGCGACACAAACAACTAATCTGGGTTCTACTACAGCAAGAATTAATATTTTTTCAAGTTTTAGTAGAGATTGGATTGTTTCACCAAATTTTGAACCTTCTTCAAATTCCACTTTAAAGTTTAAAATAGCAATTACTTCTGCCGCTGGCACAAATCCTTCAACAATGGGTTTAGATGATTCTGTTATAGTAAGGGTTAGTACCAATTGTGGTTTAACCTGGACAAATTTAAAATCTTTTACGCGGCTGAATAGTCTAACTAACCAGCTTAGAGAGTTCCAGGTGTTTTTGGGCCAGTTTAGTGGCCAATCAATCTCAGTAGCATTTTTTGCAACAGATGGGACAGTTGATAATATTGAAAATTATGATTTTCATATCGATGATATTTCACTGGGTGAGGCCTCGGCAAATGATATAGGTTTAGAAAGCCTTGATATACCAAATACGAACTGTGGCATTGCCTCAACTTTATCTTTAAAAGTAAAAATTGGTAATTTTGGTACTGCTCCACAAAATTCAGTTACCCTAAAATATTCAATCAACAATCAAACACCTGTTGAAGAAACTTTTAATCAGAGCCTTGCCTCAGGTGAGGTAACCGTTTTAACTTTTACCAATCCAATTATATTTACAAATCCCGGGAATTATAGTTTGAGTGTTTGGAGTGCCATTCCAGGTGACCAAAATCAGGTTAACGATTCAATCAAAAATTTACAATTTGAAAGATCTCCTTCATTCTTATCAAATGTAAATTTCAACACCTTTAATGGTTCAAACCTATCGACAATTCTTCCAGGTTGGTCAGAGCAAAATGGAGCAAATCCAAGTGGTACTACTTCAAGCTGGACAAACGGAAGCATTTTACAAACAACAGCCTTAGGATCTGGAACAACCATTCAATTAAATATTTTTTCCAGTTTTACGAACGATTGGATAATGTTGCCAAGTTTAGCTCCGGTTGCGGGGTCTATCCTAAAGTTTAAAGCCGCGGTTATGCAGTTTGGAACCACAAATTCTTCTGCAATGGGCTCAGACGATTCAGTAAAGGTTATGGTTTCTACAAATTGCGGTCAAACCTGGGTTAGAGTACGGTCATTTAGTGAAAATTCTGCACCTACAAATCAACTCACAGAATACACGGTTTCACTTGCTGCATATTCAGGACAAAATATCAGAATTGGATTCTGGGGAAAATCTGGTAATACAGATAATACCCAGGATTATAATTTCCATTTGGACGATATGCAGGTAGTTGTTCCAGTTCCCAATGATGTAGGAGTGTCTGGTATTATTTTACCTTCAAGTGAATGTGGATTGCCAGTTTCTCTCAACTTAAGTGTTACCCTTTCCAATTATGGAACTCAGGCACAAACAAGTTTCCCAGTAAGTTATAGGGTTAATGATTTACCAATTGTAACTCAAAATTTTTCTGGGAACTTATCCGCTGGTACGAGTACTAGTTTTGCTTTTAGCCAACCTGTTGACCTTTCAATTTCTGATGTTGTAAAACTTAAAGTCTGGACCAATCTGCCTGTAGATCAATTGGTATTGAACGACACCCTAACCAACAATTTGAACCTACCTCCAAGTATTATGGTTCAAAATGATTTCAACAATTATAATGGAGATAATATTTCTGATATTCAAACAGGATGGAAAGAAAGTTCTGGTTATCCTCCATCTGGCACAACATCCAACTGGTTAGCATCTACTACTAGTCAAACTACCACATTGGGAAGTACCACTGCCAGAATGGGATATTTTGGTAACAGTAGAAAGGAATGGCTTATAGGGCCTGTTTTAACCCCTGTTGCTGAATCAAAATTAAATATTTTGCTGGCAGTTACGAACAGAAGCTCAACCGCCTCCGATTTAATGGGATCTGATGATTCATTAAATATCATGGCCACAACCAATTGTGGTCAATCATGGACCTTAGTAAAAGCATTTACACGAACAGACCAATTAGGAAATCAATTATCAAATCAAATAATCCCATTAGCTTCTTTTGCAGGTCAGCGAATTCAAGTTGGAATATATGCAACAGAAGGGATAATAGATAATGTAGAAGATTACGATGTGCATGTGGACAATATTTTTGTTTCCTTAAATACTTCCACATCTGATGGTCAGATATCGGAAAAACAACCGTTGTTTCCCAACCCTGCTAATAATAGTTTTTCAATTCTACTTGGTCAAGGAAGAATAGAACCTTCCAAAATAGATATGTTTACATTAGATGGAAGATCCGTAGTTTCAAATGTAAATATTGTACAAGAAGACAATAAATACAATGTTAACGTAAGCCGATTGACAGATGGCTTGTATTTTGTTAGCTTCATTAGTAATGGAAAACGAGAAATGAAACCAGTAGTGGTAAAACATTAAGTAATGATTTAAATCTTTAAAAAGACCTGTATTTAATTATAATACAGGTCTTTTTTTTACAATTACGATCAAATTTCTATCACTTCATACTGTGCAAAAACAAAATTATAATAAGGTTTCTTTTAAAACTGCATTCATAGATGTGTTTAAGAAAGAAATTGCAAATATCAATTATCTAAACATAGCACCTGGATTCCCTCCATTTGCCAGAGGGCCATACACGGCCATGTTTGTTACTCAACCATGGACTATCCGGCAATATGCTGGATTCTCAACTGCCAAGGCATCAAACGAATTTTATAAGCAAAACTTAGCCGGAGGCCAAAAAGGGCTATCAATTGCTTTTGATCTACCCACTCATCGTGGTTATGATTCTGATCATCCCCGTGCTCAAGGCGATGTTGGCGCAGCAGGAGTTTCAATTGATACTGTTGAAGACATGAAGGTACTTTTTGATCAAATTCCTTTAGACGAGATATCGGTCTCAATGACCATGAATGGAGCCGTTATCCCAATTATGGCATTTTACATTGTGGCTGCAAAGGAACAGGGAGTTAGTCCAGACAAACTAGCCGGAACCATTCAAAATGATGTTCTTAAGGAGTTTATGGTGCGAAATACCTTTATTTATCCTCCTGAAGAATCTATGAAATTGGTTGGAGAAGTCTTTTCATATACATCCAGAAATATGCCTAAATTCAATTCTATTTCGGTTTCAGGATATCATATGCATGAGGCAGGGGCCCCTGCTTACCTTGAGTTGGCATATACACTGGCAGATGGAATAGAATACATCAAAACAGGTATTGAAGCTGGGCTTAAAGTGGATGATTTCGCACCGAGAATTTCATTTTTCTGGGCAATAGGAATGAATTATATGCTTGAAGTTGCCAAACTTAGAGCTGGAAGAATATTATGGGCCGAATTAATCAGGGAATTAAATGCTGAAAATCCTAAGTCATATATTCTTAGAACACATTGTCAAACCTCGGGCTATAGCCTTACAGAACAGGATCCATTTAATAATGTCTCCCGTACAGGATTGGAAGCACTTGCTGGAGCTCATGGACAAACTCAAAGTCTTCACACGAACTCTTTGGATGAAGCAATTGCTCTTCCAACTCCATTTTCTGCAAGAATTGCCAGAAATACACAAATTTTTATTCAAAAGGAAACTGATTCCTGTGCAAACATTGATCCATGGGCGGGATCAAAGGAAATAGAAATATTGACCATTGAATTACTTGAGAAAGCCAGAAAAGAAATTGAATTGATAGAGGAAAACGGTGGGATGACAAAAGCAATTAATCAAGGAATACCAAAACTTAAAATCGAAGAAGCAGCTGCTATAAAACAAGCAAGAATTGACACAGGCCTTGAACATCTTATCGGAATAAACTTAAATGAACAACCAAGACCCAATATGGATGTTTTAACAATTGACCTTGAACAGGTTAGGCTAGAACAAATCAATTCAATAACAAAAACTAAAAAATATAGAAATGAAGATGTAGTTCAAACTATATTGGAAAAAATTGAAAGCAGAGCTAGATCATTAAAAGAAAATAAAGGAAAAGGAAATGCCGAAGAAAACATTCTCGGTCTTGCTGTTTTGGCTGCAGAAAATAGAGCTACACTAGGAGAAATTTCTTTAGCCATTGAGAAATCAATGACCAGATATAATCCACCAATCCGCTTAATTTCAGGAGTTTATAAATCAATTGTGGAAAAAGACGAAGATTTTATTAAAGCTGTTGAGCTTACAGAAAAATTTGCAAAAAAGGAAGGGAGAAGACCAAGAATCCTTGTGGCAAAATTAGGTCAGGACGGCCATGATAGAGGGGCCAAAATTGTAGCATCAGGCTATGCTGACCTAGGTTTTGACGTCGATATGGGACCCTTATTTTCCATGCCGGACGAGGTGGCAAAACAAGCCCTGGAAAATGATGTCCATATAGTGGGCATTTCTTCTTTAGCCGGTGGACACAAAATTTGGATGCCACAGTTAAAATATGAATTAAAAAAGCTGGGAATAGGGGAAGTGATGTTGATTGCTGGAGGAGTAATTCCTGCAGAAGACTACCAGTTTTTATACGAAAATGGTATAGATTTTGTTTTTGGCCCTGGAAGTAAAATTGCAAAAGCAGCAATAAAAATGCTGGAGAAATTATTAGAAGTATAAAAATAATCCTTAACACGTCTGAAGGCATGAAAATAAATCCATGTAATCAATTGTATTCCAATGATTTAAAACCCCAGTTTTCAATAAAATGAAATATGAAAATTACACGTTTAAAGCTAAAAATTCAAAATTCGATATTTACAAATTTAAGAAAAAAGGGATATACTTTTAAAAATCAAGGGTTTATTTTCTTTTTAGTATGCTAAATTATTGTGAATTTGCGGCCTTTTAAGAAACAGATAGCACATAGATGGAGATACGCGAGTTGGAATTGCCCGGAGTTTATGAATTGACCCCGCGTATATATTATGATGAAAGGGGCCATTTTTTCGAAACTTATAATGAGGAGACGTTCCAAAAATTAGGTGTGACTACAAAATTTGTCCAAGACAATCAATCATTTTCAAAAAAAGGGGTAGTAAGAGGATTACACTTTCAAGCACCGCCATTCGCACAGGCAAAATTGGTAAGAGTGATTTCTGGAAAGGTAATCGACGTTGTGGTAGATTGCAGAAAAAATTCACCAAATTTTGGACAACATCTTAGTTTAGAATTATCATCGATTTTAAACAATATGTTGTATATTCCTGAAGGCTTTGCTCATGGTTTTTCTGCCCTTGAGGATTCAATTTTCCATTATAAGTGCTCAAAAGTATTTAATAAAAATTCAGAAATGGGGATTCATCCACTTGATCAAGAATTAAAAATTAATTGGCTTTTAGATTCTAAAATATTCTCTACTAAAGACTTAGATCTTCCAAATTTTATAGATCTAAAAACTCCATTTCAGATTTAAAAAAATGATATATAAATTATTATTTTTCTTTCTAATAGCTCTAAGCTCTTGTAAAATTTATAAAAGAGATCTCCTTTTTAGAGCAGAAAAGGAAAAAGAATTGGAATTTTTGGAGCAATCGAAAAATATTGTTACTCCAACAAATTATCAAATATATAAAAATGATTTGGTTGCATTTCAACTTTTCACCAATAAAGGTGAAATAATGATTGATCCTACCTCCGAATTTGCAAAACAAACATCGTCATCAGGGGGTAGTTCCACTGCTACAGCCACCTATCTTGTACAAAACGATGGCACAGTAAATCTACCGATTATAGGAAAGGTTAAAATAGATAGCATAACTATACATCAATGTGATAGTTTATTGGCACAATTATATTCGAAGTACTACCTAGATCCATATGTAAAAACAAAAATTTCGAATAGACGAATATACATTGTTGGAATTGGAGCTGGAGGACTAGGAGGTGCCTCATCTGGAGGTGGAAAAGTAATGGATCTAGAACATGAAAACACTAATTTACTTGAAGTAATTTCTAAAATTGGTGGCCCATCTGCATATAGTTATATGAATAGAGTAAAAATAATAAGAGGTGATTTGAAAAATCCAAAAATATTTACTATAGATTTTACTAAATGGAATTCCTTTCAATCAAGCAACCTAATAATTCAACCAAATGATATAATCTACATAGAACCTGCAAGACGCCCAGTTTTTGACTATTTAAGAGACATAAGTTTTATAGCACAACTTTCAACTATTGCATTTACGTTAATTTTATTTTTTAGACTATGACAACTAATAAAAGTAACAGAAATCCCACACCAATTCAAAGTCTCACCGATTTACCAGTGGGATTAAATACCAGTGGAGGTATCGGTGGAATAGATTTAGAGAAGCTTTTAGCCATTTTAAATAAAAGTTTGTGGTGGATAATACTATTCGTAGTCATGTCTTTGTCTGGTGCATATCTATACCTTCGCTATACAAAACCTATTTACCAATCGGACTCAGTTTTAAAACTAGATATTCAGAAAAGGGCAGATGAACTACTCGGTCTAAAAAGTGATGCGGGTGCAGGGTCCAATTTAGTTGGAGAAATTGAAATAATAAAGTCTCAGGTTTTATATGAAAAAGTATTGGAGAAGCTTGACTTAAGTGTAACCTATCAACAGTCAGGAAATTTCCTCTCAAGTGAACTTTATGATATAACACCTTTCAAAGTAAAATACGAAGTAAAAAATCCCGCATTTTATAATGCTCCAATAAGTGTTGAATTTATAGATAACAAACAATATATTTTAAAATATAATTTGGTCGGAATCGAAAATTCCGAAATTTTTAAATTTAATGTAGCATATGAAAATGAATATTTAAAGTTTAAAATAAATCTTACCAACTTTTTTTCTCCAGAATGCATTGGTCAAAAATATTTGTTCACTATAAACTCTAAACCATTTCTTATCTCTTATCTAATGCGAGGCACCATAGCCTTCATACTCAATCCCGCAGCTAGTACAATTAACGTAGGTTTTCAAGATAACTCCCCAATAAAAGCACAGGATATAGTAAACCAAATCGATACTATCTATAGAGAACAAACATTAATAACTAAAAACCAGGCAAATGAACAGACACTAGCATTTCTTGAACAACAGATGGAAAATACATCAAGAAAGTTAGAAGCATCTGAACAAGAAATTCAGGATTACCTCAAAAAAAACAATATCTCTGATTTAAATATTACTAGTGAAGAAATTAAAAAGAAAATTGAGCAGCTTAATGAAAAAAGTATTTTATTTGAACTACAAAAAGAACAAATTCTAAATTTAGAACATCTTATTGAAATTTCAGACAAGGGGCCTACTAAAAAGCAAGTATTTCCTGCACTAAATCATCTGACAGATCAAAATTTACTTGAGCTAGCTAAACAATTCAACACTTTACTAGGCCAACAAACGCTTATGCTTTATAATGCAAGAGAAGCAACTTCGGCGTATAAAATTTCGATGCAAAAAATAGAGGAGGTAAAGAAAAATTTGGGAGCATCAATAGCCGTAAACAAATTGAATTGTGAGAAGAAATTACTTGAAATAAACAGTGATGTAAGAAATTTGGAAATTGAAGCCATAGCATTGCCATCCAGGGACAAAGAGTTGGCTCAGATTAAAAGGTTTTTCGCTATTAATGAAAAGTATTATCTTATGTTCATTGAAAGAAAGGCTGAGTTTGAAATTGCTAAAGCTGGAACTATTCCAAATTTTCAGATTTTGGCACCAGCAAACCTCCCAACAACACCAATTATTCCTCAAAAAGGTTCTGTTTACAGCACCTGGATCATTATTGGAGTAATTTCAGGTATTGGTTTAATTGTTGTAAGATATTTACTTCAAGATACGATAGTTACACAAAAAGAATTGGAGCAGAATTCAATGGCACCTGTTTTGGGCATTGTTCCTGTATACTCAAAAGAAAAGTTACGCATCGCTAAATTAGTTGTGGACAAAAACCCTAAGTCGGCAATTAGCGAGGCCTTAAGATCCATAAGGACCAATATTGATTTTATCGTTCCTGAGAAGAAAAAAATCATTTCTGTTACCAGTACCGTAGCAGGAGAGGGTAAAACTTTTTTCGCAATTAACCTTGGAGGAGTTTTAGCGATGTCCAATCAAAGAGTTGTCATGTTAGATATGGATATGAGAAAACCAAAGCTGCATTTGGCTTTTGACATCAGTAATGACATTGGTATGTCCACACTTCTTATAGGACGAAATGAAATAAAGGAATGCCTTTCAAAGACATCACTTGATAATTTGGATATTATTTCAGCAGGCCCTGTGCCTCCCAATCCATCCGAGTTAATAATGAGACCACAGCTAAATGTTATCTTCGAAGAACTTCATAAAGATTACGATGTTATTATTATTGATAGCCCTCCCGTTGGTCTTGTTACAGATGGTATTTTAATTATGCAAAAAGCGGATCTACCAATTTACGTAATCAGGTCGGAATACTCAAAAAAACAGTATTTGAAAAATGTCAATAAACTAATGACTGTCAACGGCTTCAGAAATCTTGCTACAATTTTGAATAGTTTAGATAATTTCAAAACCTATGGTTATGGTTATGGCTATGGTTATGGTTATGGATCTGGTTATTACACAGATGATGCTCCTGATGCAAATGTGAACCTGGATTGGTTCAAAAATATTGTTACCAAAAAGTAACATACCTTCTATTCTTAAATAATGAAAAACATACGAAATTTTTGCATAATTGCTCATATTGATCATGGAAAAAGCACACTGGCAGATAGATTGCTTGAGTTTACTCATACAGTGGACAAAAGGCAAATGCAGGCACAACTCCTCGATAATATGGATTTGGAGAGGGAAAGGGGAATCACTATTAAAAGTCATGCGATTCAAATGAACTATACTTATAAGGGTGAAAAGTATATTTTCAACCTTATTGACACACCCGGTCATGTCGATTTTTCATACGAAGTTTCTCGTTCTATTGCCGCTTGTGAAGGAGCTCTTCTTTTGGTAGACGCCTCACAAGGAATTGAGGCTCAGACAATTTCCAACTTGTATTTAGCAATGGGTAATGATCTGGAGATTATACCTGTTCTAAACAAAGTTGATTTGCCGGGTGCACTGCCAGAGGAGGTTAAAGACGAAATGGTTGATTTGCTTGGCTGCAAACGTGAAGATATAATCCATGCAAGTGGAAAGACTGGAATAGGTATAGAGGATATTTTAAGTGCTGTAATAGAAAGGATACCTTCACCAAAAGGAGATCCCGAAGCGCCATTACAGGCCCTAATTTTTGATTCTGTTTATAACTCATTCAGAGGAATTGAGGTTTATTTCAGAATTTTTAATGGCAAAATTTCTAAGGGAGACAGGATTAAATTTATGGCTACTGGCAAAGAATATTTTGCTGATGAAGTTGGTGTCCTTGGCCTTGAACAAGAACCTCAGGCAGTAATGTCTGCTGGTAATGTTGGTTATTTAATTTCTGGCATTAAGCATGCAAAAGAAGTAAAAGTTGGAGATACAGTAACACAAAGTGTAAACTCTTGCCAAGTTGCAATTCAGGGTTTTGAAGATGTTAAACCAATGGTTTTTGCGGGTATTTATCCTGTGGAAACATCGGATTTTGAGGAGTTAAGGACGGCAATGGAGAAGCTACAACTTAATGATGCCTCCCTTGTATGGGAACCAGAAACCTCCGCAGCACTCGGTTTTGGATTTCGATGTGGTTTTTTGGGTATGCTTCATATGGAAATTGTTCAGGAGCGCCTTGAACGGGAATTTAGTATGACAGTTATTACCACTGTTCCATCGGTTCAATTTAAAGCCTATACAACAAAAAATGAGTTACTAGTCGTAAATGCGCCAAGTGAACTTCCTGAACCGAATTTTTTGGATAGGGTTGAGGAGCCTTTTATTAAAGCCCAGATTATTACTAAATCTGATTATGTTGGAGGAGTAATAAGTTTATGTATGGATAAACGGGGACTTTTAAAAAACCAGGTTTATTTAACAACTGACAGGGTTGAACTCCAATTTGAACTTCCACTTTCTGAGATCGTATTTGACTTTTTTGACAAATTAAAAACTATTTCCAGGGGTTATGCATCCTTAGATTATGAATTGATTGGGTTTAGGGAAAGCACTATGGTGAAGTTGGACATTATGTTAAACGGAGAAAAGGTAGATGCTCTTTCTGCGATTGTACATAAGGAAAAAGCATATGAATGGGGAAAAAGACTTTGTGAAAAACTGAAGGAGTTGATTCCAAAGCAAATGTTTGAAATAGCCGTTCAAGCTGCAATCGGGGCTAAAATTATTGCCAGAGAAACAGTCAAGGCCATGCGAAAAGATGTTTTGGCAAGGTGCTATGGAGGCGATATAAGTCGGAAAAGAAAACTACTTGAGAAACAGAAAAAGGGTAAAAAGAGAATGCGCCAGGTCGGAAATGTTGAAATACCTCAGGAAGCATTCATGGCAATCTTAAAATTGGATTAGTTGATTTCATTATTATTAAGGCCTCATTTACATTGATTTGGACAGACTTTAATCAGGTCTTTTTCTTCTTACTATAGCTATTACCAGGAATTTATCCGGTAAATTATTTTCGCCGTTCCATCAAAACCACGTTCTCCACATGATGTGTATGTGGAAACATATCAACTGGGTGAATTTCTTTAATCAGATAATCCTCAGTCATAAGGGCTAGATCTCTGGCTTGCGTTGCTGGATTACAACTTACATACACAATCCGTTCAGGCTGCATCTCCAAAATAGACGCTACAACATCGGGATGCATGCCTGCTCTTGGAGGATCGGTTATCAGAACATCGGGTTTTCCGTTTTCAAGCACAAATTTTTTATTGAGCACCTTGGCCATATCTCCAGCAAAAAACCTGGTATTTGTTAGCTGATTAAGTTTGGCATTTTCATTGGCATCATGAACTGCTGCATCCACATATTCCACGCCTACCACAGAGGCTGCATATCTGGCAATAAACTGAGAAATAGTGCCAGTGCCGGAATACAAATCATATACATGATCAGTGGACTTTACATTTGCCAACTTTGCAACCAATTGGTACAAGACCAAGGCCTGATCTGCATTGGTTTGGTAAAACGAAGTTGGTCCAACCCTAAACCTGAGGTTTTCCATTCCCTCAATAACGAAAGGATTACCAGCAAAAGTTTTGGCTTTTAAATCAGAATAGGAATCGTTTTTCTTTTGATTAAGCAGATATTGCAAGGAATTGATTTGAGGAAAAGCCAGATGCAATGCGCTTAAAAGTTCATTTACCTCTTTTGGTTTGTCTTCTGCTACTATCAGTAAAACCATTAGTTCTCCAGTGCTGGTCGTCCTAACCATCATGTTTCTAAGAAGGCCCGTTTGAATTCTTAGATTGAAAAAAGTTAAACCGTTTTTCTCAGCATAATCCTTCACCCATAATCTTATAGCATTGCTTGGATCTGGTTGCAAATAGCAGTGATTTACATCCAAAATTTTATCAAATCTTTTCGGAATATGAAAACCCAGACCATTAAGATTTAACTTTTCCGTTGGGTTCATATCTGCTTCATCCAACCATCTTTGATCGGAAAAAGTAAACTCCAGTTTATTTCGATAATAGGTGGTTTTTTCTGAAGGCAAAATTGGAAACCATTGACCTTCAGTTACCTTTCCAATCCTTTCAAAGGCATCTTTTACTTGTTTGGTTTTTAGTTCCAGTTGACGATTGTAATTTAAGTTTTGCCATTTACAACCACCACAAACCCCAAAATGAGAACAAAAAGCTGGCTCCCTGTCTTTGGAGGCCTCTTTTAACCTGTAAACTCTGGCCTCTCCATAGCTCTTCTTATCCTTTTCTACGAGAATATCAACCAAATCTCCAGGTACACCGCCTTCCACAAAATATACCTTCTCATCTATTCTGGCAACACATTTTCCTTCTGCAGCCATATCCAGCAAAAGCACGTTTTCTTTTACCTTATTTCTCGATTTTCTAGATCCCATTTGGCGCAAAACTAAACAAATGACAGGACCAATTTGAATTTTATAATGGAGGGAGAAGACCTTTCAACAGTTAATATATCATGATTTTACATCATTTTGAAAAGGCATCACCACCTTTGTTTATTCTTATCTGAGCCTCCTTTTGGACTTTTAAACCTTCTTTGTTGCAAATATTTTACCTCACTTTGCTTCATCGCTTCTAACAAACTTTTGGCTTGCTCTTCGCTTAAACCAGTCTCCTGAAGTTTTTTCTTATCTACCCGAATTGCATTGGGATCATCTACATTGCTTTCATCTTTTTTGCTTTTAGACTCCTCTTTTCCTTCTTTATCCTTTTCCTCTTTATTTTTTTCCTTTCCTTCTGCTGATTCTTTGTCAGTCTCTGGTGCGTTGGGATCATCTCCTTTTTTTGGATCTTTTCCATCCTTTGAGTCCTGGTCTTTTCCTTTTTGCTGCTCACCAGGTTTTTGACCTTTTTTTTCCTCCTCTTTGCCCTTTTGATCTTTCTCCTGCCCTTTATCTTCTTTCTTTTGATCCTGACCTTGTTTTTGGTCCTGCTTTTGATCCTTCTTTTCTTGTTTATCTTGTTTATTGTCTTTGTTCGGATTGTTTTTCTTCTCCGCTTCTTCTGCCTTTTTATTTAGTTTATAAGCAAGTTCGTAATTAAATCTTGCGGACTCATTTAAAGGGTTTGCTCTCAGGCTTTTTTTATACCAATCAAGTGCAGATTTATAATCTTTTTGTTCTGAGAAAATATTACCAATTTGTTGATAAGCAACCGATTTAAGACTTGGGGAGTTTAATGACGTTGCAGCATTCTGATAGTTTCTCTGTGCTTTTGTAAAATCTTTAACTTGAAAATAGGCAGATCCAAGATTCATATTTGCCTGAGCAGGAACTTCCGTACTTTCTTTTATTGCACTTTCGTAAGCCTGAATGGCAGTTTTAAAGTCTCTTTTCTTAAAAGCCTCTTCTCCTTGTTTTAAAAGTTTATTGGTTTTTGAAATACTGGTTATGCCATCTCCGTTAGTGACTAATGGAAAAAACAAAATGCACATCATTAAGACATATCGAATCAATAAATTCATTGAAGTCGGGTAAATAGAATTCGAAAAAAAATTGCCAAATGAAAAATGATGCAAATTACAGCAAATTCTTAAGTCTAACATTCTTAAGCTTTTTGGTATTTTTGCAAGCTGGTAAGGGATTGTCCTTATTTTTGCAAGATAAAACAAAACCTAATTGTCTTTTCATTTTAAAGGATTCTATCGACAAATGACATTTAACTGGCTGAATACTAAGAGGTTTACAACCAATTCATCCAGGATGAATGTTTTCAGCAATTTCAAGTTGATAGGAATTGGCTTTCAAAATCCTGAAAAGAAGAATCTATCGGTTAGGCCTTTCATTTGGAATAAGACCTTATTTTTTTTTCCGATTTGTTTTCTTTTTGCCTTTTTCCTCAATTCTTGTTCTCAGGAAAAAAATACGTGGTCTTCATTAGCCTGGCATAATACCTTAGCCAGATATAATGGATATTTTATTGCAAGGGAGAAAATGAAAGAATTTGAGGCAGACCAACTTGCTGCCTATAAAGACAATTACAATAAGGTTCTTGATATTTACCCATTTCCTCCTCTTGGATCAGCCGCTGCAGCCAATGCAGCCATGGAAGAGATAATTAAAAAGGCTTCTATCCCACTTCAACGACATAAGAACTCAAGGTGGATTGATGATTGTTACCAATTGGTAGGTAAGGCGAGGTTTTATAAAGAAGACTGGGAAAACGCAACCCAAACCTTCAAGTATATCAATACAAAATTTAAGGATGTTGACTCAAAACACAAGGCAGTTATTTGGTTGTTAATCACTTACGCCAGAATGGGCGATTATTCTAATGCCAAATCTGTAATTGCCTACCTTAAAAAAGAAACACTAAGCAAAGACAACCTGATGGAAGGTGCATTGGCATTTTCTTATTACTATCAAAAAAGAAAAGATTACCAAAAAGTAGCTGATTACTTAAGCATGGGCGTAGCTCTTATGCCAAGAAGTCGAAGAAAAGGAAGGCTTAGCCATGCACTTGGTCAACTCCAGCAAAAATTCAAAAAAGATGACGATGCATATCTTTCATACAAAGAGGTTTTGCGTTGTAAACCGAGCTTCGAACTTGAGTTTTTTACAAAATTAAATATGGCTCAGGTGGTTGCCATAACCAATGAAAAGCAGCTAAAAAAGATTCGTAAAAACTTTAAACGAATGACCACCGATCTGAAATATGAAGAGTACTTAGACAAGGTTTATTATGAAATGGGCTGCTTTGAAGTGAAGCAAAACAATATGCCAAAGGGCCTGGAATTTCTAAAAACGAGTGTAAAAAAAAGCAAGGGCGGAAGTCAGAAATCATATTCATACCTAAAGTTGGCTGAACTGCATTATTCGCCTCTTAGAAGTTATGTTTGGGCAAAGAATTATTATGATTCTACCATGCTTGGCTTTGACACAGCCGACGACAATTATAAATTCGTTGCCAGGCGTCAAAAGATCTTAACAGAATTTGTAACTCATTATCTGGTTGTTGAAAGAGAAGATAGTCTTCAAAAACTAGCCGCTTTGGATTCCAATCAACTTTTTGTATTGATTGATAAGAAAATAGCAGAAGAGAAGGAAAAAGCTGATAAAGCTGAAAAGGCAGCAAAAAAAGCAGCAAAAGATCTGGCTTCTGGAAGTTCCGGGTCAGATTTTGGAGGCAACTCAGCATTCGATAATATGCAAGGTGGACCAACTGGCGGTTCCAATCCTGGTGCATCAGGAGGGGCTTGGTATTTCGCCAATCTTGCCGCTGTCAATGCGGGTAGAAGTGATTTTAAAAGAAAATGGGGCAATAGAAAACTAGAGGATAATTGGCGAAGAAGTACAAAAGAGGCTGAACTTTCTGATGATACCCCTTCGGATGGGTCCGATAGCAGCAAAACAAAAAAGCCGGATGATTTGGCTGCAAAATCAGACAATACAAAAGGCTCAGATCCTGAAAAAAAGGAAAACTCCGAACCCAAAGAAAATGTAAAGCTTTCCCAAAGTCAATTGCGAGCACCTTTCTTGAAGGATATTCCATTTACTCCAGATCAAATTAAGGCATCGAATGAGAAACTTCAGGTAGCACTTTTCGAAATGGGTAAAATTTATGACCAAAAACTGGAAGAACCTGAATTGGCCATAGTCGCACTTGAAAGAGATGTAAATGATTTTCCTAAATTTGAAAAAGTACCCGAAGCCCTATATAATTTATGTCTTATTTATAGAAAGTTAGGGCGGCAGACTGATTTTGACCGTTGCAAGGATAATCTTTTGAAAAATCATTCAGAAACTGTTTTTGCGAAACTGATCGTAAACCCAAATTTTTTACAAGAAAACAAACAGAGGAACGAAATCATAGCCGGGCTATATAAAAATGTGTATAATCAATATAAATCCAATCAATATATAGAAGCGAGCAATGGCATTTCAAGCATCAGAACTCAATATCCAAAATCAGATTTTGAAGATAAATTGGCCATTTTAAATGCATTGATTACCGCAAAAACCGTAGATATTGGGACATATAAAGCTGCACTAAAACAATTTATGGAAGATTATCCAAAATCCAATCTTCAGGAATTTGCCCAAATGTGCCTTAAAAATGCCGAAAAGGCCTCAGGTGCTGGAAAAGAGACAATACCGGCTTTATCCTCAGATTCAACATCATCCAAACCAGCAAAACCATCATTTAATGAAGATCTGAATAAACGCCAGTATTTCCTTGCAATTATTCCGAGTCTTAACATTCCTGAGGCACAATTAACAGCTGCCTTTTCAGACTTTAATTTGAAATTTTATCCAGGCGATGGACTAAATGTCACATCCTTACCCTTAAATGATGGCAAACATGTAATGATCAAGATTCAGGAGCTGCCATCTAAAATACAAGGCATGTATTATTTGAAAAAGGTGCAGGAATCTGGTCCATTTAAAAAAGACTTTAAAAATCTGAAACCCGTTTTTGTTTTGGCAACCCAGGAAAACCTCCAATTGCTATACAGCACAAAAGCTGTTAGTGATTATGTCGTCTTTTATACCAAAAACTATAATCTCAATAAAGAACTGGACGACGATATTCCAGCTTTTGGAAAGTAGAATCGATCCTGAATTTATCCTTTCTAAAAGGAAGAGTCCCAATTAAACAAAAAAAAAGCGACTCCTTTGGAGTCGCTTGGTAAGCCGGAATCTGAAAGAACTACTTCTCGTCGTTTTTCATATTTTGCACCTGAAGACGGATCTCCTGGGACAAAACTTTCAAGTCCTGCAAGCCTTTTCGCACTCTCGTACCAGCGGCTTGGTTTTTCTTGTTGTAAAACTTGTCGAAGTCGCCTTCAAGAGACTCTACTAGATTTTTGATTTCGTCGTATCTGTTCATAGACTTTGTTTTTGGGGTAAACCTTGGCTTAGATGGTGGAACTTATTTTTTGCAAGCTTTCCACTATTTTTTATTCTTTCCAAAAAAAATAAAAAAAAATTATGCTGCCACGTACTCAGAAGAGACGTATTCGTTGTTTTTTAGCTTTACATAGATCTCTTCCAGAGCCTTCACTGTAATCTCTATATCTGCTTCGGTATGCAATGCGGTTGGGATAAGTCTCAGTATGATAAGGCCTTTAGGAATTACCGGATAGCAAACAGGCGAACAAAACAGGCTATAATTTTCTCTTAAATCAATTGCAAGCTTGGCAACCTGATTTTCATCACATTGTAAAATAACAGGAGTAACAGGAGAGCTTGTAGTACCTATGTTGAAGCCCTTTTGCCTTAATCTGCTTTGAAGTTTATTGCAAATCTCCCAAAGCCGGTCCTTCAATTGCGGCTGAGTGCGCAGCAACTCCAACCTTTTTAGCGCACCGATGACCAAAGGCATAGGCAATGATTTTGCAAAAATCTGAGACCTCATATTGTATCTCAAAAAGTCAATTACTTGCTCATCGCTGGAAATAAATGCCCCGATGCTGGCCATACTTTTTGCAAATGTCGAAAAATAAATATCAATACCATCCTGGCAGCCTTGCGCCTCTCCTGTACCTGCTCCGGTTTTACCCATGGTTCCAAATCCATGTGCATCATCCACAAGAAGTCTGAAATTGAAATCCTTTTTTAAATCAACTATTTCTTTAAGATTTCCCTGGTTTCCAGACATGCCAAAAACACCTTCGGTAATAACCAAAATGGCACCATTGGTTTCTTCAGCCAGGACTGTTGCTCGCTTAAGTTGCTTTTGTAAACTGTCCATATCATTATGAACATATACAAATCGTTTTCCGAGGTGCATACGTAGTCCATCCATGATACAGGCATGGCATTCAGCATCATAAACAACTACATCATGGCGGTCAACCAATGAGTCAATCGCAGACATAATGCCTTGATATCCAAAATTTAAAAGATAAGTAGCCTCTTTTCCCATAAAATCAGAAAGCTCTGCTTCCAATTGCTCATGATGGTCAGAATTCCCAGACATCATGCGAGCCCCCATAGGATAGCCCAATCCAAATTGAGCAGAAGCATCAGCGTCCACCTTGCGAACCTCAGGATGGTTGGCAAGACCTAAATAATTATTCAGGCTCCAGTTCAAAACCCTTTTACCTTTAAAATTCATATAAGGCCCTATTTCGCCTTCCAATTTTGGAAACGTCAGGTAACCATGGGCCATTTTTGAATGCTTGCCCAAAGGGCCCCTGTTTTGAAGTAATTTTTCGAAAAGATCCACTTATATAATTGGCTTTAATAAATCAGAAAATCTAACACAAAAGTGAGGCAAAACTAAGCCAATTTTATTGGCTTTCAAAGGCACCAAAATCTCTTCAACTTCAATAAATTAACTTTATTTGCAAATCATATTTAATAACTGGGTGAAGAAAAAATTAATAAAATTTTTCATTTCTAAATCTCAAAAAAGCCAAATAATATTTTGAAAATAGAAAAACTATTAATCGCAAACAGGGGAGAAATTGCGGTTAGAATTATTCGATCGGCTCAGGAAATGGGCATAATTACTGTTGCAGTTTACTCAAGTGCTGATAAAAAAGCCAATCATGTACTTGCCGCTGACGAAGCTTTTTGGATTGGTGAAGCTCCATCTTCGGAATCCTATTTGAAGGGTGATTTACTAATTGAAACGGCAAAAAAGGCCGGAGCCCAAGCCATTCACCCGGGTTATGGTTTTCTTTCAGAGAATGCAGGTTTTGCCAGGGCTGTGCGGGAAGCTGGTTTGATTTTCGTCGGACCTTCTCCTGAATCCATAATGGCCATGGGTGATAAACTTCGATCCAAAGAAACTGCCAGGAAAAGCAATGTTCCAATGGTTCCAGGTTCTGATGGCGCAATTAAAACAGTTGAAGAGGCATTGGAGGTAAGTAAGAAAACTGGCTTCCCCTTGCTTATTAAAGCTTCAGCCGGAGGAGGAGGAAAAGGAATGCGTGTGGTAACTAAGGCCGACGAACTTGAAAATGAAATTCAAATGGCAATGCGGGAGGCTCAATCAGCTTTTGGCGATGCAACAGTTTTTATAGAGCGCTATGTTCAAAATCCTAAACATATTGAAATTCAGGTAATTGGAGATCAACATGGAAATGTGGTGCATCTTTTTGAGCGTGATTGCTCCATTCAAAGAAGACACCAAAAGGTAGTTGAAGAGGCTCCTTCAGGGATTTTAACACCAGAAGTCAGAGAAGCAATGGGCCGTGATGCAGTAAATCTTGCCAAGTCCTGTGGATATTTTAGTACAGGCACAGTTGAGTTTATTATGGATCAGGACCTGAAGTATTATTTTTTGGAAATGAATACAAGACTTCAGGTGGAACATCCGGTAACAGAGTTAATAACCGGTCTTGATCTGGTAAAGGAACAAATCAGAGTTGCTCAGGGCGAGGTTTTGTCAGACCAGGTTTTGAACGCCCAAATGCGAGGACATGCCATTGAAATAAGAATTTGCGCTGAAGATCCATCCAATCAATTTCTTCCTGACGTGGGCACATTGCTTCATTTTGAAGAACCAAAAGGCCCAGGAATCCGATTGGATAGTGGTTATAAAGCAGGAGATGAAATTCCTATTTATTATGATCCCTTAATGGCTAAATTGATTGTCTTCGACATTGATAGAAACTCAGCAATCAAAAGGATGTCACTGGCTATTGAAAAATTTGATTTAAGAGGTGTTGCCAATACTCTTGGTTTTTGCCATTGGGTAATGAATCATCCAGATTTTCAGTATGGTTGGTTTGATACACATTTCATCGCAAAGAAATTTGATCCAACATTTCTTAATCAAAAATTGGATGACAATGAGGTAAATGCTTTGGCCATTGCCACTTTACTTTTGTCTGACAAAAAGATAAAATCTCCTGCCGAAAATCAAGAAATCCAAGTCCAAACAAAAAATAATTGGAGAAAAAGAATGCTGCCAACATAAATTTATTTACTTTGGCACAAATTTTGAATTTCGGACATGTGTAGAATAAATGTAACTATTATTTTTCTACTGATTTTCAGTCACTTATCCTTTGCTGGTCAGGATAAAAAACCAAAAACAGGAAAAACCCCTTTCAATTCCTTTTCAGAAAATAAACAATGGGAAATCAGGCTAAAAGAAAAGTTGCGTTCTGGTCAGGAGGTAAGAATGGTTAGCCCGATATCAGGTATAAATTATTCAGGTGAAAAAATTGAATTTTCATGGGAAAATTGCCCTTCAGGAAAAATCTTTCTGGGTATTTTATCAAATGAAAATAAAGAAATACTTTACAAAGAAGTAAGCGGCACTAAATCTACCTTACTCACAAAGAAAATCAATTTAAAGCCAGGACTATATTACTGGGTTTTAGAAACAGAAGAGGATGTGTTGACTACAGGAAAGTTCTTTTTTAAGAAGAATTAAGCGATGATTTCTATTCCCGTTATTCTCCTTTTAACAGGTATACTACTTTTTTTCATAGGCCTAATTCAGTGCGTTTCTTCTAAAACCTTTCTCCCTTTCCTTTTTGGAATTGAGATTATAATCAATGCTGCCAATTTGAACTTAATTTCTTTTTTAAACCTAAAACCAAATAGGTTGGATATTGAACCATTGATTTTATTTGTTGTAGGCTTTGCAGCCATTGAATCTGCTGTAGGCCTTTCAATTTTTGCCTGGGCAAACAAGCGTTTAAAATTATTAGGTTCAGCGCAAATGGTTTAATGGCCAGGCCATATTTTTTCCAATAAGGGCAATTCACCGTATTACTTTAGTTTTTTATTGTTAATCATGGATCAAAATTTGATTCAGTGAAACTTCTTTTCCCTAATCCTGCCAAGGCTTAAAAATTCTCTTTTTATAAAATTGAATTCAAAATGGACATTCGGATTTATACTATTCCAATAAATACATATCACTATTTCTTTTCTAAATCTTCACAAAACAAAAAATTCGTAAAATCTTATTTGGCATACCAATTCTTTAGCCGAACAAAATACTGAATTTGCCCAGTGTTACAGAATAACCATACATAATCGATGCGACAATGTTGCAAAAAGTTTTTTAAGCTGATTTCTTTCTAATCCTTTGTCTTTGTTCAATTTTAAATACATTAATGAAAATCAGACTTTTACAAACCTTAGTTTTAGGACTTGGAATAGTTTCCTCAGTCTCGGCTCAAAGAAATTGTGGTGCAGTTGAGCATCTTAACAATTTACTCCAAAAATATCCTGAAATCCAGGTTCAAAGGCAACAAATAGAAAGCCATACAGATGATTTTATAAAAAATTACAGCCAAGATAAAGTTACTGGGGTTGTTTATACAATTCCAGTTGTTGTCCACGTTGTAGCAAGAACAACTGGTGAAAATATTAGCGACGCCCAGGTACAATCCCAAATCGATGTATTGAATGAAGATTTTCGATTATTAAATTCAGATAATGTTAACACGCCTGCCCTATTTTCAGGACTTAAGTCTGATGTAGAAATACAATTTTGTTTGGCTAAACGAGATCCCAATGGTGCCGTAACAACTGGTATAACCAGAACTACCACTACACGAACAAGTTTTGGAACCAATGATGCAGTCAAAAGTGCATCAACGGGTGGAAAAGCTCCTTGGAATACAGCAGCTTATCTTAACATTTGGGTTTGTAATATTGGTGGTGGCATTTTAGGTTATGCCCAGTTTCCAGGTGGTCCAGCCAGTACCGATGGTGTTGTAATTGACTATAGATATTTTGGAAGAGGAGGTTCTGCAGTAGCACCATTCAACAAAGGTCGAACAGGAACTCACGAAGTTGGTCACTGGTTAAATCTTAACCACATTTGGGGTGATGATGGAACATCTTGCTCAGGTACTGATAATGTTGCGGATACCCCAAATCAGGCAGATGAAAATTATGGCTGTCCAAATTATCCGACCGCTTCATGCAGCAATACAAGTGATATGTATATGAATTACATGGATTACACAGATGATGCCTGTATGTTTATGTTTTCTGCAGGGCAAACATCCAGAATGCGAGCATTATTTGCCTCCGGAGGAGCTAGAGCAAGTTTACTAGCTTCAACTGGCTGCCAAACTGGCACTGGAACCACCTGTGCAGTACCAGTTAGTTTAACATCATTCTCTGTTTTACAAACTAGTGCAAGTGTAAATTGGGGTGCCGTAAGTGGTGCTGTTTCTTACAATGTTCAATTATTAAATTCCGGAGGTACAGTTTTAAACACATTTAATACAACATCAACTACTTATCCATTTTCCGGACTGGTTTCGGGAACCACTTATTTTTATAGAGTTCAAACAGTTTGTGCTTCAGGCTCAAGTGCTTACAGTAGCAACGCAAGTTTTACCACACAATCTTCAGGTACTGTAGCATATTGTGCCTCAAAAGGTAATGGCCAGGCAGATGAGTGGATTGATAGAGTTTCCTTAAGCAATCTTACCAGAACTTCAGCATCAGATGCAGGATACATTTACTTCACCTCAACTTCTGCAAATGTTACAGCTGGAACTTCGTATTCTTTAGGATATAGTGCAGGTTTTAGATCGGGATATTCAGCCTCAGAATTTTGGAAAGTTTGGATTGACTGGAACAAAGATGGAGACTTTTTGGATGCTGGCGAGCAGGTTGTCAGTAGAAGCTCTACCTCTGCCAACAATTTAAGCACAACCTTCAGAGTGCCTACAACAGCAAGAAATGGTACAACAAGAATGCGGGTTTCAATGAAATGGAATTCAGCAAATACAAGTTGTGAAACGTTCAGTTATGGCGAAGTTGAAGATTACAATGTTGTTGTAAGTGGTGGAGCCGCCAAGCAAATTGAAAAATTTGTTGACAATGATGAAGATCTTTCTGCCTTGCAAGTTTTCCCTAATCCAGCTAACGATAAACTTCAGTTAGAATTACCAAATATAGCCTGGTTTGAAAATGCAACTTTATTAATGGTGGATATGCAAGGTAAAACCTGGAAGAATGAAATTTTAAGCTCTCCAAATAATGATCTGGAAAAGGCCGAATTGAAAGTAGATAATTTGCCAAACGGTCTTTATAACATAATTATTTTTTCAGAAAAGTCAAGAATATCAAAAAAGGTATTAATATTGCATCCTTGATCCTGACACCGGATCGACCAAAAAGCAATACATAGCTAAAACCAGCCTTTCACCAAGGGCTGGTTTTTTTTTGAGGTTTCCTTTTATTTGAGAAACTAAATCTTTGGAATTCCTTCTACCAAATTTCCTAAACAGTACTCTATAATTTATTATGCTTCTGGTCTTTTTCAATTTCTTTGTAGAATGTTTCAATATCTGGCGGAACTAGACAAAACACTTTTACTAACCATAAACGGTTTTCATTTTCATTGGTTGGACCAAATCATGATATTTTGGTCAGAGAAACTGGTTTGGTTGCCTCTATATGCTTTCATATTGTTCCAGATCTGGAAACTTTTGGGCTTGAAACAAGGAATACTTTGCCTGATTTTCATTGCTTTAGGTGTAGCATTTTCAGATCAAATGGCCTCTGGATTTCTAAAGCCATTGGTTCAAAGGTTGCGACCTTGCCATGAATCGGATATTCAACATTTACTTTTTTTACCAAAAGGATGTGGTGGCTCCTTTGGTTTTGCCTCTTCTCACGCCTCAAACACTTCATTTATAGGTCTATTTTGCATTTTACTTTTCAAACCCAAAAAACTCATACTTTACCTAATTATCATTTGGATTTTACTAATGGCATGGAGCAGAATGTATCTTGCTGCACATTACCCTGGAGACATTATGGCGGGATGGCTTATTGGTTTTATCGGCGCCATTATGATGTACAAATCCTTTTTATGGTCTAAGGATCGGTTTTCTTTTTTTAAAATTAACCATTAACCAAGTCAAAACACTTAATTTGTCGTAAGGCCCAAAACCAATGTTTTTCTTTTTGTCCAAAACCCTGCTTCATTTATTACTTCCAGTAATTTGGGTATTGGCGATTTTGCTATGGGCATTTGTAACAAAATCTCCAAAAAGGAGAAAAGTTTTAAGCTTTATTGCTATCTTTTTATTCATTCTTTTTAGCAATGAATGGGCTGTTACAAGAGCTTTTAAATGGTGGGAATACCCAGTTATTCCTCTCGATTCTGTAAAAAAAAACTATGATGTTGCAGTCATATTAGGTGGATTTACAGACCTTTCAAAACAACCAAGAGACCGTGTCTATCTATCACAAGGTGCTGATAGAATGATGCATACCCTGTTACTGTACCGATTAGGTAAGGTCAAAAAAATAATTGCGACTGGTGGTTCTGGAATCCCGAATATAACAGATGCCTCCGAAGCTGAACGCGTCCAAACTGTCTTGAAATTATGTGAAGTAAATCCAAGCGATGTTTTATTAGAACCCAAGGCTAGAAATACATATGAAAATGCAAAGTTTTCATCATTGTTGATCCGGGAGAATTTTCCTAAAAACTGTAAAGTACTTGTGGTCACTTCAGCTTTTCATTGTAAAAGAGCCAAAGCCTGTTTTGCCAAACAAGGTATATCGGCCGATATGTTTCCAGTGGATTTCCGATATTACGATTCATATTTCAATGCAGAAAAGACGTTTATTCCCAACGATGCAGCCTGGGACAAATGGAGCTTGATTATTCATGAATGGGCAGGATACATAACTTATAAATTAAATGGCTACATCTAGCCTTTCACAAATTTGCAAAATTCAAAACTTTCAAAAGCTGAATTAACCATTCTCCTCCTTCTTGCGGCAATAAACTTTACCCACATTATGGACTTTATGATCATGATGCCCATGGCACCTCAACTGATGCGGGTAATGAAAATAAATCCACAACAATTTAGCATTTTGGTAGCGTCTTACACAATTGCGGCAGGCATTGCAAGCTTTTTTGGGACTTTTTTTGTTGACAAGTTCGATAGGAAAAAAGTTGTTATGGTTTGTTATTCAGGTTTTACCATCGGAACTTTTATTTGCGGCCTGGCCATTAATTATCATTTCTTGCTAATTGCCAGAGTACTAACCGGCCTTTTGGTTGGAATAATAGGATCCCAGGTTTTGAGCATTGTCGGAGATATTATCCCTACAGAAAACAGAGGAAAAGCAACTGGAATTGTTATGACTGGCTTTTCAGCTGCTTCTGTTTTAGGAGTTCCAGTAGGATTACTATTGGCCACAAAATTTGGATGGGAAATGCCCTTTTTTGCGATAGCAGCGGTAGGAATTATAGTATTTATAGCAGGATTGAAAATTCTTCCGCCGTTAACAAAACACCTTAATGGCCAGGAACCAAAACGTAGCCCAATCAAATTACTCAATGAAATTCTTTCTTACCCAAAGCACCGCATTGCATTAATATTTACGGTTCTGGTTGCTTTTTCCCATTTCACAATGGTTCCATTTTTATCTCCTTACATGGTGGCAAATGTTGGGTTCGAAGAAATACAGTTAAGTTATATTTATATGTTTGGTGGAGCGCTAACATTGTTTACTGGCCCTTTTATTGGAAAACTGGCAGATAAGCATGGTGTTGTCAAAGTTTTTACAATTCTGGTTTGCGTTTCCTTTATTCCTCAACTAACCATAACCAATATGCAAGCGGTCTCCATTTGGATTGCACTTTTCTTCACTTCTCTCTTTTTTATTTTTTCAGGAGGGCGATTTGTACCTTCGCAGGCATTGACCATTGGTGCGGTGCAGCCAGAATTCAGAGGAGGATTTATGAGTTTGAACTCAGCAGTCATGCAATTAGCAAGTGGTTTAGCTGCTTTTTTGGCTGGACTTGTTGTAATAAAAAATGATGCAGGTCAACTCTTACATTATGACATGATTGGCTATAGCACTTTAATTTTTAGCGCTTTAACTATTTTCATGGCCAAAAAACTTAAGTCATAAATCAAGACTTTTTCTACATTTCATTACCCTCTTGTCAGAAATCAGATAAAAATTTGATTTTTATGTAAATAAGTTGGTTTCTTGTTCTTTTTTTTAAAGACTTTTTTGTCAACCCTATTCTCATTTATTTCTCTCTTCCAGGACAACTCAACGGGGTTGATCGCTTCAGCAATTTCAATGATTTGTTTTGGATTTGCCGATAGCCTTTGGAAAATCACAACACAGGTCTTTGGTGCCGCCCGATCAGTATTTTTTCGAAATATTTTTGTTGTCGCTATTGTTTTGCCCTATTTTATTGTCAGTGAAAGGCGATCTTTTATTGCTGAGCAGGCGGTTTGGGCCACCATTGGAATTGGCATATTAGCCTACTTAGGGCTTTTCTTTTTTGCCAAATCTACGAAATATGGCATGACCTCAGTAGTTGTCCCTGTGTCAAGTACCAATACTTTATTGACACTTTCTATTTCAATAATAAGCTTTGATTCAGGAATAAATTGGATATCAGGAGTTGGTGTTTTTGCAACACTTTTAGGTCTTGCTTTGTTAAAAATCAATTGGAAAAATGGAAAATTTGAAGCTGTTATTTTCAAAGAAAGTGGACTTCGATTTGCAATTTTAGCTGCTATTTTTTGGGGATTTAGCTTTGCCTATAGTTATTATGCAGTCACATTTACTGGTCCGGCATTGTTTACTATCATGTTGGAAAGTATCATTTTGATTCTTGCCGGTTCTCACTCATTAATTTTGCAATTTTTAAACCGTGGTTCTTCAAACCCTTTTAAAAAAAATATGGGCGTTTGGGAGGATTTTTCAAAAACAGGAGGAAAATTCAAGTTCAGTATGCAATGGAAAAAACAATGGATGGTGATTGCAATAATAGGAATTTTAGGAGCTATTGGAACTATCTTTAACTCAATTGCATTGGATAAAGCAAGCATAAATACAGTTACCGGAATAGTCGTGATTGCACCTTTAATCTCAGTAGTTTTTGGGCAAGTTTATTATGGTGAGGTTTTAACTAAACAACAAAAATGGGCCATATTTCTCATAATGGCAGGCGTGTTTGTAATATCATACTTTAGATATTATTAATCAGAAATATCCTCTTTAGCGGAAATTCTTTAAGTAAAACATAAATATCCTGAAAAAAGGAAATCTAACTACCGAAATCCACATCCAAAACTGATCTGAAAAACTAACATTTTTAAATCTTTCAAGGATGCTATAAAAATATGCAGCTTCCTCCTGGACTTGAAGAGCTCCAGCAATTTTAAGGTGATATTTTACAAAAGAAAAATACGAATCACTTCCATTTTTAAAGGCATCCCAATTAGAAATTCGATCCAATATCAACTTAGTAGATTTAAGAATTTTTTGATTGCGCTTTTTAAATAAACTCGCTGATAGTGAGTTTTCATGTTTCCTGTATTTCACTACAGGAAGTTTACAATAAACAACCTCATTTTCTTTAGCCAATCGAAGCCAAATATCAAGATCCTCAAATGCTAGTAACGCGTCGTATCCACCAACCTTATCCAAAGCTGATTTTCTAAACATAACCGCAGGAGGACATATAAATATTGGTTCAAGCAAAAATTCCAAAATGTTTCCTTCAGGCATTTTTTTTCTTTTCACCCTGCTTGAAAACAAATATTCCCTTTCTGCTTCCTCCTCAAAAACCAAGGCATCGGCATAACAAAATCCAGCATTGGAGTATTTCTGAAGACAAGTAATCCAATGCCCAAAATTCTCCGATATAAGTAAATCATCGGTTGCAAAATCAATAACAAATTCACCTTTACATTTTGCTAATAATCCATTGAATGTCTTACAATTACCTAGATTTTCATATTGAAAAACAAAATTCCAATCCGGTCTTTTTTGTTGCCAATTTTTGAGAATTGATGCTGAACCATCCTGACTGTGGTCATCTACAAGCCAAACTTCAAGATTAGGGTAATCAAGTTTTTCAATTGAACGTAGGGCTTCATCCAAAAATTTTTCATGATTGTAACATAGGGCAAGAATGCTGATTACTGGCTTTTCCACTTAGAAATCAGCGAAATCTACCAAAAAAAGAATGGAAATATATTAGAGCTATAAAACCTGACCATTGAGTAAAACCTTCTCTATTCCGGTTTCCCCAAAATGATAGGGCAAAAAAGCAAGACTGGAAATTGGTTTTGTAATCAATAAATTTGCCGGGCGACCAATCGCAATTTTTCCCGCAATTGCTTCGACATCCATAGCATGGGCAGAGTTAATTGTTGCGGCATGAATAGACTCAAATGGTGTCATTTTTAATAAATGACTTCCCATAGAAAGTGTAAATTCCATATTACCACTTGGACAAGTACCTGGATTATAATCAGATGACAAAGCAACTGGCAGATCAAAAGCAATCATTTTTCTTGCATTAGGAGGATGAATACCCAGGAAAAAAGCTGTGCCTGGAAGTAAAACAGGAATTGTATCAGAATTTGCCAACAGCTCCAATTCCTCATCCTCAACACATTCAAGGTGATCCACACTTTTGGCGTTCAAGCCCACACCAACCTGCACCCCACCTGACCTTGCCAATTCGTTTGCATGTACTTTGGGCACCAATCCATATTTGATGCCTTGCTTTAAAATTGCATCTGTTTCAGAAGGACTAAAAAAGCCTTTGTCACAAAATACATCACAATAGTCAGCCAAACCTTCTTTCGCAACAGCTGGTATCATCTCATTGATAACCAAATCAATATAGTCATTTCTGTCCCTATATTTTTTGGGAATTGCATGGGCACCAAGAAAAGTAGCTTTTATTGGAATCGGTGCTTCTTCCTTAATTCTTTTAATAACCCGAAGCATCTTTAATTCAGAATCGATGCTTAATCCATACCCACTTTTAATTTCCAAAGCACCTGTTCCAAGCTTAATCAAAGCCTCCAAACGGTCATAAGCAGCCTCAAACAACTGATCCTCAGATGTCTTCTCCAACATGTTTGCTGAATTCAAAATTCCACCACCAGCTGCTGCAATTTCCAGATAGGTTTTACCAGAAAGGCGCATTTCCATCTCATTCTCTCTCCATGATGCAAAAACTAAATGGCTGTGGGCATCCACAAAGGATGGCAAAACAAATCGCCCTGAACAATCCAATTGATGACCAGAGGTAAATATACTTTCAGGAAAATCATCTTTCAAATCCTGCATTTTGCCAAATGCCTCAATTTTTCCGGATTTAATCCATAAAAATGCATCAGACAAGATATTGGCTGTATTCATTTTTAAACCTTTAATGGGCTGATTCTCTGAAAAAGGAGGTAGCCAAACACCTTTGACATTAGTCAACAAAAGGTTTCCGTGCATAAAAAAATAAAAATTAAAGTGGTCAATTTAGGCCTGAAAACAACTGAAAAACAAATCAGTTTTCAACAGGCACTTCAAAATTAAAAATCTGGTTCAAAACCTCAACCAATTGGTCTGCCTCGCCCCGTTTACAGGCTGCCTTCAACTGCACAACATGATTTTTCATTATCCGCTGCATTAGATTCTTGGTTAGGTCTTCTGCCCAAACAGCTTGTTCAGCATCTGCTTTTTTCAAAAAGCGGGCCATTTCTTCTATTCGAATCTGCTCCAATGCATTCTTAATCTGGTGAATTACAGGCGAAACCTGCATTTCTTTGGTCCACTCTAAAAATTCAAGCTGGGCAGCTTTTACTATTTCTTCAACAGCTGGAATGGAACCACTGCGTAGTTCTAAAGCGGCATTTACTCTGGTTTGGATTTGATCCAGATTAAACAAAACCACTCCATCAATATCTTCAATTTCCGGATTTACAGATCTTGGCAAACCTAAATCGATAAAGTATTGAAAACCTACCAGTTGCTTATTTTTCAGGTTTCGTTTGTTGATTTTTAAAACATCTCCCGACAAGGCCGAAATAACAAGCTTGGATTGGGCCAATACTTCATTGAAATCATCCAAAGACTTATATTTTATCCCAAACTCCTGAATCAATGATTCTACCTTTGATTCTGTCCTATTGCAAATTGTAATGTTGGAAAAGCCGTTTTCGGCCAGATTTCTAACTGTAGCCAATCCAATTTCACCCAAACCGAAAAATAAAATCGGCTGACTTTTATCGGTTAATAGTTCCTCTGAAAGTTCTTTAGCTGCATAAGAAACTGATGCAGAGCCACTTCTGAAATTTGTTTCCTGAACTATTTTTTTGTTGGCAAAGAAAATCGTGTGCAAAAGTCTGTGCAAAAACGGACCTGCGGTTTGGCTGTCTGCACACCATTGATATGCATTCTTCACCTGATTAATGATTTGAAAGTCACCTAGAACCTGAGATTCAAGACCAATTCCTACCCTAAAAAGATGAAGTACCGCCGATGATGTATCGGAAAAAATGGTAAAATATTGTTGAATCTGGCTTGAGGCTATTCCTTTAAAAGAAGCCAATGCCTTAATAACCAATCCGGAATCTATCTTATGATAAAAATAAACTTCCGTTCGGTTGCAGGTGGAAAGCAAAAACGATTCCTGAATACCGAGAACTTCTTTCAAAAGCGTAAGAAAACTTTTTGTTTGATTTTCATCAAAGGTCAATAGCTCTCTTATTTCAATTGGCGCCTCCTTATGACTTAAACTAATGGCTTGAAGCTGAAATTCTTGTGTCTTTATTTCCATTTTTTGCTTTGCAAATTTACGATTTCCTGAGGTAATACAGATTCAGAAATAGATTTAATTCAACTTATTTAGAAGAATTCTAAATAAAGATTCATTGCTTAAGCAAAATGAACACACAGAGGTGGCATATAAATGATATTTATCAGGCGCAAGATTGATATTTATTAAAAAACCAAAGGCCTTTAAAAAGTTAAGCGTCACCAAGATGGCGACGCTTAATCCGTACTAAACTAAACTATTGAGGATTTGCTAGTCGGTTTCCCGTTCTAGCGACGTAAAGGTAATGCAATAGGTTTCATCTGGCAAGAAAAAAAATTTAAATTATTAGTAATTAATTGATTATCAATAATAAATATTTTTAAAATTGAACACTAAATCCTTTTTTCTCCTTTTTTCCTTTGCTTCTAAGCCTTACCTCATCGCCATTTTCCAGATTTTTTGTGATTGCAATGAATGGACCAGTCACAATTTTGTCTCCTGATTTCAATCCATCTATGATTTCTATTTGTTCAAAATCTGCAATTCCAGTCTTCACTTTTTTCATTTCAACTTTACCAGCATTATAAACAAATACAACCTCAACCTTTTGATTGATTGCCTCTTGCCTCCTTTTCTCTGATTCAGTCATTTCTTCTTTTATCTTTTTGGAATCATCCTTCTTTTCTTTTTCAGAAACCAATGAACGTGAAACCACTGCGGAAAGTGGAATTGCCAAAACATCAGTTCTACTATCTGTCAATACCTCCAAAGAGGCAGTCATTCCTGGTCTAAAGGGGAAATTTTTGGGATCCTTCTTCAAAAGCTCCTGATAGGAAGAAGGATCGAGCTTTACATCCACCTTAAACTCGGTTACAGTTTCAGCACTGGCGGTTTCTACTGCTGAATTTGCAATAGATGTCACCACGCCCTTAAATTTCTTTTTTAAATAAGAATATGAATCAACATCAACTTCGGCAGAATCACCCAATTGGATTCTAACTATGTCATTCTCATTTACTTCTACCTCAACTTCCATATCTCTAAGGTTGGCGATTCGCAGAACTTCGGTTCCAGTCATTTGTGCTGTTCCTACTACACGCTCACCTTGCTCTACATTAAGACGGGAAATAATGCCACCCATCGGTGCATAAACTGTAGTTTTTCTTAGGTTTTCTGCCGCATCTTTTAAATTCGCTTCCGAATTTTCAATGCCGTATCGGGCAGATTCCACATTGCTTTTTGCGGCTTCCAATTCATTTTCAGCAACTTCAAAGTTGGATTTTGAGGTTTCCCAATCGGCTTCAGAAATCACTTTTTGTTCCAACAGCTTTCTATTTCTTTCATAGTCCAGTTTGGTTCGGATAAACCTTGCCTGAGATTGCGCCAAAGTTGCTTTTGCCTGGGCCAAGTTTGCTTTTGAAGTATTAACACCAGCCCTTGCTCTGTCCAGAAAGGACTGATAATTGTCTGGACGAATTCTAAATAAAAGCTGGCCTTTTCTAACTGAATCTCCCTCTTTTACAGATAGTTCTATGATTTCACCAGAGACATCAGCAGAAATTTTTACCTCAACTTCAGGCTGAATTTTTCCACTGGCACTCACTTTTTCAATAATGGTTGCCTTTTTAACTTCCACAATTTCTACTTCAGTTTTATCGTCCTGCCCAAACCATTCTAATTTTTTCCCCACAAATCCGATTAAAACTACAAAACCTGCTGCACCCAGTAAAATCCAAACCCACTTATTCATTGTCATTTTATAATTAATTAAATTTCAAATCCTTGCCTAAATAAAAGTCAAGTAAGGCTCTTCGAATGAAAAAATCATACCGAAATCTTGATTTATCGTTTTGAGCCCTGGCCAAATTATTTTTTGACATCAGGAAATCTACAGTATTCAATACACCCAAATTATACCTTTGTTCAGTGGACCTAAAGGCCTCTTCCAGGGCAAGCAATTGTTTTTCAACAGCTTCCAATCTTTTTCTGGCTGCTTTTTCATTGGTTACCGCACTTTCTATGGTTTGCCGCAATTGATTTTTTTGCTGATCTAGTTGAAGCTGAGCATTCATTTTTGAAATCCTGGCATTCTCTGTCTGATACTTGTTTTGAAAAGCATTGAACAAAGGAATATTCAAATTAAAGGTAAATCCTTTTCTAAGATTGTTGTCAAACTGGTCATTAAAACCCAAATCCTGAAGGGTTCCAGGACCAGAAGTAATCACTTGATTTACAGTAAAAGGAGCAATGTTTCCATTAACATCTCTCAATGAAAGTGTATTTACTGGAACAACCAAAGGAGTACTTAAAGTTTGGCCGGGAATGAACTTCTGAGCCAACGAAGAATAGTTGGTAAAAAGACCAGCCTGAAAACTGAGTGAAGGAAAAAAACCACTTTTAGCAATCGCGATTCCTTTATCAGCGCTCACCAAACGGGTTTTTGCTGCCAATATCTGAGGTTGCGTAGATTCGGCAACATTATAAACCTCCTTTGCTGACTTCTCTGCCTGTTCATCAATTATAAAACCTGGTTCCACAACATCTACAACTAAGGACGGATCAATTTGCATCCATTGAGCTAAAGTAAGTTTTGAAATATCAAGGTTATTCTCCGCCAAAACAATATTGGTTTCTTCGGTAGCCAACTGAGCTTTTAAATCATACAGATTGGTGATGGGCAACCGACCAGCTTTTACCAATTTATCGGTTCGGTCAATTTGCGCCTCGGTACTTTGAACCTGTGCTTTGGCAGAAGCCAGTATTGCTTTGTTGCTCAATACATTGGCAAAAGCTTCAACCACACCAAGCACAATATTATTTTTGGTGCTACCAATATCTTCCTCGCTTGCCTTTAAGTTTAATTGCCTTTGTTGAATAGTAAGCTGATTTTGAAAACCGCTAAACAAATTTACATTTGAAGAAAGAGACAAGTTATTGGAATTTACCTGTTGATTGGCAACCACGGTGTTGTCATAAGGATTTACAGAACGACCAAAATTTAAAGACTGAGATGCGCCCGCATTCAAATTTGGATATCGATTCATCTTGGCCTGGTTTACAGCCACTTTATTTCCCTCAACGTTCAATTGAGATTGTTTCATGGTTATGTTGTTGGCCAATGCAGTTTCCACACAGCGTTGCAAAGTATAAGTTTCACCAAATTGCCCAAAACTCTGATTTGCCATAAGAATAAAGCAAAAACAGAAAACCCAAATCTTTTTATACATTACGAAACCGGAGGAATTAAATAGGTTATTTGATTTACCCAACTTAATGATTTAAGATAAGTAACTGTAAGTTCGGCAATTGGAGAATCTATTTCTATAAATTGACAGGCCAGATCATTTTTTCCCTTTCGACTTACCGTCATGGTGGCAATGTTGCAATCATCATGCCCAATAACTTCGGCTATGAAAGCAATTGTTCCTTTTCGATCTTCTGCTTTTATAATCAAGGTAAAATTTTGACCTGTAATGTTGGCGGTAAAGCCATCAACTTCCTTGATATTGATTACTCCTCCACCCAAACTTTCGCCAAGTACTTCAACCGTTTTTTCGCCTTTGGTTAAAATCAGTTTTACAGAATTTGGATGAAGGGTTGAAGCGTTGCCAATAGACCGGAATGTATATTCCATTTTTTGATTGATCGCATGGTCAAAAGACTCTTTGATCCTTTCATCGTCAGGGGCAAAACCTAAAAGCCCTGCCAAAATAGCCTTGTCGCTACCATGACCTTCGTAAGTTCTTGCAAATGAGTTATAAAAAAGGATTTCTGCCTTTTCGGGCGTAGTTCCAAGAATTTGACGGGCAACGTTGCCAATTTTTACAACCCCGGCGGTATGGCTGCTACTTGGTCCAATCATAACAGGACCGATCATATCAAAAATGCTACTTCTTTCACTCATGGCTTCGGAAATTAAGATGTGAAATTGCCTAAAAATTTGTATGTCAAAAATTATGGCTGGATAAAAGGTTGATCTGGAAGATTAAAGGTGAAATTGAAACCAAAAACCAAAGCGGAAAATGAAAAGACTTACTGACAAAACAGTAAAAAGGCAAAAAAAAACCCGTCTTTTTCAGACAGGTTTTTCAAATAAACTTGAAAAGTTTGTTATTCTGCGTCTTCTGAAGCGGCTGGAGCAGCTTCTTCGGCAACAACTTCTGCTTTTGGAGCAGCAGCCTTAGCAACCTTTGGTGCAGCAGCTTTTGCTTTTCCACCATCGATTCTTGCTCTTGGTGCTTTTGTTAGAGGAGCGGCTTCAGAGGTAGAATCCGTAGCAACAACTTCAACTTCTTCAGATTCAGCTACATCAGCAGCTGCATTTGCTTCAGTTAAATATTGTTCCTGTGCTTTGTATTCAGCACCTTCTTTCTCCTTTTCGTCATCTCTGTCTTTCTTTCGCTCCATCAAACCTTCTTCAATAGCTTGTCCAATGATTTGGGTAACTACTGCAATGGATTTGAAAGCATCATCATTGGCTGGAATGATAAAATCAGCAGAATCAGGATCAGAATTGGTATCCACCATAGCGAAAACCGGAATACCTAACCTCTTTGCTTCTTTTACAGCAATGTGCTCTTTGCCAACATCCACAATGAAAAGCGCGGAAGGAAGTCTTGTAAGGTCAGAAATACCTCCTAGAACTCTTTCCATTTTTTCCTTGTCCCTGCTTAGCATCAATTTCTCCTTTTTGTTTAGAGAAAGAGTTTCGTCTTTAATCTGACGCTCAATGCCTTGCATTTTTTTCAATGACTTACGCACTGTGGTAAAGTTGGTAAGCATGCCACCCAACCATCGCTCAGTTACATAAGGCATTTTTAATCTGCGGGCCTCGTCAGCAACCATTTCCTTGGCTTGTTTTTTGGTAGCCACGAACATGATTTTTTTCCCTGCTTTCGCAATACTTTTCATAGCAGCAGCTGCATTTTCAAGAGCACCTACTGTTTTGTTTAAATCTATAATATGGATTCCGTTTCGCTCCATGAAAATGTACGAAGCCATTTTCGGATTCCACTTGCGGGTAAGGTGACCAAAGTGCACACCTGCATCCAGCAATACTTTGTAATCTACTTTTACTGACATAAATGTAAAATCTTAATGGTGAATGATTAACGTTTAGAGAACTGGAAGCTTCTTCTTGCCTTACGACGACCAAATTTCTTCCTTTCGACCATTCTTGAATCCCTGGTTAGGTATCCTTCTTTTTTGATAACGGTCCTGTTTTCGGGGCTTGACTCAACCAAAGAGCGGGCAATACCCATTCTTACGGCTTGTGCCTGACCTGAAACTCCACCACCTTTTACATTAACGAAAAAATCGTATTTTCCAATTTCATTAACCAACTCAATAGGTTGATTTACAATGATCTGAAGTACATCAGAAGGAAAATAAGTTTTGAAATCTTTATGGTTTACAGTAATATTTCCATTACCCGGACGAAGATACACACGGGCTACGGCCGTTTTTCTTCTTCCTATGTTGCTGATTTGATTCATGTTCCTAAGCCGTTAAAATTTCAACTGTTTTTGGAGTTTGAGCTGCGTGAGGATGTTCTGAACCTGCATATACATACAAGTTGGTGAACAATCTTCTGCCCAATCTGTTTTTAGGAAGCATGCCCTTCACTGCCATTTCAATCAATTTGGCAGGGTTTTTAGCCAACACCTGAGAAGGTGTTTTGAATCTCTGACCACCTGGATAACCAGTGTAAGAAATGTATATGCGGTCGTTCAATTTTTTACCAGTAAGGCGAACCTTTTCTGCATTGATTACGATTACATTGTCGCCCATGTCCACATGGGGCGAAAAGGTTGGCTTGTTTTTGCCTCTGATGATCTTAGCTATTTCACTAGCCAGCCGACCCAACACCAGAGCTTCTGCGTCAACAATAACCCACTCTTTCTCAGTCGCTTTGTGGCTGAGGTGAGGAGTTTTGAAGCTTGTAATACTCACGTTCTTTGAATTTAATTTTTAAAAAAGGACTGCAAAAGTAAGGATTATTTCCTTTCGAGGTACTCCGGGATTAAGAATTTTTTTGGAATGATTGGATTTGGACATTTTTAAACTTAAAAATCACTTATTTTTGATTTAGAAATTGGGTAAATAACCAATTCGATTTTTTAGTTATCCATGCAATTTCGTTACCATTTAAGCTACCAACTCACAAAAATCACCAGATGTAGCCACAAGCAGGCTCTGGATTTTTGCAAAAATGGTTTGGTTCAGATTGATGGAATGAAGGAAACCAATCCTAGAAGAATTATTGGGCAAAAGGAGGAGATTAAAATTAGAGATGAAATAGTTCGGGAAGGCTTAACATTTCGGTATGTCCTTTTTTATAAACCCAATTTGTATGAATGCACTTCAAATAGGCTTATTGAAAACAACATTTATGAAGTGTTGCCAGAGTGTTTCCATGACCTTTTTTCATTTGGCAGGTTGGATAAAAACTCAGAAGGCCTTCTTTTATTAAGCAATGATGGGCAGGCCTATAAAGACCTGATGGACAAAGAAAGCGAGGTTGAAAAAGAGTATTTGGTACATACTTTCCAGCCTATAATTAAATCGCTAAGGACTTCATTTACAGAACCATTTTTATTGGGCCAACGATTTACCAAACCAGCTTTATTTGAGCAGCTCGATGAGTTTTCTTTTAGAGTAGTTTTAAAGGAAGGTATAAACCGGCACATCCGAAGAATATGCGCCAAAAACGAAAACCAGGTAAAACAATTAATCCGGATAAGAATTGGAAATCACCTGCTTGGCAATCTGGGCATTGGTGAATGGAAAGAAGTGAATGGTTTTTAAGGTGATTGTAATTTTAACCTGAAAAACACACGCTTACTCAAATATCAGTATATGAATTCCCTTCAGGAAAAAGGTGCTTTCTTAATGGGATTAGAAACTTTATATTTCTTCTAAGTTGAATACGATCAAGCAATTGCGAATCCATCCTCTTGCGTCAAAACCTGACTACCGGCTACTTTTGACTTAAAATTTAAAACTTTTGACTTTATAAGTAATCTTATTTTAAACTTAGAACCCAACGCACCATTTTTTCTATCTGATCCTTTTTGAGGTGGCTTTGGGCGGCCATTGCATAATCGCCCCAAACGCCTGAACCACCATTGTAAACCTTTTCAACCAACTTTTTAATATTGGCTGGATTTGA
Source organism: Catalimonadaceae bacterium (assembly GCA_044379485.1). Classification (GTDB taxonomy): domain Bacteria; phylum Bacteroidota; class Bacteroidia; order Cytophagales; family Flexibacteraceae; genus CAMDMI01. The sequence continues at coordinate 82,847 of JBIPOE010000005.1, forward strand.
AGGATACTTTTGAGCCACTGCCTTAAAGGCTGGGCCAAGTACTTTTTCGTTTTCCTTGTGACATGCCATACAACCAGAGGGCTGCACCAATTTTGAACCTTCCAATATGGAAGCTGCTTCAAGCTTAGGGTCTAATTTTACAGGCAATATTTTGGCTGGACCTGAAACAGCTTTGACCTGTGCAACCGAGGGCTTGATCTCTGATTTCCAAACATTTTGAAACGTTTTCAAATCTCTTTTCTCCTGGGAAATGTTGTTCAATGTGTACCACGCCTTTGAGCTCCAAATGGTCCTTTCAGCAGCACTTTGAAGAGAATCATACAGGTTAAAATGATATACAAAACCTTCCTTTAAATCCTTCAAGTCAACTATTAACTTTTTTCTATCTTTACTAAGCCAGAGTTTTTCCGGCTTAAATTCTTCTAAATCAATCCTGGGTCCGCCATACTTCATGGTAGGTGTATAGGTCCATGAAGAAAGATCCAATATTTTATTCCAGTTTTTAAATTTGTCCGAAATAGGCTCGGTAAATTCTATTTCAAATCCATTTTTTAAAGAACGAATGGCCAACATATCAAAAACGGGTTTTCCATTCCATTTCAAAGCCTCCAGTCCAAACCACTCATGATTGTAATGGCCCCAGTTTCCAGGATTACCGATCATACCCACATAAAGATTGCTATCTGGCCCAACGATCAATCGGTTGGTGCCACCTTCCAAACCTTGGGTAAAAGGAAAAACAACGCCCTGATATTCGCCACCTATCTTTTCTACAAAAACCCGTTTTAAGCCTCCATGTGTAACATCGCCATGGATCATTTGGTTGCGGTAAGGGCCCATATTAAGTTTTGCAGGTTGGGTTGCCGAGTTTCCAATTTCATTTTGTGGCAACCAAACCATGGGCTGCTGGTCTTTATATTTACCAATATTGTATAAATCGACTGAATAATTGCCATAAAAAGCTCCTTTTTTTAAATGCAAAATCTTGCAGGCAGGCAGCCAATCGCCTTGGTTATCCGCAATAAAAATCTCGTCATCTATGCCTATTCCAAAACCATTTGGTGTCCGTAAACCTGAGGCAACAAACTCGAATTTTCCATCCAAACCCATTTTAATTGCCTTTCCACGGTCTTTATTTTGGGGAATGGTGCTTTTGCCCCCCGGTTGAATGGCTGTAGCGAGGCCAGCATAAAAAAAGCCATCTTTATAAACCAGGCCAAAAGCAAACTCATGGAAATTTCCAGTGGCACCCCAACCGTTGCAAATGGTTCGATATTCATCTATGATTTCATCTTTATCAGAGTCAATCAGTTCTGTCAATTCCTGCTTTTGAAGCACAAAAATTCTGTCATTTACAACTTTTAGGCCCAATGGTTCAGCCAAGCCCCAGGCTATTCTTTTGACTTCAATTTTATTGGTGTCCAGAGAGATTGCATTTTTAATTTTATACACAGCACCTAGAGAATCCCAGGTAGAAACGATCAGAGAACCATCTGACATAAAATCCATTCCCCCTACCATTGGCCTAAATTTCTTTTTATGCAAACTGAACTTGGTGAGAGAAGGGTGTAACTTATCCATAGCTGCCCCTATTGATTTCAGGTCAGTGATAGAAATCATTACAACTCCTTTTGAGGCTTGATTTACAGTCTTCTTACCCACTCTGAAAAGCTCTTTTGGAATATACTCAAACTCTTTTCTAGAAGGATCTACCCACCAAAGGCTAACCTCTTTGTATTTATTAGGATCTGCCTTAAAATATTTTATTTCTATTTTATGAGGACCAGATTCCATATAAAATTCTGCTTCCGATTCAGTTACCTCATGAACACCATCATTGCTGATTACTTTTTTACCATCAATCCACAAAACAGCACCATCTGATCCCCTTAGTTTGAGCATATAAGATCTTGATTCTGGAATCACTATTTCCCCACTAAGCTCCATATAAAAAGGAACTGCTCCCGGGAAATTAAAATTTCTCAAATAATCTGCTAAAACCGCATTTGGAACCACAAGGCTCTTAAATGGCTTCTCTGCTTTAAAGTCTCCAACCCGCTTTAAATCAAGATTCTTAATAAGAAAAACCTGTGACAACAACCCTTGCTGAAAAGCCGTATCAGGTTTTACTATGGCAGGAATTTGAGCATACAAATGTGAACTTGAAAAACAAAAAAGGAAAATCAAAACCACCCAAATCTGTTTTGCCAGGAGCGAATAATAACTTTTCATGTTTATAAAATAGCAGCTGGATCTAGTAATATATTAACATTTGTTGGGCCATCCTGTTTGATGGTTAAAAAGCCAAGTACCGCCCATATTGGTTTTGAAAGCGATAATTTTTCGCTTCGGCTTATTACTTTAAAGGTAGAATTATGTTTAGTTGATTCCGGACTTGCCAGACCATCAGCGGAGATTTCTACAAAAACAGTCAGATCTTTTGGAGGTGGTTTTACCCAAACAAAATATCGTTCCAAAATAGGACCTGAAATTCCATCAACATATTCGGGCCACTCTTCAATTTCAGCGGTGGTATTTGAATCAATCCTAATCTGATATTTTAAGGCTATTTTACCTTTCTCAAACCGATAACCTTTAAATTGAACTTTACAATTTGTAACTGGAGAACTTGCAGAACCACCCTCTGGCAAACAAAACCAGGCAGATTCTTTCATAGTAAATTCAAGGTATTTTCCACCCCTTGTAACCGGTTGTGGCCCATGTTTTTGATTGTAAACTGGGCCTTGTTTTATTACCCCTTCTTTCCAGATTTTGGTTAATCCACAATGGTAAGTGTCATACCCAACATAAAGATCGGAGTGCAAAGCAAGTGTTAAAACTCTTGGCATTCCATCCAGCACAGAGCGAAAAGCCCAAAGCTCTGCTGGACGCTTGGCTGCAGGAGACTGCGCAAAAAGAAGAGTTGGGATAGCAAAAAGCCAAACCAGACTCAATATAGAAATTTTCAAAGATTGTTTTGGTTAACAGGTTGCGAAAATAAACAGACTTTCCGGATTCAAATCATCCAAAAGCAGTTTAAAAAATGGTTAACCTAAAAAGAAACGAAAAAAAGGCTGGAATCTAATTTAGTTCAATTGAGACTCTTTAAAAAACCAGTACAAAAATTTCAACATTTCCAATGTCCCAAAATGAGGCACTCAATCAGATATTTTCAATTAATGAAAGAACAGCAAAAAGGCAAAAAGATAAATCCACAATGCATCCAGAAAATGCCAATACGTAGTACTCAATTCGATACCCAAAATATTTTTTGAATGCACCTTAAACCTGAAAGTTTTGTAAGTGATAATCAAAACAAAAATAATGGCCGAGATCAAGTGCAATGCATGGAGACCAGTTAATACATACAAAAACGAACCAGCAACGTTGTTACCAACAAAATAGACATTTATACCAACCAAATAAACCCAGGCATAAAATTGGGTTACAAGGAATCCGATACCTAAAAGACTGGTAATAATCATCCAACCTTTTACCTGGTCCAGATTATCCTTTTTAGCCTGATAAAAAGCAATATGATGGGTTACAGAACTCAAAACCAAAATGATGGTAGTTACCCAGAAAATTGGAGGCAATTCAAAATCAACCCAGTTTCCTTCCGCTTTTCTAACAATATAGCCTGAAGTAAGTGAAGCAAAAATCATTACCACGCTAAGCAAGAAAAGCCACATGCTGAATTTCTTGGGATTCATACCCAAGGTAGGTTGAGCTACATCAGATTCCTGTTCAACAATGGGAGATTTATAAGAACTCATATTTTATCAAAAGCTAAAAGAAACTGCACAACCGGCAGGTAAAAAAACGAATAGAACATGACTCGTTTTGCTGTAACATCCGTAAGTTTTCGCATGTGAATCAAAGTAATAATCAAAAAACCAATCCCCATCAAAAAAGTTATAACTAAATAGTAAATACCAGTTAATTGAAGAAATGAGGGAAAAAGTGAAATCAAAACCAGGGCAACTGTATAAGTAAAAATATAGTAAGCAGAGTTTGCGTCCTTCTCTCTGCCAAAAGGCAAAAGCCTGAAACCGCCTCTTTGATAGTCTTCGTCTAAAACCCATGCAATGGCCCAGAAATGAGGAAATTGCCAAAAAAACTGAATCCCAAACAAAAGATAATAATCGGGCTGAAAATTGCCACTGGCGGCTACACAACCAACCAAAACAGGTAAAGCGCCTGGAAAAGCACCCACCAAAACGGACAAAGGAGATTTAGTTTTATATGGGGTGTAAATAAAAACGTAAAGGGCAAACGAAATAAAAGACAGAACAGAAGCAAAAAGATTAAACCTAAATCCAATTCCTAAAATCCCGATTAAAAGGAGAATAAAGCCAAAAATTCCAGCCTTGGTTTCATTTAGTATTTGGGTTGGTAATGGCCGCAATTTAGTACGGTTCATTTTGGCATCTAAGTCTTTCTCTAGAACCTGGTTAAACAAATTGGCAGAACCTGTTATGAAAAATCCATATAAACCCAATTCAAGAATCTGGAGAAAAACCCAAGGCAATTCTGTGGCATAGATAAATGATAAAATAGTAGAAATTACAACCAATAAACTTAGCCGCGGTTTAAGCAGCGTCCAATAGGATTTCATGGATGCAAAAATGGAAGGATTTAAATTGCTTTCAATCAGAAACATTGTTATTGACTTTCCTTTCAGGAAATTTTAATAACAACCAGACCTGGGCACAAACAACCGCAAAGCCAAAAAACAGGTGAAAAGGTTGCGCAAATTCTGGAAAGTCAAAATATGCAAGAACTATCCCACTCAATATCAGTACAATAGAAATCAGGAATGGTAAAAAAGAATACTTAATATGTTCAACCAATAACTTACTTCCAGATTTAAAAATCTGTATAAGAAGAATGACAAAAACCAAAATCGAAAAACTCCTGTGAAATAAAAACTTCCAATTAAGTGCATCTGCATACAATTCCCGCGAAGCGTAATCATACTTTTTAAACAAAACATCCACCTGAGAGCGCACCTCTGTTCCCAGAAAAAACTGAATTAAAAGTAGCACAAACGCTAAAATAACTATAGAAGGAATCTCTACTTTTTTCTTGTTTGTATTTTCCCGCCTTGAAAAATAAGAAAAATGAAGGGAACCCAATAAACCAAGTGCAATTAACAAGGCTACAACGAGGTGAATGGTTATAATTAAAGGCTTCAAATCGGTTGAAACCACCTTAGAACCAAGCCAACCCTGAAAGACAACCAGCACAAATGAAATTGCACTGTAAAATTTTGCTTTGCCATTTGCTTTGGTCAAAAAAGACCAAATAAATTGAATCAATATTGAAAAACCAATTACCACTCCAAGCAGGCGGTTCAAATATTCAGTCCAGGTTTTTATAGGATTAAAAATAAGCTTTCCATTTTCAGAGGAAAGTGGGTCATTCCAATAAGCCAAAGGAACATCAGCATATTCCATAGGTGGAACCCATAAACCAAAACATTTGGGCCAGTCAGGACAACCCATGCCAGCCCCTGTGCTTCTAACTATACCACCTACAAAAACAAGAAACAGGACTAAAAAGAAAGAGGTCCTAATGGACCTCCTATAAATTTTAAATCCTTTAAGATTATCAGGCATGCGCTTTTGAGGCGTTGGTCTCTTCAACCAAATCCACTTCACCTTCCAGATTAGAACTTAATGTTGCAGAGAAAGGCGTAGTTTGTTGAATAAAATCTTCATCTGCACCAGGCTTGCTATAATCATATGGCCACCGGTAAACGTGAGGGATTTCTCCCACCCAGTTTCCGTGTCCGGGATGAATTGGTGTTGTCCACTCAAGTGTGTTAGCTCTCCAAGGATTCATTGGAGCTCTTCTTCCTCTGAAAATGCTGTAGAAGAAGTTAAACACAAATATAAACTGAGCAATAAACGTTATAATAGCCGCAGTAGATACGAATGCATTTAAGTCACCAAAAGTTTGAAAAGCATCATATCTGGTGAAAGAGTAATACCTGCGAGGGAAACCTGCAATTCCAGTATAGTGAAGCGGGAAAAACACGCAATACACACCAATGAAAGTCATCCAAAAGTGGATATAACCAAGCTTTTCATTCAGCATTCTACCAAACATTTTCGGAAACCAATGATAAACGCCAGCTACCATCCCAAAGAACGATGCAGAACCCATAACCAGGTGAAAGTGTGCCACAACAAAATAGGTATCATGTAACTGAATGTCGATGGCTGAGTTACCCAAAACAACACCAGTTAAACCACCGGAAATAAAGAAGGATACCAAACCAATTGAAAACAACATCCCAGGAGTAAAGACAATATTGCCTCTCCACAAAGTAGTGATATAATTAAATGCTTTTACCGCCGATGGAATGGCAATAATTAACGTAAGGAACATAAATATTGAACCCAAAAATGGATTCATACCTGTTACAAACATGTGGTGGGCCCAAACTATAAACGAAAGTAAAGTGATCGCCATAATTGAACCAATCATTGCTTTGTAACCAAAAATAGGCTTTCTTGAATTTACAGCTATAATTTCTGAAGTGATTCCAAGTGCTGGAAGCAAAACAATATAAACTTCCGGGTGACCCAAGAACCAGAAAAGATGTTGAAACAAAATAGCGCTACCACCTACGTTTGGCAAAGCCTCACCATTGATATAAATTTCAGAAAGGTAAAAACTTGTACCCATACTTCTGTCAAACATCAACAACAATGCAGCTGATAGTAAAACTGGGAAAGAAAGTATTCCAATAATGGCTGTGAAGAAAAATGCCCAAATGGTTAACGGAAGACGTGTAAAAGTCATACCCTTGGTTCGCATATTTATTACAGTTGAAACATAATTTATACTTCCAAGTAAAGAGGAAACAATAAACAATGCCATTGCAAAGAGCCACATAGTCATACCTGTTCCTGAACCAGGAGCAGCCTGCGGAAGTGCACTAAGAGGCGGATAAATAACCCAACCACCGGATGCCGGACCTGTTTCAAGGAACATTGAACAAAGCATTATTACAGAACTTGCGAAAAAGAACCAGTAAGAAAGCATATTCAAAAAGCCTGAAGCCATATCCCTTGCACCAATTTGCAGAGGAATAAGGAAATTGGAGAAAGTTCCGCTCAAACCAGCAGTCAATACAAAGAACACCATGATGGTTCCATGCATAGTAACCATGGCCAGGTAAAATTCAGGATTCAGTTTTCCATCTTCAATCCATCCTCCTAAAATAGGCTTTAAGAAGGACATATCCGTATTTGGAAAACCCAATTGTATTCTAAATATGGTAGATAAAGTTCCACCGATAATCGCCCAAAAAATACCTGAAATAAGGAATTGCTTGGCGATTACTTTATGGTCTTCAGAAAAGATGTATTTTGTTAAAAATGTTCCTTCCTCATGATCATGATCGTCATGATGATCGTGCCCGTGGGCATGAGTATCAACCGCAATTGCAGGATTAAGATCTAAATTTGCCATAAAAATTAATATGCTTTTGTTACTAACTTACCAATAGAATTTAAAGATGCTGTAGAGCCCGAGGACTTCTTGTTTTCCTCAACAGATTGTTCGGCTAATTTTTTAAGATTGTCAGGAACCTTTTTTAAATAATCAGGATTCTTTGCGAGGAATGATTGTTGACTTTTAATCCATGCATCGTATTCATCTGCATCATCGACAATAAGACGCATGCGCATACCAAAATGACCACTTCCACAAACTTCGGTACAGGCTATTTCATAGGTGAAATCTGGTTTACCTAATTGAGCTTTCATCTCTGCCGAAGTTTTGGTAGGTACAAACCAAAAGTGTGTTGGCATACCTGGGACAGCATCCATTTTTACACGGAAATGAGGTGCGAAAACTGAATGAAGAACGTCTCTCGCTCTAATTTTAAATAAAACAGGTTTTCCAACCGGAATATGAACTTCTCCTGCCATAAAATCATCAAATGAATTTTTATCAGCGAAGTCAATACCAACAGAATTTAAATCATCAATTTTCCTAAAATTATGCTTTCCTAAAGCCTTATCCATTCCTGGATAACGAACCAACCAGTTAAATTGTTTACCTACAAGTTCAACAACTACTGCATCTGATGGAGCCGCTTTTGTAATATCAGACCACGCTTTCCAACCGGTAAAAACCAAAAGAGAAAGAACTATGGCTGGGATTACTGTCCAAATAAATTCAAGTCGATGGTTAACGGGATAAAATAAAGCTTTGTTGCTTTCTTTAAATTGGTACACATAAGGAAAAAAGAACAGCAAAAAATGGGTGGCTACAAAAACAACTGTTATAACAGCCATCGATACCCAAAAAAGGTTATCCGTGATAATACCATGCAAAGATGAGGCTTCAGGAAGATAAAACTCCCTTGAAGAAACAGTCAACCAAATGAATCCTATTAATCCAAAAATAAAAAATACAGGAAAAAGAAAAGCATTTATCTGGTTACTAAGACCAGCTCTTTTTTCATTAGACTTGGTAAAAACTTCTATTAAAACCTGGGCTCTAACCAAAAGTCCAATGACAATTAGTAAGAGGATAACTGCGGCAATAATCAAATAAAACATATCGGTTTATAAAGTTAAATATCGTGGTGAAGAGACTCCTGAAGCATTGGATGATTTTTAGCAAGCAAACCAAGTTTAGAAATTTGGTCACTAACCACATAAATAAATGCAGATGCAAAAACAGTTGCGGTACCAAACTCAAGGAAGCCGAATCCACTTGTTCCTTTGGTTACACCAGGCATGATCATCAGATAAAAATCCAACCAATGACCAATTATAATTGCTATTGCTGCTATTTTCAAAAGTATCGTTTGTCTTTTGGCGTCTCTTGTCATTAAAAACAGGAATGGAAATAAAAAGTTTATAATAATGTTAAAAAAGAACAAACCTCTGTAATGGCCATCGTAAAGGTGCATACGTTCTTTGAAGTAAATAATCTCTTCCGGAATGTTGGCATAGTATATCAACAAGAATTGAGATACCCACAAATACGTCCAGAAAACTGAAAATGCAAACATGAACTTACCCAAATCATGTAGGTGATTTTGGTTAACAAAAGACAATAAACCCTTGTCCTTCAATAGCAAAACTGTAAGGACTATGGTTGCAATACCAGATACCCACCAGCTAGCGAAATGGTACCAGCCAAAAAGGGTACTATACCAATGTGGATTTATTGACATTGTCCAATCCCAGGCCACCATAGATGTTGAAACTCCAAAAATGATTAAGAAAACAGCAGACATCGTTATGGTCTTGTTGTAATAAGTTAAACCACCTTCAAGATCTTCCTTGGCAGAATAACCGCGTATTATTCGCCACATAAAATACCACAAACCAAAAAACAAGACCATTCTCACCAAAAAGAATGGTGTATTCAAGAATGCGCTCTTTCCTTGTAACACTTCATCATGCGCAACAACATCCGCGTGTGTCCAATGAAAAATGTCATGTCCGCCTAAAAGGAAGATAACCAACATAGCCACAAAACTATATGGCAAAAAAGCACCGAAAGCCTCCGGAATTCGTTTAATGGTAACTGACCAACCAGCCCATGCCACATATTGAATGGCAACAAAAAATACACCTATCAAAGATATTCCTGTGAAAAACAAGGCATTATGCCAGAGCACAGCATAAAGTCTTGCAGTCCACGTCGGAGCATGTGCGCCACCATGACCAGCAGTTGCACCATGTGCCACCTCGTGTCCATGGTCTCCGCCACCCATGATTAACATCGCCAAGCCAACAGCAAACATGGCCAGACCAATAAATAGCCACATCAAAACACGCTTTTTTGCCGCAGGGGTAAAATCGTATTTTTCGTCTAAATTATAATGTACTGAAGAATGAGATCCCATCGCTTATTGTGCTGAACTACCTAATGATTTAACGTAATGAACTATTTTCCATCGCTCATCAGGATTTACCTGAGAACCATGAGGCCACATTCGGCCCTTTCCATGAGTGATCACATGAAAAATGTGACCGTCTGAAACAACTTTGGCTTTAGCCACAAGATTGGCAACACCTTTATATTGGTCGGCAACCTTACCGTCGCCTAAACCACCTTCGCCATGGCAGGACTGACAATATCGACCATAAAGCACCTTCCCATCTTCAACCGTCTCTTTGGACAACGGAATCGGATTCATTAGTACCTTGGCAGCATACTCCAAGCTGTCTGCAGGAATATTGTATGCAAAAATTTCATTTGCCAAACTTCCTTTCTTCATTCCGGAATATTGCTTTCGGGCAACAGTCCCAGCTACAGGCTTTCTCTGATTTAATCCACCTGCATTTACATTGATGGTATTGTAAAATTCCGAAGACGTATCAGTTACCTGAGAATAAGGCTCAAATGCAATTGCATGAGCCATTTGTGGTGCATATTCAAGACCTGGATCATTGGGGTCTTTGCCGCAACTAAAGAGCAGCACAATGCTTGATACAGCGATTACTCCTTTAAGTGAAATCATTTAATGCTTTTCTACGATGTCTTTAATATTAACTTCTGAGGCACCAGTTGCCTTTATCATTTCAGTAAGCTTCTCCACTGAAAATTGCTTATTTTTTTCAATATCAAAAACAAGTATGAACTTGTCATCAGAGCTTCTTGGATCAAAAACAGTTTTTTGAGCGCCTGGTCCTAAACCAGAGGCAAGAAGGAATGTACCCACCATACCAAGTGCGGCAAAAAGAACAGTTAATTCAAAACTAACTGGAATAAAGGATGGAAAAGGCAAATGTGCTTTACCACCAATGTTCATTGGCCAATCAAATCCAAGGGTTGAGATCTGAAGTGTTAAGGCACAGGTTGTACCTGTTGCGCCAAACATAAATGCCGCCTGAGGAAGCCGACTTCTCTTGATACCCAATGCAGGATCGATTCCGTGAATTGGAAAAGGTGTAAAGGCTTCAAGAATTTTTGCTCCCTGGTCTCTTAAATTTTTAATAGCGGCTAACAAGACATCATCGTCGTCAAACACACCAACTAAGTAACTTTTTACTTCTGACATTATGTTATTCTAATTGTGTGAAACAGTTTCGTTGGACTTAACATTTGCTTTTCCAGTTGCCTGGCCAGTTTGAACATCACCAGCTGATTTCAGAATTGCTTTTACTTCTGCCATGTTGATAACAGGAAGAAATTTCGAAAACAAAAGGAACAAGGTAAAAAACAAACCAAAAGAGTTGGCATAATCTCCAATATCAAACCAGGTTGGAGTGAAATACGCCCAACTGGATGGAAGATAATCTCGATGCAGGGAGGTTACAATAATCACAAAACGCTCAAACCACATACCTATATTTACAACAATGGATATAACGAAAGTTGCCAGGATGCTTCTTCTTACGGATCTAAACCAGAACAATTGAGGTGAAAATACATTACAAGTCATCATTGCCAGATAAGACCACCAATATGGGCCTGTTGCTCTGTTGATAAATGCATAACTTTCATATTCAACTCCTGAATACCAGGCAATAAAAAACTCAGTTATATAAGCAACACCCACGATAGAACCGGTAAGCGTGATTACTTTATTCATTGACTCAACGTGGGCCAAGGTAATGTAATCTTCTAAATGAAATACCTTTCTCGTTATCAACATCAATGTCAATACCATTGCAAAGCCAGAGAAGATAGCCCCTGCCACAAAATAAGGAGGGAAAATTGTTGTGTGCCATCCTGGAACCAATGAAGTTGCAAAGTCCATACTTACAATTGTATGTACAGATAGAACAAGAGGCGTTGACAAACCTGCCAAAACCAAAGAAACTGCCTCAAATCGTGACCAATCCTTTGCAGAACCGTTCCAACCAAAAGCCATTGTTCCATAAATCAATCTGGAGATTTTGTTGGTTGCTCTATCTCTGATAGTTGCCAAATCTGGAATCAAACCAATGTACCAGAAAACTACAGAAACAGTTAAATATGTTGAAATCGCAAATACGTCCCAAACCAACGGAGAGTTAAAGTTAACCCAAAGAGACCCGTAAGTATTTCCTAAAGGAAGTGCCCAATGCGCCAACCATGGACGACCCATGTGAAGTAGAATGAACGATGCCGCACAAAGTACAGCAAAAATGGTCATCGCTTCGGCTGCTCTGTTAATTGAAGTTCGCCACTTCTGTCTGAAAAGCAATAAGATAGCAGAAATAAGTGTGCCAGCGTGACCGATACCTACCCACCATACGAAGTTTGTAATGTCCCATGCCCAACCCACTGTCTTATTTAGGCCCCAAACACCAATACCAACAAACCAAGTGTACATTACACAAAATACACCAACGGCTAAAAGTAAAACTGAAACAGTAAACGCAATAATCCAACTTTTGGAAGGTTTACCTTCCACCTGCCTGCAGATGTCATTGGTAATATCGGCCCAGGTTTTTCCTCCGGTTATAAGAGGCTCCCTGACTGATGAAGTTATATGCATATTATATTAAGCTTTGTTTCTGATTTTTGATAAATAAACTACGGAAGGCTTGGTGTTGATCTCTTCAAGCAAAGTATAAGCCCTTCCATCTTTGTGCTCTGCAAGTAATTTGTATAACTTACCTTCTTTATCTGCCATATCCCCAAAAGTTATAGCGTCTGTTGGGCACGCTTGTGCACAAGCAGTATTGATCTCACCATCAATTGGTCTTCGACCTTCTTTTTTGGCGTACAATTTACCTTCCTGAACTCTTTGGATACACATGGAGCATTTCTCCATAACACCTCTGGCTCTGACAGTTACATCTGGATTCAATACCATTTTACCAAGGTTGTTGTTGACATTAAAGTCAAATTCCTTGTTTTCAGGATAACTGAACCAGTTAAATCTTCTTACTTTATATGGACAGTTGTTTGCACAATATCTTGTTCCAATACAACGGTTGTAAGTCATTTGATTGAGACCTTCTGAACTGTGTGTAGTAGCCAAAACCGGACAAACTGTTTCACAAGGTGCATTATTACAATGCTGACACATAAGAGGTTGGAAAACAACTTCAGGATCTTCTGATGGAATTTCAGACGCTGCATACATATCCAACAATCCAACTCCATCCTTCTTGGCCTTTTCTTTGCTCATGTCTGAGCTGTAGTATCGGTCAATTCTGATCCAGTGCATTTCCCTTCTGTTCAAGACTTCCTGCTTTCCAACTACAGGTACATTGTTTTCAACCTGACATGCCAAAACACATGCGCCACATCCAAAACAAGTATTCAAATCCACAACCATGCTCCATTGGTGATTTGGTCTCTTATTAGGACCCATCGCCATTTCGCCGGGAATACGCTCTATTTCATTGTCAAACCAAAGAGAGAAATTTGCCGCTGGCTCCTCTCCATTTGGTGTAGTAATTTTTGGAAAATATCTGCCTGAAACAGGATCCTTCAGATATTTGTCTAAAGTAGTTTCCTGAATGGCAGGTCGTCCCATTACAGTATGGTGGGTTTGAACGTGTGCTACCAGATGTACCTCATCGTTCTTTTCAACCTTCACACCATCAATGGCATATGAAAGTGTAGAATTTACAAGTTTCAAAAGTGGATACGCATTTACGCCGATATCCTTTCCGGTTTTTCCTGTTTCAGTTCTACCATAACCAATGGCTAAACCAACTGTTCCAACATTCTGACCTGGCTGAACCAAGGCTGGAAGTGCAATTGTTTTGTTACCTACTTTTAGGTTGACCTTTGCAGTCTTACCGTCTGTAACAGTCAAGCCTAATTCTTTTGCTAAAGAAGAAGGAATTACCAAATAGTTTTCCCAGCAAGCCCTTGTTACCGGATCTGGGAATTCCTGAAGCCAAGGATTATTTGCCTGAGCACCTGAACCTAAACCTACCTTTTCGTAAATAACAAGTTCAAAACCAGATCCTGAAGCCTTATAATCTGCAGATATTCCAGCTTCTACACCAGACATATCAAAATTAAGATTTGGCTCAGGCAAAGAAACTACCGAAGCAGGTGCCACAGAAATAACTCTTCCTGTTGAATCTGTTGCAGCAGCGGTTTCAGTTTGGACTCTTGGATTTGATCCATTCACTTCAAAAACACCATCATGCAGGCTATAATTCCAGAAATCTTTGAAGCTACCGTATCCGTATTTTTGTTTTGGATACAGATTTGCTTTCCAGAAACCCTTTACAAAATCATAGTAGGTAGTATTTTGACCTGCCCAAAGAAGTAAAGACTCTTCAGCCTGACGAGTTTTGTAAATTGGAGAAATGGTTGGTTGAACCAAAGAATAATGATCCTTTTTAGGTTCAGCATCACCCCAGGCCTCTAAGAAATAATGGTTTGGTGCAATTAATTTAGAAGCTGCCGCAGTTTCATCAGGTGCATAAGCAAAAGAAACTGAAAGACCAGCTTTAGCAATTGAAGATTTGATTTCAGCTCCTCTTGGATGGTCATACACTGGATTTCCGTCTAAGAAAAGAACGGCACCTGCCTGCCCAGCCGCCAAAGCATCAACGAATTGATTAAACTCAGTATCATTTCCTTTTTTGACATAAGACGGTGAAGCAAAAGAAATTGTGTTTCCAAAATTGCCTAATAGTTGATTCAACTGAAGAACCAGCTTTTGAACATTCTTATCATTTGAACCATCTACAATTAGTCCGGAACCTTTGTGATCAACTAGTTGCTGAGCAGCTTCTTTTATGTACCTTAAGGATTTTGGAGCAGCAGTTCCTATTGGTGTTCCTCCCAATTTAGCTACAACTTCATTATATAATGCAGCAACAACCAATCCTTTTTCAGAAGGCCGAATGTTGGTTCTATAATCAGCATTAGCACCTGTAATTGAAAATAAGGATTCAAAAACAAAAAGTCGGGACATTTCCTTTTTGGAAGGACCTACTTTTCTGGTTTTTGAGAATTGACGGCTATATTCTGTTGATGACAACCAGGAACCTAAGAAGTCTGCACCGAAGCTGACAACAACCTTGGCTTTTGAAAAATCATAAGATGGAATTGCTCTGGTACCGGAAACCTCTTTGGAGGCTTCCAAAAGACCGTGAGCAGAATAGGCATCATATTGAACATGCTTCACATTGCCATAGGCAAATGAAAAAGCAGCAATTGCAGCATTTGAGGAAGGACTGATATTTGTTCCGGAAACAAGATAAATGGCTTGACCGGAAGCTTTTGCAGCATCCAAACCTTGTTTTACCTCCGCATCAAGGGAAGACCATTCAATATTTGAATTCCCTTTTTTAGGGTTTTTGAATCTGTTATTGTCATAAAGACCCAGAACAGAGGCCTGGGTTTTTACACTTGTTCCACCTGCAGAAACAGAAGAGAGTTTATTTCCTTCAATCTTGATAGGTCGTCCTTCTCTTGTTTTTACCAGGATTGAGCAATAATCACCACCATCGTAAAAAGAAGATGCGTAAAAATTAGCAATTCCTGGATCGTACTCTTCTGGTTTGTTCAGAAGCGGAATGGCATGTTTTACAGGTGCCTCGCACGCTGCCAGAGAAACAGCAGCTACACCAAAGCCCATTGCTTTTAGAAAATCTCTTCTATCCGGGCCAGAACTTTTTTCCTGATCGCTGGGAAGATTAAACTCACTTTCTGAATTTTTAACAAAATTCAGATCATTGGTCAACTCTTCGTAACCCCTCCAATAAACTTTTTGATTATTATCGCTCATCTCAGATGATAAAAGCTTTTAATTTTAATAATGACACTTAGAACATTCAAGACCTCCAATATCTTCCACTTTCATAGTAGATTTACCGTACTTAGTTTGGTGTAGGTCAACCATTTTATCGTAGTAGGCATTGCCTTCTGCTTTCACAACCGTTTCACGGTGACAGTTAATACACCAGCCCATTGTAAGCGGAGAATACTGCTGAATTACCTCCATTTCTTTAACTGGACCATGACATTTTTCACATTCGATACCACCTACTTTAACGTGTTGGGCATGGTTGAAATAAGCAAGGTCAGGCAAATTATGAACTCTGACCCATTTGATAGGCGTATTTTTTTGAACTGCTTTCCAGATTTTTTTTATTTCCGGAGATTCCGTTTTGATTACATTGTGACAATTCAAACAAATGTTGGCAGCAGGAATGGTCGCTGATTTTCCTTTATTAACACCTGTGTGGCAATAGTTACAATCTATTTCATACATACCTGCATGCAGCTTATGAGAGAAAGCGATAGGCTGATCTGGTGAATATCCTTGTTGGATACCCACTGAATATGCTTTATCAAAAACTGCTTTTCCAACTACCACAACAAAAATGAAAGCTACAACTCCTTTAAAAAGTGGGTGTCCAAAAAATACCGACCAATTTACTTTTCCTTCAATCTGATCTAAATCCGTTTCAGAAAGTTCATCTTTTTTCTGTTCAATGATTCTAGACATTAAGTTGATGACAACCAAAAGAAGAATAATGACAACAGCTAAAGTAATTAATAATATTCCGATTACTGGGGCCAGCAAACCTGAATCAGCACCAGACTCTGAACCTGCTTCTGCTTTTGTTGCTACTCCAGCAGGGGCTGCTGCAGCAACAGGAGTCGGGTTTTCACTTTCCTTTACGATATAGGCAATTACATTATCAATATCTCCTGCAGAAAGGAAATCATGGTTTGGCATATACTGCTTGTATTTCTCGTACAAACCTTTTGCATACGGATTACCACCATCAATTACTTTTTGAGGGTATTTAATGAAGTTGGCCAATGCTGCTTTGTTCGGCCATCTTTTGTGTGCATCTTTCAATGCCGGACCAACTACAACATCATTAATGGCATGGCATTGCTTACAATTTGCCTTGAAAACAGCCTCTCCGGCGGCCACATCTCCACCTCCTCCTGAGGCAGCAGCGGCTGGAGCCGGGGCAGCGACATTGGCAGTAGAAGTACTGTCTGCCAACGTTTTATGACCAGAAATCGCTCCGGTCAAAAGGACAAAACAAAAGAAAAAACTTTTAATTTGACTTACAAGTCGTTGATTCATAAGGCTTTTATAGCAATAAACGGTATTCCCGCTTTCAAGGGGCAAAACTAAGGACCATTGAATAAGGAACAAATTGAAAATGTAAAATTTAATTAGTTCAATTTATCATATAAATAGGGCTTAAATAATTATATATCATGTAATTAAGGTATGTAAGGTACGCGTTTTGGCTAAAAATTATTTTTTTATTTAGAATGATTCTAAATAAATGAGATCCGCCTAAATTTGATTTTGATACGTTTTTGATGGAAAAAAGAATATACCATATTGCCGCGGTTTTAAATTTCAAAATGAAATAATTTGAATAAAATTTCTACGCGGCATGCCAGATTTTCAGTAGAAGAAAAAATATCCATTGGAATCATACTTTTATTCCATTTGGTAGGTTTAATTCTTTTAAATTTCACTAAAGGTGTTTTATACTTCTTTGCCCTGGATCTTGTTCCTTTGAATCTGATCTTTACAGTTTTGCTTATGTTAAAAAGCCAAACTGAATGGAATAAAGACCTCATTATTTACACTTTAGGAGCATTTCTTATTGGATTTTTTATTGAAGTTGCCGGCGTAAATTCAGGACTCATATTTGGTAAGTATACATATGGTGAGGTTCTGGGAATCAAGGTTTTTAATACACCAATTTTGATCGGATTAAATTGGTTCTTAATAACTTACAGTGCCGGTTGCCTGGTTGAAAGACTCAAAACAGGAAGGTTTTTAAAGGCTCTCTTTACAACAGTTTTACTAGTGGTGTTTGATTATTTTTTAGAACCTGTTGCCATCAAACATGACTTTTGGTCCTGGCACAATGGCAATATTCCTGACCAAAATTATATTGGTTGGTTCGGTTCATCACTTTTGATTTGTCTATTGTTTCAGTTTACAGATTGGCCAAAAGGAAATAAAGTTGCCTCTATGGTCTTCATCATTCAATTTGTGTTCTTTTTGGTTCAGAATATTTTCTGAGAACCTTTTTTAAAGATGAATCACAAGAAAAAAATCAATCCCAATTTTTAACAATTTGTCAACTCTTACAGTTGTTAAACTTTATAGAAGAAGAAAAATAAAATTAATCGAAAATTCAATGGTTGTAAATTTGATAATCTTAAATAATAATAACTAAGCAATCTGAATGATAAGTACTTATACTATAAAAGATCTTTCTCAAATTACCAGAATAAAACCTCATACGCTTCGGGTGTGGGAGCAAAGGTATGGTATAATGAATCCTCAAAGGACAGAAATTAACACACGGCTGTATTGTCAGGAGGATTTAAAATACCTACTCAATGTGGTTTTGCTTTATCACAATGGACACAAAATAAGTACGATTGCCAAACTGGGTAAGGAAGAACTTTCCGAAAAGGTAAAGCTCTTTTCGGCGGAAAACCAGCAATTCCCAACCCAAATTCAAGCTTTAGTTGTAGCCATGCTTGACTTGGATGAAGCACGATTTGAAAAACAACTCAATTCAAATATTTTATCCTTTGGCCTGGAAGATACCATAATACAAATTGTATATCCTTTTCTGGCTCATATTGGAATATTGTGGCAAACCAACAGTGTGAACCCTTCACAAGAACATTTCATTACAAATCTTATCCGACAAAAACTTATCGTAGCCATAGACGGAATTCCTCCAGAGCTTAAAAAACCGGAAGGTAAAATTTTTATGCTGTATTTACCTGAGGGAGAACTGCATGAGATTAGCTTGTTGTTTGCCTGGTATATTCTGAAAAGAAACGGGCAAAAGGTAATTTATCTTGGTCAAAGTCTTCCGATGCAGGATTTAAAAATTGTGGAAATTAGTCACAAGCCAGATGTGATTCTAACTGTAATTACTTCCAGTCCAAGTCAAGAGGATGTTCAACCATATTTAATCAAATTAAAATCGGAATTTCCTGAGACAAAATTCTGGCTAACAGGTTTTCAAATTGTTACTCAGGAACTTGATATTCCCGAAAATTTTACTGTGGTTTATAATCCTGCCACTTTAAAAGAATTATTGCATTAAACATTTTAAAGGTACTTTTTCCATATACTCAATGTTATGGAAAGGTTATTTTTCAATAACTTAGGTACAAAACATAAAGTCAATTTCATTGAAACTAGTTGCTAATTCGGAAATTTTTAAGAATTTTGCGCTTAATACACCATTAATAATATATGCATTTAGAAACCTTGGATAGAACTCTAGATTTCAGTCAATCCGAAAGTGTGAAGTTAGTTGCTGAATCAGTCAGCAATTTTGCTAAAAAAGAAATCCTGCCTTTTGTAAACGAATGGGATGAGCAGCAATGGTTTCCCTTTGAACTTTTCCAAAAAATGGGCGATATCGGCCTTATGGGGATGCTGGTTCCTGAAGAACTTGGAGGTTCTGGTTTGGGATACTTCGAGTATGTGGCCGCTATTGTGGAACTAACAAAAGTTGATCCATCCGTCGGTTTGTCTATGGCAGCACATAATTCATTGTGCACCAACCATATTCTAACTTTTGGGAATGAGGAGCAAAAAAGAAAATATATCCCAACCCTTGCATCTGGTAAATGGGCTGGAGCATGGGGTTTGACAGAACCAAATACAGGTTCTGATGCAGGAAATATGCGCACAACCGCTGTTAAAGATGGTGATTACTACATTATTAATGGTGCTAAAAACTTTATAACCAATGGAAAATGTGGTCAGGTTGCAACGGTAATAGTTAGAACTGGAGAAGTTGGGGACTCGCATGCTATGACAGCATTTGTTATCGAAAAAGGAACGCCAGGATTTACTTCTGGTAAAAAAGAAAATAAAATGGGCATGCGTGCCTCAGAAACTGCGGAATTGATTTTCAATGATTGTAGAGTGCATAAGTCTCAAATTCTTGGAAAAGAGGGCGAAGGATTTGTTCAATCGCTAAAGATATTAGATGGTGGCAGAATTTCTATTGCAGCCTTGAGTTTAGGAATTGCACTTGGTGCGTATGAAGCTGCATTGGCTTACAGCAAGGAACGTCATCAATTTAATCAACCTATTTCATCCTTCCAGGCAATTTCATTTAAACTTGCAGAAATGGCCACTGAAATAGAAGCGGCTAAATTGCTGATTGACAGAGCTTCGTTCTTAAAAAATGCACATCAACCAGTCAATAAAGAATCAGCAATGGCAAAATTGTATGCGTCAGAAATTGCTGTTCATGTAGCCAATGAGGCTGTTCAAATTTTTGGAGGTTACGGTTTTATCAAAGATTTTCCGGTGGAAAAGTATTACAGAGATGTAAAACTTTGTACCATTGGTGAAGGCACTTCTGAAATTCAGAAACTGGTAATTGCCAGAAGTATATTGAAATAAAGGCCCCACCCCAACCCCTCTCCAAAGGAGAGGGGCTAAATGCAGTAACCTAAACTTCTTTAGGGTTTCATTAGATGAAACTATTTTAAATCTGATGCTTTAATTTCTTTTTGCCATACCATTTGTCCAGAGTTGTTCATTAAATTGATCTTTAAAGAACGTTCTTTTGAAGTGCCAGACAACTTTAAAAGTGCAAAGTTATGGCCATTAAAAAGTGTACCATCCACTCTAAGTGTGTTTGCTTCTTTTCCGGGATTGTGGGTTCCAGCAGTGAGGGGACTGGTTGTCAAATCATATAATGGATAAGTGCCTGGTCTTTCCAGTTTGGAAAGTTCGGCGTGGTGTCGATCTCCACTCATGAATAATACGCCAGGAATTTTGGCCTGAGAAATCCTATCAATCAGTTTTCGTCTTTCTACCGGATAGGCTGCATAGTTTTCAAAAACAGCAGCATTGTTAATAACCTGACCACCACAGGAAATGATTTTAAAGTTTGCTTTTGAAAAGGTGAGGGCATCGATTAACCAATTGATTTGTAACTCACCTAAATAGGCTTTTGTGGAATCTTTATCTGCGTTTGGGGCTCTGAACCAACGGTCGTCCAACATAAAAAACTGGCAATCTCCCCAGGAAAAAGTGCTTGTAACCGGACCTTCACCAAATGGTTTTCCGGGAGCGCCTGGCCAGAAAAGTTGAAATGCTTTAGAGGAATATTCTTTGTTCCAAAAACTTCGATCGGCATCGTTTGGGCCATATTCGTGGTCGTCCCAAGTGGCGTAGTGGTGGGTGGATGCCAGCAGAGGTTGCATTTCGGGAAGGGAACGGGTGTGGGTGTAGCGGTGCATAAAGCCGCCCCAGCTGTTCCAATCGCCTTCTCTGGTGTAGGTATTGTCACCTATCCAGAGCATGAGGTCTGGTTTTTTATCAAATATGCTTTTAAAGATTTGCATGCTATCGCCATACCCTTTTCCTGGTCGATCCCAAAATGGTTCATTGACGTAGGTGCACGAACCAACTGCAATGGAAAATTCTGGTGGCTCTGTCCGGAACTGCCAAAGGGGGATTGTTTGAAATTGGAGGGGATAAGAAAACTTCTGAGTTTTATCGTTTATGAGCACTTCGTAAGCATATTTCTTTCCTGGCAAAAGGGAATCTGCTACCAGATTGGCCACAAAGGCTTGCTTTTTTTCGGTTTTAAAGGTTTCGGTTTCACGCTTTTTGGTTGGTGATTCAAGATCCCAGAAACGGAATTTGACTTTGGCTTCTTTCTTTGTCTGGACCCAAAGGGCTACCTCTCTATGGTCGGAGTAGCCAAGCATTGGGCCGGATTGGATGAGGGTTTGGCTAAAAACAAAAGGAGAAAATAACAGAAACAGGGCCAGGAGGATTGTTTTCATAAAGGAGAATTAGGGAAGCAAAAGTGGGGGAAAAAGTTGGGAGTTCAGAGTTCAGAGTTGATAGTGGACAGTGGATAGTGGAAAGTTGGAAGTGGACAGTTGAAATTTGATTAGTGGGAAGTTGGGAACGGCGGGGTGGGCTCGGGGTAAGAACCCGTGGTAATGGGATGGGCTTAAGGGAGGGCTTTGTTGGGACTATTTTTCGGATTGGCTCTTGTTCTTTATGGATATATTTTTAGGTTTGGGTCTTGATCTGCAAAAAAATGGACAAGATCTAATAAACAGCAAGTTTTAATTCAAAACTCAAAAGTTGTTGGTTGATGGCTGGATTTTGCGGGGAAAGGTGCAAATGGGTCTTTGAAAAGTTAAAACAGGATGCGGAAAAACGAAACCGGAATGGTGCGGAGCGAATCTTTTCCTGGGAAAACACAAAATTGTATAGGGAAAACACAAAATAGGATGCTGCGGAGGGTAGCCAGATGCCTGCGGAGGCAAGCTAGACCCGTGCGGACACAATAATTTCCTGGGAAAGTACAAAATAGGGAAGGGATAAGAAAATGAGATTGTTGATTAAACCGGGTCAGAGACCCTTGGAGTTATTAAAAATACTGAGAGTTTGTTTGAACTTTAGGGATAGAAGAGAAATGGATTGCCTCAGAAAATTTTTTAGCATATTTTTTTTAGTAGCGTTCGCCTTTACTCAATCTGCTTGCAATAGTAGTAGTGAAAAAGAAGAAATAACTAAACCTAATCCATACGATGAATATAATAGATCCACTAAAAATGCAGTTGCTAGATTAAGTAAAGAAAAGATGAATTTAAGAGATTCAATTATTGAAACTCTAGATAAATCATTTGTATATATAAATTTAGTCAAAGCGCAAAGCCTAGACACAAAGTATTTGCCACTTCTTACAGCCATAGGAATGTTGTTAACTACAAATGATGGAAATACTATGGGAGTTTCGAAGGAGATAGCCAAATTTGTATTAGATGAAAATAGTACCAAATTCATGTCATATATTGTTCGTCTAGAAACTACAGGAGGACTTACCCCTGATATCGTCAATGTATTTTATCGCTTCAAAAGTGAATTTAACTATTATGGAACTTGCACATTTGATTCCGATTATCAAAACTTAATATGACAGTCCGTAATCAGTACCAAGTGTTTTGTAAAGCCGCTAAAACGAGCCTTTCCGACAACTTCTCCCCGAAATACCGCCTATTAAACTTATAGCAGAACTCATCAAA
>JBIPOE010000006.1:0-103338 GCA_044379485.1 Catalimonadaceae bacterium
GGATTGGATTCTGGTAATTGAAATAAAATACCATCCCTTCTTTTTTCTCTACGGCTAAACGACCGTTAATTCTAACAACCCCTGCTGGGAAAATGGGCATTTCCATAAATAGGATAAAATTTGATTGAAAACCTCTGAATAAGGCAAAATTCTAACACTTTTCCAGTTTACGAAAATATATCTTTAAGTTGCTGATAATCAGTATCGGGGTTGGGAGGTCTGAACCACCAACCCGTGTTTATCCTTGTCTGCTATAGCTAAAGAGATGTTCAACCGATGGAGGCAGGAGAACTTTTTCAAATACATGGAATCGGACTACAATCTTGACCATCTAACTCAGTACGGAGGTCAAAGCATAGATCCAGAGAAAGAAGTGGTAAACCCCGATTACAGGAAGCTATCAACACAAATCAAGAAGGAGGCTCAAAAACTGGTGCGACTGAGGGCCCAATTATTGAAGGAGGTAGATTTGGGTTCTGAACAATTGCTGGACCAATTCGGACAATCTGTTGAAAATCAAGCTAAAATAAGAGAACAAATCCAACTCAAGGAGAAACGCATTGATGAACTCAAAGAAAAACGAACACCAATACCTCCCAGAATAAAACTGGCTCATATGCCAGAGGAAAAACGATACAATATGCTTAAAACAGAATCACAATTACTTATAAATGCCATCAAAATGATATGCTACCGTGCTGAAACCACTTTGGCAAACCTGTTGGAGCCAGCTTTCAAAAGAACGGATCGGGAGAAAAGAATGCTCATCAAACGGATCATTCAATCCCCGGCAGACATCACTCCTGATCTGGAAAAAAATACGCTGACTGTAACACTTCATGGCCTGTCAACACCCAGATTTAACAAAGCGGTTGCATCAATCTTGGAAACGCTAAACCAATCAAACACGATTTTCCTGAAACTAACCTCCAAATGATATTCAAATAAATATGATTCCAGTTTGCGTGGGGTCTGGAGTTCTGAAACTAGTTTTTACGCTTTTGGTAAGCATTTAAAACCTGAATCAGTTGTTGGTCGTTCACTTCTTTTAAAGGTGTAATTTCCATTTTTGAAGCATCCAGGGAGTAAAACTTATTCTGGAAAGCCAGGAACATATTTTTCTGATTTCCTTGATTCAGTTCCAGAATTTCATAGATTTTATCAGCAAAGTCCGCATATAAAATTAGTTTGGAATCTGAGAACTGGTAATGGAATTTATCCTTATTGTCCTTTTTGATAACAACCTCAGGGTTTACCGTTTCAAGAACGGACTTGTTGCTGATTCCATCTTCAGGAAGGGCAATATCCTTTGCATTTGAAGGGGTAATGGTTTTAACATTAGGCTCAGTTACTTCAGAATTATTTTCGAAATTGGAGTTTACCGCATTTGGAGAAACTGGATTCGTTTTTGATTTTTTCTGATTAAATCCAACTGATTTTACTGTTTCGGCCTTTTCTGAAATAACTGGAGCTGTTGCATGCTCTGGCTTTGATTCAAAGCTTTGAACTGGCTGGCTCACATTTTCAGAACCTGTAATTTCCTTTGAATCTTCTTTTGCAGTTTGATTTTCAGTATGAGAATCAGCCACAATAGGTTTTTCGGAAACACTTGTGGAAGGATTGGATTTTTGAGTTTTTGAGTTGGAATATAAATAGTACCCACCAACTGAAGCAATACCAATACTGGCAACAATTGTTGCAACTTTGGCCGCCTCCATCAGTGTAACCGACCAAAGGCTGATATTTACCTGACTTAGGCCTGCTTTTAAACCAAGAATGCGTTCGTTTCGGATAGCCTCAATGGTAGCTTCCTGCATTTCGACTTCATCATGAAGTTCCTCATCATCATGAATGAGTTTTTCAAACCTGGATCGGTCAAGGTCGGACATATCCTGGTTAAGATATGCTTCGATTTGCTGTTGAATCTTGTCGTCTGTGTATTTCATGGCGAAGGTTCAATCTAAAAAGTCAGATGGTTTGTAGTTAGCCTTTATCATTTTGTCAAGCTCGATTTTGCATTTATACTTTTTGGTTTTTGCTGTATCGGCATTGGCAAAGCCCATTTCTTTCGCTAAGTCGGTCATGGACATTTTATCAAAATAATATAGCATTAATATTTTGCGGCACGTTTCCCCGAGAGACTTTAAACACTTTTGAACGATTTCAACCCTTTCCTTTTTTTCCCAATCAATATGGGTGGGGTTTTCTACCATTTCTCCGGAATTTCTAGCCTTTCTATCCAGTTCTTTTCGCCAAAGGTTTTGTGAAACGCTATAGAGATACGTACTGATCTTGGAGGTTAATACCAATTTGTTACCTTTAATTTTCTCCCAAAATACGATCAAGGAATCCTGAAAAACATCTTTTGCCTCGTCTTCTGTACCACTATTTTTCATGATCATTTTGACGATCATGCGATAGTTCTTTTTGTACAGAAACTCAAGTGCTTTTTCGTTTCCTGATTTGATCTGCTCAACGACGGCTTCATCTGTCATATTTTGAGATACTTGGCATAGATACAGCCAGTTAAAGTTTGGTAACCCAAGGTATTAAATAATTTTTCATTTTCAGCAGCTGGCAATGTAAGATGTGCTGTCTTTTTTTACATCTCAGCCATAATGAAAACAGCTTCTTCCAAATAGTGATCCTTTGTTATGCGCTGTAAAAAGCCCTTTTCAACCTCTTCCTTTGCAGGATTGGTTTTATTGATATCCGCATTGGCAAGTAATTGTTTGGCCGAAAAACCAGCAATATTTTTGTTAAACTCGGTGGCTTTTTCTTCCGGATCTTTCAAAGAATTTTGAATTGCCTGAAAAGATTTCAAATCCAGAGGATACTTTGAGGCATCCTGGCGTTGCTTTAATTTGTTTGCCTCCGCGGTAACAAAGTTGAAATATTTGCTTTTAGCTACTCTTTCTTTGCTTTTGACTTTTAATTTTTCCAAAGGATATTTTTTGGGCCATGGGGAATATTTGGCAGGTATGGTCTGATCCCAGTTCATTACAAAATCAAGCTCCTTTTCGCCTATTTCAATTTTTTCATATAGATCAGGCAAAATAATATCTGGAGTAACACCTTTCAATTGGGTTGCGCCACCGTTAATTCGGTAAAACTTTTGTGTTGTTAATTTTACAGTGCCTGAAGGACGTTCTGAAGCGTTTGCAAGTGAGAAACCAGATTGACTTAAATCTGTCATTTTCTGAACTGTTCCTTTGCCATAACTCTGGTTACTTCCCACAATAATGGCTCTTTTATAATCTTGCATAGCTGCGGCCAATATTTCTGAAGCTGAGGCGGATACAAAGTTTGTGAGGATAACAAGTTTACCATCAAATTCTATTCCCGGATTTGGATCATCCAATACATAAGGCATTCCTTCTCTGGTTTTTACCTGAACCTGAGGTCCTTGATCGACAAACAATCCACCCATTTTTACCACATCCTGAAGGGAACCGCCACCATTGTTTCTTAAATCCAAAATGATTTGTCCTATGCCCTCTGCCTTTAGCTTGTTGATTTCCTTTTTAACATCCTCGTAGCAATTTCTGCCACCACGACTGTTGCTGAAATCGGCATAAAAAGATGGCAGATTGATGTATCCAAACCGGCCTTTTATTTTTTCATGTTCCAGAATGGCAGATTTGGCGTAGGTTTCTTCAATCACAACCACATCGCGGACAATTGGAATAATCACAATTGCACCATCTGGTTTTCTGATGGTTAGCTTTACAGTAGTTCCTTTTTTTCCTCGGATTAATTTAATGGCATCATCCACTTTCATATTTACCACATCAACCGGATCGCCTTCCGCTTGTGCAACTTTCAAAAAAACATCATCCACTTTTAATTGCCCCTGTTTCCATGAAGCTGAACCAGGTATAATATTGGCCACTTTTATAAATCCATCACGTGTTGTTAAAGTAGCACCAATGCCTTCAAATTGGCCTGTAAAAGCGATATCGAAATTCTCTTTTTCCTTTGGTGTTTCGTAATCTGTGTGCGGGTCGTAAGTTCTGGCAATAGAATTCAGAAAATCTGCAAAATGGTCTTCTTCAGACGTTTCAATCAGACGTTTAAAAAAATCCTTGTTGTTTTTTAGGGTTTTTTCTCTGGCAGATTGCTCAAGTTGCTCAATAGTTTTGATTTTAACAGCGGTGTCTTTTTTCAATTTGGCCTTGTCCTGAATTTCAAGATCAATGGCAACTGAACTCATAACCTGATATCTGAAATAATCTTTCCATTCCTGAATCAGGGCAACTGTGTCAGCGGGATAAACACGTTTATCTGCCTCTGTTTCAATGCTTCCACCAGCGTTCAAATCAATTGGTTTCGACAAATAGCCTTCATAAAATCTGTTGATAGTGGCCAATCGTTTTTTATAGGTTGAAGAAACCAGATTGTAAAAATTGAACTGACCATCACGGATTTCATCATCCACCTTTTTATCAAAGGCATGGAATGCAACTAAATCCTGGGCGGTAAAAATTCGTTTCTGAAAATCGAGAACTTTGAGGTAGGAACTAAAAACCTTGTCAGACAAAGCATCATTGAGTTCCATTGGTTGGTAATGCTCCTGATTAAGTGTTTGAATCACAGTTTTTAACAATAGTTTTCTTTTGCTTTCTTCATCTTGTGGTGAAAAACAGGATGAGACAAGAAAAATGCTGTAAAGCGGGAGGAATAAAATAATTCGTTTCAAAGGAATAATAAAATAAAGGTTAAAGTACTGCCAGAATTCCGCCATCCACGTATATAACTTGACCATTGACAAAATTAGAGGCTTTAGAGGCTAAAAACACGGCTGCACCGGCAAGTTCATGCGGAAGACCCCATCGCCTGGCTGGAGTTCGGTTGATAATAAATGAATTGAATTTTTCATCGTCCACAAGTGGTTTTGTGAGTTCAGTAATATAATAACCAGGCCCGATTCCATTAATTTGAATGTTGTGAACGGCCCATTCAGCGCACATGTTTTGTGTGAGCATTTTCAACCCACCTTTGCTGGCAGCGTATGCACCAACATTTTGCCTGCCTAGGGCGCTCATCATAGAACACATGTTGATGATTTTTCCTTCTTTTCGGGCTATCATTTTCTTTGCAACAGCTTTGGACACTTTAAAAACACCACTTAAGTTCGTATCCAAAACCATTTGAAAATCAGAATCTTCCATATCTTCTAATGGGGTTCTTTTAATAATTCCTGCATTGTTTACAAGAATATCGATCTGGCCAATTTCTTTTTCTATCGCATCAATGGCGGGAATAATTTCTTCTGATTTTGTTGTATCAAACAAACTACCTTCGGCTTGAATACCAAAGGCCCTCATCTTTTCAACTCCCTCTTTTAGCTTGTCTGCTTTTCTTGCATTTAAAATTACACGGGCACCTGCTTCTCCTAAACCTTTGGCAATATCGAAACCAAGACCTTGGGTGCCTCCGGTGATTAGGGCATTTCGCCCTTTAAGACTAAATAATTCCATTTAATATTTACTGTTTTTCTTTTGTTTGAATTTGTTTTGAAATCAGACTATCTCTATTTATAAGTGAAATTTTTGTATCTACTTTTTTTGAATATCCTTCCCCTTTGGTTGCCGCAAAGGCATTTTTAACCCCAATATAACCCATTTGATAAGGATTTTGGACGGCTATTGCCTCAATTTCTCCAGATTTCAGGGCTTCCACAACTTTAGGATTACTATCAAATCCAACAAAATGTTTTTTTCCTGTCCACTTCAGTTCTCGCAGTGCCAACATCATGCCAACTGTAGTATTTTCGTTCACGGTAAAAATACCATTTATATCTGGTTGATTTTGAAGTAGTTGAAGAGCTTCGTTTTTCGCCATTTCAGCGGTTGGGCCAGCGTAAAACCGGGTTTTGCTTACTTTTATTTCCGGAAAACCTTTTAAGGCTGCCAGAAAACCCGTTTCCCGTTCAGCGGTACTTCTAACTTTTTTTTTCAATTGAAAAATTGCAACTTTTCCTTTTGCTTTTAAAAGCTCCGCCATTTTTGTGCCACATAATCGGCCAGCTTCAAAATTTTCAGTCCCAACAAATCCCTGGTTATATGATTCTTCCATTTCAGAATCGATGCATATAACCGGTATTTGTTTTTTTTGTGCCATTTCAAGGGATGGCAGAATTATCTTTCCATCAATTGGAGCAAGTACAATTCCATCAATTCCATTTTGAATAATGGAATTAAAAACATTCACCTGCATTTGGGCATCATCCTCTTTTTGAGGGCCTTGCCAAATAATTTCTACATCCAATTCTTTGCCTGCCTGTAAGGCACCTTCTCTGCATTGGGTCCAATAGTTATGGCTTGAACCCATAGGAATAACTGCAATTTTTATCATTTGCTGATCCTGAAAGCGTTTTATTCTTTCAGAATTGTGGCAAGAAAAAATAGCTGTTAAAGCCAAAAAGGAGATGAATTTCAACATCAAATCATGTCAGTTCTAAACCCAAAGGTAGTTTCTAAACTCAAAACTTCAGCCAAAACCGGAATTCCATCTGAACAGGAAGGATGAAAAAGACTTGCTCCGGCTGTGGAAACGCCCAATTTCAGTGCCTTTAAAATATCCCATTCCTCATGTAAACCATACAAAACCCCGGCAGCAAAACCGTCTCCAGCTCCAGCAGCACCTTGAATTTTATCCGTTGGAATATTCAAAGAAGGTTGAAAAACAATGGTTCCATCTTTATGAGTGGCCAAGGCTCCTTCTGGAAAGTGCAACAAAATCCACTCGTTTACACCAAAGTCCAACAGTTTTCTGGAAGCAATTTTTGCCTTTGGGATGCTTACTTTTCCATTTTCCAGGAGGTCTTCACCTACAATTTTTCCGGCCTCAAATTCGTTAACAAACAAATAATCTGTAAAAGGTAGGGTTGGTTTTACCACGGCTGCAAATCGATCTGAGCTTTCGCTTACAATATCAACAGAGGTTTTTAAACCCAGACTTTTTGCTTTTCTAAGAATTCTTGTGGCACCGGTTTCACCTGATTCGTCTAAAATATCTAAGGCTGTGAGCAATAACAAATAGCCAATATGAAAGATTTTTGCATTCGTTTTTTCCAGATCAAGGTCGGATTCAGAAAATGTTCCGTTTGCACCTCTGGCATGAAAAAATGTCCGGCGGCCTGTATCCTGAACTGTCATTACATCGGTAATGGAGGTTACTTCGCCAGTTCGTCTTATTAGCTGATCTGTGTTGATTTTTAGCTCTTTACATTCGCTAAGGATATAAGAAGCAAAAGAATCGTCACCCAAAAGGCCAGCCCCTTCCAAAGGAAAATTGGCCCCAAGTAGGGCCATATCTTTCAGCACATTATATGGGGAGCCGCCATTTGAGGCAGAAACCGATAAAATATTTGCAAGCGTATCCTGCTGCGGATAAGCATCAATAAGTTTGACCTGATCTACAATCCAGTTACCTGCTGCGAGAATTCCTTTCCTTTCCAATGGGACTTAAGTTCTATAAATATGTTAAGGCCACAAAGAAGCCAAAAATAATCTTCTTGAAAAGTAGATTTTGCTTAAAAAAAGCATGCAGATTTCCAGGACAAAAATCTCTTTAGATCTCAATAATCTGTAACTTAAATAAAGTCTAAATGAAAATTGAACATACTTTTTCTTTTTGGCCTCATTCCGGTTTCTCCGTGGGAGAAATGAATTATGGCATGTTCAATTTTTTAATAGACTTAAAATAATTGATGAAGTTTTATTTCTGAATTTTACTTTTCCTTTCGTAAATCATTAGTTTTTCAGAAATGAAAAGTTGGTCTTTTCTCCTTCCAGCTTTACAAAATATTTGCCAGGACTCATTAATTTACAAGGAATACGTATTGACCCCTGGTTTACCTTTTGTGCCAATAGCAATTGGCCGGAAATGTTAAAAATTTCAATGGTTTTTACGGAATTACTTAAATTTTCAACATGAAGTTCTGATTCTGAATAAAACATATGGCTAAGACTTTTTACTTTTTGGTTTGAATTGGATGTCAAAACGATTGAGTTAGAAGATTCTGATGCACAGCCGTTTGGCCCAACTGAAACTGCATAATAAGTGCCGGATTCAATTGGTAACAAACTGTCTGAAGGCTGATTGGAAACCAAAACCTCGTTTCGATACCATTTTACAGGACCACTATTTGAAACAAGAAATCCATTTAAAATCTGGATTTGAGGAATACCTGGTTTTGGTTTTAAACCGATGGTTAATAAACTGGAATTTGCAGGATTATTTACAGCACAAGAATCACTTGAAAAAATTCTGCATCGAAAGGAATTGTTACCAGTACTTGGTTTCAGGTAAACGGGATTGCTGTTTCCAACCGGATTAATTCCCGAAAACCAGGAAATGGTTGGATTTAAAGCATTGGAAATATTAGCAGTAAGTAATACCGAATCGCCTTCGCAAACTGAGGTAATACCAGAGGTAATTGAAACTAATGGACTTGGTGCATTATTTACTGTCGCTATAACTGGCAACCTGACACTTTCACATTTGGCCGATACCTCCCAATCATAAAAATAATAGTAGAAAGCAGGGTTGCCAGCTGAATTTCCGGTGATTGAAACTACACCTTCAATGTTATAGGGATAATTTGCTCCGCTACTATTTCGGAATAAATTATTGCTGTTTCCGCCGTTGATTCCTAGTTGAAGACCGGTTCCAACCGGAATTGACCAATTGAGATTTATTCTGGATTCTCCCTGGGGAATGTTGAAAACTCTTGAAAATATAGCTACACCCTGAGCATTTCTGAATTGAATGGTTCTATTGCCAGCTGTATTTGCAAAAACCTTAACCGATTTTAAAAGAAATGGGCTCGTAGCATCAAAAATAAGGTAGTGATAGGAATTTGAGGTATAAAATCCGCCCTGGCCAATCAGGTTGCTGCCGGGGCCAAGTTTTGGGAAATTGATAGCCGTAGAAGCCTGCACATAAAATGTGGTGCTTGTTTTTAAAGAATCTGTTTGGAAAACCAGTCCGGAATCGAGGGCTACATTAGAATTCAAACTTGAATACCAAAAAATTTTGTTTGGACTTGTCGCTTTGAGTGTGTGTGGAATGGCACCACAATTTGAGGTATCACCGACACTTGAAACGATTTTGGGTGAAATTATCTGAATGGCATTTTGAACAGTCACACTGTCATAACCTGCACAATTCCAGACTTTTAATTTAACATCATAATTGCCTTGGTTCAAATATATTTTTAATGGATTCTGAAGATTGGATGTGTCGCCATCTCCAAAATCCCAAAGCCAACGGTTGCCAGAACCAGATAGATCTGAAAACTGAGCAGATGTTCCACATAGTGCGTTTTTATTGATCTTGAAATTTGGTTTTGGTATTTCCGGAACCATGAAAAAGTCCTTAACCGTTGCCAAACCGGGACTTACGAAAAGATTGTTAAATGTAATGGTTTGATAACCTGGAGCAGAAACCTGAATGTTGTAAAAATCAGGAGAAATAGGCCGGTGATAATTGCCTAAAACTTTACCGCTATAAATATGCGAGCTGTCTTTGTCATAATTTAATACCGCAATTTTGGCTCGGATTGGTTTTCCCGTACAGGCATCTTTAACGGTTCCCCGAAAGCCCCGAAGACAGGCCTCCATATAGTTTAACAATGATTTTGTTAAATAATTCCAATGGAGATCAATTTGATTTTCGGGTAATATTTTAGTATCGGATAGCTCAACTGTAAACTCTTTACAGTTTTTGAACCAATTCATATAATCCTGGCGACCACCATTTATTTCATACCAATCAAAACCTTGAACCACACCTGGTAAATTTGGATAACCAAAAATTTGGTTAAAATAGTTTGGAGGGGCTGAAACACGGGCAGAATCTACAAATTTTAATGATTCGGCTGTCCACCAGGTTTCATCTGCAGACCTTTTTTGCCAGGTATCCCAGGGAAAATTTGCTACTTCAGCCCCTCCATGAAAATTTGCTGACATTACAAATTCCATAGAATCTGCAAAAGCCATAAATATTTTTGTTTCAGGCTGGTAGGCTTCTCCATCCGGATGCGGCCCATCTTCAGGATCGGGATAATTCCGGTTTAAGTCAACATTGCTGATGTTAAATCTGGATGCACCAGCGACTGAATTGTTGCCACCCCGATAGGTACCATCCGGATTGGCCAAAGGATTAATCCAGATTTCAGTTTGGTTAACCAAATAGGTCAATCTTGGATTTGAGCCATAAGAACTTAGCAACAAATCTGCCAGTTTGAGCATCAATGGGTAGCCGGCAGTTTCATCCCCATGCATGGTGGAGGTGTATAAAAATTGTGGCTCATTTTCTCTTTTGGACAAACTATCAGAAATTTTCAGAGCCAGAATTTTTCTGCCACTTGGCAAAGTTCCCAGATTAACAAGTTTGCAAATATTGGGGTATGTGGTTTGAAACTGAAGCATTATCTGCTCATATTGGCCGTAGGTAGGGTAGTTGTCAAAAGCAGAAACGCTCGTTTGACCTTTCCTTTTTTTCTTTTGCGTTTTGCGAAAAACCTCTGCAGGAGATTCTATTTGATTGATTTTGGAATATCCCAATTCGTAAAAACGAAGCAAGCCTCTTTTGTTTGCAAATGCCCAAACAGTATCGCCATGCATATGGTCAATTGAAATAACTCTTGTCAATTCCTTTTTGTCGGCCTTAGATTTTAACAAAAACCAAAAATGAATTTCACCTTTATTTTTGAAAATCTTTTCCGCTTTCCGGATTTGACTTGAACTTTGAGAAAACGAAAGAATAGGAAGGCTTGATAATGAAATCAACCAAAGCAGTAAAAATCGTTGCATGAATTTTTTAAGATTCAGCAATAAATTATTTCAAAATGGTATTTCCTAAAATTGTCGATATGCAGGTTGAATTAGCCAAAATGGAAGAAGGATTTTAAAATTAGAAGCAACTTATTGAAAAGAGCAAAACCTGCGGTTTTATTCTTTTACCCATCGAAGCGTTTCTGAAAAGGTAGCATTTTGAATTTTAATGAAGTAAATACCTTTCTCAAATCTATGAAGGTCGATCTGCATCTCATTTTCTGGAATAAATGTTTTTAACAATATCTTACCCTGAATGTCCATTATGGTTATTTCTGAGGGTTTCAGGGCCTCGTTACCTTTCCTTATTTGGAATTTTCCATTGTTAGGATTGGGAAAAATATACGCATAATTGTTGGATGAGGTCCTATCATTAACAGGTATTAAACAAGGAATAACTCTGAAACTTATACTATCTTTTAATAGTTTGTTGCCGCAAATGTCTGTTATTGAGTTTATTACAACTAGCCTAAGATTTGAATCCGGAAGATCTGGCGATATTGTCATAATAAAAGAAGTGTCTGATCCAGACCCATTACAGCCCCCTACTGGAGTCATGGAAAGAATAACATATGGTGCATTTGGACCATTTATTTTAAAATTAGACGGAATAACAAAATCGCAAAGTAATTCGCTGGTAAATATTACGGTTACAGATTTTGATGGGCACACATTTGGATTTACCCGCTTAAAACGAATACTTTCAGTAAGTGGAGGTGGAGTTACAATGGCAGATAAACCCATGGCTGGTGTAATGGTAGAATTCGAATTAAAAATTATGGTAAAGCCCTGGTCACCAGCAGTAAAATTGTCGATGGCAAGGATAAATACCTGCCCAACTGTTACATCTAATGGTTTATTAAACCTGGCTGCAGTTCCTTGCGACATTTCAGAACCTGTTCCAGGTTCAAACAAGCCCGTTGGGCCCCTGGTTCCAGTCCAATTGCAACTTTTAATTACAGAAGTTGGGTTGGTGAATGTTGTAGAGTTTTTAATTAAGGAACATTGTTCACCTGAATTACTTGCTGCTGTTACATCAAACAGCAGAAAATCATAATCTGTATTGCCATAACTGATGGAACCTAAATCTTCACCATCCGGATCATAATCCGGGTCATCAAAGGCGTCTTGGGGAATAATTCTAAACCTAAGCTTACCAGCGGGATCTCCGAAATTTGTAGGTCCTCCTGGTAATGGTCTGATTTTGAATTTGTACCAGGTAGTTCCTTTTTCATTATTTGAAAAACACGTGTTTGCATCGATTGGTAATTCATCTCTAACGCAACCAGGGAACCAGGGAGTTGTCCAGTTTGCATTTGGTCCATTCGGATGAGGAGGCATTACAGTTCCATTTTCAATTGTATTTACTGCAGCGCAAAGTGGTGTAGCATTGCAGCAGTCTTGATTAGGATTAGGGTCTTTTTGCCACAAGTCAGAGGTTAAGCCGCCAAAGGTAATTCCTCTATTTGTTTGGTAACAATTTGGGGAAGAAGGTGCTGGAGCTGGGCAAGTGACAGGTTGAGCATAAACTTGAGTCGCAAAAGCCGTAAAGGCAGTTAACATACTTATTTTAATACTGATTTTCATAATTGCAAATTTAGTTGGTTTCTGTTAAGATTAATTCAAAATCATCTGAAAACTTGGCCTTTGCTTCTTTTGTGAGAGTAAAGCCCAATTTTGTAAAACAACTTTTTTATTGGTTTCCTTTCCAGAGAATAAAAATACTACCGGGTTTTTTTCTTCATGCTAATGAATCCATTGATGGATTTTTCGCCAGTAAATGAATTCGATATTTCATTTCCACTGAGCTCGAGTTCAAATTGATCTGCTGTCTGACATTTTAGCGAAGCGAATGTCAGACTACAGATAAAGCCGATTTGCAATCGGCGAAAAGCTTTTTATTTTGCAATCTTAAATTTTGTTTGAATCGTATGTCTTCCGGAGGATATAAAGTTGATGATTAGGCAGGGGTTTATTTTATAACCTGCACAGTTCACCAGTGGGCTGATGTGTTTACCCGAAAATTATATGTAGATATTATACTGGACAGCATACGATTTTGCCAGCAAAATAAGGGTCTGGAAGTATATGCCTGGGTGGTGATGAGTAACCACATTCATCTGATTGTTAGTAGTAAAACAGCAAATCTTAGCGATACGATAAGAGATTTTAAGAAATTTACAGCTAAAAGAATTGTAGAATCCATTACTACAAATCCTAAAGAAAGCAGAAAGAATTGGTTGCTTTGGTTGTTTAAAAAGGATGAAGGTATTTGGTTTTGGGAGTCTGGCTACCATCCGGAGGAAATTCGAAAATCAGATTTTTTCAAGTCCAAAGTAGATTACATCCACTTTAATCCAGTTAGAGCAGGTATTGTAGAAAAAGAGGAAGAATATTTGTTAAGCAGCTGTGGAGATTTTTATGGGACCAGAAAGGGTTTGTTGGAGCTTGCAATATTTTAAATACTATTTTTAAACCAGAAGTATTCGCGGATTACAAATCCGCCTTATCTATCGTCCGACATGCGCTTCGCTAACATGGCGGACAGCGAATCCCTAAACCTCCGGAATGGCACTTAGTAGTTCCTTAAGTTCCTGATCTGCTAAAGAATCCTGTTCTGATTTGTCAAAAATAGTTAGTAAAAATATGGTATGAAGGGTGATTTTAAAACACGTAATAATTCTTGCTCCACCAGATTTTCCTTTACCTTTAGAAGCAATTGAAATACGAATTTTATAGCAGCCCTGGCCAAGGGAAATACCCATTTCCGGGTTTGTTTTTAATTGGGAAACCAACATTAGTAGCTCCGATTTCAGGGATGGATATTTTTTAATAAGCCTCTTTGCTTTTTTCTCAAAAGGGCTTATTGTTTTTACCTCAAAGTTCATTCAAAAAATCCTCGGCATTTCGGGCTTGTCTCTTGCCAGACAAAACCAGTTTCATTTCTTCAACAGCTTCTCTCACCTCTTCCATCGCACTGGCTTTGGCGTCTGTTAATTTTCGGGTTTTGACATTGGGCATTCCTTTCAGTATCTCCAAAAGATGAAGGCCCTGAGCGTCTTTTATATCAACGAGGATTTTCATGTAGCAAATATAGAAAATCAATATCAGATTTTCTTTTCGAGATAATTATCAATTAATTTAACCATTCCGATAAATCTTTTCCATATCGAGTATCCACATCTGACACCTTTTTCGTCTGGTGATTACAACAGCCGAGGTTGAGTATTTTAAATGCTTTTTTAAACAAGAAGTGTTCGCGGATTACAAATCCGCCTTATCTATTGTCCGACATGCGCTTCGCTAACATGGCTGACAGCGGAATGCTTTTTTAAACAAGAAGTATTCGCGGATTACAAATCCGCCTTATCTATCGTCCGACATGCGCTTCGCTAAAATGGCGGGCAGCCAATGAAAAATGTATTTCACGGGTGCCGCTCATGCTTTCTTCCTTTTTTTAAGTTTTTGTTCTATCGCTTCAATGTCTTCCAGGTCTGTTTTATCTGTCAATAGTGCCTCCTGCTTTTTTCGCTTTTGGCTGAAATCTTCAAAGATTTGGGCCGCATGCAACTCCATTTCGGCATTGGAAATGGTGCCAGTCCCCGTGAGGATTTTCTTATTCTGAAAGTCAAGAAGTTTGTCAACATTTGCTTTCCAAAAATTGAGGTTTAAATCTTTCCGCTCCTTCACGGTCAATTCTGCCGTTTCAAGAAAAATAACGGTTAATCTGTTGAGGGTGTCAATTTCATCTTCGGTTAAATAGTTTTTGGAAATAACGATATCCTGTTTTCGTACAATTGTGCCTTTCCATGAGGTCAGGCCCATATTTTCTTTGTCGGCAGAAGCCCGACTTACAATAATTTCGGCGGCCGTTTTGCCGGTTACGGCAAACAATAACTTATTTTGAGTTTCGGCAAAAAACATCTGGGTGGCCTTGTCGCTGGCATCGTAATCGCTGCTGAGGGCTAGTAAATCACGCACTTTTTGATAGAATCGCTTCTCCGAGGCACGTATGTCTCTGATGCGTTCGAGTAGCTCGTCAAAATAATCGGGTTTGCCTTCAGGGTTTTTCAAACGTTCATCGTCCATCACAAAGCCCTTTACCATATACTCTTTTAAGTTACGGTTGGCCCATATTCTGAACTGTGTGCCACGTTTGCTTCTTACCCTGAAACCAACGGCCAAAATCATCTCCAAAGCATAAAATGTAACATCGTATTGCTTGCCGTCTGTTGCAGTTGTAAAGTAATTCTTTACAACTGAATTGGAGTCTAACTCATTGTCTTCCAATATACTTGCAATGTGTTGGCCTATGTTTTGTTTGGAGGTGGCAAAAAGTTCGGCAAGCTGGGTTTGGTTCATCCATACCATGCCATCTTTGGCTTGCAAAGACACACTCGCCTGCCCATCTTCGGTGTTGTATATGATTATTTCCATTGGCTCATTTTCTTTTAGGTTGCCCTACTCCCTCATCTATTTTGCCCGTTACCGCCTGTTGAGATTACATATATTCCTCAAATTCATCCATTGGCGCATTGAAGTCTTTTGGGACCTCTGTTTGACCCTTATAAATTCCATACCCTCCACGTTTGCCTTTTGGACTGTGGTTTCTTTCTGAGACCAGAAATGTGAACAGAACATCTGATGATTGGATATTGGCGGGTACTTCAGCCAAAATAATTTGACCATGTTCATATTTTGCCGGAACCGAAGTGCGCATATTGTTTTTTTACAAAGTTAATGAAAAATGCTTTTGAAAAGACTCAGGCTACTTTGGCTTAAAACCCCATTTCCCGAAAGCCAGCAAACCGATTTAAATTTTCCGGCTGGTTCTCATGGAGGCATATTTCAATTACTTTCCCGCATCCGGCATCCCCACATGACACCTTGTTCGTTTAGTTAGAACACCCGCCGAGGTTGAGAACCAGAAAGGGTTTGTTGGAGCTTTCAATATTCTACATACTTTTAAAAAAAAAAGTATCTAGA
Source organism: Catalimonadaceae bacterium (assembly GCA_044379485.1). Lineage (GTDB taxonomy): Bacteria > Bacteroidota > Bacteroidia > Cytophagales > Flexibacteraceae > CAMDMI01. Next base: position 15,831 of record JBIPOE010000006.1, read on the forward strand.
AAATTACAAATCCGCCTGATCTATCGTCCGACATGCGCTTCGATAACATGGCGGACAGCGGAATTAATACTCCGTCATTAGTAAAAACTGGCTGAGAGACAGCTGCTTAATGCCCTGATATGTGGCATGCACCTGAATGGGATCCATTGTAACTACGTATTTGGGGAAGTTATCCGGGATAGAAAGGAGATTGCCAAACTCCCTTTTTATTGTCGCCTCATCCTGAAGCATATAGGCAGACTGGACAAAAATCCGTTCGCCGTTCTTTTCTGCTACAAAATCAATTTCCTTGTCACCAAATTTTCCAACAAAGACGTTATACTGATGGCGGACCAGATGCAGAAAAATTACATTTTCCATGAGTTTATTGATATCCCTTCCGAACCCAAAAGAGCGGATGCAATTGCGTAGTCCAATGTCTTCAAAGAAGTACTTTTCACCCACTTCAAATATTTTGAGGCCATTTACATCCGCCCGCTGGACCTTGTGGATGAAGTACGAATTTGCGATGGCCTGAATATAGCTGATGATGGTCGGCACAGGAATTGCAATATGCTGGCTCTTCAAAAACCGGGCAATGTTTTGGGCCGAGACAAGGCTGCCAACGTTATCTGAAAGAAAGGCAACAAGGTTCTCCAGAAAGGCTACATTTCGTATACCCTCTCTGGCCACAACATCTTTCAGAAGAATTGTCGAATACACATTTCGTAAATACTCGAATACAACATCCTGTTCAGTTCCCAAATGCCGCAGGTAGGGCATACCTCCGATAGTCAAATAAGAAGCCAGACTGTTCTGGTTGTTTTCAATGGCATGAAATCTCAAAAATTCTTCATAGCTGAGTCCATGTATATCGATCTGAATATACCTTCCTGACAGGGTGGAAGCCAATTCCCCTGACAGCATTTTCGCGTTGCTGCCCGTTATATAAATATCGGTTTCATTTTCATTGTGCAGACTTCGGATGGCATTTTCAAAACCATCAACCTCCTGTATTTCATCAATAAACAGAAAATTTGGTGCTGAGGGATTCAATTGGGTTTTGATGTAGGTGTACAATTCTGATCCCAACCGAAGATGTCTGAATTCCTCTAACTCCATATCGATGCGGATGAGGTTGGCATTCGGAATGGTTTGCCTGAGATATTCCATGCTTTGAAGCAAAACATAACTCTTTCCGATCCGCCGTTGACCCACCAATACCTTGATTATCTGCTTGTTTATAAATGGTTTTATCCGTTCCAGATAAATCGGTCTTGCGATAATTTCGTGTTTCATAGAGAATTCTTCTGTTTCCTTTTGTAAACTATACTTTACAAAAGTATTAAATTTTGCCTTTTTGTTAAACATGATTTACAGAAAAGCCCGGTCTGTTTCCAGACCAGGCTTTTCTGTGTAAACGAAATCAGGTTATGGTTTTACGGCCAATCGCTCTGCTTTGTAGCCTTCCGTTTTGAGAAAGTAAACATCAGGTTTCAAATCCTTGATCGAAATCGCCTGACCTGAAACAAGCCAGTCCTTATCCTTAAAACCGCAACCATCCCAACTGAAAAAAATCGATGGGATAAGCATAAAAGTGACCCCGCCAAAAGCAGGACACAAATGTCAAATTGAAGAGCTCGACTTGGCGGGAGAGACAAAAACAGATTGGAGTTTAAGAAGCACCTCGCTCCACTCCACTTTTTTAATCTTTGAGGCAGCGGACACTAAAGCCAAATTGCTTATTGGTGTCGAACCGGCGTGAATCGCCATTGTTATAATTCAGGCTCCGGAGCCAGGCGTCCGCTGAGGGCCCCGTCGAGGACCACCAGTAGCCGTAGCTGCCAATGCGGTAATAAGTACCACCACCGTTGTCACGGCCGCCGCCCGGAAGGCCTGAAAATCCGCTTTCGTTCGTTGCTCCCGTGTTTGGAGTATTCCAAAGGCTTGAGGTGCTTTTAAGCTTGCCTCCGGCCACGGAGCTGCCTCCAAGGAGGAAGTCTTCTAAAATAGTCCACTCCCCATCACTGGGCACATGCCATCCTGTTGGGCAAAGATTTCTGCTGTCTACAACTGCATACCAGTTGTACAATTTGCCATACGTCGTGTTGTTGGCCGCATCGTTGTTGTAAATAGCATAAGCGCCTGTTGTAGCTACGCTCCAAGCGGCATCAGTAAGATTCGTTGGTATCGGGTCGCCATTCCGGTATTTGCTTGTTTTTAGGTTCTCTGCCATCCAGGTTTGCGTGCCTATTAAAATTGTCTTGTAGGTGTTGCCATCGTTGTCACTCATCGTACCATACGTCAGGCTTGGGTTAAATAAACTTTTTGAAGTGATAAAAGTTATCTGGTTGCCATATGCAGTACCCGCTGAATTGGTCGCATACGCTCGTACATAATACACTGAATCAGGGCTTAGACCTGTAATGCTGCTGGTAAAGCTGACTGTACTTGTACCGTTGTTTGTTTTGGTTATAAGCGCAATCGTTGGGTTTTGCTTTGTGCTCCAAACAACACCCTTTGATGTTATTGCGCTTCCGCCATTATTGCTAATGGCTCCCCCGGAGCTTGCAGTATTCGTAGTAATAGCAGAGATAGCGGTTGTTGTAATCGTGGGTAATACTGTTGCTGGAGTAGAAAAACTTATCTGGTTACCATAGGCTGTACCTACTGAATTGAATGCATACGCACGTACATAATACAATGTATTTGGGCTAAGGCCTGTTAGGCTACTCGTAAAACTTCCTGTGCCTGTGCCGTTATTTGTTTTGGTTGTAAGCGCAATCGTTGGGTTTGATTCTGTGCTCCAAACAACGCCCTTGGCTGTTATTGCGCTTCCGCCGTCATTGATAGCATTGCTGCCACTGCTGGCTGTCGATGAGGTAATGGAAGTTGCTGCTCGTGTACTCAACCTCGCAAAGCCAACATCGCCTGGAGTGTTAAAAACCTTCTCGTTGCCATGTGACGTACCCGCAGAATTGGTCGCCCACGCACGTACATAATACGTCGTATTCGGTTCTAAATTCGTCAGGCTGCTGGTGAAAATACCTGGACCTGTGCCATTGCTTTGGCCGGTGCCCAGTTGTTGTTGATTTTTGCTTTTCCAAACACCTCTGGCTGTTATACCATCGCCAGAAGTTATATTACCCCCGCTATTAGCACTGGTTGAGGTTATTCCGCTAACAGATGTGGTACTAAGGGTTGCACCAATGTAGGTGACACAACTATTATACGTAAACAAAAATACCTGATCGGTACTGCCGATGGTTAAGACTCTATTAAAATCAGGGGCACCACTTGTGCAAGATACAGGAGGATTTTCATTATTGCCCCAAGCATTTCCATTGATAAATTTAAAACTAATAGTTGAATTTGGTGATAATAATATTGTATAACTCCAAATTCCACCACCTATATCAAACATGGAAGTTGCGCTGGGAGACCACTGGGGACTTTGAAAAGAACCTGCAATGTGTACACCAGAAGCTGCGATATTTTGTGTGCCCATATTGACCTTAAAAGTGACTCTTACACGGGATGCTGCTAAAGTTGTAAAACTTTGTTGCTTGCCATAAGAGGTACCCGCAAAGTTGGAGGCGTAGGCACGTACATAATATGTTGTACCAGAATCCAACCCAGTCAAGTTGCTGGTAAATGTACCATTTCCTTCACCATCCATAGTTTTGGTTATTAAGTCTATGGTTGGGTCTGTTGATGTGCTCCAGCAAAGCCCCTTGGCAATAATATTGGCGACACCAGCGGAAAAAAAACCACCACCACTTAATGCGGTAGTTTTGGTAACCATGGTAACGGCTGTGGTGGTCAACATTATATTTGCTGTGGATACTTGGTTTCCATAGGCCGTACCCGCACTGTTTGTAGCGTAAGCCCGAACATAATACGGGGTATTTGCAATCAGTCCAGTTAGGCTACTGGTAAAACTACCTGTACCTGTGCCATCAACTGTTTTGGTACTTAAAGCAATCGTTGGGTTTTCAGTTGTACTCCAGCAAATACCCCGGGCGGTTATATCGTTGCCGCCGTCGAAAGAAATATCCCCGCCACTTTGTCCTGTACCTATCGAATTAAGAGTAATCGCTTTGGTGGTTAAGGTCGGCAATACAATTGCAGGGGTTGTAAAACTTAACTGGCTGCCATAAGAAGAACCCACAGCGTTGGTCGCGTAGGCCCGAAGATAATAAGTAGTATTCTGGCTCAGATTTAGAAGATTGCTTGTAAAACCACCTATCCCGCTGCCATCTACCGTTTTGGTACTTAAGGCAATTGTCGGGTTTTGAGATGTGCTCCAGCAAACGCCTCTTGCAAAAATGCTTCCGCCACCATCTGAACCAATGTTCCCACCGCTTACAGCCGCAGTTGTCGTAATCCCGGTAACTATTTTGGTTGTTACCATTGGCAAATCATGGGTTGTAAACGCATAGCTTATTCCATACGCCGTACCCGCATCGTTGGTGGCATAGGCCCGCACGAAGTAGGTGGTATTGGGAAGCAGATTGGACAGAATACTGGTAAAACTACCGGCCCCGGCACCGTCTACTGTGTGGTTGTGGTTGATGGTGGGCGTTGTACCCGCTGCCCAACATACACCTCGGGCAGTAACCGCCAGGCCACCGTCTGCGGTAATGTTTCCGCCACAGTTTGCGGTAAGGCCAGATGTATACACGACATTGGCCGTTGTAATGGTGGCCAGCAAACCACTGCCCGATGGATTGGAGGTGGTAAAAACAACAGAATTGCCATACGCAGTTCCCTCCGAATTGACGGCATAGGCCCGAACATAATAGGTGGTAGCCGCTTGCAAAGGCGCCATGGTGCTGCCAAAACTACCTGTACCGGCACCGTCTACCGTAAAATTGTTGGCCAACGTAGGATTGGGCGATGTACTCCAGCACAATCCACGCTGGGTAACTGCCGAGCCGCCGTTGCTGGCTACCAATCCGCCTCCATACGCAGAAGAGGAAGACAAGACCGTCACCGCTTGTGTACTTACACCGGCAAGGGCCTGCGCATTGGGGATGATGTAGGTAATGCTGTCTATGTCGGCCACCGATAGACTTAAAATATTGCCATTGTTCTGAAAAATCTTCTGCCGGATGGGCGGTGGTACGGTGGCAAACCGCACACTGTCAATCGACTCCAGCGGAATCTGTAATTTCGTTCCATTGCCCTGGTGGATCACCATCAGGTTTTGGGCAAGTACAGTATGGCAGATATTAAAAATACCGAAAAGTAGGAATAGGCGCATCATTTTCATAGGGCTTAATTTTTAACAAGTTTTTTGGTAATCGAAAAATGATTTGAATGCAGGATGAGCGTAAAAAGACCTGCCGGGTATGCGCTCAGATCGAGGGGAATGAATTGTTCTCCTTTTTCAAGCATACCCAAATTTTGCTCCTTTATGCATCTGCCTGTAGCATCCATCAGGGTCAGGGTAAAAGAAGAGGCTTTTGGTAAGTTCATTTTTAGCGACTGAGTACCGGAAGCTGGATTGGGGAAAATTGAGACATTCCATTCATTGGCTTGTTCCAAAAGTCCATCGATGCCGGTGGTAGATTCATTTTTGTATTTGTAGTAGCTGATGGTGTTGAGGTTCCAGGAATACACCGTGCCATCGGTCAGGTGCAGGTTCAGTGCCTCGGCCGAAAAGTTGAGTTTGCGCACATTGGCAAGCGCATAGGTGCTTTGTGTGCCATTTGCATTGTTAAAGAAAATGGAATTCTGCCCGGATGCACTGCCCGAAAAAAGGGCGGTGAGCAGCAGCAGACTTAAAATGGACCTGGTATAAAATTTCATATATTTTGAATGAAAAAGGATTTTTAAAAACGGTTATAATTTTTTTCCTGACTTCAACTTGAGCTTCTACCAGTGAAAGGCTTTACGTGCATGGGCTGCAAATTTTCAGAAAGGATATAAAAAAAGGGTTAATTTGATCTGTAAAAAAGGAAATAAGACATATCAGAGAAATAATAACATGGTGTTCATTGGTGATGATTGAAATTTTATTCAGATTTCTTTTCATCTTGTATGCAGGAGCACCTTCAAGATGAATTCGGATCAAAATAAAATTTACAGACGCAAACATAGCAAATTTATCTAAAGTCAAAAGATGCAAAAAGAGTTTTGCTGTCTGATATTTTTTTGCTGTCTGAGATTTTAGCGAAGCGAATGTCAGACTAAAGATAAAGCCGATTTGCAATTTATGAATGGCGCCCTAGCGACACGGCGAAAAGATTTTTATTTTGCCATCATAAATTTTTTCCGTGGCAGGTATCCTCATCTGACGCCTTTTTCGTCTGGTGAGGACACCATCCGTGGTTGAAACAAGAAGTATTCGCGGATTACAAATCCGCCTAATCTGTCGTCCGACATGCGCTTCGCTAACATGGCTGACAGCGAAGGTTCATTTTGTTCGTCTGGTGATGACACCAGCCGAGGATGAAAAGTTAAAAGGCCAGATGATTTAACGTTGGGTGTTGCTTATTTATAAATTTTTAAAAATGTGCAACACACCTTGTTGCACATTTTTATTTTTTTTCAAAAGTGCAACACATGGGCAACCTTGTGCGTTTTGATCATTTGAAACTTTGCGAAGCATGTTTATATTTCTTTTTGATAGGCTGAAAACTTTTTTTCTTTCCATGGCAGGTGTCCTCAACTGATACCTTTTTCGACTGGTGATGACACCAGCCGAGGATGAGAATTATTCTTTGGTTACCCGTAAAGAACTTTGCTTTGTTCCCTGTGAGATTTTTACGGTATAGAGTCCTGAGGCCATAAGCCTGGTATTCAATTGAATTTGGTCTTTGGTCCTGTTCAAAACGGGTACATCAACCAGATGTCCCTTCATGTCAAAAACCGAAACCGATGGCAAAATTTCACTTTGGGTGGCGTATGAAATGTTTAAAATATCGGAAACAGGATTTGGATAGGCTGAAATTTCTGAGTTTGATATTACGGGTGTTAAACTCGTAACCGGGTCTGATGTAAGCCCATAAACATTAAATGTTTGATTACCTTCTAAAGTAGTAGTAGTATCAAATTGCAATGAAAAGACCGGATCAAACACAACTGGTCCTGACTTCAGCCAATAGTATTTGGTACTGATGTTGTCAGCGGTTAATAAATTGGAGTTTTTTGTAAAATCAGTTTCTTTTAGCCTTACCACATTGCTAAAAAATCCTTGCGGGGTAGAAATACTTCCGTAGCCATCATACTTAACGGTTTTGGTGCCAAAAGTTGTGTCATTTTCAGGGCCAATACCGCCTGTTATTTTTTTCACACTTATATATGTGTCAGTAAATGTTTGATTGTATAAAAGAGGGAATCCCAGGATCGTTTCCGGATTTACAAATCGGGTTGTAAAAGAACCTTGTTGATAACTACTGATTGTTCCAACCAATTCAGCCAAATTGCCTGTTAGCCTATAGTAATCATAGGTATTCAATTGAAATATACCGTTATTTAAAACACCCTTATTGGTGATATTACTTGTCGGAAACGAATCAGGAAAGGGGCTTGCAGATGGCAGAATAAATTCAAACCTGATTTTAAAAGTTGCAGTATCGGGAAGGGTAAAACTCCAGGTTTGGTTCGCACCTGCGGGACCCGGGCTTACTGATTCAGGTAGCTGATAAAAATTATCATTAGAAATATATCCAACCTGCGGGAGTCGAAGGTTGAAGGTGGGTTGAGCAATGGACAGTGAAACAGTTAAAACCATCACAAAACTTAGGGGAAATAAACGATTCATAAAGGATTTTTAAAGATAAATAAAAACAAAGGTAAAAGAAAAGTTCTTAAACTGTGAGGTCCCGGTGTCTGAAATGTTAGCAAAGCGCAGACTTTGGATAAAACCGATTTGCCATCGGCGAAAGGCTGCCTGTTTTCAGATTTAATTTGGTTAATCAGATCCGCATTAGGTATTTGACCTTGCCCTTATTTCCCCAAAGCCTTCACAAAAGCCTCTGCCAACGATTTGCTCAAAGGATCATTGGCCTCCATTTTTTCGGGGTGCCATTGAACAGCCATGAGAAAAGGCATTTTCGATTCAGAATTTCCTTCAAATGCCTCTATCAGACCATCTGCAGACTTAGCGGAAGGCAGTAGAAATTTCCCCAAAACATCTACGCCCTGGTGGTGATTGCTGGCAATGGTTCCATTTTTAGTTTTGCTTATTTTGGATAGCATAGTTTTAGGCAAAACCTCCACTTCATGTGTGGTTGGGCCATCTTCTCTGTGCCTTACTTTCACCCCAAGTGTGGTAGGAATATCAACAATCAGGCTTCCTTTTTGGTGTACATTGATGAGTTGAAATCCTCTGCAGACCCCAAAAACTGGTCGTTTATATAAAAAGGCAAAGTCCAGCATTTTGAATTCCAGTGAATCTCTTCTTAAATCAAAATCCCCACAATTGCTGGTATCTTTTTCCTTGCCATATCGGCCTGGATAAATGTCCTCGCCACCCGTCATGAGAAAGCCAGAGGCATTTTTAAGCCAGAAGTCAACCGAATCTTTGGCAACATGATACATGGAAACCAATTTCAAGTTTGGATTTTGCGCCAAAAGCCAGCGTTCATACGTTCCGTTTCCATACGACTTGGAAATGAGGACTGTAGGTTGGGCATCAACTAAAAAGGAAACTATAAAAAGGCCGAAGCAGATGAGTAATACTCTGATTTTCATACAATTATTTCCATTCCAATTTGCCACCTGCGATCAGGTCGCTGTGTTTGATTTTACTATTAACAAAAGGTTTTCCATTCCAAAATGGGTTTGGGCCTTTTCCACTTATGTTTATCATTTTGCCACCTTGCAAATGTATATCCGCTTTGTCTAAAAAGGGAGGGATGAGGTAGTAATTTTCAGTCCCTGCTATCGGATAAAGGCCCAGATATCCCCAAACCAACCAGGAGGAAAGTGCACCGGAATCATCCTGGCCAGGCAATCCTTTTCTGCCTGAAACAAACTTTTCACCCAGTAATTTCTGAACTGCATTTTTACATTTTTCTCTTTCATTTACAGCCAGATAACTGTATGGAAGTAAAAATCCAGGTTCATTACCCATATCAAAATGTTTGCCTTCAAAGGTAGTATCCAACCTTGCCACGAAAGCTTCTTTTCCACCCATTAAAGCGACTATTGTATCCGTTAAATGTGCAGCAGAAAGATGGTACAACCATGGATTACCTTCGTAAAAATAAGGACCATTCCAATGGTCGGGCCGCATAAATTCCGGTGTAAAGTTTGGCATCCACTTTTGGGTACTGTCCTTTGCCCAAAAGAATTTTCTTGCCGGATACCAAAGGTTTAAAACTTTTTCTGATCTTTCTTTTAGAATATTTCCTTCTGATAATTTACCAATTTTGAAAGCCATTTGACTCAAAGCAAAATCGTTATAGGCATATTCCAGGCTGGAGGAGGTACAGTTCTTCACTTTTGCAGTGCAATATCCATTGGCCAGGTATTCAGGTTGTCGGCCATATAAATCTGGTTTGCTGCTTTTGTTCATAGCATTGGCGAAGCAAACTTTCCATGCATTGTTTACATCCAAACCTGTTAGTAATCCTTTTTGAACTGCCTCCGAAAGGATGATTTCTGCATTGCATCCGCCCTGCGCCATTGCAAAATCGCCTGCAATCCAGGCATCTGGCAGCCAATTTTTTGCTTCCCCTATTCGGATCAAACTGTGAAAAATACGCCTTTGCATTCCAGGATAAACCAAATTGTGCAATGGCATCAGGCAACGAAAAGTGTCCCAAAATGTATAGTGTTCCCAAAAGTGTGATTCGCCAAACTTATCATCCGGATGGTGGCCAGATACATCGGTCGGCATAATCATGGTATGGTATAAGGATGAATAAAACATCGTAAGCTTATCAGCATCAGAACTTTTTATGGTAAAAACCGATAGGCGATCCTCCCAGTTCATTTCTGTTTTCTTTTTGATGGCATCAAAACTTAAGCCCATAGATTTGGTAAAAGCAGATTGGGTTTCATCCAGATTTTTGTAGGAAATGCTTACTGTTACATCAATTTCTTCATTTGGTTCCACATTTCCTGTGAGTGCAAAACCTGTGGTGTCAAACTTCAGCGTAGGTTTCTTTTTCGAACCCACGGGGGCCGGAATTTTTGTGGTATCCATTTTATAGGTCAATGTCGCATTTTTAAAATTTGCCTGTCCTCTAAAGTAAATGGTGTAAGGATTCTCGCCACCCCAGCCACCAGTAAATGAAGCAGAACCAGAAAAACTGCCATCATTGGATGCAGTAAATTTTGTGCCTTTAAATGAGGCTTTTGGATTTCTGGAAATGGTATGCGACAAATCGAAAAGTAAGGAGGCCGGAAAAGGCTCCGTTGATTCATTCTTTTTAAACTTGTAGCGATGCCTGCCAACGTTTTGGTTGGCAGTGAGTTCGGCATACACGGTTCCTGATTTTCGAATCAAATCAACCGCATAATAGCCAGGAAGTGCTTTTTCGTTGTCTTTAGATTCACTTGCCATTTTTTTCCAATCTGGTTCCCCAACCATAGGCGAAACCAGGATGTTGCCATATCTGCCTCCACCACCCGTTCCGCTTAAGTGGGTATGACTAAAACCAATAATCGGTTTGCTGGAGATATACCCGGAAGTGGGGGTGGGAAATGCACAATCTGGTCCCAGGCGCACCATGCCAAATGGAGAACAGGCACCAACAAAAACATTGCCTCCATCGCAACCCCAAAAGGGATCTACTTTGCTGATAAGTGAACTGGTTTGACCTTGGGTTAATCCAATTTGAATCAGATTGAAAACTAAAAAAAGGATAATTGAAATGGACTTTTGGTTGCGGATCATGCGACGAAAGAAGGAAAGAAAAATGAAATAAGAAAACCTGCCAGACCTTTATTGAAAATCAAGCCGGATTTTCTTTTAATTGATTTTATTAAAAATTAGGCTGAGCTATCGTTTTGAAAGTAATCCTGAAAATATTTTTGAAATTTTGTTGACCGCTGGAGTGGAGTTAAAGCTAAATTTGGACCATATAATTTGGGATTTCTCGACTTTATAATTCAAAGTTTTATTCTTGAATTTGAAGTTTAAAATTTTGATTGATGTTTGAAAATAGGAAACTTGTAGTTGCAACAAAGCATCATAAGGAAAGGGTATTGGCCCCAATTCTGGAAAAGGAGTTGGGTGTAAAATGTTTTACACCAGAAGGTTTCGACTCTGATTTGTTGGGAACCTTTTCCGGAGAAATTGAAAGAGAACTTGATCCCATTGCCACCGCCAGAGAAAAATGCATTCGTGCTATGAAAATGAGCAATTGTGATCTTGGCCTGGCCAGTGAAGGTTCTTTTGGTCCCCATCCAACCATGTTTTATTTGCCCGCAGACGATGAGTTTTTAATTTTTATAGATGCCCGTTATGGTTTGGAAATCATTGTCAGAGAATTAAGCACCAACACAAATTATGATGGTAAACAAATCAAAACAGAAAAAGAGTTAATCGAATTCGCCAAACAAACGGGCTTTCCACAGCACGCATTGATCCTGAGAAAATCAAAGACAGAAAATTTGGAAATTCATAAGGGCATTTTGGATGAAGAAGTTTTGAAGTTAACGTTTGAAAGCCTTTTGGAAAAATTTGGAAGCGTATATGTAGAAACGGATATGCGGGCCATGTACAATCCAACCAGAATGAAAGTGATAGAAAAGGCCGCCCAAAATCTTGTAACAAAAATACAGTCAACTTGTCCTGATTGCAAAATGCCTGGATTCGGAATAACCAAAGCCAAAAAAGGACTGAAATGCGATTTGTGCGGTTTGCCTACAAATTCAATTGTAAGCTATGTGTATGAATGTCAGCATTGTAAGTTTCAAAAGGAGGAAATGTACCCCAATTTAAAAACAACAGAAGACCCTGCCTTTTGCGAATTTTGTAATCCTTAATTATCAAGTTTTACATTCATTATTTTGATATTTAAGCGATATAATGTTCCCATTGTGGCTTGAGAATTTAAAAATCACATCGCGTAATTTTACTGGAAATACATGGAAACCTGCTTTTGACTGGGTTAACTTATTTTGGATTCCATTTACTTAAGGGACATCGACCTTATATATTTGCCCTTGGAATCAATGAGTATTTGAAATCAAGCCATACCCACTACTTCATATGACACGTAGAATTTTAGAGACAGAACAAAAGGCACTTGAAATCAATCTGGATGAACCCATTTACGGTGCCTTTGCGGAGATTGGGGCTGGTCAGGAGGTAGCCAGGCATTTTTTTCAGGTGGGTGCAGCGGCTGGTACCATTGCTAAAAGTATGAGTGCCTACGACAAAACTGTTTCGGATGAAATTTATGGTCCGGAACAGCTAGGCAAAGGCCGGTATGTTTGTGAAAGTCGCTTGTATAAAATGCTGGATCACGAATATACCCTAATGGAAAACAGGTTGAGAAGTGAACGACCTCAGCATACATTTTTCGCATTTGCCGATACGGTAGCAGCCATTAATTTTTCAAAAACCATAAAGGGCGATGGTTGGCTGGGTTTGCGTTTTCAATGTACTCCCGGCGGTGCGCATAATGATTTGATTGTCCATGTAAAACTTTTGGATCAGGACAACAGACTTCAGCAACAAGCCATTGGTATTTTGGGTGTTAATATGGTGTATGCCTGTTTTAGATATGCCAAAGATCCGGAAGTGCTTATTCATAGTCTCATTGACAATCTTCGTGGTCGTGCTGCCATAGATATGGTTCGGTTGGTAGGGCCGGATTTTAAAAATGTTGACAACCGTTTAATTTGCCTCTGGATGGTAAAACACAACCTCACAAATGTGGCCATTTTTGGACCAGATGGAAATAGCAAACATGCCGGGGAATTTTTATACAGAAAATCCATTCTGATAGCCAGAGGCAGTTACCGACCACCAACTCTTGTTCAGGAAGATATGATTTCCAGAACCTTCGAACAGTTTGTTTCTGAACCAGGTGTGGAGCGATCAAAATCTGCGTTTATGGTAGAAATCACCCTTGAAAATTTAATGTCAGGTAAAGATGAGGTAGATGAACGGGATTTTCTGGATAGGGTAGATTTGCTTTGCGCCCTTGGGCAAACGGTAATTGTATCCAATTGCATCCGGCATAAACATTTGATTTCCTATTTTATGGATTTTAAAGTGCCTCAAATCGGATTGGCTATGGGTATCCGAAAACTTGAGACGATAATGAAGGAAACCTGTGAGCAAAACCCGGATAATCTATTGGCTGCTTTTGGAGAGATTTTTCCAAGAAACGTAAAATTCTATGTTTACCCAGCCCAGAATGGAGAATCGGATGAAGTAAGGACCACAGAAAATCTGAAAATCCCACAGGAGATCCATTTTTTAGTTGATTATCTACGTGAAAATGGGAACATAGTGGATGTAAAGGTTTTTGAGAAAAGCAATCTCCATATTTATCACAAACATGTCCTTGAAATGCTGCAGGAAGGAAAATCCGGTTGGGAGGATATGGTGCCTAAAAAGGTAGCCAGTGAAATAAAGTTTAAGCAACTTTTCGGCTACAAAGCCTGATTTTACAGGTCAAAAAATCTTAAGGCTGAATTTAGAGTATCAAATCTGAATTGGAATGAAACATGAGAAAAATGGAAGGCGATTCCTTTTAAAATTTTGATTTGATGAAAAATTAATTATCTAATTACTAATACTTTAATTTTGTTTTTGAAGAAAGCACGATTTTTTTTTCAATCTGTTTGTAAGTTCACTGAATATAGTCCGACATAAGATGTGAATTGAAAATCAAACAATTCCAAACAGTTTTAAATGCGACAACTTACTATACTCTGCCTCTTTTTACTTTCTGCCACCGCGGGATTTGCCCAGTGGCAGTTTCAATCTGGCTCTGTTGAATTTTCCATAAAAAATGCAGGCCTTTCTGTGGAAGGGGAGTTCACACAGCTTCAGGCAAATATTAGTTTCAATCCTGAAAATCCAGAAAAATCTATCATTGAGGCCACAGTAAATTCCGAATCCATCAGTACGGGAATCAACCTCAGAGACAAGCACTTAAAAAAAGAGGAATATTTTGATGTGGTTCAGTTTCCGAAAATTACTTTGAAATTAAAAGCACTTACTGGCAATCTAAAATCAGGTTTTGAAGGTATATTCCAATTAACCATGAAGGGAATTACCAAAGAAGTTTCCTTCCCGATAAAGTTTGAATCCAACGGAAAACTCTCAGGTACCTTCAGCATAGACCGAAGGGATTTCAAAGTGGGTGGAAACTCCTGGACCATGGGCGACAACGTAAAAATTCAACTTTCCGCACAATTGCAAAAAATATAATCATCTCTATTTAAGTACTTTAATGATTGAAAATCAAGCTAGTAAAAAACTGGAAGAAATATGAAATGTGGAAATACCTTTCAGTCAGGACCAGTTGCTTCGACTTTCTGTTTGGAAGCCCTTTCAAATCAATAAAAAAAACTCAGGTATTCTGTTATCCAATCAAATATTAATATTTCAATGAATAAATTAGCATTTTTATTTCTACCATTTATGGCTCAGGCTCAGGTTTCAAGAACCATTTTGGTAGAACATTTCACCAATACAAGATGCGGGGTTTGTGCAGGTCAAAACCCAGGTTTTTTTGTAAATCTTGCCAATAATCCTCAGGTTAGGCATATAACATACCATCCATCTTCGCCCTATTCCAATTGTTTGTTGTCTCAACACAATCCAGGTGAAAATGATGCCAGAACAAACTATTACAATTTGTATGGTTCCACACCAAGATTGGCTATCCAGGGTGCCAATGTTTCAAACAATCCAAATCCGTTTTCCAATCCGAATTTGTATAACAGTTATGCTGGTCAAACCTCCTCATTTTCAGTAAAAACTCAACAAAGAAAAACCGCTGATTCCATTTTTGTAAGGGTGGTTGTAAACACTGTTGCCACACATTCTTTTGCAGATTTGCGATTGTATGCGGCTACTGCTGAGGATTCAGTTTTCTACAATTCCCCCAATGGAGAAAGCCTTCACCATAATGTTTTTCGAAAAAGCTTCTTTGGACCAGGTGGGATTACAATTAATCCAGCTGCAAATGTTGGGGATTCTGTGGTTTTTGAAAGTAAATTGGCCAAAAATGCTGCATGGGACTTTAACCGTATTTTTGCATTTGCCCTCGTTCAGAATTCAACAACAAGAGCGCTGGTTCAGTCTGACTTAGCAAAACCTTCAGATGCAACTTTGGTGATAACATCCTCAAATACTCTGGAAAAGAATGAAAATCTGGTTCAGGTGTATCCCAATCCAAGTGCCAATGGAAAGTTTAAAATAACGTTGGCATCAGGCAAAAACCTGGAAAGTCAGATTGAAGTAAGAAGTATTGATGGTCGATTGGTTCAATCTTTTAAATCAAAAAGTAGTTCAATTGAACTTGATTTAAAAACTCAGGAAGCAGGTATTTACATGCTCCGTATTTCAAATGGAAGTGAATTGATTGAGAAGAAATTAGTCAAATGGCTTGAGTAATACGCTGGATAATGTAAGTTTTAATCCAGGAAAAGATGAAATATGGCTTTTTTCAACCTCGCAGAGGTGGCATTATTATAACGCATAGATTTTGTTTTAGATTAAACCCCATAGGGGTGAAATTATTTTTTGTTGAAATGGGTAGCTATCAGATTTAGATTTTAGGCTACCAAATAGAATTCAAATACGATTCCTTTACGAATGATATTTATTTTATCGGCCGCAAAGGAATTCTTATTTTTAACTTTTCCGGAATAACCTCAACCAGAAAACTCTTCGGTAATACGATTGGTTCCCCATCCACATGACCCGGAGTTTCAGTTTCCAATTCGACATCAACTTGTTTCATCGCCTCCATTTTACAATATCTATTCGGTTTTAATTTCTGATTTAAGAGTCTGTAAATCAGTTCGAAACCTTTGAAAATGGGAAATGGAAAAATCTGAGTCACATTTAAAAGTCTATCAAAAATAGAAGCACCGGGAGCAATAAAGGCATTGTTTCCATATTGACTTCCATTGGCAAAGGTCAACGTAAAAACTTTCGTTTTTTTGTTGTTTAATCTGATTTCTAATGGTTTATAGGACCAAAAGGCTTTTGAAGCAGATTTTAGATACTGTGAGAATCCACGTTTTTTTTGTTCACTGAATACTTTTGAAACAGTTCCTTCAAAACCAATTCCTGCTGCTAAAAAGAAAAACCTATCCGCAATTTTTCCCACATCCATCCACTTCGATTTGCCATGAAGCAACTGTTTGATGGCAATTTCTGGTTTTAGGGAAATACCAATATGCCTTGCCAATCCATTTCCTGAACCAATTGGAATAATTCCGAGACTTGTTTCAGAGCCTATTAATCCAATGGCAGTTTCATTCATGGTTCCATCGCCTCCAATGGCAATACATAAATCAACTTTCTCTAAAACAGCCTGCTGAGCTAGTTTCGTAGCATGACCTGGACCTTCTGTAAAATGGGTTTGAACTTCAAACAAGCCATTTGTTTCTTTTTTACAAATTTCCTCCAGTCTTTCAATTAGCCCGGACTTCTCTTTTATGGTTCCTGAATTTGGATTTACTATGAAAATAATTTTATTCAAAGGAGATTGGTTTTCAGATATTTGGTATAGAAAATGCTACTTCAATTTCAACTTTGTGATACATTATCTACCAAAATATTAATTTGGATTCCGGCGTCCATCAGATGGAACCGAATCATTACAAGATCATTTACATTAATAATTTCTAAATCCATAAATACCAGACCCATGATATTTATTTTTGTTCCGGCAAAAATAGAACTTTTGACCTTGTGCAGCTTAAAATAAAAAAGCCCTGAATTTCAGGGCTTTCTAATTTATCTTAAAACTATATTTACCCCGATACCAAAGCCTCCGCACCTCCTACAATCTCTAGGATTTCAGTAGTAATTGCTGCCTGTCGTGTTCTGTTGTACATCAGTTTCAGTTCTTTCAGAAGTTCACCAGCATTCTCAGTTGCTTTGTCCATTGTAGTCATCCTGGCGCCATGCTCGGAAGCATTGCTGTCCAGAACAGCTTTAAACAATTGCATGCCCAATGCCTTTGGAATCAACTCAGTAAGTATGCTTTCCTGATCAGGCTCATATAAATAATCTACGCTTGAACCAGCATTTCCAGATGTTTGTGATGTGAAAGGAAGAAATTGTTCTTCTCTGACAATTTGAGTGGCAACGTTTTTAAATTCGTTGTACACCACCACAACTTTGTCAAAAGTTTTGTCAGCAAATCCTTCCATGGCCCATTTCGCAGCTTTCTGCACGTTGGTATATTTCAGGTCTGAGAAAAGCAAATGATGCTCTCCATTAACCCTGGGCATTCTTTTGCTGAAATAATCGTAGCCTTTTTTACCAATACAAAGTATAGTAACTTCTTTTCCAGCATATTCCTGCAGGTAAAGATGGGAAACTGCTTTTATGATGTTGGTATTAAAAGCGCCACAAAGTCCTCTGTCTGAAGTAACACAAACCACCAAAACATGCTTTGGATCTCTTACTTCCATGTATGGGCTTTCAAAATCTGTCCCCGCTGCGGAAGACAAATTTTGCAACAAAGCGCTCAATTTCTGGCTGTAAGGTCGCATTTGTGTAATGGCCTCTTGTGCTCTTCTCAACTTGGCAGCCGCAACCATTTTCATAGCTTTGGTAATCTGCTGCGTTGAGTTTACAGACTGAATTCTTATCCTTACTTCTTTTAAATTTGCCATGTTTTTATGTTTGCCTTCCCTGCTTCAAATGTTGAATTCTGGCAGTTGGACTAATAAAGCGATGCGATTTCTTTTGCTACTCTTTTTAAAACGTCGGTTTGCTCAGCATCAAGTTTGCCTTTTCTCAAACCTTCCAAAGTTTCTTTATGACTTACTGTTAAGGTAGTTAGGAATTGTTTTTCAAATTCTTTTACCTTATTAACCGGCACATTGTCAATCAATCCTGTGGTGCAAGCATATACAATTGCTACTTGTTGCTCAACCGCAACAGGCGAATATTGAGCTTGCTTCAACATTTCAAGATTCCTTTTACCTCTTTCAATTGTCAATTTCGTAGATGCATCCAAATCAGAACCAAATTTTGCAAATGCTTCTAGCTCACGATACTGTGCCTGGTCAAGCTTAAGTGTACCGGCCACTTTTTTCATGGATTTGATTTGTGCATTTCCCCCCACACGGGATACCGAAATACCTACGTTGATGGCAGGACGGATACCTGAGTTAAAAAGGTTTGTTTCAAGGAATATCTGGCCATCAGTAATCGAAATTACGTTGGTTGGGATATAGGCTGATACGTCACCCGCTTGCGTTTCAATGATTGGAAGAGCTGTTAATGATCCACCTCCTTTTACCATAGATCGGATTGACTCGGGTAAATCGTTCATTGCCTGAGCAATAGAATCTGATGCATTTATTTTTGCAGCCCGCTCCAGAAGACGGCTATGCAAATAAAACACGTCACCAGGAAATGCTTCACGTCCTGGAGGACGACGAAGCAAAAGAGAAACTTCTCTATATGCCACTGCTTGTTTTGACAAATCATCATAAACAACCAAGGCTGGTTTACCCAAATCCCTGAAAAACTCACCAATAGAAGCTCCTGTAAAAGGCGCAAAAAATTGAGTAGGAGCAGGGTCGGCAGCACTTGCAGCCACAATAACTGTATATGGAAGGGCGCCACCTTTTTCAAGGGCGTTTACTACTTGCGCAACTGTTGATGCTTTTTGACCAATGGCTACATAAATGCAATATACTGGCTCACCTTTGTCGTAAAATTCTTTTTGATTGATAATAGTGTCAATCGCAACGGCACTTTTACCCGTTTGTCTGTCACCAATAATCAATTCCCGCTGTCCTCGGCCAATTGGAATCATTGCATCAATAGCTTTGATACCAGTTTGAAGTGGTTCAGTTACTGGTTGTCTGTAAATAACACCCGGGGCTTTTCGCTCCAAAGGCATATCATACAAATCACCTTCAAGTTTCCCTTTTCCATCTATTGGATTACCCAGACCGTCCAATACACGACCACAAAGACCAAATCCAGCTTTAACGGACGCAATTTTACCTGTTCTTTTTACGGTATCTCCTTCTTTTACCAAAGAGGAATCTCCAAATAATACTGCACCAACATTGTCCTCTTCAAGGTTCAAAACCAAGCCGGTAAGACCATTTGGAAAAGTGAGAAGTTCGCCAGATTGTGCTTTGGTTAGTCCGTAAACCCGGGCTACACCATCTCCAACCTGAAGTACGGTTCCCGTCTCTTCAAGTTCGGCCTCTGATTTTGCATTGGCCAATTGTTCTCTCAAAATTGCGGATATTTCATCCGGTCTGATATCTGCCATATAGATGTACTTAGAAAGTTCTTGTTAAATTAAATCAATTTTAGGGATGTAGCTGTGGTCAAGCAGCTGGCTTCCGATTTTAGAAAGCTTTGTTTTTACCGACTCATCAAATTGTAAATCTCCAACTGTCAAAATATATCCCCCAATTAAACTAGGATCTATTTTAACTGTTACTTCAATTTTACCTCCAGCCATTTTTTCTCCTTTTTGGGTAAGTGAAGCAAGAAGTTCTGTTGTCAAAGGGGCAGCAGTGGCAATTAAACAATCTTTAATTCCTTTCTGCTTTTTATCTTCTTCGATAAAAGATTTGGCAATTCCACCAAGTTCAAAATCTCTGCCTTTTTCCAGAATCAGTTTAAAAAACATACTGGTAATTTGCTGAAATCTCGGTGCAAACAATTGATTAAGAATGGCTTGCTTTTTAGACGTATTGATAATCGGACTATTAATAACCGTAGCCAGATTATGATTGTCAGCTATCGTTTTCTGATAGGTTTTGATATCCGCCAAAACCTCTGCAACATTTCCTTTCTCTTTTGCAAGAGAATAAAGAGACTTTGCATACCGTTCTGAAACTTTATGATTTGACATTACTGGATATTCAAAAATTAGTTTTTGGAAGAAGGACTGGCCAATAAATCTTTAACCAATTGCTGCTGTGCAGCGTCTGTGGAAAGATTTTTTCGAATTACCTTTTCAGCAATTTCAAGTGAAGTGCTGGCAAGATAATTTTTCAATTCCGCCAATGCTGCTTCTTTGCTGATTTCTATTTCTTCTCTGGCTGCATTAATCATTGCATTTGTTTCTTTCACAGTTCTATCCTTGGCATCCTGAATCAGCGTATTGGCCATGTGCTGTGCTTCCTGCAACATTTTATCTTTTTCTTTTCTGGCTTCAACCAGTAATTTTTCATTGTCAGCTTTCAGGCTTGACATTTCTTCTTTCGCTTTTCTGGCTTCAGAAAGGGCACTTTCAATGCTTTCTTCTCTTTCCTTCAAACCTGTCATGATAGGCTTCCAGGCAAACTTTGATAAAACAAAGAAAACAGCAATGAAGGTTAATAATTGCCAGAAAAGTAGGCCAAAATCGGGGGTAACTAATTCCATTTTTTCAGATAGATGTTTCTAATTTTTTTAAAAATAAGCCCCGATCCAAACGACCGGGGCTTTTCCAATTACTTGTTCATGATTAAGAAGCAGATAACTGCTGCAAAAAGAGCCACACCTTCAATCAAGGCAGCGGCTACAATCATGGCACCTTGGATTTTTCCGGAAGCCTCAGGTTGACGGGCAATACCTTCTACGGCAGAACCACCAATTTTACCAATTCCAAGTCCTGCACCTAACGTAACAAGACCTGCACCGATACCTGCGCCCATGATATCAAATCGGGCTACTTCCATTAACAAAGCGAAAATTGTGCTAAGCATTATTTATATATTTAAACTAAAAAAAAACGAATTAATGGTGGTCATCACCATGCTCATGTTCCGCAACTGCCTGGCCAAAATACATGGCAGACAATAAAGTAAAAACATAAGCCTGGAGTAAGGCTACAAACAATTCCAACAAGCTCATCACTGTTGAAAAAGCAGTAGCTGCCACTCCGACAACCGCACTTTTGAATATAAAAGTTAAACCTAAAAGACTAAGAATGATAACGTGACCTGCAGTAATATTGGCGAATAGCCGAACCATCAATGAAAATGGCTTTGAAATAATACCCACCAATTCAACAGGAATCATAATCGGACGCAACCAAAGTGGAATGCCTGGAGTCCATAAAATGTGCATCCAATAATCTTTGTTTCCAGAAATGGTTGTGATAATCAATGTGATCAATGCAAGGCTAAAAGTTACTGCAATGTTTCCCGTAAGGTTAGCACCACCTGGCATCAAACCAAGCATGTTATTAAACCAAATGAAAAAGAAAACGGTCAACAAATAAGGAAGAAATCTTTCGTGCTTTTTGCCAATGTTTGGAATTGCAATTTCATCTCTGATAAAAACAATAATTGGCTCGAAAAAAGATTGTAAGCCAGCAGGGGCAACACCCTTTCTCTTTTTGTAAGCTCCGGCAATGGTTAAAAATACTGAAAATAATAGAACCACACTTAATAGAAGTGAAGCAACATTTTTTGTTATTGAAACATTGGTAAAAGTTCTTCCTTCAGTTGATATTATTTTTCCGTGGTGATCAGCTTGATACCCATTATAAACAGGCGATTCATGCGAATCTCCATGACTTTTCAATTTACCAAAGGAAAAAGCTTCAATTCCTCTATCCGAAGACCAAAGTATAACTGGCAAATTTATGCTTAGGTGCGTATGTCCGATGGTTGCGAAGTGCCACTCATGTGCATCACCAATATGGTGAAAAATCATGGTAGAAATGTCGAACTTATTTTCGTCTTGGTGCGCTTCTTCAGAAGCTTTTGCTGCAAAACCAAGGCTGATTGCCAAAAACAGAAATATCTGTAAGAACTTGGTTTTGAAAGGATTACTCTTCATTCAGGCGTGTTTTCTCTCGAATCGGGGCGCAATATAGCGAGAAACCTTTTGATTTCAAGAAATTCGAATGCTAAATATGTAAGAACAAACACCATTGCGCCTTCATTATCGGGGCCAAGGTGCTTTAATAGATAAACAAGGAAGATTGTTAAGGAGCCCAACATTTTAATAACCATGCTCAATAGGAAAATCATCAAGGGAGGTTGGTCCAAAGTTTTTTCAAATTTGAGGGACAAATAGTAGGTTATTAAAAAGAGCAGACCGATTCCAGGTACGAAATAATTAAGACCGACTTCGCAAAAAACTAATAATGAGGTTTGATCTTTTAAGATGAAAAGCAATCCATAAAGTACTATTCCGAGGGCAAATATCTTTTTCAAAAAATGGTGACTCTTGGTTATTCTTAAACCAAAGTAGCCTAGCCTTTTTTGAATCGTGGTCAGTATTCAATTGAACCTTAACTTTTACACGATTAATTCAGGGTTTTTAAGCGTCAACCAATTATGAAATTGTACAATCCAATTGGAGACTTGAAATTTGTGAGTTTCAAGATGATTCCGTTTTTGCCTGATTATTGTGATATTAATTTGAAGAGGTTTGATTGTTTTCTTCAAGTCTCTTTCAACCAATAATGATGGCTAATTGATCCAAATTTGTTGATTATCATGAAATGACAAATATCCTTATTGAACCTCCACTCTTTCCAGGAAAAGTTCCATTATATTAATTCTATGGTTCTACAGGAAAGTTAATGGAAAAATATAGATAAAAAATATTACGAGATACAATCGAGTGTTTTACCAAAATATTCACTTTTTATAACACTATTTAAATCAATGAATTATAGCAGTTAGGGCCATATTGGTTTAATATTGAGGTTTTGGAAATAATTCCTATTTTTCAATCAATCTCATCCTGTTAAAATTTTTTATCTCCATCACTAAATTCCTGGTAGAACCTTTTTTAAAGAAAATTTGAAATTCAAATGTCAAAACAAAACCAAAGTCAAAAAGCCAGTATTTGATTTTTTTTTCAATTCATTAGGAAGACAAGCCGGAAAGGAAAAAGGGTCAATTCGCTTAGAAGTTTTACTGAAATAATTTAGGTTTTCGAAATGAGGGCCTTTGACTGCTTACCAAAAGTTGAATCATTACTTTTAAGAATTGTTCTTAGCAGGAGGTTTTACCTGTTTTTATTGAGTTTAGTAATTGATAATTTTTGATTTTCAGTTGGTTGAAGCACAAAAAAAAGCCCATTGAGCAATGGGCTTCAATCATTATGAACAAATGAGTTAGTTATTGAAGAAAAGGTTCAATGGGTTGCGTATGTTCATTTTTTAAGAAAATGGCTCTTTCTGCTTCATTTTCAAAAATATAAACCGCATATCCACCCCATCCGCCTCCGCAGTATTTTTTACCTAATTCGTTGTAACCAGGTAACAGGTCCATTCCCTCGCCATATTGCATTTGAAGGGTCATGTTTACTGCCTCAGCTAGCTCTTTTATGTTTTCATTTCCAGGAGCAACTGCTTTTCGTGCCAGCCTTCCCGCTTCATAAATGGCATCAAAATCTCTGGTCAGATCAGTTTTTTCATAGGTAACATGGTTTTTACCCGTCCAGAATAAAGCCATGGTTCCTTTTAAAAAATTACCTGAGGTTTTAAACTCAAGTTCGGGTCTTTGTCCTGATTTCCAGACACATAAGCCTGTTTCTTTAATAACGGCAGGATCTTGCCAACCCACGCCGAGGTCTAATTCTGATTCAACTCCATTTTTACCCATCAAAATGGCATAGGCAGCAGAGCCGCCAAGTCCGCCACCGATTTCAAATGGCCATTCATTCAGACTAACTTTAGGTGTAATGGCGCAGTTAACTATGTAGCCTCCTTCTCTGGAAAGTTTAGGTACATCAAGCCACCCTCCTGCAAAATCAACCCGCAAAGGCAATTCGTGAGGCGCTTTGATATAATTGATAATTTCTGTTGTGGATACCTTTTCATAATTCAGTGTTTTTGGAAGTGCTATATATTCTGCACCAATCTCGTCACAAAGTGCTCTTTTTTCAAATTCAAATTTGTCATCTTCCGTTACAACCAAAAGATTTGGTCTTAATCTTAAGAAGTGAGATTTAAAATCCAAACCTATTATTTCATCATCACCCACTACTACTTCATCAATCATGGTTAATGATTCCAATAGTCTTTGTTTGTGGTAAACAGGGAGAGATGATTTTCGGTTTTTATGAATTTTTAATGATTTTTCACCAGCAAAAGAAACAATTAAGTGGTCTCCAAGTGATTTTGCCTGGGTGAAAAACTCAACATGTCCGCCATGGATAATGTCATAACATCCTGATACAAAGACTTTTTTCATTTTGTAATTCTAATTCGTGTGCAAATAAACACAAGCCAAGGAATTTGATGGATAGGAGAGGGGAAATATTTGTGATTTTACTTCTAAAAGTTTTTTGAAAATTGAATCTACTTTTCAGCCTTTTGCAGCAAATGGGTGTACATCGTGTCCATTAACTCAATGTTTGTGGCATAAAATCTAAAACTTCTTTTTACCATTCCGGTATCAATTTTATGCTTTTTCATTAGTTCTTTTTCGAGCACTAAAAAAAGTTCGCTTAAGGTATCCTGTCTGATTCCCGACAGTTGCAACTTCGATTCAAGTTCATGTAAATCACCAATGTAGGCCTCCATTTTCGGAATCGGCAATACATTGTTGGGAATAACAACTTTTTTTTCTTCTGATTCACAAGACATCAGACCTGAAATGAAAAAAAGAAACAGGAGCTTAATTGTTGTTTTCACTTATACTTCTTCTGTTGTTAATTGCTTCTCATACAATTCTTTATAGGCACCTTTCTCTGCAATCAATTTTTCATGATTTCCTTGTTGAATGATCCTTCCTTCATCTAAAACCAAAATATGTTCAGCCATTTTAACCGAGGATATCCTATGAGAAATAATAATGGTAGTTTTATCCTGCATCTCCTTTTTCAAATGACCTAAAATGGCATTTTCAGTGTTGGTATCAACCGCAGAAAGGCAATCATCCAGAATCAAAACTTTGGGATGAAGCACCAAGGCCCTGGCAATGGAAACCCTTTGTTTCTGGCCTCCTGATAATGTAATTCCCCGCTCGCCAATAATGGTATCGTATTCTTTTTCAAAACCCAGGACATTATTGTGTAAATCAGCTTGTTCGCTTCCTTTCATAATGGATGATTCACTTAAATCGATATTGCCAAATCTGATATTGTTGCGAATGGTATCAGAAAAAAGGAAAACATCCTGAGGTACGTAGCCCATTTGTTTTCTTAGCTCACCTGGTTCATAATCTGTAATAGCATGGTCGTCAATTAACAATTCTCCTTTGGAAACATCGTACAACCTGCAAATTAAATTGGCCAATGTAGATTTTCCTGAGCCGGTTGTTCCCAAAATCCCAATACTTTGGCCTGCATTTACAGAGAAAGTCACATCTTTTAGTGCTTCAATGCCGGTATCCGGATAGGTGAATGACACGTTTTTGAAATCGATTTTACCTTTTATTTCAACCTTCAGATTTTTTACTGAAGTCAAAGTGGTTTTGTAATTCAGGAATTCATTTATTCTGGTTTGACTTACAGCTGCCCGTTGCGCTATACTAATTACCCAACCCAAGGAGGTTACAGGCCAGGTCAACATATTCACATAAATAAGAAACTCTGCAATATTTCCGGTTGAGATTTTGCCAGCCATAACCTGTTGTCCGCCCACATAAACTGTTAAAATCGAACTTGCCCCAATCAAAGTCATAATCAGTGGTGCGAACCAGGAATTGATGTTTCCAAGTTGGATAGACCTTTGTCTGTATTCATCTGACTCAGCTCCAAAAAGTAAAACCGATTCTTTTTCCTTGCCAAAAGCCTTTAAAACACGAATTCCGGAAAAGGCCTCCTGAACAAATGTGGATAAGCGTGAAAGGCTTTTCTGAATTTGGTCTGAACGTTTTTCAATTTGATTGTTCAAGTAATAAATAGAAACAGAAAGTATCGGCAATGGCATCAGTACATATAAAGTAAATTCTACATTTACTGAAATCATATAACTGATTACCATAATAAATAGAACTATAAGATTAATGCCATACATAATTGCAGGGCCTGTGTACATCCGGACCCTGCCAACGTCTTCAGAAATCCTCGCCATTAAATCTCCGGTATTATTTTTTCTGTAAAACTCTAAAGGCAATTGCTGATAGTGGGTGTAGATATCATTTTTCTGGTCGTACTCAATGTGGCGACACATTACGATTATGGCCTGCCGCATAAAAAATAAAAACAGCCCACGCAACAAGGCCATCGCTACGATAAGGAGACCAAATTTTACAACTGCGGTTTCGAAAATAGCATAGAATTTTCTTTTTTCTGAAGGATCGTTTAGGTTTTTAAATTCGTTTATGTTGTTGGCTACCAGGTCAAAAGATTGTCTTACCAATTGGGCTGGATAAATAGCAAACAGATTAGAAAGTATTACAAAAACAATTCCCAATAAAAGGTGGTACCGGTATCTGAAAAAGTAAATGTTAAGCGAAAGGAGAGATTTCAATGGGACCCTTATCGGGGAATTAAGTTGCAAAAATAGGGTTTTTGCAATCAAATTTCTGAATAGATCATATTGAAGTCGGATATTTGCGGATACTCTTTCCAATATTAATAAATGTCCTATTCAAAGCTTGGTTCCATCTTATTTTGCAAATGTCCACGTTGTCGAAAAGGTAATATGTTTACCAACAGTCCTCTTAGTATTCAATTTGGGAGACGGGCTTTTGTGAATTGTCCTGTTTGTAATTTGAAATTTGAAAGGGAACCAGGCTTTTTTGAGGGAGGAATGTATTTTAATTATGCCTTAAATGTTGCCATTCTTTTCAATTCTGGAATAGCTACTTATTTCTTTTTAAATGACCCAAACCCATATGTATATTTTGGTGTATCAGCTTCAATGGTTGTGCTTTTAGTCAGCTTTACCAGTAGATTGAGTAAATCTTTAATGCTTCATTTGTTTGGTGATGTGCGCTATGAGCCTGATTCCCAAACAAAAAACTAAGAATAGGGAATAATTCCTTAAAAATGCCGCTTAATTTTATTGGAATCCAAAATAGATTTCCTCATATTTGCGACCCAATTTAGAAAACGACCATGGGTGTAACTCGATTAAAAAGAAAAGACAGAAGGAATAAAGCGTTTGCAAATGCACGCGTAAAGCGAATCAAGCAGTTGACCCTTACTCCTGTCATCAAAAAAGTGGATGTAGAGGAGTTGAAAAAATCTTTTACGACTACAGCATAACTTCAAGAGGCTTTCCAAAAGGATGGCCTTTTTTTTTGAAGGTACATGGTTAAATGGATTTTCTTGTAGATTATCTGATATTTAGAACAGTAGTTTTTTTGATTTGAACACGAATATTCGTACATATTTCAAAAAAAACGATTTTGATTAGTTGATAATTGGTGGAAGTATTGGTCAGCACAAAAATTTTAGAAATTAGTAACCAACTTAGATTTTCGAATCCGCTTTTAAGAATCAAATCATAACTCTGCAACCTGAAATAAAAGCTCTAATATTAACTCAAGTTGCAGCCTTTTCCCAAAATATAATTTCTATTCGGTCGAAAAGAGTTAAATCATAAGCAATTTTGCTTATTTTATGAATTGTAAATGCCTAAAAATGAGGCGTGATATTTTTGGATTAGATTAGTAGTGCAATTTTCCTTTTACTAAGTTTTTAGCACAATTTTGTAAAAAACATACTTCAAATTTAAAAAGAATCTTGTGATAATCTCTATTATAAATAAGTTATAAGGCAATTAAGGGTATTTTTTACCTACTGAAAAATGAAAATTTGCAGTTCACAGAATTGATAAACAAAAAATGGTAATTTTTTATTTATCAATCAGATATATCGTAATAGCTGTAAGCTGGAATAAAAATAAATTTCGAAAAGCTCAAATATACTTAATTAGGGCATTTTATTACAAAATAAAATCCGGTATTACCATCATTACAACTCCCATATATCTGGACTTTTACATTTGTACTAATACTCGGATTGTAGTCGAATGAAAGATCTTTATAATTACCTGGAAGTAACCAGGTATCCAAAAAGCCAGGTCCTTGTTCAGGTCCTGGTTTGCAAGTTGGATATTTATCAAAAGGCAAAAGCTCTCCTGATGGGTTGGTTGTAGCAACATATTTATTGTTATACTTAACATCAACCCTGTCTCCTGAGAATCTACTGTAAGCATCAGTTAATCTACAACGTATAGTAACTTTTCCAGCTTTATTACCAAGATCTAAATTGTAAAAGTGTAGGCCGGAACCTTTATCACTAATGGAATCATTACAACTATACAATTTAACATTTTCAATTGTCCGAACTTCTGGAATGGCATCTACAGTTTGATCTACATTATTAACTTTAATTTTACCAGTGATATTGACAGTGAAATCAAATGTAAAATTACCTTCCTTTATATAGCTGGGGATTTTGAAGTTGATAAAGTATCTTAACCCATTTGCCTGAAGTGGCATTTTCCAAAATCCTTTTGCTCCCTTTACCTTTAGAAATGCAGTATTTATTTTTAGTGTGGACAGCTGTTGGGTATTATCTAGTTGCAAAGTGCCTGCTCCTGGATATTTAATGAAAATACTGAAAGGAATAGAAACCTCATCGCCAGGTCTGAATACTCTATTGTCGTTTTCTAGTACGAAAAATGCACCGTAATTGGTATCCGGGGCATAGTCTACATTATTTAAAAGAAGCCTTTTTCCTGGAATAATCGAATCATAATAATGGCCCTCAAGTTGAAGCACTTTGTTTAAGGCATCTTTGTCTGCAACGGGATCAATTCCGAACCTATTAATTGAAATTCCTTCTTCATTTTTTTTACAGCCAAATAGAATTGTTGCCAATAAAAAAAATGTTAGTATATTTATTCGAATAACCATTTTAGTTGATTGTGACGGTGGCTTGAATAGAAAATTGAAGGTTTGAGAGGTTGGCACCTTCCTTGTAAAAAGAAGTGTTATATGTCGTTTGAAATCTTGCACCGAACATAGGGGTAAAAAGTCCTCCAAATCCAAACATCCAACCCATTCCACCGCTTGTTAAATAATCAGATTTCAGTTCCTGGTCTGGTTTGGTTTCATTTGTTGAAAAAGGCCCATTATAAGCCCTTGTTCCATTGGTTTCTCTGGTAAGTTCATACTTTAGTTTTCCGGATACCAACCAATCAAGGCTTGGACCTATTTCGAAATAAACTTTGTTTCCATATCTGATAAATAGATTGGTAGAGAGATAATTAGCTTTTATCGATTCATTTATTCCTGTTTTATCTATGTACTCAAGAGTCAAATTTTGGTTTTTAAATTCCGATTTATATCCTCTTTGCAAAAATCCAACACCGACACCAAATCCGAGCAAAGCCAAAGCAGGTGCTTGCTCTAAAAATGGGCTATATCTGAATTGAGCACCAGCGGAAAATCCATAAATATCTGTATTGGTAACTGAGGCAGGAAATAAAGTTGAATTGGTTCCGTAGTAAGCATCCTGGAATTCAAAAAAATTACCAAAAGCGAAATTCATAGCTGGGCCTACAAATAAATCTGTACTCATTAATTTTGCCCCTTCAGGACCATTTCCTCTTCTTCCACTGCCTCTCCCTTTTGATCTCCTTTTTCTTTGTTTAAGATATGATTCAGAGATATTTAACTGTATTATATTCGGACTTAAATAAGATAGATAATTTGACGTTTCTTTTTTATAAGCGGAAGTTTTACCTTTTCCGACTTTTGGTAAAAAAGAAATAAAAAGAAAAACGAATAAAATTCTCAAGCTAAAAAGATTCATTTTTTTGTTCATTTAAATCTAGCCTAATAAGAAACACATCTGTTTAATATGTTATCTATTAGGAATTGTAACCAAGCTCTTTTTTTAGTTAGTATCAAATTATTTAGACTTAGCTGATCAATTATAAATTTGACAATTATATTTTTTTAAAATTTAACCAATTGCTGAGTCCAGATCTTCAATAAGATCCTTTATATCTTCAAGGCCAACGCTTAATCGAATTAAGGTATCCTTTAAACCATTTTTTTCTCTTTCTGCTTTTGGAATACTGGCATGGGTCATAGTTGCAGGATGTGTACACAGAGATTCAACGCCACCAAGCGATTCCGCAAGTGTAAAAATATGTAAATTTTCCATTACCCTTTTAGCCTCAGAAAGTTCATCACTTTTTAATGTAAATGAAACCATACCTCCAAAATCATTCATTTGGCTGGAGGCTAAGGCGTGACCTACATGATGGGATAAACCAGGGTAATATACGTGGCCAACTTTTGGATTCTTATAGAGCCAATCTGCAATTAATTTTGCGTTTTGACAGTGCCTTTCCATCCTTACATGAAGTGTTTTTAGGCCTCTAAGTACCAAAAAGCAATCCATAGGTCCAGGAGTGGCACCTGAAGCATTTTGAATAAAGGCCAATCGTTGATGTAATTCTTCATCCTTTACTATTAAAGCACCCATTACAACATCCGAATGGCCTGCCATATATTTTGTCAATGAATGCATAACAATATTAGCTCCAAGAGATAAAGGGTTTTGTAAAAAAGGAGTAGCGAAAGTATTGTCCACCGCCAATAATAAAGACCTTTCTTTGGTTACATTAGCTAGGGAAGCAATGTCAATAATTTGAAGCAGTGGGTTTGTAGGCGTTTCTACCCAGATTAATTTTGTATTTGTATTTATAAGGGGTAGAATATCGTCACCAGACTGGATTTTTGTGAAGTGAAACTTAATGCCAAAATCCTGATAGATTTTTGTAAATAATCTATAAGTTCCTCCATATAAATCCGAAGCAGCTATCACCTCATCTCCAGGCTTCAACAGTTTTAATACAGCATCTGTGGCCGCTAATCCAGTTGCAAAACAAATGCCATGCGTTCCGTTCTCAAGGGCAGCCAGGTTGTTTTGAAGAACTGTTCTCGTTGGATTGTGTGTTCTTGAATATTCGTAGCCTTTATGTACTCCAGGTGAGGTTTGTGCGTAGGTCGAGGTTTGGAAAATTGGTGTCATTACCGCCCCGGTTGAAGGATCTGGCTCAATACCTGCATGAATTAATTTGGTGGCAAATTCCATTTGATGTAGTAATTCTTAAATTTTATGGGAAGCAAAAGTAGTATTATTGAATCCTTATTTTGTAAAAAGACTTTCGCTTTTTGTAATTATTTTTAATTAAATTCATAGGTAAAAAAAAAGCCAACTTTTTTGAAGTTGGCTTTAGAATCTAATTGTTTCAGTTAAACTTTAATTTCAACTTCAACTCCGGAAGGAAGTTCAAGTTTCATTAAAGCATCTACTGTTTTGGAACTTGTGCTATAAATATCAACCAATCTCTTATAGGTAGATAATGAAAATTGATCTCTTGATTTCTTGTTTACGTGTGGTGAACGTAATACTGTAAAAATCTCTTTTTCAGTTGGCAAAGGGATTGGACCACTTACAATCGCACCCGTTGCTTTTACTGCACGAACAATTTTTTCAGAAGACTTGTCAACCAATGAGTGGTCGAAAGACTTTAGTTTTATTCTAATTTTCTGATTCATGATTCTTATTTCTTATGCGGTTACGCCTTTTGCTTTTGATATAATGCCTTCTGCCAGGTTTTGAGGAACAAACTCATAATGAGCAAATGTTAAGTTGGCAGTTGCACGACCTGAGGACATTGTCCTTAAGTCTGTAACATATCCAAATAATTCTGAAAGTGGAACATCTGCTTTTATAACCTGAGATCCCGCTTTGGTATCCATTCCTTTCATCATACCTCTTCTTCTGTTCAAATCACCAGTTATAGGACCAGTGTATTCGTCTGGAGTAACAACTTCTACTGCCATAATTGGCTCTAGAATTCTTACACCAGCATTTCTTGCAGCTTCTTTAAAGCCAATTCTAGCTGCCATTTCAAATGACAATGAATCTGAATCGACATCATGGTAAGAACCATGGAAAATTCTAACTTTCATTGAATCTATTGGATATCCAGCAAGAGATCCGTTTTTCATAGAATCAGCAAATCCTTTTTGAATTGCAGGAATAAATTCTTTTGGAATTACACCACCAACAATTGCATTTACAAACTCCAAACCTGGTTTTCCATCATCTCTTGGACCTAGATCAAAGTTGATGTCCGCGAATTTACCACGACCACCGGTTTGTTTCTTGTAAACCTCTCTGTGTGTGGTATTTTTTGTTAAAGCCTCTTTATAAGCAACTTGTGGTGCACCTTGGTTTACCTCAACGTTAAACTCTCTACGCATCCTGTCAATAATAATCTCAAGGTGAAGCTCGCCCATACCTCTAATGATGGTTTGGCCTGTTTCTTCATTTGATTCAACTTTTAAGGTCGGATCTTCCTCAATCAATTTTCCAATTGCTTTTGAGAAGTTATCCTGATCAGCAGTTTTCTTTGGCTCAATTGCATAACCAATAACCGGATCCGGGAAGTCCATTGACTCAAGAATAATTGGGGCATTTTCCGCAGAAAGTGTATCACCAGTTTTAATATCCTTAAAGCCTACAACTGCACCAATATCTCCAGCTTCCAAACGATCAATTTGATTTTGCTTGTTGGCATGCATTTGGAAAATCCTTGAAATCCTTTCTTTGTTTCCTGACCGGTTGTTCAACACATAAGAACCTGATTCAAGTACACCTGAATATGCACGTATGAAGCATAACCTACCAACGTATGGGTCAGTAGCAATTTTAAATGCCAATGCACAAAAAGGATCCGTTATTGTTGGATGTCTTTCAATTTCAGCTTCAGTTTTTGGGTCTGTTCCTGTAATACTTTGCTTGTCCATAGGAGAAGGCAACAAAGCCATCACATAGTCAAGCATAGTTTGAACTCCCTTATTTTTAAAGGACGAACCACAAAGCATTGGAACTATTTTCATACTCACTGTTGCAGCCCGCAAAGCGGCTAGAATTTCAGCTTCAGAAATAGATGCAGGGTCTTCGAAATACTTCTCCATGAGCGTATCATCGAATTCAGCTACTGCCTCCAATAATTTCTCTCTGTATTCTTTGGCTTCCTCAAGCATATCATCAGGAATTGGTATCTCCTGGAAAGTCATTCCTTTGTCATGTTCATTCCATTTGATACCTCTAAAGTTTACCAAGTCAACAACTCCTTGAAACTGATCTTCAGCTCCGATTGGCAATTGCAATGGAACAGCATAACTTCCAAGCATTTCTTTTACCTGCTTGCAAACGTTTAGGAAATCTGCTCCTGACCTGTCCATTTTGTTTACAAAACCTATCCTGGCAACATTGTAATTGTTGGCAAGTCTCCAGTTTGTTTCAGATTGAGGTTCAACACCATCAACTGCTGAAAATAAAAAAACCAAACCATCTAAAACACGAAGTGATCTGTTTACTTCAACAGTAAAATCAACGTGTCCCGGAGTATCTATAATGTTTATATGATAATTATTCTCTCTGTATTTCCAGTTAACTGTAGTTGCAGCTGAGGTAATTGTAATTCCTCTTTCCTGCTCCTGCGCCATCCAATCCATTGTGGCAGCGCCATCATGAACTTCTCCGATTTTGTGGCTAGCTCCTGAATAATATAAAATTCGCTCAGTCGTTGTAGTTTTACCTGCATCAATGTGTGCAGCTATACCGATATTTCTTGTAAATCTAAGATCTCTTGACATTCCTTTATGTAATTAGAATCTGAAGTGTGAAAATGCCTTGTTAGCTTCTGCCATTCGGTGTGTATCGTCTTTTTTCTTAACAGCTGCACCTTCACCTTTGGCTGCGGCAACAATTTCACCTGCAAGTCTTTCAGTCATGGTTTTTTCACTTCTCCTTCGAGAATAAAGAATCATCCACTTTATTCCCATAGCAAGCTTTCTGGCTGGTCTCACTTCAGATGGAACCTGAAATGTAGAACCTCCGACTCTTCTGCTTTTTACCTCAACACCCGGCATGATATTATTCAATGCTCTTTTGAAAACTTCAAGACCGTCTTCCTGTGTTTTTATACTTACCAACTCGCAAGCATCATAAAATATGCTGTATGCGATTGATTTCTTACCATCGTACATTAAACTGTTTACAAATTTTGTAACCAGTGTATCCTTAAATTTAGGATCAGGTAGTAGGTATCTTTTTTTCGGCTTTGACTTACGCATTTTATATAAATCTGGAGATCAATTTCTTATTTTTTTCCTTTTGTTGCTGGTGCTGGTTGCCCTGGCTTCGGACGTTTAGCTCCATATTTCGAACGAGATTGTTTTCTGCCTTTTACACCAGCAGTATCCAATGCACCACGGATTATGTGGTATCTAACACCAGGCAAATCTTTTACCCTACCTCCTCTAATTAACACAATTGAGTGCTCTTGCAAGTTATGACCTTCTCCAGGGATGTAGGCATTCACTTCTTTTTGATTAGTTAACCTAACCCTTGCTACTTTTCTCATAGCTGAGTTTGGTTTTTTAGGAGTTGTTGTATAAACCCTGGTACATACTCCTCTTCTTTGAGGGCATGAATCCAATGCTGGGCTTTTGGACTTGAAGACCAATTGCTCACGGCCTTTACGAACAAGTTGCTGAATGGTAGGCATTTAAAATATTTTCTCTATATCGGTTTTAAAATCGGGACGCAAAAGTAAAAAAAGCAAATGAAGAATCAAAAATTTATACAAAATCTATTTTAGTAATATTCACTTTGAAAGCAAATAATTGAGCCAATTCCTGGATTTGATTGGTCATTAATATATAGTTGGGCAATTTTTTTTTATTATAATTTCAGAATAAAAAACCTACAAAATCTTATAAAAATAGACTTCAGTTTGCAATTTTTGTATTTGATTTTTTTATTTTAATATCATTATTTTCAGTGTTTTATGTTCTGAATTTTTCATTAAGTTTGTAATTCTTACTATTTAATTTATCTTTTTTATTCTCCACTTAAAGGGTCTATTCTAAATTTCATTTATAGTGGAAATATTGGTTTTGAGTATCCTACAATTGATTTACTATGGACCATTACAAAAACTTATTTTTTAATGCGCCAACAGATTAATCTTATTTAAATCCGAAACTGTTTTTCTGAAGAATAAATAATTTTACCTGGATTTAGCCTGCTTTAAAACAATCCCAGAACTGGCACTTTTTGACGAGGTCAGGGTTAGCGAATATCGTTTATCACCTGTGAAAATGGTAACTTCCGCAGTATTAGGTGGCATTCGACCTTCATTTTCAGCATGTAGTATAAATGAAGAACCTTCAGAGCCAAATGAAACGGGTAGGAATAGCCGTAGAGGATGTTTGGTAACCTGAATGTTTTTTCCAATCCATTCATGATCATAGTATATTGAAACCATATCGCCATCTTCCTCCTGGTCGTCTTTTAGTTCCAGAAAAACTGTATCACTATCTATTAGAATATCTCTAACATAGGTGACAGGCCGGCCTCCGAGTTCTTTTATCAAAACATTCTGCTTTAAGTACTTAAGCTCAAAGTTGAATTCATTCTGGTTTGGTTCAGCTATAAACTGCAGTACATTTCTATTGAGTATCCAGGTTCCTTTTTTATTGGATTTATAACTAACTGGTTTCATGGATGCGGGAAAAATCCAGGCTCTGGAGTAGTTTTTGAAATTTCCGGGGTGCGTCCAATCATATTTCTTGTTGTAAGGATTTTTTGCGGTGCTGTTGTCAAATGGAATAATAAGTGTATCGCCTTGTCTTTTAACTACTTTGGCCCAATTGAAGGCTGATAATATATTTTCTCCACCAGGTGGATAAAATGAGATTTTGCCATTATGGGCTTTATCAATTGAATCTTTTATTGGTTTTGGAAATTCGTACAAATATCCAAGTGTGTCATTCTCAGCTTTCCAAAAAGCATCGCTTTCAAATGAGGTTTTTTTACTTGTTTCCAGTTCATAACCTGTTAATCCATCATTATTTATAAACTTTACCCTTTGGTGATAATCATATTTCCCAAACACCTCTTTTATCTGTTTGATCATTTCCAAAGGTGTCATTTTTCCATTTGGTGATTGTGCCGGTCTTTGCAGCTGTGCTTGAACATGTAGAACAAACAAAAAGAAAAATGAAAAAGCAGTAAAGTGCATGTTTTTTCCCAATTCTTGGGCCGGCAAATATGGAAAAGATTTTGGGATTAGAATATTGGTGGAATTTCAGGTGTTAGTTTTTGTGACTTAAAAAAACAGAATGGAACCTTTAGTAAAAAACGCAATCCCCATCCCCATCCTGAAAATTCAGGTCTGGAATCTGAGAGAGATCTTTTGAAAAAATGTATGCTTTTTGAATGGGTTTCTGGAATAGAAATGGAAGTTTGGCGGTTTTAAAACCTTCTATCAGCTCGGGTAAGAAAATAGTGAGAATGTCTATTTGATTGTTTTTGAGCCAGTTAAAAATGAACTGAACGGCTAAAGTTCTAAACTTCGGTTCAACATGAAAATAGGGAATGCTTAAAGCACCATCTCTGATTTTTAGTAAAAAGAAGCCCACAAAACGCTGGTTAGAATCCAGAACCTTAAATAGCTTGTAGTAAAAAACAGAACTTACCGAGGAGAAATAGTATTGTTTACTTTTTAAGTCTTCCTCTTTCTGAATAACCCAAGGGTAGGCCAAAGCCCAGTCAAGATCTTCCTTTTTTCTATTGCTGATGTTAAATTTGTTTATCAGAAGCCCGCCAATTTCCTCATCTGGTTTACTGATTTCCAAAAAATGGACATTGTTTTCCGATTTGGTTTTTCGGAAATATGAAAATGGGGCTAACAGGCTGTTTAATACCCAATCACCAATTTTCAATAATAGTTTTATCTGACCAAAAATGGCTTTTTTGGGAGGAAGCAATTCCGAAAAATTGAATTTGTAATAGCACCTTAAACCTGTTTTATAAACGGTTGGCTGGAAGATTTTGGTTTTCTGATAGGTTGGAATTAAAGTTGGAACAATGTTGGTAATCATTATTTTTTTGTTCCATGCTTTTATGATTCTCAGAAAAAGACTGGCTGCTACATTTTTGGATTTGTATGCTTCATCGACCCAAAAACAGGAAAACCAACCTATTTTTTGTTTCTCATTGTTTAGAAAAACAAAATCTGGCAAAACACCCAAATAACCAACAGTTTTGATGCCATCAAAAGTTGCAACCAAAAGGACATCATTTTCATCAGCTCTTGGGTTGTGAAAATGCGAAACTGCTCTATGGTAACTTATTGGCAGATTCTCCAGGTTTTGATAGGTTTCTGAATGAATAAATTCCCAAAGGGCCTTCTTGTTAAAAGATATTGTTTCCATTAGTTTGCTCTTTTAATTTGATTGCTGCCTGTCATCTTTCGAATCAAATATTTGAAGCATTGCAACTTCATGATTTCCATTGCCGATAAATCTCCCGTTTCCATTGGAATCCGATGCAAGTGTTTTTTGAAATCATCTGATTTTAAGCCTGATACCCCGAAAGAGAGTTCAAAATTGGCTTCTTTGAAAATGTAATGAAACAGCTCGTTTTTAATCTGATCGTCTCCAAATGGAAATGCGAAATACAAAGGGCTGGTATTAAAATTGTTTTTTAAATAGGAACTTGCTGTTTCTATTTGTCTTTTTTGTTCTTCAAAATTAATCGTTTTGAAATTTGGATGGTCTTTGCTGTGGTTGCCTATGGTAAAGCCATTTGATTGGATTTCAATGATTTGGCTGCTGCTTAAATATGGCTTATGAAAATCAAGATATTGCCTGAAGCTAAGACCAAGAATTTCTGCTATATCATCTAATCTTGAGCTTTCATAATATTCAGTTTTTTGAATTGTTGTTTTTATATTTTCTGTTGTAATATTCAGATAATCAGCAACTTTTCCTGAGTTGGAATTGGTTTTCAATTCCTCCAGAATCAAACTGACCTTGTGCCTGTAAAACATCGATTTGTTATCAACAAAATCTGAATTGATGAAAAGTGCTGCGGATAACTTTTTTTCAATCAAATAAGGAATGGCATTAAAATATAGCTCTGAAAGACCATCATCAAAGCTAATGAAAAACCCTTTTTCTTTTTGGGAAAGGCTTAGTTCTGAGATAGATAAGGGTTTATAGTGCCTTTTGAAAAAATCAATATCGGTTTGGAAATGTTTAATACTCCTGTAATACTCCAGATTCCGGATATGGGCTCCAGGGTGATCTGTTATGGAATGATAAAATGGTAAAACAAGATGATGCGTTACCATTTTATGCAGTGTTTCCAATGGAATTAAACTAAAAAAATCAGTGATTATATTTTTAAAAGTTGAATTCATTTTGTGAATACGAATTACTCCACGTACAACAACAGACCTTTCAAATAATCTCCTTCCGGATGGAAAATATTGATGGGATGATCTGCCGTTTGGGCCAGTGGCTGCACTATCCTTACCAATCTGCCTGCGTCAACAGCAGCTGCGAACACTATTTTCTGAAACAGATCTTTGTCAATATGTTGCGAACATGAAAACGTAGCCAACAAGCCTCCTTTCTTTATTTTTCGCATAGCCGAAAGGTTGATTTCTTTATATCCGCGTGAGGCTTTATCTACCGAAACTTTGTTTTTTGCAAAAGCAGGTGGATCCAGAATTACCAGGTCAAAATCGTCATCCATTTCCTTCAGAAAGTCAAAACAATCGGATGCAATTGAACTGTGCGTTTTGTACTTCGGGAAGTTTAGTTTGACATTTCTGTCACCCATATTGCAGGCGTCTTTAGAAATATCAACGGATAAAACTTCAGAAGCCCCACCAGCAATGGCATACACTGAAAATCCCGCTGTGTATGAAAAGGCGTTTAAGACTTTTCTACCGTTGCTTAGTTTTTTGATTAACTGGCGGTTGTCTCTTTGATCGATAAAAAAGCCTGTTTTTTGTCCTTTTTCCAGATCAACCAAAAATTTTAAACCGTTTTCTATACCTATAACTTCCTTTTCTGGTTTGTCTGTAAGCCACTTACCTTCCTTGTCGTGACTATGTTTGTGATACACTTGGGTATAACCCATTTCCAATAAAATATCAAGCCATGTTTTGGTCCATTGCTTGGTGGCATCTATGAGCGTGTGCAGAAAGGCTATATTGCCGCCATAAATATCAATAATCAAACCTGGGAAAAAGTCGCCTTCTGCATGAATTAGTCGGTATGTGTCTGTTTTTGAATCAATTACCAGACTTGTTCTCAAGTCAAGTGCGGATTGAAATTTAGATTTCCAAAATGCAAGATTGAAGCCCGACTCTGGTTTTGGGCCAAAGTGAAAAATGCGGCAAACGATCTGACTTTCAGGATCTGAAAATCCATAACCAAGGACTTTTCCTGTATCATCTATCACCTCGGCTATGCCCACAGATTTGGTTACTACGCCTTCTACCGCTCCGGAAAAAACCCAGGCATGTCTTTGTAAAAAAGGTTTTACCCTGTCTTTTTTGATTTGTATTTGTTGCATCTTCTTTTGGAATCGGGTAAAAGTAAATAAAGATTGAGAAGCCTAAGCCGTATTCTTTTTCATTATCAAAAGTTCAGATATTTTACTTCTGAATTTTTGAAGCAGTTTATTGGTTAATTCCTTATGATTGCTAATTGCAATCTTAGATAGACTTTCGCTTTACAAGTCTGATTGCAAATACTTTAGGCCAGTTTTTTCCAGTTACATAATAGAGTTTCTCTTCCGCATTGTATGCAATTCCATTCAAAACATCTTCTTCACCCTTTCGGTCTTCATCTTTTAAGATTCCCGATAGATCGGCGTAGGCCAGCACTTTTCCTGTGATCGGGTCGATTTTTACAAGGGTATCTGTTTGGTATTTATTTGCCCAGATGTTGCCTTCCACAGCTTCAAGTTCGTTTAGGCTGGATACAGGATTCTTATTGTCCCAAACTTCAATTTTTCGTTTCTGCTTAAAATCTTGTGGCTCGTAAAAATAGATTGAATTGCTTCCATCGCTCATTATCAATTCGTTGCCAATGTGGCAAAGACCCCATCCATCAGTTGGGTAGCTAAATTCTCTTATTTTTTTCAATTGTGGCAAACTGTAAACGAATCCTTTTCTGTTTTGCCAGGTTATCTGAAAAAGTTGCTTGTTCCAAATGGTAATTCCTTCTCCAAAGTATTCATTGTCAAGGTCTATACGTTGAACAGCTTTGCCAGTTTGAAAATCTGTTTCCATCGCGGCAGATTTTCCATTCAGTCCGGTTCCTTCCCAGAGTTTGCCTTCATACCATTCTAAGCCTTGGGTAAATGACTGAGGATCATGAGGAAACGTTTTGATCACTTCAAAGGTGTAAAATTCCGGAACAATGTCTGATTTTAAATTAAATGATTGGGTAGCAGTTTCGGTGATGTTCCCCTTTTGGAAGCCTTCAATTTTAAAGGTATAGGTTCCGGTGTTTTTATTTTCAGAATTACATACAAACTGCTGTTGCATAAGTCCAGGATTTAAACTGCTACCAACTAGTTCACCATTAAGGCTATAGACCAAGGAATCCATTTTCTTGCTGCTGTCCAACATCTCAAATGTGAACTGTACATCTTCCCCGATTGTGATGGGCTTTGTGATTGCCTGAATGGAAAAATAAGCCCTTTGGCTTAACAGGTCCTCAGTTGTTGTTTTTTCTTTTTCTGGTCCACAAGCCTGAATAAGAAAAATGCTTATCCAGAATAAGCCCAATCTGTTTTTTATATTTTGTAGCATTTTGCTATTTGTATGGTTGTTTTCGGAATGATTTTCTAAAAATTCATTCATTTGAAAGGACTTGATAATCTCGCTTTTTTGAGGCAATTATTTGTTTTCAGATGCGAAATATGGTTTTTCCTTTCAATTTTTGCATCCTTTATTAATAATTTCAACAACTGGTTTTACGAAGTTTAAATTTAACACATTGATTGCCAATAGAAAAGAACTGCTTACGGAACAATTTGACTACCTTTTGCCAGATCAAGCCATTGCCAGATTTCCGCTTGAGGATAGAGATCAATCCAAACTACTTGTTTGGAGGGATGGTCGAATTCAGCATAAAAAGTTTACTGATGTTGCGGACGAGCTACCATCTGATGCCCTTTTGATTTTTAACAATACCAAAGTTGTGCCAGCCAGACTTCATTTTCAAAAGCCTACTGGTGCCTGGATTGAACTTTTGGTGGTGGAAAAAATGGAGGAAGAAAGCAGCAAGCTTAATGGTTCTGAATGGGTTTGGGAGTGCATGATTGGCAATAAGAAAAAATGGGCTGATGATGAAGTGCTTGAAGTTTCTAAGTATATTGATGGTGAGCTATTTGGGCTAAAGGCTAAATTTTATGACAAAGAAAATAATCTTGTCCGCTTAAGTTGGTTTCCTGAAAAGCTTACTTTTTATGAGGTTCTTGCCCAACTGGGGGAAATGCCAATTCCACCGTATTTGAATCGCGATTCGGTAGAAAGCGATAAACAAAATTACCAAACCGTTTACGCCCAGGTAGAAGGTGCCATTGCTGCTCCAACAGCGGGTTTGCACTTTACAGATCGTATATTTAATGATTTGAGAGCCAGATCAATTGAGATGAAAGAACTGACACTACACGTTGGTTTGGGGACTTTTAAACCTATGAAATCTGAAAAAGTAGCTGAGCATGAGATGCATCCGGAAAAAGTGGTGGTTTCTAAAAAACTAATTCAGAAACTGGCCAAACATACCGGTCCTATTGTTGCTGTCGGAACAACCTCGATTCGCTCTTTGGAATCCTTATATTGGCTTGGTACTGAGTTTATTGAAACAGAAATTTTTCCAGAGTATCTTCATTCTGAAGATCCATACAATTGGGCTAAAAGGGATTTTTCTATCCAACAGGTGGCGAAAGCGTTGGTGGATTGGATGGCAGAAAAGCAGATGGAAGAACTTCAGTTTGCCACTCAGCTTTATCTAATGCCTGGCTATCAATTTAGGGTGGTGAAAGGCTTGATTACCAATTTTCACCAGCCAAAATCAACTTTACTGGTCCTGATTTCTGCCTTTATTGGCGACAATTGGAAACAGATTTATGAAGAAGCCCTGGCAAAAAATTATCGGTTTTTAAGCTATGGTGATAGTTCTTTTCTTTATAACGGGAATTAACAATGTATAATTCAGGCCCCCTAATCCGCCATGGCGGAGGAACAAATTCATCATTTATAATTCATAATTTATCATTCATCATTAATTATGCCAAGTCCTAAGCAAAAGTGGTATGTAGTTCTTAAGGGCAGAAAACCAGGTATTTACACCAGTTGGGATAGAGCCAAAGAACAGATTTTTGAATTTACCGGCGCAGTTTATAAAAGCTTTGAAGACCAGAAAATAGCAGAGGAAGCATGGGCCAATAAGAGGTTCCCAGCTGGAGATAGTCCTTTTGCTGCGCCAAACCCGGCTGGAAATGGAAAAAAAGTTCCCCGACCAGATGGTCCATATATAGTAGTAGATGCTTCTTCCATAGGTGTTCCAGGGCCAACTGAATATCAGGGATTTTTGATGCCGGAAAAAAGGAAGCTTTTTGGAGTGCATATTGGATTGGCTACTAATAATTTAGGTGAGTTTTTGGGAATAGTCCATGCACTTGCCTACTTATATAAGCATGAATCCAATCTGCCAATTTATTCAGATTCAGTTACTGCCCTCAGCTGGGTGGCAAAGAAAAAGGTGAAATCAGAATTGGAACGGAGTTTTAAAACAGAGGAAGCCTGGCAATTGGTCGATCGTGCTTTGATTTGGCTAAACACGCACCAATTCAGCAATAGAATCTGGAAATGGGAAACAGAACATTGGGGCGAAAACCCTGCAGATTATGGCAGAAAATAGAATCAACCCTAACTCGAAACATTGGAAAAGCTCTAATTCAAAATCTTCAAAAAGCAGTTGGGAAACCCTTATTTTAATTTCAAGCAATTCAGTATTTGGCAAGAGAAATCTGCCATGAAGGTTTGCACCGATTCCTGTATTTTTGGTGCATATGTATCGCAATATCTTGAAAGTCAAGTTTTTGACAAGTCTTATCAACGCATTTTAGATGTTGGATCCGGAACGGGTTTACTCTCTCTTATGCTAGCTCAAAAACTCCCGAATAGTAAAATAGAAGCCATTGAGCCTGATTTAGATTCATTTTCAGAATGTAAACTGAATTTTGAAAATTCAAATTGGTCAAACCGATTGAATGTATTCCTTCAAAATCTAGGTCAATTTTCAGAATCCAGACAAAATCAATATGAAATCATTATTTGTAATCCTCCATTTTTTTTAAATCATCTTTTAAGTTCTTCACAATCAAGAAATAAGGCCTTACATATTTCTAAGGCCGATTGGGAGAAGTGGCTTTTAGAATTAAGGAATTTATTAAAACCAGATGGGCAGATTTGGATTTTACTGCCAAAAGAAAACCTAAATCCCAGTTTGGAAATTGGAAAAAATCTTGGTTTCCATGTATCAACCAAGGTGGATTTGCATCAATTTGGTAAGCATAACTGGCGTCATATATTATGTTTTATTCAAAATGAGCCCTCGCATTTTACGCATATTGAAACCCAGATTTATGATCAAAACAAGGACCTGGATTCCTTATTAAAAACTTGGCTTTCTGATTTTTACCTTAAATTATAGCTTGAACTTTTGTTTCAGAAATTCTAGGTAAATACAATTGATTTTGGAATTGTCTGATTCCATTTCGCACCCATGTAGTTTTTTGGTTTAATCCTGACCTGATTAGAAATTCTCTGCCCATACCTTCGCAGCAGGTTTAACGCTGATAAGAACAAAAACCTCTTCTTTCCTTATGTTACCATTAAAAAAATGGACTGCAATGGCTACCCTATTTGCCATTACAGCCGCCGCCGGGGTCCAGGCCCAGTCTTCTGAAACTCTTCACAGAGCAGAAAAGTTGTTCGAACAGGAAGATTTTTACAATTCTCTTCCGCTATTCGAAGAATTGATTTTCAAAGGTCAAGATCTTGAAAATTCAAATCTCAAAGCAGGTATGTGTTTGCTATTTTTGTCGAAACCAGAATCGGGTCTTCAGCACATCAAAAGAGCAAAAAATCCGCAAAATGAGGTGAATCCCAACTATCAGTTTTGGTTGGGTCGGGCATATCACTTGAATATGAAAATTGATTCAGCGCTGCTATGCTACAGAAAGTATTTGGTGGTGGCAAGTACAAACGATGAGTTCAGAAAAGGTGTTGAAGACCTGATAAGTCAGATACACAGGACTGAAATTCACTTTTTGTCTGGTGAAAAAGAGCCATATGACATTACCAACCTGGGTGAAAGTGTAAATAGTCCTTATACCGAGCATTCCCCTATAGTATCGAAAGATGGTCAGATCCTGGTGTTTACATCAAG
This sequence comes from Catalimonadaceae bacterium, assembly GCA_044379485.1. Classification (GTDB taxonomy): domain Bacteria; phylum Bacteroidota; class Bacteroidia; order Cytophagales; family Flexibacteraceae; genus CAMDMI01. The sequence goes on from JBIPOE010000006.1 coordinate 60,174, forward strand.
ACGCCCATTGTTTGCAAATGAGCCACAAGAGGCTGATGGTCAATATGCATCAAAGCTGTATTATTCCATTAAACAAACAAATGGTATATGGTCAAAATCTATACCGCTGCATCCCAGATTAAACAACAAAATCCAGTTTACTTCTGTTCAATGGGTTGGAAATAAGCTTATCTTAATGAGTCCGGAACACGGTGGTTCACTTTGGGAAGTTGAACGTGAGGGAAATGAGTTTAAAGATCCTGTGGCTATGAGAACAGAGATTCCAGCAAAATATTTTAAGCCAGATGGAAACTTTAATCCAAGTATGGATCGGGTAATGTTTGCCAACAACTCACTATTTGATGGAACATACGATTTGTATATGGTGGAAAGGCGCACCGAAGCAAAATGGAGTAAGCCTTGGAAAATTACCAAAAATATTAATACTGGTGACGATGAAATTGCTCCGATTTGGATGGAAGACGGAAAAACTATTGTTTTTTCATCCAAAGGTTTGAAAGGTTTGGGAGGATACGATTTATTCAGAACTGTTTATGATCCTGAGACCAAAACTTTTACAGAACCTGAAAACCTTGGTTATCCAATCAATACGCCTGGAAATGATACTCATTATTTTGAGATGAACAAAGGAAGAACAATTTTTCTTTCTTCAGCCAGAGCAAATGGGCAAGGCGGGGCTGACATTTATATGTTGAAGCCTTCAGAAGAAGCACACTCAAAGAGAAACGGTGGTTTTCACGACCATTGGTAAAATATTTGCCTAGAATTACAAGACAATCAGATACTTGTAAAAAGGCCGGAAGTTTAACTTCTGGTCTTTTTTATTTATTAGTATTGTAAAAGTCTTAAAACTAATTATAACTGTAAGGTTGAATTTCATGATAATTGGAAATGCCATGATTAGCCTTTTTGGCTTTGATTTAGGCTGCTCAACTAATTCAATTTCAAAAAAGAAGGATTATCCCTTACTTTCGCCCCCAGAAAACAAAGAATGGAAAAAATCAAAAAACTCTCCATCGTTATCCCGGCATACAATGAAGGCCCGACTATTCATCGGATTTTGGATAGAGTTAAAGCAGTAGTCTTGATTCAAGATATTGAAAAAGAGGTTATTATTATCAATGATTGTTCTAAGGATAATACCGAAGAATCTATTCTGGCCTACAAGGCGAACAATCCGGAACTGAATATACAATACTTCAAACATGAAGTTAACAAGGGAAAAGGTGCCGCCTTGCACACTGGAATCTCAAGAGCAACAGGTGAGTTTCTGATTATTCAGGATGCGGATCTGGAATATGATCCTGAGGAGTACAATATTCTTTTAGGGCCTGTGGTTAGGGGTGATGCAGATGTAGTCTATGGATCCAGATTTATGGGTGGAAATCCCCACAGAATGCTTTTCTTCTGGCATACATTGGGAAATAATTTTTTGACCTTCCTTTCCAACATGTTTTCCAATCTGAATATGACAGATATGGAAACTTGTTATAAGATGTTTAAAACCAGTATAATTCAAGGTATTAAACTCGAAGAAACAAGGTTTGGATTTGAACCTGAGGTAACCGCCAAGATTGCCAGAGTACCCAAAATCAGAATCTATGAAGTGGGTATTTCTTATTATGGAAGAACCTATGAAGAGGGAAAGAAAATAGGCGCAAAAGATGGTTTCAGAGCCATCTACTGCATTTTAAAATACAATCTTTTCAGGTAATGTTATAAATCCAGAATTGCCGCATGCTCATTATCGCGTTTCTCTGGATTTTTATTTCAATTTCCTTTTGGGGCTGGGGAAGAATGTTTGCCGCCTTTTTTGGATCCAATGCGGAGAAACAGGATTTTTCTGAAACTGGTTATTTTTTTATGGGCCTGGCATTTGCAGGGATTCTTTCTGGAATTATGTGGCTCTTTTTCCCAATTTCACCTGTAACGTCTGCTTTTATTCTGGGTGGTGGTTTGGGATATGCGTTTGCCTGTTTGCCTGCTTCAATTGAAATTAATTTCCGAAATCCCTGGTTATTAAGCGCTTCTCTACTTTTTGCTCTTGCAATTCTGATGAAATCGGCTGCCCCAACCGATTTTTATGATTGTGGATTGTATTATGTCCAAACGGTTCGATGGATCCAGGCTTTTCCCGTCGTTCCAGGTTTGGCCAATCTCCATATCAGATTTGGAAATGCCTCGGCCTGGCATATTTTAGGTGCATCTTTTGATTGGCCTTTCCTTTGGAATGGAAACTTTGATGACCTTGGAGAATTGGTCATGCTGTGGTTTGTGGTTTTTCATGGTTGGAATGCCTTGAAAGTACATGGTTTTGAACGATATGTAAGTCTTGGTTTAATTGGATTTGCCATTATTCAATCACAGTCCTTGCTTAGTGCCCCTTCACCAGACCTGGCTTCAGGATTGCTGGGCATGCAAACGCTATGGCAGTTTCGTAAATTTTTAAGAACATGGAATCCAAGGCAAGTAAATCAATTGAATACCAGAGGCCTGGCATTATTTGTTCAGAGTCTTTTTTTAGCCCAGGTTAAACTTTCAGCTGTTCCATTTTTAATTATTGCCGTATTGGTTCTCTTTTTGGTATTGAGAGAACGATGGTATAAAATGGTGTTGGTGATGGCTGGTTTTGGTGTTTTGGTAGCAGGCAGCATGATTTCCAGAAGTTACATACTCACCGGTCATTTGCTGTTTCCGGTTTTAGATGGCAATTTTAGTCCGGATTGGAAAGTTATTCCTGCTGAAGTTGAATTTTATCTGGATTGTGTTCGGGCTTTTGCCAGGCACAATCTTTCGGTAGTTGAAATGGAGCAGGGACGGACTTACAAGGAACTTAGCCGACTAAGTTTTATTGAATGGTTTCCTATTTGGGCTACCGATAGAAAATGGAATGAATGGGTACTGATTCTTTTTGCGGTTTCTGGTTGGTTATTATTGGTTCGGTATGCCAGTTCTCATGTCAGGAAGTCATTCAGATCGCATTGGCCACTCATTTTTTTTACATGGTTATCGGGCATGATGTTGCTGTTCTGGTTTTCAAATGCACCTGATGTCCGTTTTGGAATGGCAATTTTGGGGATAGGATTTTCATTTACCTTTGCATCTATTACCGAATTTATCCGGAACAAAAATCAAAACTGGAACTCCCAGTTGTATGCAGAAGTTTGTCTGGTAGTATTTTCTGTTTTCGCAGTTTGGCATTTCAGAGATTTCAGAGCATTAAAAGAAAATCTGATTTTTCCACCAAAATATGTTTCGGTTCCTTTAGAAAGCTATTCTGTGGGCAAAGGAAATCAGGTATTTAAGCCAAAATCAGATCCTGAGTCGGTTTATCAATATGATCAATGTTGGGGATCTCAAATTCCTTGTTCTCCGAATGTAGTTCCAGGTTTGAAGCTTAGGGGAAAGAGTTTACAGGAAGGCTTTCGCATTGCGCATTAATTTTCTTCAAAATACCATTTCTACCAATTCCAGTAGTTTTTTAGATTCTGACTGCCAGTTCCAAACCTTTTTTGCCATTTGGGTTTGTTGTCGATAAAGCAATTGTTTTTCTGGCAAAGAAATTATTTGAGTAGCAGCAAGTATTGAATCCTTTTGAAGTGAACTTAAAACGCCTACTTCAAAATCGTTCATAAGTAGTTTATATTCAGGGAAGTTGATGCAGATTTGAGGTATTCCTGCATGTACATAATCAAAAAATTTATTGGCCAAAGAATAGCGATAGGAGAGGCCCTCATCGGTCAGAAGGTTAATGCCAGCCCATGCATTAATCATTATTTTTCTGGCTTCGGCTGGTTTTACTTTTCCTCTGAACTCAACTAAATGTTCAATAGATTTGTCTGAAACCAGTTTCTGAATGGCTTCCATGCGGTCTCCATCCCCAAGGATCACCAGTTTTCGGTTTGTGTATGGAAGGATTTCCAAAAACTCTTCAATGCCTCTACCTTGGTTAACGGCTCCTAGAAAAACCCAGAAACCAGTTTCCTTTGGCCTATTTTCATGAGTTTCTATTTCAGTCAGATGGGCAATATTTCTAACCAATCCGTACTTTTTATGGTGTATTTTTTCAAGCTCAACTCCAATGGTTTGGCTGGTTGTAAAAGCAAGATCAGTACCTGGAACAAATGATTTTCCAATCCAACGCCAGATTTTTTTAGTAATGGGCCGATTGTAAACTTCAGGCACTTCCTCCATAAATTCATGTGCATCATGAATTAGTTTTTTGCCTTTTAGCTTTGCCAACCACCAGCAAGCCAGTAAAGTATCCAAATCTACACTGTAAAAGGCATCAGTTTTTTGAAAAAGCAGATTGAAAAAAATACGAAAGTTGAGTTCAATGTAGGCCAGTTTACCTTTTTGAAACCAGAGTGAGATTCGCTCTTGTTGGTAATTTTCATTTGCCAGCTCTATTGATTTTGGAAAGCAGCGACCGAGTATAAAAACATGATAACCAGCTTGATCCAAAGTCTGGCAAATACGTTGCATTCTCTGGTCGAAGCTCAAATCTGAGTTTGCAGCTAAAATAATTTTTTTGCCTACCAATGGATGTTGAAATGTTCTTTTCTGCTTTCTTTTCTAAAAAATACCAGTCCAAGATGGAACAAGTCAATTGAAACTGTAACCTCTGGCCGTTTTGTAATTTCTTGCCAGGCCAATGTCATTTCTTTAGACCAATAAATATCATCCAAAACAATGCAACCTTGCTCTGCCATGTTTGGCAATAGCATCTCAAAATTGTTTATGGTAGCGTTGAAACTATGATTTGCATCTATTATGGCAATATCTATTGGTGTTTTTAAACCAATTAAAAACTGGGGAAGTGTATTTTCAATTGGCCCTTCAATGAGCTCAATGTTAAAAATCTGAAGGTTGTCCCAAACTCTATGTGCCTCATCTGCAATGGCTTGTATTCCTTCAAATGTATATACCTTAGATGGATAGGCCTTTGCTAAATAGGCACTTGTGATTCCCAGGCAAGTGCCCAATTCCAATACAACATTTGGCTTCAGCCAATGGCAGAGTTGGAAAAGGAAAACATCTTTCTCTTCAGGCATCAGACTTTTAGAGGTCAGCTTGCTTATCCTGGTTTTTACAATTTGTTTTTTTGCCCCAAGGTCCTGGTATTCAAGAACTGTATCGAGGTCCAAAAGTCGGTCTCTTTCGTCTTCTATTTGACTAAAAGCATAAAAATTATACGGGTGATTTAAGACCTGATAATAGAATTCAAATACAAAAGGCGAGTGAATTCCATTGGCCCCCTTTGCCTTAAAAAAGTGTTTAACACGTTCTAAAACTGAAAAAAACAGATCCAAATTTTGAAATAAGTTTAAGGAAAAAGGTGTTCTGATATGGACAAATTAAAGGAATTATTCTTGTAAAGAACTCAAAAATTTCAAGCCTTTTTAAATCTGGAATTTCCTGAATCCCATTTTTGATAACCAATGGTCATTTTTTTGATTGTTGAGGAAATGAAGGAAAATATGCATTTTTCATTCATTTCTATTTTTCCAGACCTTACCAAAATTGGTCAAAACCTATGGTTTAGAATTGCTTTGACTTCTTGGAAAAGTTATAATTAAGAAAAAAATAATAATATTAATTGGGCTTAAAGCATAAAAACGTAAAACCAGGGCTTGATAATTCCTTTGGAATGTATTAGGTTCTTACATCGCTATTCAGCCAGAAGCATAACTTTTTTCACATTTATCAATACAAAAATAAGAACTGTAAGGTAACACTACGCACGGACGCAATACCTAAAAGAAGTCCTGCCATTTTTGAAGTGCGTTTGTATGGTATAACCTCCCTATAAATTGCTTTGATCTGCTAACTTTAATTTAAAAAATTATGAAGCAAAATTGGTACGAAACCAGATTTTACTTCATTGGCTTAATGGTGCTGATATTCAGCTTGGTAACAACCAAAAACACACTAGGCCAGTGCATAAAAGTGAAAGACCCTGTTTCAGGGCAATGGACCAAAACTCCGCAAAGCTATTTGCGTTGTCCTACGTTGCTAGACCCAATTCCAGGTACGGTTACCATTAACTTTCAAACTCCAGCTTCCAACTTTACTGTGGACTGGGGAAATGGGGACATTCAAACCTATCTTGGGCCTCAGGCTGCAGTAAGTTATACCTATCCAACAGCTTCACTTTTTAAATTCAGAATCAGCTTTCCGGGCTGCCCTGATTCATTGAAGGGGGTATATGTAAATGAAAGAAACATAATTGCAGGAGGCGTAAGTGTGCCAGGAGTGGGTTTTATAGTGCCACCTGCGGGAGTTTCCAATAAAAGATGTGTACCCGAAGACCTTACTATTATTAATGGTTCCCCAGGCATGAATGGTTATACCAAATGGTTGTTAGAGTGGGGAGATCAGGAACAAGACACAATTGGAAACGATTTTATGCGATCTTATACGCACAAATATTTGCCGGGCACAACAGGTTGCTCATTGCAAATCAGAGTAACGTATTTAAACGGTTGCGGGGTAAATCCAATAAACAGACCCAGGGCTTCTTATGGTGACTATTTTTTCAAAGATATAGATTCGGCCGCCATATCGCCGGCTTCAATTATTTTATGTGCACCAACCGATGTTGCAATAAATGACATTTCAAAATTGAATTGTCTGGATAGTGTTGATAGACAATTGCTTTGGAAAAGAACCGGAGGTTTTGCAGCTGATTTGCCTTATCCTGGAAACAATGTTTTCAGACCTTACAATGGAGTTAACCGTTTAATGAACATTCCTGCAGGTTCCTTTTTTCCAATCCCTTCAGATAGTACTTATAACCTGAGAATGGTGATCAGAAATACTTGCGGAGACGATTCAGCCGATGCAACCATCAGAATTGTTTCGCCAACCAAACCAAACTTTGCCGTTATCAACAACAATACCTGCCCGGGTGAGCAAATGAACTTTTCCAACCTTACAAGTCATAGGCCTTTTCAATCTTACAGACTTGATTTTGGAGATGGTACCATTTCTAACCTTGGATTTTCTGCAACTTTTTCTCACACCTATGCGATTGGAGGTACCTATAAAGTTAAAATGTGGTCTTTGGTTAATGGCTACAATGGTCAAACCTGCCGTCTTGTTGATAGCATAACTGTTCAGGTAAAAACAACCATTTCACCTGTTATTACAGTAAGCCCAAAACTTGGATGCGATACCTTAACTGTTCGACTTGAAAATAGATCAAAGTTTACTACTGGTGCTGTTTGGCGAGGTTGGGAACTTGGCGGAAATCCATTAATAACAGCTGGATCAGCAGTTTTACCTTCATTAATCAATTTTATTCAGGCCCGGGTTATAAGTACAAATCTTGCTGATAGTTCTGCTGTTGTAAGATTTAACCAGCCAGGTCGATATATCATTCGTTTAAGGGCTCAGTCATTAGGATGCCCTGAAATATCAGATTATGATACCGTTGACGTATATCCATCACCTGTTCTGAGATGGAGAATTCCTTCAAAAACTATTTGTTTGGGGAATTCAATTACAGTTAGAGATAGCTCCAGTGTAATACCATCCGTAAACTCCAGCAGACGAGGCTTAAGAAGCAACTGGAATCACATTTCATGGAAATTACAAATGGGTGACGGAACAGTTTATAATTCATCCTCTAACATTACAGGAAACTTTAGCGATGTGCAGGGAACCGACCGTTTAACTTCGCATACGTATTCAAATCCAGGTACATATTGGGTAAAATTGTCTGTTCAAGCTCCAGACAGATGTCCTAAAATTGATTCCATGAGGGTAACAGTTTTACCAGCAGCTGTACCAAATTTTAAATGGACAAGAGATATTTGCAGCCCAGGTTTGATCACTTTTATGAACCAAACCAATGGCTCATCTCAAAGATACGAATGGATAATAAAAAGAGGAACCGTTTTGATAGCCAAGGAAGTACGTCTTGCAAAAGATACGTTTTCGTATGCACTTCCATATTTCCCACCTGGAGATTCAACTTTTTATTTTGTAACGCTAAGGGCAGTTTCTGGTACTTCACCAGATACTTGTGTGGCTTCCACAGCTGCAATTCTTATCAAAATTCCACCATCCAAACAAGCCGCTTTTTCTGCTTCCAGATTAGATGGTTGTACACCAGTTAATGATGTTGTTTTTGTAAATCAGTCTATTGGAATTCCAACTGATGGTTCCCACACTTACACATGGTCTTTTGGAAACGGAAATACTTTTGTGGGTGAAAATCCGCCATTGCAAAACTATGTTAACAATGGCACGAATTTCAAAAGAGATACGATTAAATTGTCCATAACCAGCAATGGATCATGTGTTTATAGAGCACAAAAGATAATTACCATCTATCCGATGCCAAATCCGGCAATTGTTGCTCCGGCTGAAGTTTGTCACAACACACCAATAACTTTTGCGGCCACAGGAAATGGAATTGGTACCTACGATTGGTCATTTGTAGAATTGGATGGCACCAACAGCAGTTTGCCAAATCCTGTAAGGACTTTCAATAATACTGGTACACTTCCAATTCAATACAACATAAAGTTAACAGCCACTACCGTTGCTGGCTGTGTGGATACAATTGTAAAAGCAATTATAGTAAACCCAAGACCTTCAGCATCTTTTACTGCAACCCCTGAAGCCGCATGTGGGGCGTCTCCGGTTATTTTTGATGCTTCAAGTTCAGTAGCTGCCAGCACCTATTCATGGAACTTTTCTGATGGAACTTCTGGAATTACAGATACTACAGAGGCAGTAGTTGCACGCTTCTTTCCTGAAAATACCACTACAAATGACAGATCTTATAACATTTCATTGACTACCAAATCTGATAAGGGTTGCCCAAGTCCTGTTGCTACCAGAACTGTTAGAATAAGACCAACGGTTATCTCTGATTTTGTGGCAGACAAGAAAGTCGGTTGTAATCCATTGACGGTAAATTTCCTCAATTTCAGCTCTCAAACAGATGATAGCTATACCTGGTATGTAAATGAATTGGGTGCACCAGGTTTGGGCGTTCCAAGTATTCCAAATCAACCAAACAGAGGTTTTGTATATACTTTTTACAACAATAGTTACTATACAGTTTCCAAATTTGTAGTAACCCTTGTTGTAAAAGACGACAATGGAAACCCGATTTGCGAGGCTTCAAAATCTGATACCATCACTGTAAATCCTACACCTTTAGCGGCTTTTGTAAGAGATCAGGTTTTGCCATCAACGCTTTGTTCACCTACTTCTATGCGGATAAAAGCCACTGGAAGCCAAGGCGCTACAAATTATTCCTGGACATTTTCTGACAATTCAGCAGCTATAAATGCTAGCGACAGTCTTCCATTTTTCAGAACATTAACTAATAATGGCACCAGCGTTCTTCCATATACCATTCAACTACTTGTAAAAAACAGTTTTGGTTGTGTAGATTCTGTAAATCAAACTATTAACCTAAGACCAAAAGTAACGGCTGCCGCCACAGTTGACAATATCATAGGATGTTCTCCTTTGGTTTCAAATTTTGTAAACCAATCTTCAGCCTCCTCGGTGAGTTATACATGGTATAGAAATGGCTTACCTGTATTCTTTAATAAAGATATTCCGGCTCAGACTTTCTTAAACAATTCAGCTACAGATACAGCCTTTTACAACGTTTTTGTGGTAGCCAGAGGTCAGGGCGATGTTTGTATTGATACCTCTTCAAGTTTGTCTATCAAGGTTTTACCAAAGCCAACGGTTGTTTCAGTAGCCAATCCAAGTAATGGTTGTTCCCCATTGAAAGTGAAGTTAAATGCATTGGGTACCATTGGTGGTGTTTCATATTCCTGGTTTGTAAAAAGAACAACCGATCCAAATTACACTTTGATCCAAACTTCAAACTCAGCTGATGAATTTGAACATACATTAATCAATTCCAGTCTGGCCGCTGTTAATTTCCAGGTGAAATTGGTGGTAACCGGTTTGGGCTCTTGTCCTGATTCCAGCATCACTACAGTAACAGTTTTTCCAGATGTTGTTCCAACATTTAGTTCTTCTTTGGTTTCAGGATGTTCTCCAATACGACCTAAATTTACCATTACTTCTTCGGGCCCAATCGGAACAACTTACGTTTGGAAGGTGGATAGTATTCCGCAATTTGATCCAACCCCTGCTGAATTTGAATATACTTTTGCTGGCCAATCTGATACAAGCAATACAGACTATCTGGTTACGCTTCAGGCCATTAGTTCAAGCGGTTGTTCAAGGGATGTGAGTACCACTATTTCGGTTTTTCCAAAACCGTCTCTTGATTTGGTCATTGTAAGTTCACCAATTGTTTCCTGTTCTCCGGTTTTGGCTTCATTTTTCCCAACGGTAAAAGGACCAATTGGAACCTTAAAATGGATTTTTGACAATTCAGACTCTCTGGTCACTACCAAAGATACTGCGATTACCAGAGTTTATGTCAATTCAGGAACTCTTCCCTCTGTTCAGGTTGTTAAACTGAAATTAGAAACCGTAAATGGTTGTAAAATAGAGGTAAGCAAATCATTTTCTGTCAATCCGGGCGTGGTTGCCGGGTTTAGCCAATCTGCCACTGAAGGTTGTTCTCCATTGGCTGTAAACTTTGTAAATGACGGTTCTTCTGCAGGTGCAAATATTTTTGAATGGTATGTAGATGGAATTCTCGTTGGAAATTCAGCCATTGGTATTAACCAAACTTTTACAAATGGTTCGTTTTCTGCAACCAAGCTTTATACCATTCAATTGGTTGCCAAAAATAGTTCATCTCCAACCTGCGTAGACACTGCAACCAGATTTGTTACAATTTACCGAAAGCCCGAGGTAGTTGCAAGCGGATTTCCATTGGATGGTTGCTCGCCTTTGCGCACAAGTTTGACCGCTAGCAATTCTCAGGGAGGTGTATTGTATGAATGGTATAAGAAATTGAGCAATCAATCTGTTTATCAACTTGATACTATTTTATATAATGGCAATGCTTTTGACCGGGTATTTACCAACTCAACAGGTTCGGTTCTGACTTACAATTTAAAAGTTGTAGTAACAGGTGGTGATGGTTGCAAAGATTCTACCGTAGTTTCAGTTAACGTTTCTCCTCAAATGCAGGCTAAGTTTACGGTTTCTCCTGATACAGTTGGTTGTGCACCACATGCTGCTGTTTTTGCAAATGGAACCACAAGTCCTGCTGCCAATAGCTACCAATGGATTGTAGATGGTGTAGGTGTAAGCAATTCTCCTGCATTTTTGAGTTATTCTTTTGACAATACATCCAACACAGACGCCAAGGTTTACAATGTGCAATTGGTTGCTTCAAATTTAACTTTTGGTTGTCCTGACACAACAGTTCAAAATATTACCGTTTGGCCAAGACCGCTTGTTAATCAAGTAATTACAATGGATCCTGTCACAGGTTGCAGCCCGGTAAATGTTGGATTTCAGCCAATTAATTTTGTTGGAGTTAGTACTTTCTTTTGGTATTTACCCGATACAATAGTTACAACTTTGGATACAGTTATTACCAGAAGCTTTGTTAATAATACTGTACTTCCCCAAACCAAATGGGTAACTTTAAAAGCCTTAAATAATTTTGGATGCTCTGCAGAGAAAACCAGTAATTTTCAGGTTAATCCCAGAGTAGATGCTTCATTTACCGCTTCCAGAGATTCAGTTTGTTCACCAGCTGAAATTACATTTTCCAATACTTCATCTCCTGGGGTAAATGTTGCAGAATGGTATGTAAATGGTGTTTTTAAAGGAAATAGCCTAAGCGGCATTACGGAATTGTTTGAAAACAACGATTCCATTCCAAAGCAATTTACCATTCGTTTGGTTGTCAGAAATTCAATTACAACGGCTTGTGAGGACACTGCTTCCAGGGTAATAACAGTTTTTCCAAAACCATTGGCGGGTAACATTTTTGCTTCAATTGAGAACGGATGTTCCCCGCTTCAAGTTGATTTCTCCGGTTCAGCTCAGTTTGCAAACCGATACATTTGGGATTTTGGAGATGGAACAATTATTGACACAAACGCTCAACAGGCAAATCATACTTTTTACAACCTGAATTCAACCATCAATGCACAGGTTACCGTTTGGCAGGTTGCAATCAATCAATATGGTTGTGCAGACAGCACATTTACAATAGTGAATGTAAGACCAAATGTAATCGCTGGTATAATTGCCTCTGATTCTGTTGGTTGTAGTCCTCTTTCTGTTTCATTTTCTGGTGCGGCTTCAGTAAACGCCAATTCATACAGTTGGGATTTTGGTTCCGGAAGCACTGCAGCCGGATCAAGTGTCAGTAGAATTTTTACCAATAATAGTGATACCACAAGAACCTTTAGCGTAAGGTTGATAGCAGATAGAGCTGGAATTGGTTGTCCTGACACCGCTTTTGTTTCAGTAAAAGTGAATCCAAAACCAATTTCCGATTTTTATGGTAGTCTAAATGCTGGTTGCCAACCACTTAAGGTAAGCTTTGCCAGTAATTCAGCATTGGCTGTTTCCGGGTTTTGGGTAATTACAGGTGGCCCTTCCATAGATACCCTTCAAGGTTTGGCTGGATTTGATTCTACTTTTTCCAACAATACTTCTTTAAATCAAATTATTAAAGCAGAGTTGTTTGTGAGTTCAGAGAAAGGTTGTATTGATCAGTCTTCTAAACTTATTACAGTAAGTCCATTTGTGAATGCAGATTTTATCCAAAGTGCCGATTCTGGTTGTACACCTCTTGCGGTTAACTTCACAAATCTTTCTGCACCTGGTTCCTCAGCGAGTTGGTTTGTGGATGATGTTTTGGTGAACAATGCAGCTAGCCAATTCAATTATAGTTTTGTGAATTCTACACAAGATGTTAAGATTTTTGAGGTTAAATTGTTGGTGGCAAGCGTGTTGAATGTAGGTTGTATGGATACCGCAGTTAAGTATATTAAGGTATTTCCAAAACCAGTTGCAGGCGTTTTGGGTGCCGTACCTGACAACGGCTGTTCTCCAATATTGATTAGCCTTTTCAGCAACGCATTGGGCGCTACAAGTTATCAATATGATTTCAACGATGGTTCTGTTCTAGATACCAATGTGGCCACAGTAAGTCATTCTTTTGTAAACAACGCAAGTCTTATTACCAGAACCTTTAATGTTAAGCTTTTGGTAAGCAATGCATTTGGATGTTCAGATAACACTTCGAAACTCGTAAGTGTGAAGCCAACAGTTAAAGCGGTTATCAATTCATCTGATACTTTGGGCTGTACGCCTCATTCAGTTGGTTTAAGTGGTTTAAATTCAGTGAATTCAAACATTTATACCTGGGATTTTGGAGATGGAACCAATTCAAGTCTTGCTACGCCGGTTAAGGTTTACAACAATCTTTCAGACACCATTCAAAACTATACAGTTTCTTTGGTAACAGACCGAACTGGCATCAATTGTCCTGACACCACAACTTTCAAACTTAGAGTTTACCCTAAGCCGGTTGCTGATTTTGCGCCAAATCCAACGCTTGGATGTAATCCATTGCCAGTAACAATTACCAATCTTACAACAGGATATACATCAGCTACTTATACATTCTCCGGAAATGGACAAACCTCAAATGTGCCTGCAACTGCAGCCAATTTTGATACCATTTTTGTAAATGACCAAAGTAACTTAAATCTGGATGTTGAAATTAGCCTTACTGCAATCAATCAATTGGGTTGCACAGATACTAAAACCAGAAGTGTAACCATTTATCCGGATATAAAGGCCGCATTTAACCAATCGGCATTTACAGGTTGTGCACCTTTAAAAGTTAGATTGGCAAACCAATCAAATGCAGGAAACACTGTTAAATGGTTTGTAAATGGAGAATTGGTAAGTACTACGCCAGGTACATTAAACTATACGTTTGATAACACCGGTTTTACCAATAGGATTTACAAAGTTCAATTGGTAGCAAGTTCTGCACTTGCTCCACAGTGTACGGATACAGCATCCTCAATTGTTTTGGTGTATCCGAAACCTGATGCTGGCATTCTGACTGCCATCCCGGAAGTTGCCTGTAGCCCAGCCAATATAGATTTTATTGGTGGAGCTGTTGGGGCCAATCAATTCAATTGGAATTTTGGAGATGGGGCAGAGTTCGATTCTTCAAGTCAAAGTGTAGGCCATGTATTCTTCAATAACAACTCATTGAATAACAGGATTTTCAGAGTAAGGTTGGTGGCAAAAAATTCAGATGGTTGTACAGATACTACTTTCAAAAATGTAACCATCAGACCTTTGGTAGGTGCCACTATCATTTCAAATGACAGCATTGGTTGTACACCTTTCTCAGCTTCATTCTCAGGTTCACAATCATCCAATGCCAATCAATATGAATGGGATTTTGGTGGATTGGGTACCAGTACTTTGGTGAATCCAAACTTTGTATTTGTAAACAATTCTGACAGTATGGAATGTCATAACGTAAGATTGATTACAGGTAAAGCAGGTATTGAGTGTTCGGATACAGCTTACTTCAGGGTTTGCGTAAATCCGAGACCAATTCCTGATTTTAGTATCAATCCAAGTTCTGGTTGTCAGCCACTTGCTGTTAGTTTTATCAACCAATCACAATTGGCAGATTCATCGGTTTGGGTTTTAAATTCAAATGGTTTCCAAACTGAAACTAGTGCTTTAAACTTTGATACCATCATTGAAAACGTATCATCCCAGATTAAAAATGTTAGGGTTACTTTGTTAACTTATACTAGCAAAGGTTGTGTAAACAGCATCGAAAAGCAGTTTAATGTTTCTCCATTTGTTCAGGCTGGTTTCGTTCAAAACCTGGATTCAAACTGTTCTCCGCTTAGGGTTCGATTCACAAACCAATCAGCTGCTGGAAATCTTGTAGAATGGTTCGTTGATGGTCAATTGGTGAGCACTGTTCTCAATAACTTCAGCTATTCATTTGTAAACAATGGATTTACAAATAAGACCTTTGAAGTGAAACTGATTTCAAGGTCAGCCCTTGATCCAAATTGTACGGATACTGCGTTTTCCACCGTTACTGTTTTTCCAAAACCAAACGCTGGTGTTATCAATGCCATGCCAGAAATTGCCTGTAGTCCGGCAAAAATAGATTTTGTTGGAACCTCTGTTGGTGCCACTCAATTCAATTGGAATTTTGGAGATGCAACAGAATTGGATACCACTGCTCAGGAAGTTTCACATGTGTTTTCAAACACCAATTCTATCAACAATAGAAACTTCAGAGTTAGATTGATTATAAGTAATGTTCAGGGTTGTTCAGATTCAGCATACAAAAATGTAACGATCCGACCATTGGTTAGAGCTGCCATTTTATCAAACGATAGCCTTGGTTGTACGCCTTTTCAGGCTGCATTTGTTGGTTCACAATCTACCAATGCCAACCAATACTTCTGGGATTTTGGTGGACTTGGCAGCAGCACTTTAATGAATCCTGTATTTACATTTGTAAACAACACTGATACAACTGAATGCCATACCGTAAGGTTAATTACTCAAAAGTCAGGTGTTGAATGTGCAGATACTGCCTATTTTAAAGTATGTATATACCCACGACCTACTCCTGAGTTTAATATAAATCCGGTTTCTGGTTGTCAGCCACTTGCCGTTAATCTTACCAACCAATCGCTTTTGGCAGATTCATCGGTTTGGGTATTCAATTCTAATGGATTTCAAACCAGCATATCCAGCCAAAATTTCGATACCATTGTAGGAAACAATACGGCTCAAATCAAAACTGTAAAGGTTACCTTGTTCACTTATACCACCAAAGGTTGTGTGAATAGTATAGAAAAACAATTTACTGTTTCTCCTTTTGTTAAAGCAGATTTCAGCCAAAGTCAGGATTCAGGTTGTTCTCCATTGCCGGTTTCTTTTATAAATCTTTCATCAGCTGGAAGCTCTGCTGCCTGGTATGTAGATGGAACCCAGGTTTCAAGCTCAAACGGTTCGTTTAATTTTACTTTTGTAAACAACAGCACCCAAATCAGAGAAGTTGAGGTAAAACTGATTGTAAGAAACAACCTTGCGTCCTCATGTACAGATACCATTACCAAAAAGATTTATGTTTTTCCAAAACCAGAAATCGGGGTAATCAGTGCTTCTCCCGAATCAGGATGTTCTCCTTTGTTGAGCCAGCTTTCAGCCACTCCAAACATGGGCAACCGTTTTATCTGGGATTTCAGAGATGGAACCACGCTTGATTCCAACTTATTAACCGTTTCACATGAGTTTGTTAGTTTTAATCCATCCGCAAATCTTCCTTTCAATGTTAGGTTAATCGCCATTACAGACAAAGGATGCACAGACACCGCCTCAAAAACTTTGCTGGTTAGTCCGTTTACCATTGCAAGAATTGGTATCGCTGATTCCGTTGGTTGCTCACCTTTGACCATGCAATTGGCTGGTGCACTTTCTCAGAATGCCAACCGGTTTACCTGGGATTTTGGAGATGGTTCCAACTCTTCTTTGGTAGCAAATCCTGTAAAAACTTTTACCAACAACACACAATTGGAAGCGGTTTACAATGTGCGCTTAATTGCCTCCCGATCAGGATTTAGCTGTCCGGATACTGCCTATAAAACCATCCGGGTTTTTGCAAATCCAAAAGCTAGTTTTTCTGCCAATGTGTATTCCGGTTGTGGGCCATTGCCTGTTCAGTTTGTGAACAATGCGGAATTGGCTGATTCTACCATGTGGGTTATTTCAAGTCTTGCGGGTGTGGATACTTTATTCACTAATGCAGCAAACTGGGATACCACATTCAGCAATCCATTTTCACAACAAATGAATGTACGTGTGGAACAACATGTCTGGACCAACAGTGGCTGTTACAATTCTCTGGTAAGAAATATTTTGGTTAATCCGGATGTGAAGCCTTTGTTTGCAGTTTCCGGAAATGGCTGTTCTCCACACAATGTACAGTTTACGAACCTAAGTACCAATCCAGGTGGTGCTTATCAATGGACATTTGGTGATGGAACTCCTGCTTCAACGGCCTTTAGTCCATCGCATTTGTTTATCCACAATGGAGGAAAAGATACCACATTCACAGTTTCAATGTTGGCCATCAGTAATCCGGTTTTCAGCCCGGCTTGTAACCAAACTTTTACATTTCCTGTGAAGGTTTTTGCCAAGCCAGTACCAGATTTTAGCATTAGCCCACAAATTCTGATTTTGCCACAAACATCAGCCAGTTTTACGAATCTGACACCAAACAGGACGAATTGGAAGTACAAGTGGACTTTTGGAGACAATACTAAAGATACGGCCAATGGTCTGGTGGTTGAACACAATTACGCATCTATTGTAACTGAATTGAGCAATACAAGTGTGAACATTAAAATGCTTGCTTACAGTCCAAACGGTTGTAAAGATTCTGTTTCCAAAACGCTTGAAATCAGACCTGTTAAACCAGTAGTAAGCTTTGAGCCAGATACCAGCGGCTGTGCTCCATTATTGGTTTCTTTCGAAAACAAATCAAAATATGGCTCCCAATATCTCTGGACTTTTGGTGATGGAACTACAAGCACTGAGCAAAATCCATCTAAGCGATATGAGCAAGCGGGTGAATACTCTGTATCATTGAGAGTTATTGGTCCTGGTGGAGAGGAAACTTTGAAGCGAAACAACATCATTCAGGTTTTTGAGAATCCGGATGCAGGGTTTACAACAGTACCAAAGGCACCAAGAGCATTGAGGATACCAGAAGAAAAAATGAACTGCTTTGTGCGTTATCCGCAACCAGGATGGACCTATGAGTGGAACTTTGGTGATGGAAACATTAGTAGAGAAAAAGACCCGGTTCATGCATATAAAGAGCCTGGTAGCTACAACATTACCTTACAGATTACATCTGCTGAAGGTTGTGTGGACAGAGATACTTTAACCAATGGAGCGATAGTTGAAAAAGGAAATATTGTGATCGTACCAAATGCCTTTACGCCTAGAAAAGAAGGTTCAACCGGTGGTTATCTGGACAAGGAAGATGGAACAAACGATGTCTTCTATCCACTTACAGAAGGTGTTACAGAAATCAGATTGCAAATATTTAACCGTTGGGGCCAATTCCTTTACGAAAGTACTACCTTGAACAGAGGCTGGGATGGCACATTTGAAGGAATAAATTGCAAATCAGATGTGTATGTGTATAAGGTTTGGTGCCGATTTGTAGATGGCCGAACCGAAACCAGAGTTGGCGATCTGACCTTACTAAGGTAAAATTGAAATGTTTTTAATGAAAGCCTCTGTTTGAAAAAATAGAGGCTTTTTTTGTGGATTTTAATTGCTTTTCATAAGCTTATCTAGACCTCATAGAAATATAAACCAAAGTCTTTATATGAAGTCTAAATGAAAATTGAACATACTTTTCCTTTTTGGCCTCATTCCGGTTTCTCCGTAGGAGAAATGATTTATGGCATGTTCAATTTTTTAATAGACTTCATATAATGTATTTTATCCCTGAAACAGGAATTTTTCAATCGGATTGAGCGTACAAAACATTTTTACGAATATCAGACCTTTCTTAAAATATCATCTTCACATATGGATTTATATTTTATAAAAAAAAGCCAATTCAGTTTTGAATTGGCCTAATAATAATTTGAAATAAAAGTCCTATTTCCTACTTCTAAACCATTTTTTAGATCGGTCAGTGCGGTTTTGACCACTGGCTGGAGCTTGTCCTCCAGGAATATTCAGTTTCTGGGCTTGCTGCCTTTGTGGTTTTTCTACTTCCTGGTTGTCCAAAGGATATGGATGGTTGGAAACAATGGGTACTTTTTTGCCAATCAGCTTCTGGATGTCACGTAAGAATTCTTTTTCCTCCTCATCGCAAAATGAAAGTGCTTTTCCGCTGGCCCCAGCTCTACCTGTTCTACCTATTCTGTGCACATAGGTTTCAGGTACATTTGGCAATTCGTAATTGATCACATGTGTTAAATCATCTACATCTATTCCTCTGGCCGCAATATCTGTTGCAACCAAAATCCGGATTGAACTGGCTTTAAAATCACTCAAAGCTTTTTGTCTGGCATTTTGAGATTTGTTTCCATGAATAGCCGCAGCTCTTACGCCAATTTTTTCAAGGTCTTTAACAACTTTGTCGGCACCGTGTTTGGTCCGTGTAAAAACAAGCGCTCTTTTAATCTTGTTATCTTTCAAGACATGGTTTAAAAGGCTTTTTTTGTCAACTTTATCAACAATAAAAACCTCTTGTTCAACAGTGTCGGCGGTTGATGAAACAGGGCTAACTTCCACTTTAACTGGATTTTGCAATATTGAACCCGCAAGGCCCACAATTTCAGAAGGCATGGTAGCTGAGAAAAACAGACTTTGCCTATGTTTTGGCAAACGGGCTATGATCTTTTTTACATCATGCACAAAACCCATGTCCAGCATTCGGTCGGCTTCATCCAACACAAACAACTCAATATGATGTAGATGTACAAAGCGTTGGTCCATCAGGTCAAGTAATCGGCCTGGAGTGGCTACCAAAATATCTACACCTCTTTGTAGAGCAGCGGTTTGGGCATGTTGGGAAACACCACCAAAAATTACCAGCTGTTTTAGGTTCAAATGTCGGCCATAGGCTTTGAAGCTTTCTTCAATTTGAATGGCAAGTTCACGGGTAGGTGTAAGAATTAAAGCCTTGATGTCCTGTACGTTTTTGGACTTACCCTCAGCTTGTGCTGCTTTTTTTCTATTGCTTAATATCTGAAGAATAGGTATGGCAAAAGCAGCGGTTTTTCCTGTTCCGGTTTGGGCGCATCCCAAAAGATCCTTGCCCTGAAGCAAAGAAGGAATCGATTGTTCCTGAATTGGTGTTGGTGTCGTGTAGCCTTCTTCCTGAAGGGCACGGAGAATTGGTTCGATCAGATCGAGATTTTCAAAAGTCATTGACTGTGAATAAAATATAGCAGGCCCTCGAAAAATTTTCGACGCTTTTCATCCTAATTTCATAAGATGGCCTGATTAATTTTTCGAAAAAAGATTCGATGGAAATCTACAAAAAGAAAGCCCATACGTCGTGGGGGCGATCCCATCAGGATATATCTTTTTTGCCTAACCGGGCCTGTGTAGGCGAAGCAGAAAAGATAAGTTTTAGTCCCGTAAAATAAAGGAAAAATACTGGCATTACCTATTTGGTGTAATAGATTGTTAATTAGAGCCTTAGCAAAAAAGAACTCAAAAATAAACCCTATGTCCAAACTAAAACTAAGTCTTTTTTAGAGTCTTTAACTTTTCTAAATATGCTTTTGCCAATTCGCATCGGTCAAAATTCTTTTTTGCGAATTGGTAGCCATTTAAGCCCATTTCTCTTACTTCTTTTGGATGAGCGATTAACCAATTTATTTTTTCTGCAAAATCCTGTTTGTTATCTGGTTCTACATATAGTCCTGATTTTGAGGATTCTATAAGCACTTTAGAAATACCATCCAAAACCATTAAAACCGGAATCTGGCATCCCATATAATCGAAAGTTTTGTTGGCATAAATGGTCTTAAAAATTTCCGCTTTTTTGAAAACCGTAATTCCAGCATCTGCACAAATGATGAATTCAAAGATTTTTTCTTTTTCAATTGGATCCCAAAACTCAATATTATTCAATGATTTAGCCTTTGCTTTTAGATTCTTTTTTTCCATGCCATCGCCAATCAAAATAAAAAGAGCATTGGTGTTTTTTACTAAATGTGCAACCTCAATAACCTGGTTTAGATTATTAGCCAAACCATGTGCGCCAACATATATCAAAACAAATCTATTTCCCCAACCAAGTGCCTTTCTTAATTTGTCTCTCTCAACCTTTTCCAATATTTTGTCTGATATAATGAAATCGACACCATTCGAAATTTCTAAAATCTTTGAGGCTGAAATTGATTTTTGATTAATCAGAACTTCTTTAAATGCCGGTGTCAATACGTTTATCAAAGTTGAATTTTTATAAATCAATTTTTCAAATTCAAAGGCAATTTTTTTCAAAAACCCATTCGTCAAAACACCTATATCAATTGCAGATTCCGGCCATAAATCACGAACTTCAAAAACTAATGGAATCCTTTTTAATTTACTGATAATCAAGCCAGTGATTCCAATAAATAGGGGAGGAGAGCTTACCAGAACCAGGTCGTACTTTCCGTTTAGTTTTAGAAAAAAGCCCAGTGTACTGGAAAATACAAAGGAAAAATATGCCCAAAGCCGGCCTGAAAAATTAACATTATAAGCTTCTGAAACGTGGCAACGCAAGACTTTGATATTTTTTGAATATTCTTCCTTTTTAAAAAGCCTGCCTTTGTATTCTTTGTGTTTACTGGTACCATTCGCATGCATCATGCCGGAAATAACTTTAACCTCGTGACCTTCTTCTGCCCATATTTTGGTCATTTCATTGAACCTTGAGGCTCCTCCCTCATTTTTCCGTAAAAAGTACTGATGAATTAGAAGTATTTTCATGAATTGGTTTTTGGCCGTTCAATCATTGAAAAGAAAGATTGAATGGAGAAAGAGAAAAGTGCTTTTACCATCTGATAATTTTAGAATAAAAATTAAAATATCTGCCAAATTAATAGTTGGTTAATATCTCTGTCTTGGTAAATTTTTTTAAAATTTCCTGCAAATTAAAAGTCTAATCCAATTGTATGGAAAACGAAGGTCAAATATAGAGGCTATTTATTTGACCGATTCGGCGATTTTAGGACAGTATGTTTGAAATTCAACCAGTTGTAGTTGAATGAGTTGAAATCTTATTTCGTATTTGGTTTTTTGTAAATCCCAATTTAAATGGTATTCAAATTCATTTTATGGTCCAATGCAGTTCAGAATTTGGCGTGAAAAAAAATCTGATTTTTTTAAGTACCAGATTTCTGATTGTAATATCATGATAATTAGGCTTTTAGATACATATTTTTCTAAAAACCTTTTTTAAGATTTTTGTACTTTACTAATTATTAAGTTAGAATATTCCTTGGTTAAGTAAAATTGATGAAGCCTTAAATACAGGAGTATTGTAATAGGCCCAAATCCATATTCCCAAAAAGATGAACAAAGAATTTTTTATCCGACGTCTTCAGATAAAATTGATTTTATTTCAAACCTCCTTCTTTATTATATTGAGAGAATCGGTTTATAATTTTTTATATGCCGTCTTTATGAAAAAATAGTTAGAAACTGACTTTATGTTATCTTATATCCAATAATTATATTGATTTAATACAATTAAGAAAGTTTAATAGCGGTCTGAGAAATATCCAGTTTTCAGGTAATAGAATATTGATTATTTTAAAAAGTATTGCATATTTTTTTGAATAGTTCAATAAAAAACTGGCTGCGACTAATGTTATATTATTTATGGCATTATTCATAGAAGAAATTAGACCGGTGTTTTACCTCTTAATGTCTGTTTTACCTTTGAATCAAAAAAATTGTGAAAAATTTAATTTTAATTGTGATAGCTGTTATAAGGTTTTCTTTTGTGTTCGGCCAGTCAACTGAGGCTGAAAATACCAAAAGGAATGTTGTTTCCAGAATTAAAAATAGGCTGAATGAAAAACCAGAACTTTTTACTACTACTGGGTCGAATAGAAAAGATGGTGCTATTGAAATTGCCATAGATCAAAGTATATTATCAGATATCTGGGAAAAGGAGCCGAACAAATTTTCATTAAATTTACCACTTCCCAATGGTACTTCTGAAACTTTAAATTTTGACAAAGCCAGGATTAGTAGTGGGGAATTTACTGTTACCACCAATGATGGCAAAAAGTTAGGCGGAAAAGAATATTTGGGCGTCCATTACCAATTGCAAACCAATGGCAAAAAAAGATTGGGTGGCTTAAGTTTTAGAAAGGGCGGATTAATGGGAATGATCGCCCATGAAAATGGAAACTATAACATTTCAGAAACTTCGCCCGGAAGTGGTCGATATTTGATTTCTGACGATTCTAAGGTTGCATTTCCAGGCTTTGATTGCGGAACTGACGATTCCAAAGAGGATGAACCTCTGCATTCAAAGGAAACAACCCTGCAAAACAAAAGTGCAGCTTCAACCAGTTGTAAAACTGTAAGAATTGCTTTTGAAGCAGATTTTGATCTTTATACAAGGTCGGGTAACAATATTGTAACAGCATCTAATTTTGTAACAGGGCTTTTTAATATAGTAAAGCAAGTATATCAAAATGAACAAATTAATATTGAATTAGGTGGGGTTTTTGTTTGGACAACTGTGGATCCTTATGCCTCGGTAACCAATACATTCAGTATTTTAAATTCGTTTGCAGTGAACCGACCTGTTTCCGGAATCGATGGTGACTTACTTCATTTTTTGGATTGCCGTGCCTCTAGTTTAGGTGGCATCGCCTACATTGGTGCACTTTGCAATCCAAGTACAAGGCATGGTTTTTCCAGTATTTTTTATTCTTATAACTCTTTGCCAACTTTTTCATGGTCAGTATTTTGTGTCAGCCATGAGTTGGGCCATAATTTCGGATCCAGACATACACATTGGTGCGGATGGACTTTGCCTGGTGGAGGAACAGGTAGAATAGATTCTTGTTTTGCCGGAGAAGGAATCTGTGGTTCCACAATTAAGGCTAGAAAAGGAACTGTTATGAGTTATTGCTACAACACTACAGGAGGTGTTGATTTGAATCTCGGTTTCGGGCCACTTCCAGGCAAGGCCATTCGAGATGGTTTGGCGGCTGCCACTTGTTTTTCTTTAAGTTGTTTAGCAACAGCAACTTTAAAAGCGGATAGCACCACCAACTTTGATAGGAATTTCACTTTAAATATTGCCATTCCTGCAAATTCCGGGGCTGTAAATTGGAGAATAAATGAAGGTTCCACAATTGTGGCAAGTGGTATCCTAAGTAATCAAAATGCCGTGAATATCGATATTCCAATAACCAATAGAGCAAATGGAATATATTCATTTACAGCGACTTTGATTTCAGGTGCAAATTTGAGTACATCTTCAGTTGTTTCAATTACCGTGGCAACTCCAGCTCCTACCGTTGTGTTTAATCCTGGTAATTTAGCAAGTGGAAATCAAACCATTTGTAATGCGGGTGATCCCTCTGATATTGTATTTTCAACTGCTGCCTCATCTGGTTCTACTTTTCAGTGGTATTTTCAAAATGGCTTGGTTTTAGCCCCTTTAAATACTGCAGGCCTAAGTGGTTGGACAATAATTTCAGGTTCTAATTCAGCAAATTACAATCCTCCAGCCAATCAAACTACAAGTCAAACATTTGCCTGTAGAGTTACAAATGGTACCAATAGTCAATGGGCAACCGGGGTTCGCCAGGTAACAGTGTTGCCGGTTTTTAGCCCAGGTATTATCATAAATAGTGACGAAACATTTTGTACAAGTGGAAATCCAGTCAATATTACTTTAAGTGCTAATCCTTCTGGATCAGGTGCTTATCAATTTCGATGGTATTTTAGAGAAACTGCCACTGGTAATTGCCCAGGCTCTGCAACAATTGGAGCAGAATGGAATACCAACAGCACTTCCCCTAATATTTTTGGAACCAGCCTTGATGGAAACGGGATTAGTTTTGACCCAATGTCTGCTGGTAATTTAAATTCAGGAAGGACCTTTGCTTTGTACATTACCCCAATTGCAAATGGTTCGAGTCCTGCGTGCGGCACCCCTCAATGGGCTGGAAATTGCAGGAAAACATTTGTGGTAAATTGCTCTACTACTGTATTTTCACCAGGAACACTTGCGGCTGGAAATCAAACCATTTGTAATGGAGGAGATGCAACAATCGTTTCTTTTTCCGTTAATGCTACCTCAGGATCGAGCTTTCAGTGGTATTCTCAAAATGGCTTAATTCCTGCACCAGCAAACACTGCAAGCCTTGCCGGTTGGACCTTGATTTCAGGGGCAATGTCTCCTTCTTTTGATCCTCCTGCTGGAACTTCCACAAGCCAAACATTTGCCTGCCGCGTTACAAATGCAGGGAATAGCCAATGGGCAACAGGAGTTCGACAGGTTACGGTTTTGCCAGCTTTTAATCCTGGCTCATTAATGGCCAACCAAAGTGGATGTGCTGGTTATGATCCAATGGTTATAACTATGGCTTCCAATCCAAGTGGTTCAGGATCTTATAATTACAATTGGTATTATTGGGACAATACCACTTTAGCTTGTCCTACAGGAAGTACAATTCCTGCCGGTTTTAAAACGAGTTCAGGTGATGTTCGTTTTTTTGGAAACTCTGCAAACGGAACAGGAATTAGTTTTGATGCCTCAAGTGCTGGCACAAGCGGTAGAACCTGGGCTGTTCTAATTACCCCAATTGCCAATAGTAACATTCCAGCTTGTGGAACTCCACAATTTGCAAATTCTTGCCATAGAACTTTTGTATCGGTTTGTCGGGAAGCAACTATAGCGCAATCTGTTGAAAGTCAATCGCTGGACATTGGTCAAAATTTTCCAAATCCATGGACAGATCAAACCAGAATTTCATATTTTTTACCCGAAGGAACTTCAAATGCAAGGTTGTTGATTTACAGTACAGAGGGTAAACTGGTGTATTCCAAAACAATAATTGATTCAGGAAAAGGTGAAATTGAATTGGAAAAAGGAGTTTTTGCGAAAGGGATATACATGTATCATTTACAAATTGAAGGTGGAGTCAGAACAAAACCAATGAAGTTTTCAACTTTTTAAATAAAGAATAATAATTAAAGCTTAATTGCTTGTTTGCAAGAGGCTTATAAAAAGAGGTTCTTCATATAAAAATGAAGAACCTCTTTTTTTTAAGTTCAAATTGTAAAGCCTTTTAGTTTTGTCACTCTTTAGAAAAACCGATTGAAAAACTGGAAATATCTCCAATGCCTTTTGCCCTCAATTTTTGTGATTTTTGGCAATTTGATGGGTGGTTATTGGTCTGCTGCTAATATGATTTTTTCTCTCATATTGCTGGTAATCGTCGACTTTCTGGTTTTGCCAAATGCTCAAAACGAAAAAGTTCAAGACTCAGTTTTACCAACTTTTTTTTTGGTTTTATCTGCACTGGTCCATCTTACTTGTGTATTGACGCTTATTTTTGGCGTTAACACTGGAATTGTCGAAAATCAAAACCTGACTTTTGCAGCCATTTCAACTGGTTTAAATTCTGGTCTCTTAGGCATTACTTCCGCTCACGAATTGATTCACAGGAAGGAGAAATTCTTAAAGATTTTAGGCATTTCAAATTTGGTAACTTGTTTATATGGGCACTTTTACATAGAACATAGAAAAGGTCACCATGCTTTGGTAGGCACAATGGCAGATCCCGCAACAGCCAGAAAAGGTGAGACCTATTATTCATTTTTGTTAAGAACTATCCCAGGTCAATGGCTAAGTGCAATAAAGATTGAAAGGGAAAGATTGAAAAGGGTAGGAGCCAATCCTGTTTTTCCCTTTAATTTTTCTGTTAACATAGCCTTGTTTCAAACTATCTTATTGCTGGCAATCTTTATTGCTTTTGGAAGCAATGTGCTTTATGTTTTTGTGATACAGGCAATGGTTGCCATTTTTCTTTTAGAATATGTAAACTATATAGAGCATTACGGATTGGTCAGGGAAAAGGGTGAAAAAGTAGATGCCCATCATGCCTGGCAAAGTGATTCAGCTACTTCGCGTTTTACTTTGTTTGAGTTGAGCAGGCATAGTCACCACCACATGGATGCCAAGGTTGAGTTTCAAAATCTGGAGTCTTTTCCTTCAGGCTTCCGGCTTCCATTCGGATATTATGGTATGTTTTACATTGCCTTAATTCCACCATTGTGGTTCAAGATTATGAATCCAAGGTTGATTAAACGAAGCTAAATTGGTTCAAATTTTTTAAACAGTTTAAGATTATATAATTCCAAAATGCGCATTTTGAATTCTGAAGAAATTAAAAAGGCAGACCTATTAACCATTGAAAGGCAGGGGATTAGTTCTATAGAATTGATGGAGCGTGCGGCTAAAGGTTTTGCGAATGCATTCAGAAACAGGTTCCCAAATCCTGGAAAAGGCATTGTGGTTTGTGGGCCCGGCAACAATGGTGGAGATGGTTTAGCCATAGCCAGACTAATTTCAAAAGACCTTGATGTTGCAATATTTTTACCAGATGGTTTTACCTCTTTTTCACCAGATTTTGAAAAAAACTTAAAAGCCATTCCTTCAAATTTTTCCGTTTTTAAAGGTGATACCTTAACTCTTCAAAAGATTTTACCTGATTTCAATTGGTTGGCAGATTCTCTTTTTGGCATTGGTTTCA
Organism: Catalimonadaceae bacterium; assembly: GCA_044379485.1. Taxonomy (GTDB): domain Bacteria; phylum Bacteroidota; class Bacteroidia; order Cytophagales; family Flexibacteraceae; genus CAMDMI01. Next base: position 87,419 of record JBIPOE010000006.1, read on the forward strand.
ACCGGCCATTTTCTTCAGAAATTTCCAATTTGATTGAAGTAATGAATGGATTTTCAGGCTTAAAAGTTTCTGTAGATGTACCCTCTGGTTATTCAGATTCAAAAGAGTCAAATGATAAAATTTTTGCAGCAGATTGGTTGGGTACCTTCCATGCACCTAAGCTTAAATTTATGTTTCCCGAATCTCAAAAATATCTTTCAGAATTTGAAGTGATTGATATTCAATTGACAATTCCTGAAACAGATAAGCCCTCAATTTATTACCTTCAAAAAGAAGATGTTTCAAAACTATTAAAGTATAGACCAAAATTTTCCCACAAAGGCACCCATGGTCATGGATTGTTAATCGCTGGCTCTGAAGGTAAAATGGGTGCAGCGGTTTTGGCAACGGGTGCCATACTGAGGTCAGGAATCGGTTTGGTTTCGGTTTTGGTTCCGAAAATTGGGCGGGATGTCCTTCAGATAAGCCATCCGGCAGCTATGGTTATTGTAGATCGTGAAAAGAAGGAACTTTCCAGTTTGCCTTCACTTGGGCCATACCAAAGTATCGGAATTGGACCAGGAATTGGAAAAGGCAAAAAGACTCAAGTGCTTGTAAAAGAGTTGCTCGAGAGGTTCGTTTGCCCTTTGGTTTTTGATGCAGATGCCATCAATATCATTTCGGAGAATAAGGATTGGTTAAAGCTATTGCCACAAAATTCAATTCTTACACCCCATCCAAAAGAGTTTGAACGTCTTGTTGGAAAATCAAAATCAGATGCTGAAGTTTTTGAAAAGGCAATTCAATTCAGTAAAAAATTTCAGGTATTTCTGGTTTTGAAATCTGCCCACACCTTAATCTGTTTCCCAAATGGAAACGTTTATTTCAATTCTACTGGTAACCCTGGTATGGCCAAAGGTGGAAGCGGAGATGTTTTAACTGGTTTGATTACAGGTTTATTGGCCCAGGGCTATTCATCTGGAAATGCCTGTATTATTGGCGCTTACATTCATGGACTTGCCGGTGATTTTGCAGCAATGGAAAATGGTCAAATTGGAATGACTGTTAACCAGCTAATTGAAAAGATACCTCAGGCGTTTATGTCAATAGATTTTCAATCAAAACTAGTAATCAGTCATTGAATTAATTAGGATTGGATTCAAGCATGTATTCTAATCAATTGCTTTTCTTAAGATTAAGCCATATCCAAAAGCAACTTAAAATCGCTCAAAACATTCATGTAGTTCAAATAAGCATCGTAAGGCGATTTGTATGGGCTAAATGCCTGGTGGGTAGCATCGTTTCGGTACCGGGTACTCATATAATAAAAATGGTCACTGGTTTGAAGTTTGCCCCAAACATCCGTAAGATCCGGTTTCTTTAGCTCTTCAATTCTGGCCTGGCATGCATAAATTTTACGCAATGCATCTTTTTGCATATTGTCTTCTGTCCATGCACTGGCATCTTTGTCTTCATCTGCCCATGAGCACCAGGCAGAAGAATCATAAATGGGTGCATTCGGTTTTTTGATTTTCAAAAGGTCAGAAGGCGTGGCGAAATGAAACTCTTTGTTCTTTAAAATCTCTTTTGGCAGGTGCTTCATGAATTCAAAAATCCCGGTTTCTTTGGCCCTGTGTTCTCCAAAAGTTTCATAATCCATAAACAGATTAATACTGCCGGTTTGGTCTTCAATTTTATGTAACCAATTGGCAAAGGTGCCTGCCATTAGCGGATATTCGCTCCAGGATGGATCAGAAAATCGAAAGGCTATGTCATCGGATAAAATATAATTTCTAGGTAATACTTTAGTTTTTAGGTTTTTAGCCAAAAAAATCTGATTGGCACTTTCCTTTCCAAGATACTTTTTTGAACCTTCTGCCAAAACCATTTTATATCCCAAATCATCCAGCACATCTGCAAAACCGTTTTGGTACATCAATTCCGTATTTCTGAAGACTTTGGTTTTTAGACCCAAAATATTCAGCATGGCTTTTTCGTGCTTTTTTACCTGACGCTCAAATTCACTTAAAGAATAAAGCGCTGCAAGGGAATGATAATAGGTTTCAGCCAGAAATTCCACACAACCGGTATCATACAACTTTCTAAAAGAAGAAATCACATCTGGCCTATGCCTGTGCAATTGCTCCAGGCAAGTGCCTGAAATAGAATACGTTATTTTGAATTTTCCCTCGGATTCCTCAATTAACTTTTGGAACAGGGCATTGGCAGGAAGATAGCATCGGTCAGAAACCCGGTTTAGAATTTCTACATTTTGGGCAGTAGCTTCATAAAAATGATCTTTTCCAATTTTTATAAAGCTATAATCCTTAAGCCGAAAAGGCTGATGTACCTGAAAATAAAAGCAAATGGCTGCCATTTTTGGTTTTTGTGAGAACTGGCCTCAATGATAAAAGTATTTGCTGAAATTTCAGCTATACGCCCAATGATTGATAAACTTCCATGACGTCTTTGGCCGAATCGTCCCAGGTTAGGTTTGCAATGTCTTTTTTGGTTTTGTTTACCATATCCTCCCGGATTCCATCGTAGTTTAACAAACCATAAATATAGTTCGCAAACTTTTCGGTATCCCAGAAATCAGCATTTAAAGCATTAGGCAATACTTCTGAAACTCCTGATTGTCTTGATATTACACATGGAACATCAAATTGAGCTGCTTCCAGTGCTGAAAGGCCAAACGGTTCAGAAACCGAAGGCATGAAATATACATCGGCCTGGGCAAGTACCTTTTTAACATTGGTTTTACTTAGAAAACCTGCAAAAACAAATTTGTGGTCGATTTTCCTTTCCAGAACTTTCTTTTTCAGATCATCCATCATGTCGCCAACTCCAGCCACAAAAAAGATAACGTTTGGATAGGCTTGAAGCAGTTTCCAAGCCGTTTCAACCATAAACTCAGGACCTTTTTGAAAAGTAACTCTGCCTAAAAATAAAACCAGTTTTTCACCTGACTTATTTGGGATTCGGAAAGTTTCGGTTGCTTCAATGGCGTTGTGAACAGGAAAAAATTTATCCTCTTCAATCCCATAGTGCTCCATGGCACATTCCTGGGTATATCGGCTTACAGGTATAATGCGGTCTGCTTTCAGCATTCCTTTATATTCTACCTCAAATACTTTGTTCCAATCACCTTTTGCTTTTTCACCAACGCGATCCGTTTCCAGAGAATGCACATGGACAACCAAGGGTTTTCCAGTCATTTCTTTTATTTTAACTGCTGCTGGATACGTAATCCAATCGTGGGCATGAATGACATCAAAATCCAAATCCAGGGCCATTCTACTTACAACTTCGGCGTATGTCGCGACCTTTTGCATAATGTTTGGTCCATACGGTTCGTTGGTAGAGTATAGCGCCCGAATTGCTTCCGGAGACACCAATGCTTTGGCCTCTTTTGCAAAACCAATTCCGACAGGATACGGATTGTTAAATTCAGCTGGTACTTTGTGAATCTTTGCATATTCCTCAAGTGGCACTTCCGGCAATTCAATAGAATCCTCCCCAATAACACCATAATGGTTTAGCCCTTTTATTTTAACATTTTCAAGTGTTTGATTTCGGTCTGCCTGAGGAAGAATAAGCTGAACATCAGCATATTTACTCAATGCTTTTACCAAACCATAACAAGCTGTTCCCAGACCACCGGTCAGGACGGGTGGAAATTCCCAGCCCAGCATCAATACTTTTGTTCTCGACATTAGGGTGTTTTATAAATTGATTAAAGATTTAGTCCCAAAATTATGAAAAATTTAATATCTCATCCATAATTATGATAAAAAATCAAAAAAATAGCCAAAATTTAATTTTGGATGACTTTGATTTATTAGTTCAACTCTCTTTTTTTTAAGAATTCCTTTATTTTATATGTATCAAAAATGAGCAGGGATTCACTGCAAAAGAATTCCAGAGTTTGACTTTTACCAATTCCAGAGTTATTAGGTATTATTTTATTCCTCCCATTCTTTTTTTTAGTTCCTTGCAATTTTTCCAATCTGTCAATCCGGAATTGATCAAGAAAACAAACATTCTAAAATTTCCTCTGCAGTTATTATTACTGTTTGTTGGCCTTTTAACGCTGCATATTGACATGTCGGCACAAGGAAATCTACCTAAATTCCGACATTTTGGAGTAGAAGAAGGTCTTTCAACTTCTTCTGTAACACGGATTTGTCAGGACCTTGAGGGCAAAATCTGGGTTGGCACCCATGATGGCTTAAACTGCTTTTATGGTACTTTTTTTAAATCTTTTTTCCAGGATAGAACGAGGGGTAAAGGTTTGAATCAAAGTGCGATAAGCGATTTGATTTGTGATAAAAATGGAATACTCTGGATTGCTTCCTATGGAGGTGGCATTAATCTTTTGGATCCCGTTTCCCAACAGTTTTTGCCAGTTCCAAAAAGTATTACCAAACTAAACTGGACCCAGGTAAATTGTCTGGCAGAAGATAAATCGGGCAAAATCTGGATAGGAAGTTATGAGGGTTTATCGGTTTATAATCCCCTGGACCAATCCTTGAAAACGGTATCGGTTTTACAGAAAACAAATAGGCCATTTTCTATTTCCCACATTGCCTTTGATCCTCGTGGTTATGCATTTGTTTCCACACCTTTTGAAGGACTATTTGTAATGTCCTGCGACAATGATTTGAAATTTGAGGCCATGCTTACCTATGAGACGCTTGGTTATAAACCAAAAGGTCTTGGTCTTTTCAATACATTATCTCTTCAAAACCAGATGATTGAAGGTTGTACCCAGCTTGGCTTGTTTAATTTCAGATTTAAGAGTGGCCAAATATTCTGGCAAAAAATAGATGCCTTTGCATCAAAAACTAAAGGATCTAAGGAAGTTAAGTGTACCCTAAAAGATGCCTTTGGCAGAAAATGGATCGCAAACGGTGATTCCGGCTTTTCATTGTTTTCTGCCAAAAATGAAGAAATACCAGTAAATCTGCCCTATAAAGGTAAATTTTTTAATGCAGGAATTGTTGATTTTTTTCAGGATAGGTGGGGAGGGATTTGGATTGGTAGTTCTCATGGTTTAAGTTACACAAATCCTCAACTCAGTAAATTTCAAAGCTTTGCAAACGACAAGGCAATAGGTCTAGGTGGTTTTAACGTAACCTGGTCTATTTATACAGAGAACGATATTGAGTTTCTTTTAGGTTCAGAATCCGGTTTGTTTAGTTTTAATGCCAATACCTATGAAATGGAAAAAATTGACTTTGTCGATTTTAACCAGAATTATAAAGTGTATTGTTTTTTGAAAACCAAAGCTGGAGAACTACTTGCCGGTTCTTCTCAAGGCGTATATAAAATTGAAAAAGAAGGTAAGAGATATATTTTAAAACGGATATTACCTGAAGTCCCAGGCATGATTTCCTCTATGGTTCAATTAAGCGATGGAACCATATTAATAGGGACTTATGATGAAAGAGGTTTATTTAAAATTTCAAGTGATTTTAAGCAGGTTACTAAATTTACCAATGAACCTTTAAACCATTCAACCATTGCCAACAACTCAATAAATATACTCCAAATCGGGATTGAGGGAAAGGTTTGGATTGGGACAGACAAGGGATTGTCTTTGTTTGATCCTTCTAATAACAAGTTTGACAATTCTATCTGGGATTTGATTCCAAAAGATAAAAACATTTCCCAATTAATTTATGGAATAATCGACTTTAAATCAGAGCTTTGGCTGGGAACATTTGGCTCTGGAATCCTGGTGTTTGATAAGGAGAGAAGGGAATTTAAGCAAATAGGATTGGATCAGGGTTTTTTGAATGAGTCCATTTATCAACTTCAAAAACAAAACAACCGGGTTTGGGCATCAACTAATAAGGGTCTTTGTTTAATAGAAAAAGGCGGTAAGGATATACGGGTTTTTACAGTGGGCGATGGTTTGCAAAGCAATGAGTATAACCACTTTGCCTCATTTAAAAATTCAGGATCAGGTAAAATTTATTTTGGCGGATTGGCTGGTTTTGATGAAGTTAGTTCATTCTTAAGGCCGGAAAATAACATTTTGCCAAAAGTTATACTTTCAGAGGCCAAACTGCTTTTGCCGGAGGGCGAAAAAAATCTTTCTCTTCAATCTGCCGTTTGGGAACTTCAGCCAGAAGAACAAAACCTGGAATTGGAGTTTTCTGCGCTTAATTATCTGATGCCGGAAAAAAGCAGATATGCCTATCAAATTTCCGGAAAGAATAACAGGCGAATCAGTCTTGGCGAAAAGAATAAATTAACGCTGGTAAATCTTCAGCCAGGTGAGTTTACCATTAAGATTTTTGCATCCAATAATGAAGGTATCTGGAGCATTAAACCATTTGAGGTTAAGGTTATTGTACATCCCCACTTTTGGAAAACGCTCTGGTTTAAAGCTTTGGTTGCTTTGGTTTTAATTGGTATTTTATTGGGAGCCATTCGCTTTTACATAAGAAGCCGTTTGCGGGTCCAAAGGCTGGCCCTTGAAAAACAGCAGGCTGTGCGCCTGGAAAGAAATCGAATCTCAGCCGAAATGCACGATGATCTGGGAAGCGGCCTTACTTCAATCAAAATGTTGAGCGAATTGATTAAGCTCAAATCCCCGAAAGAACCTTTACCTGAACTTTTGAAAATAGCCAACAGATCCGATGAATTGATTGATAGTCTCAATACAATTGTGTGGGCTTTGAATGACAGAAATGACCGTTTGGAGCACATGGTGGCATATTTCAGGGCGTTTGTACAGGGAGAATTTGAAGAAAGAAACTTTGATTTGAAAACAGATTTTCAGATTACAGATGGGGTGGAATCCATTGAGATTTCCGGAGAATTCAGACGAAACATCTTTTTAATATTGAAGGAGTCTATCCACAATGTTTTCAAACATTCTGGTGCCACATTGACCACAGTGTCTTTTTATTGTTCAAAAGAGGGTATGGAATTAACCGTTCAGGACAACGGAAAAGGCCTGGATTTTGGTAACAAGAGTTTTGGAAACGGATTGAAGAATATGAAGGCCAGGGCATTGGCCTTGGGTGGCTCCATTTCTTTTGAATCTGAAAATGGATTGGCCATGAAATTCAAAATTTCAAAATACAACTAAAGTGTTATTTACTCCCCCAAAAATAAATTGCTGATTTGAAAAATGATAAGCGAAGAAACCGGAAAGCCAATTAACCTGATTTTGGCTGAAGATCAGGAAGATCTGCGACAAGCCTTACTGGCCTACATTTCTTATGATAAAAATATGAATTGCCTGGCTGAGTTTTCAGATGGCCTTTCAGCCTGGAATTGGATTGATCAAACCCGTGAAACCATTCATGTTGCTTTGCTGGATATCGATATGCCCGGAATGAATGGAATTGACCTGGTTAGGAAGATAAAAAATAAACGTCCGGAAATTCAATGCCTTATGTGTACAATTTATGAGGATAGTGATCGGATATTTAAAGCATTGGAAGCTGGTGCAAGTGGCTACCTTTTAAAAAAGTCGTCTGCTTCTCAAATCCTTCATGCCATTCGTGAAATAGAAAGTGGCGGATCTCCAATGAGCAGCGAAATTGCCAGGCGTGTGGTGCAATCCTTTAACCAAAATAAACCGGAGCCCGGCATTGAAATACAATCACTTTCCCCACGTGAAATGGAAATTCTTTTGCAATTGGAAAAAGGTTTTTTGTACAAAGAAATTGCAGCCAAACTCAACATATCCGTAGAAACTGTGAGGAGACATGTACATAATATTTATGACAAGCTGCATGTAGGCAATAGAACTGAAGCCCTCAATAAACTCTCAGGCAAATCCTGATCGAAATTTTAAATTAATTCAATTTTTGGGCGATTCCATTTTTAGATGGCTAATATCTGACGTTCCTTTGGCCTTTTAAAAATAGGAGAATATCAAAAATGAATACAAGCCTGATTTCTAAGGCCGAAGCAGGTCGGATTGGGTTATATGCCTGGATATTTTGTTTGGTTCTTGCCGGAATTGGATTTGCCCAGGCCTGGCTGGTAAATGGTCAGCTTTGTTATGCACTGGATGATTCATTTATCATGATGGCCATTTCCAAAAATTTTGCCATCCACAATGTTTGGGGTTTGACTCAGCATGAATTTAGTTCTACCGCTTCATCCCCATTGTTTGCTACGATTCTTGCTGGTTTTATTTTAATTTTTGGCGATCATGTCTGGTTGCCCCTTTTTATAAATGTTCTGGCATTGCTGGGCCTATGTGTCTGGCTTTCTCAGGCTGCAAGAAGTTGGAATTTCAACCGTTGGCAAATCTGGATTTTGGAAATGGGCCTAATCTTTTTTATGCCCATTCCGGTTTTGTTGTTTGGCAGTATGGAGCACATTCTGCATACATGGATTGCTTTGGTTTGTTTTTACGAATTGGTTGACAGAGAGGCAGATCATAACTATATTGTATATTTTTTAATGGGTGCTTTTCTTTCCAGTATCCGCTACGAAGGTCTGTTTGAAGGCGGATTGATTGTGCTTTGGATGTGGAAAAAAAAGAAATGGATTCCAGGTTTTGTTTTCGGTTTCGGTTTGATTTTTTCAATCTCTATTCTTGGCTTTTATTCCCTTTCAAAAGGTTCATATTTTTTGCCCAATTCTCTGGTTTTGAAAGGCTATAACTTAAACATAGCCGTTTATGACAGTGTGCTTAAGTATCTAATAACCTTTGTTGAAAAAGCAACTCAGTACCACCACATGGTGGCCCTCATGCTCATTTTGGTTTTGGTTATTGGTGATAATATTTCAAAAAAATACGACAACCGTATTTTTTTAATTTTCATATTGATTTTCAATGTTCTACATTTTGTTTTTGCCCGATATGGCCACGTGTATAGATATGAAGGCTATCTCATTGGAATGTCCTGGGTGTATTTATGGAAGACCTTTTGTCAAAGTCTTCAAATCAGAAGTTATAATTCAGTTGTAGATGTCCTTATAGAAAGCTCTTCTCTGACATTTTTTGTAATCCTACTAACTTTTGGTTTATCCCTGCGAAGTCTGGCCGCTTATAAAAATGGAACCAGAGCAATGGTAAACATTTATGAGCAACAAGTGCAAACTGCCGATTTTATTAAAAAATATTTTAATGAAAAACCAATTGCCGCCATTGATGTCGGTGCCATTGCGTATTATTCAGATTGTAAACTTTTGGATATTTGGGGATTAGGTAGTATTGAACTGGCAAGAATGAAAATGAATCATACCTATTCAAACGATAGAATTGATAGCCTTTGCCGGGTAAAAGGTGTGGAGATTGCTTTGGTTTATAAGCGGTATTGGGACCATCCATCATGGAAAAAAGTTGGAAGCTGGATCATTTCCCATAATGCAGTTTGCGCTGCAGATACAGTCGATTTTTTTACTTTAAGACCTGAAAATGCACATGTTTTAAAAACTAATTTAGTCAATTTTGAGTCTCAGATCCCTAAAACTGTACAAGTAAAATATTGGTAACCAATAGATATGCCAAGCAGAGTTTTTAATAGATTCAGGCCAACAACCAAAGAGTTTACCGACAGCGGTTTTAGCAATCAGGTTGGAAGTCAGGGCAAAAGACTATTGAATCCAGACGGTACTTTTAATGTAAAGCGTACTGGCCTTCATTATTTTCATCAACTCAGCATAGCCCATGAGTTGATCACCATGCCCTGGCTTAAATTTATTGTCATAGTGAATTTATTCTATATCGTCGTTAACATCCTTTTTGCCAGTGTATATTATATGATTGGCATGGACCAGTTTATGGGCCCGATTGTTGTCAATAAAATGGATGAATTTAAGGAAGCTTTTTTCTTTTCAGCCCAAACCATTACTACCGTTGGATATGGAAGATTAAATCCCATAGGAACATTGTCCAACCTGATTTCTTCCTTTGAAGCCTTAACTGGTTTGATGCTTTTTTCAATAGTCACCGGTCTTATTTATGGTCGTTTTTCAAGACCTGTTGCCAGATTAATGTACAGTAAAAACGCCCTCATTGCCCCATTTAAAGAGGGTACCGCTTTTATGTTTCGGGTTGCCAACGAAAAAACAAATGACATGGCCGAAGTGGTAGCGCAGTTGCTTTTGGGCCTGGTTATTTATGAAAATGGAAAGTTTGTAAGAAAATATTATGGCCTGGATTTAGAGCGAAAAAGTGTGAATGCATTGGCTTTAACCTGGACTGTAGTGCACCCCATAGATGAAAATAGTCCTTTGTATAATTTAACTCCCCAAATGATGGAAGAGCATGAGGCAGAGTTTCTTATCTCTGTAAAAGGTGTCGATACCACTTTTTCTCAAACGGTATATTCCCGCTCATCTTATCATTATTCTGATCTGGTCTGGAATGCAAAGTTTAGACCCAGTTTTAAAAGAAGTGAAGACGGTGTTGAAACAATTATAGAACTAGATCACTTAAATGATTACGACTTTGTGCCAGCTGGCCAAGGCACTGAAGAAAAGAAAACAACATGATTTTTGAAAGCTACGATCCATACACCAGACAAAAAATAGCTGAATACCAACCTTTATCGGTTTCTGAAATTGATTTAAAACTTAAGCGATCGCAAAAAGCGTTTCAATCCTGGAAAGCAACGGATCTGGATTACCGTTTACAATTGCTTGAAAATCTGGCAAAACTAATTGAATCAGATCTTGATTTGTTGTCAGTTGCCATGGTAAAGGAAATGGGAAAAACCATAACGGAGGCCAGAGCCGAAGTATTGAAATGCGCCACAGGCATCCGTTTTTTTATCAAACAAAGTCCGGTTTGGCTGGCTCCCGAATATGTGGATTCCGATGCCAGACTTTCCATGGTTTGCCATCAACCTTTGGGAGGTATTTTTTTGGTAATGCCATGGAATTTTCCGCTTTGGCAGGTGCTCAGAGCGGCAGTTCCAGCTTTATGTGTTGGCAATGTTATTTTATTAAAACATGCGCCCAATGTATTTGGTTATTCCCTGCTCATTGAAGACTTGTTTAAGAAAGCAGGTTTTCCGGAAGGCGTTTTTGAAAATTTTCTGGTGGGTGTTTCTGATATAGAACAAATCACCGCCAGTGCTTCAGTAGCTGCAATTTCATTAACAGGAAGTGAAGGAGCGGGCAGGTCCATGGCTTCTATCGCTGGAAAATATCTCAAAAAGTGTGTGTTGGAGCTAGGCGGCAGCGATCCCTTTATTGTGATGCCTGATGCCGATTTGCCTTTTGCGGCCAGCATGGCAGCCAAAGCCAGAATGATCAACAATGGTCAAAGTTGCATTGCTGCCAAGCGTTTTTTGGTGCATGAAACTGTGGAAAAGGATTTTACAGAATTACTGATTGAGAATCTGAAATTGTATGTACCCGCAAATCCAATGTTGCCTGCTACGCTTTTGGGGCCACAGGCCAGGCCAGATCTTGTTGCAAATCTTGAAGTTCAGCTTTCCAAAACTTTGCATCAGGGTGCGGAATTGTTGTATAAAATGGATGCTGATTTTGAAACAGGCTATTTCTTCTTGCCCGTTTTGCTCGGGCATGTACAACCAGGCATGAGCTGCTTCGATGAGGAAGTTTTTGGGCCCATTGCATCTGTTTGTTCCTTTCACAATCAGGAGGAGGTGATTCAACTGGCCAACCAAACCAAATATGGACTTGGTGCAAGTATTTATACAAGCGATGAAACCGAGGCGCAAAAAATGGCCTTGCAGTTGGAATGCGGAACTGTGGCCATCAATGCTATGGTACGCTCAAAACCTTCTCTGCCTTTTGGAGGAATAAAAGCTTCAGGATATGGAAGAGAACTTTCTCAATACGGCCTTTTTGAGTTTTCGAATGCGAAGACTGTTACCGTTGGGTAGGGGTTAAGAAATATTTCTTTCCCCACTCTCCGCTGAGCGACATTTGCAATGTCGTTCTACTATCGTAGGATTTACAATCCCAAATTACCTGTTTCCTTTCTGTCAGTCATTGCTTCCAGTGTTTGGTTTAGCTTCTTCGTCTGGTTTGTCCAGGTTAAGGTTTGGCAATTATTCTTGAATAAACCAAATAGTTCCTTTTCCTTTCCATTGTTTTGTCGCCCAAATTACACCTATAACAAGTCCCAGGGTAGCTACAGCAATTCCCAAAACAAGTCTTGTCGTTGTTGGATTAGGAAAATAAATAATTGCACCTATAATTAGTCCAATCAAAAGAGGTGAAGCAACTATTTGCATCCAACCAATTATTTTCATAATTAGTTCGATTATTCGAAAAATTCCTTGGTCAGTTTTCTGTATGTTCTTTTTTTTCTTTATCATTTTAATGTGGTCGTCATAAGGTTACCGCTAAGGTTTTGCTGCTGCCCGAAGGTGGCGATTTCAAAGCACTTCACTGTCAACTAAACACAAACTTTGAGAGATACACCACTTGTTCCGCAATAGCGGAACAAGCTTGATTTAACCACTTCAGCGCCACTTTTGAGTAGCGCCGGTGTATTTGTGCTGAAAGGATTGCGATTGACTCATTTTCAATTTACCACTGAATTTCCTTCATAGTAATTCAACTTCAAAATAAGCACAAAATTCTTTTTAATTAAAAACGCTTGTTAGCCGATGCAGTCAAGTTGTCGGAGGCTTAGAATGATGCTTCAACAATTTTTCAAATGTCAACCAGCAAATGAATTTCATGATTGTCCTGAGGAAATTCCAGCATAGGAATGTTTCTCCAGATACTGGTATCTTACTTTCTGGTGTTGTTGGTTGGCTGGAAAGTGTCTATCCTCCAAATTAAATTTGCTGCCATTTTTGGTGTAATAAATTAAAGTACATTTATTTACAGCATTATTCCATCAAAAAATCACCATGCGAATCTTTCTTCTTACCTCTGTTTTTTCGGCTTTACTAATGTTTTCGGCCAATGCCCAAAGCATCGAGCGGATCCAGTTTTCGGGTCTGGCTTCAGACAACAACAATTTTCAACCGGTGGCAGGCTCGCCCTTTGGAACTTATATGAGTGGCGGCGCCGGTTCGCTGACGGTAGCTTCCGAATATGGCAAAAGCACCTACGCACCTTTGCAGGTAAAAACAATGGACCGGCCAACGGTCGATGTATCGGTTTATCCCAACCCGAGTTCCGATGAGGTTTTCATCGACTGGAAATCGGGTGATCCAACCGGACAATTTCTGGTTTTACTGGATGCCAATGGGAAGGAGGTAAGAAAAGAGCAGGTAAAATCCAGCCAAATGCGCCTGATGTTAAAAGATGTAGCAGCAGGCATGTACACACTACAAATAAGCAAGGGCCTTCAAAAACTGGGTTCCTATAAAATCATAAAGTCCAAATAATTCCATTCAAAAATTCAATCAGTTCCAATCTAATGAAATCGTTTTACCTTCTATTCTTAGTATCCATTTTAAGCACCGCTGTCTTGGCGCAAAGCAACATACCACAAGTAGTAAGCTTTTCGGCTGTGGTACGCGATGCCAACAACCAGCCATTGGCCAATACCCCGGTGAGCATAAGGCTGACCTTTAAAAAAGGAGGTTCTTCCGGTCCATTGGTGTATTGCGCATTGCACCAGGATGTATCGAACGCCAATGGCTTTATCAGTTTGCAATTGAACCGCAATGTGCTGGGCACAGGCTGCAATGGTGCACCAAGCACAACCTTTGAAACGATTCCCTGGAAAGAAGGCGGTTTCTGGATGGAAGTAGAGTACCAGACAGTACCCAACACACCCTTTACAAGTTTAGGCCAACTGGAACTGGCCAGCAGTTTTTATGCCTTTGCAGCAGGAAGTGCAGAAGAAATAAAAGGAGTAAATCTGCAAGGTGCACAGAACGGTTACGTACTTGCCTACAACCAGAGCACCGGCAAATGGGAGCCGACTCCGGCCACAGCGGGACCTCAGGGACCCATTGGATTAACTGGTCCAGCGGGAGCAACCGGCCCACAGGGACCTGCTGGTCCTCAAGGCCCGATTGGGTTAACCGGCTCTACTGGAGCTCAAGGTCCAATAGGATTAACAGGCGCTGCTGGCGTAACAGGTGCAACCGGCCCGCAGGGACCAATAGGCCAAACTGGGCCGTCAGGTGCAACAGGCGCAACTGGACCTCAAGGTCCAATAGGATTGACTGGACCAACTGGAGCAACCGGCGCTCAAGGACCAATTGGCTTAACCGGACCGGCAGGCCCAACAGGCTCTGGTTATTCCAATGGAACCACAGTTAACCAAATGATGTATTGGAATGGCACAGCCTGGGTAACTTTATCTCCTCCTCAAAACCAAGGGCAGATTCTTACTTTTTGCAATGGATCTCTCACCTGGACGATCGGCGGAGTTTGCCCGGTTGTTTTATCAACACTTATTACCACGACTCCTTCAGCGATAACCTCAACGACCGCCAGCAGCGGAGGGAATATCAGCAACGACGGTGGCGGTGCAGTTACAGCCAGAGGAGTTGTTTGGAGTACAAGCCAGAACCCAACGATCGCCTTGACAACCAAAACAAACAACGGCACAGGTACTGGCAGTTTTACCAGCAGCATTACAGGCCTTAGCCCAGGTACAGTGTATTATGTACGGGCGTATGCGACCAATTCTGCTGGCACGGCGTATGGGAACCAGCAGACATTGACTACGGCTACTTCTTCTAATCCAGTAGATGTGGACGGCAACGTGTACACCACGGTAACGATTGGAACTCAGGTCTGGATGAAAGAAAACTTGAAAGTAAGTAAATACCGAAACGGTGATCCGATACCAACGAATCTTACGGATGCAGCCTGGGGCGCCACCACCACCGGTGCTTATTCAATTTACAACAACGATGCGGCCAACAATACGACTTATGGCAAGTTGTACAACTGGTATGCGGTTGCAGACAGCAGAAACCTGTGCCCTGTTGGCTGGCATGTACCTACAGATTCTGAATGGACAACCTTAGAAAACTATTTAGGGGGCACCTCTGTTGCCGGTGGTAAGCTTAAAAGCACATCAACCCTTTGGAACGCTCCGAATACCTCTGCAACGAATGAAAGCGGTTTTTCAGGCCTTCCGGGCGGCACCCGTGACCGCTTTGGTACTTACTACTTCATTGGCAGCAACGGCGCCTGGTGGTCCTCTACGGAGTACTCGGCTACGTACGCCTGGGGCCGGAACCTGAATTACGGCAATGGCAATTCGGGCCGGGACTACTACGATGGGCAAGGTGGCTTTAGCGTTCGGTGCCTCAGGGATTAAAAAGACCCTTTGGCTATTTGTCCCTTTGACTCTTTTACCGCGAAGCGGTCGAATTTATTTTTCAGAAAGACATCTATGAAACTGCACAATGAACTGCCTGTTTATAAAGCTACTTACGATATGTTGCTGGAGATGCACCAAACCTATGAGGTCTTCGAAGACCTCATAGGTTTTATTCTTTAGCACCAGCAAAACTATGAAACTGCATAACGAACTGCCTGTTTATAAAGCAACTTACGATATGTTGCTGGAGATATTTCAGCTTTGCCGTGGGTTTAGCAGGGAATATAAATTTACTGTAGGAGAAAGCCTGAAAAAAGAAACGATAGATTTGCTTACGCTTATTTTCAGGGCCAATAGCAGCGAGAAAAAGACCTATAAGGTTTTCGAAAACCTTATAGGTCTGGCAGAAGACCGTAACAACAATGGAACGTACATCAACATTGGCAACAACGGCAACTGGTGGTCCTCTACAGAGAACTCAACAACAAACGCCTGGAACCGGAACCTGAATTACAACAATGGCAATTCAAACCGGAACAACAACAATAAGCAAAATGGCTTTAGTGTCCGTTGCCTCAGGGATTTAACAACCTAACCTATAAGGTCTTCCATGACCTTATAGTAAACCATTTGGCGCACCAAAGTCCCAGCGAAAACAACTTTTTCGGGAAAATCTGTAAATTCGCTAAACCAAAGACTCTTTGCAGTAAGGCCATAAAAACCAGTGGTTAACAGATCA
>JBIPOE010000223.1:0-7732 GCA_044379485.1 Catalimonadaceae bacterium
CGGTATATCCCCCTGCCAAAGTCCCTGTAAATGCAGGGTTTAATGATTCGGGTATGAGAAGGTATTGGGTAAAAATGGGGTCTTGTGCTTTCACTTCCAAAACAGACAGGAAAGCTAACAGTATATATAAAACAAGTTTTAGTTTCATTTTCTTTGGGGACTTATTTTATTAATACAAAAGGATGATTCTCATTGACGATGGTTCCATAAAAAGTTTCTCCACTGACCTTGCAGTAGTAATTGCCGTTTTCAGCATTTGAGGCTTTAATTTTGGCATCCCAACCTCTCAAAACGGTTCCTGTTTCAGAATAAATCAAGGAACCCCAGGTGTCATAAACATCCAAACGGACGTTTTTCAACCCCTTGGTCACCGGTCTAAAAAAGTCATTGAGTGTATCCTTGTTGGGAGTGAATGCATTGGGAACCACCAACACATACCCTTTTCCAACATTAAAGATGATTTTTTGCACATAGATACATCCAAGAGGATAAGTAACGGTTTGCGTTACCACATACTCTTTTGGATTTATGAAAGTATGTATAGGATTAAGATCTGTAGAAACGCTGCCATCTCCAAAATCCCAAACTATACTAATATAATCGCCTGTCGCGGTGTTGCTAAACTGAATGGAATCATTTATGGAATACATTCCATACGTCAAATAAGCATAAGAACTAGCATCGAAAGAAGGTGTTCCAAGTTCGGGTAAATCGACATTGAAAGTATAATTGGCTTTACATCCAATGGCATCGATCACATTTAGAATGACACTTCCATTTTGATTCGTAGTCATCATTTCATTGTTTGCACCGCTAACTGTTCCGCTCGACCAGGTCAATATATAGGGAGGAACACCGCCCGAAACGTCTGCCACAAAAGTTTGTTTTATAGTTTTCGTTTCACAATTAAAATCGGTTTTAGTCTGCACTCCTGGCACAATAGGAGGAGGTCGATTGATGCTGTATTGTGCTTGTTGGGTACAACCATTCGCATCGGTTACGGTAACTAAATAATTTCCTGCAGGAATATTAGCTAAATCTTCGGTTGTCGCTCCGTTTGACCAAGTATAGGTGAAGGGTGTTGAACCACCGGAAACCAAAAGATTTATGGCTCCGCTATTGGCATCGTCGCAATTAAAAGCATTAGTAAGATTGGCCGAAAGCACCAATAATTGGGGTTCCAGTATGACAAATTTTTTCGTAATGGTACAAGGTTTTCCGTCAATAATGGTCACAGAATAGGTTCCAGGTTTTAAATTATTTCTAGTTGTTCCCGCATTGCTCCCATCACTCCAAGTTAAGTTTATTGGGGGAATTCCACCCACAAAATTCAAGGCAATACTTCCATCATTGGCACCATGACAAGAAATGTTTTTAACAACTGGATTAACTGTAAAAATGGGTGCTTCAGGTATATTCACCTTTAATTTTTTTGTACAGCTCAAGGCATCGGTAACGGTAATGATGTAATCTCCAGCGGAGAGATTGTCCTGAAAAGTGCCGATTCCCAAATTGCTCCACAAAATTTGGTAAGGTGCAACACCGCCAGAAACAACAATATAGATTGACGCATCATTGCCACCATAACAAATAATTGGGGTTGGTGTGGCTTGAATAATTATTTCTGGAGTTTGCGTTAGTGTTACGGATAAATTTTTGCTGCAACCCGAATTATCAGTTACCACCAAGTCATAAGCTCCAGCGAAAATAGCAGTCAAATTTTGGTTGGAACTAGTGAAACCATTCGGCCCTGTCCAAGCATAAGTATAGGGCAAAGTACCACCAAGCACATTGACTGTTATAGTTCCCGTTGCATCTCCAAAACACAAGATGTTGTTTTTGTTTCCTAAACTCACGGCCAAAATAGGCGGCTCGGTTATGGTGAATGTGGCTGTTTTTGGCCCACAAATGTTGGCGTCAGAAACGCTAACTATATAGGTTCCGGGATTTAAATTGGACAAATCTTCAGTCGTCGAATAAGGTATCCCGTCTTTCATCCAAGCGAAAGTATAGTTTAATGTTCCGCCTGAAACCGCGATTTCAATGGCGCCATTGGCATCATTAAAACAAGTAATGTCTTTTTCTGAAATGGTGCTAATGATAATGTCGTCTGGTTCTGTAATAAGATAGGTTTCATTGATTGGACAGCCTCCAGCATCCGTAATGGAAAGAGTATAGTTTCCAGGTTCCAAATTAGAAATGCTCGATGCAGTAGAAGTAAATCCGTCGGGTCCTGTCCAAGAAATCAGGTATGGCGCACCTGAACTGAAAGGAATACCTCCTGTAATATTAGTTTGAATGGCAGCGTTATCAGAACCAAAACAAGTGTTGTTTGTTGAAGTGACATTAGGAGAAATTGCAGGGTTTACCGTAACTGTGATAGTGAAATTAATACCGGTACAAACTCCTGAAAGTGGGGTAACGGTGTAACTGACAGTAGAAGGATTTGTAGTGGTATTGATCAAGGTTTGACTGATATTGTTTTGTTGTATATTTTGTGCCGATGCTCCAGTTATAGAACCCGCCGGAGCAATAATTGGATTAGTCCATGTATAAGTGGTGCCCATTGGAACAATATCTCCACTTGAAGTATCTGGAGTAATTGTGAAGGCATTATCACTACAAATTAGCAAGTTTTTATTAGAAATAACGGGGTTTTGATTAACTGTAACTGATGCAATGGTTGAGGTCAAATTAGAACATCCTCCTGTTGCGGGCAAGGTGATGACGCAATAATAGTAAACGATGCCAACAACAGAATTGGGTGGTGCATAATTGGTATTCGTTGCTCCGGCTATTGGAGAACTTCCCGAGATAGTATTGACACTATTGGAATACCATTGGTAAGTTGGTGTTCCGACACCGTTTGTATAGCTTACGCTTAAAAGTGTTGGCGTTTGTCCAATACAAATGGTACTCGATACAGGTTCTGAAGTGATTTTGGGGGCCAAATTAACCATAACTGCTGCCGTGTTACTGCTAACATTACAACCCGAACCATTGGTTTGAGTGATGATACAGTAATAATAAATAGTTCCAACAAGGTTAGTAGGTGGCAAATAAGTGTCATTTGTAGCCCATGAAATTGGTGTTCCAGATGTAGTGTTATTGCTTGCATTTGAAAACCATTGATAGGAATACGAGGCAGTAATACCGCCAGTGACCGTTACCACTAAACCCGAAGGTGTGGCCGTCTGGCAAACGGTTTGAGAGGGTAGAGGTTGAGAGCTAACCACGGGATCAGCCACAATTATAATTTTAGAGATATTACTTGTGATTGGGCCACAGCCATTGCCACTTAATGTAACTACGGCATAATAATAGAAAGTTCCAGTTGTCGTAAAAACAGGAGGCGTATAACTGGCATTTGTTGCACCAGA
The DNA here is from genome assembly GCA_044379485.1 of Catalimonadaceae bacterium. GTDB lineage: Bacteria > Bacteroidota > Bacteroidia > Cytophagales > Flexibacteraceae > CAMDMI01. The sequence continues at coordinate 3,381 of JBIPOE010000223.1, forward strand.
TATTGGATTTCCGCCCGAATTCGTGCTGCTGCTATTTGAATACCATTGGTAAGTGGCAGTTCCTGTTCCACCCGAATAGGTAACATTTAATGGTGTCGAAATTGTTCCGCCAACACAGAGATTTTGTATTGGGGTTGGATGGGAGTCAATTGTAGCTCCCGCGCTAATTGCGACCGCAGCTGTATTTGAAGTGATACTGGAACATCCCCCCGAGGGTAAAGTGATGATGCAGTAATAATATGTGGTACCCGGTGTTGAAGTTGATGGAGTATAAGTATTGGTTATTTCACCCACAATCGCAGTTCCAGCAGTTGTAGTATTGAGAGTATTAGAATACCACTGATAGGTTGGAGTTCCTGTGGCACCGCTTACGGTAATGGATAAAGCAGTTGGACTTCCGCCTATACAAACATTACTGGGAGTGGGTTGCGAAATTGTAGGGGCAGAAATCACGATAATTGCCGCTGTTGAGCTTGTGACACTACAGCCATAAGTGCTGTTTTGGCTAACGATGCAATAATAATATTTTGTGACAACGGCATTGGTAGGAGGTATGTAACTATTACTTGTTGCACCCGGAATTAGGACACCTCCTGTATTTGTGTCAGTTGAATTACTGTACCATTGATACATGAACGTTCCATTTCCTCCAGTAGCGGTAACATCTAGATTTAAAGACGTTGCATTTTGACACAAGGTTTGAGTAGCAAGAGGTTGAGCGCTAATCGTTGGATCGGCATACACAAATACTTCTGCTGCATTGGTTGTGGCAGGAAAACATCCATTTCCATTTAGGGATACTGTTGCATAGTAATAATATTTTCCCGGAATTGTAAAAGAAGGTGGAGTATATTTGTCAGAAGTGGCAGTGGCAATTAGAGAACCGCCAGTGGTCGCATTGACGGTATTGGAGTACCATTGGTAAGTAACAGTTCCGGTTCCTCCCGAATAAGCAAAAGTTAATGGAGTTGGAACAGTAACGCCAACGCAAAGATTTTGGGTGGGTGTGGGTTGGGTAGTAATCGTTGTATTTGGGATTACAGTCACCGTTGCGGTATTGGTTTTAATACTCGAACATCCACCAGTAGGTAGCGTAATGATACAATAGTAGTATAAAGTCCCTGCTATCGTTGCTGGCGGCGTATAATTAGCATTGGTTTCAAATGGTATGGCTGTTCCTGTGCTAGTATTATTGGCATTATTGGAATACCATTGATACGCAGGTGTTCCGGTGGCACCGCTAATTGTAACGGATAAAACAGTTGGACTTCCGCCTATACAAACAGTACTGGAAGTGGGTTGAGTAATGGTTGGGGCAGGATTTACGGTAAACAATTCCGTTACTTTACAATTGTTCGCATTGGTATAAGTAATAGTTGTTGTTCCTCCCGAAACGCCTGTCACTAATCCTGTTGGGCTAACTGTTGCCACCGAAGGAGTTGAAGATGTCCAAGGATTTATAGTATTGGCAGTTGCCGAACCCGTTAATTGTGAAGTAAACCCTACGCAAGAAAATAATGTACCAGTTATTGTTGGAGAAGGATTTATTGTAAATGTTTGATTTCCTGCCACGGTCGTTCCACATTCATTCGTAACTGACAAAGAAACTGTGAAAGTACCAGTTGTTGGATAACTTATGGCTCCAGGAACTGCCAAAGATGATGTCGCTGGTATTCCTCCAGGAAAACTCCAAGCATAAGTGGCGTTTGCACAAATTGGTACTGTTGCCGTTGGATTTATAGCAGTGGAACTTCCTGTTTGGCAAACGTTTGCAATAGGATTTATAGTTGCGGTTGGCGGTTGTTTTACAATTACGGTTTGTGAAGCCGATGTTACTGAACCACAAGAATTATTAGTTGTTAAAGTTATAGAATAGGTTCCGGGATTTATAAAATTAAATTCGGGAGCAAAAGAGGTTAAGGTTGTTCCGTTTAAAAGAGTGTAGTTTGATGTGGTTCCACAATTTGTGGCTGAATAAGTAACATTCCATTGATAAGTTGGCGTGGTACAAGAGCCTAAAAGATTTGTTGAATTCGTTGTGGTTACTGATAATGGTGTACATCCAGAAATTTTATCGAGAGTGAAGGTGGGGATTAGAGGTTTTTCTATGCAGATTTGTTGGGTTTTTGTCGTTGTTCCACATCCATTTTGAGTAATTAAGGTTACAGTAAAAGACCCTGCAGTGGTATAAGTATGATTAATATTTAGAGGGGAAGAGATAGGTGTTGTTACAATTGGAGAACCATCTCCAAAATTCCATGAGTAAATTGAACCTTGTACACAATTTTGACCATATCCTGAAACGGTTGTGTTTGTAAACAATATACTATTATTAATGCATCCATTTGTAGGTGCATTAAAATTTGCTTCTGGCTTAGTTAAGATAGAAATATTTCCTAAAGTAAAAGGCGTAGTGCCACAGGCATTTGTAACATTTAATTTTACTTCAAAACTACTGGCTGGACAGCTACTTTTTGTATAAACGTGGGGTATTGGATAATTGGCGGAGTTTGATGGGTTTGCAGAATTATAATAGGGTGAACTATTTAATTGATTTTGAGTCAAAACTACTATTGGGGAACCATCACTATAATTTATATTGTATGTTGTATCAAGTGAATTGCTTCCCCAATTGGACATTGAAAACTGTAAATTTGTTGTTGGAGCACACAAATTTTGAGTTGATCCAGGGCTATTTAGACCTCCTAGTGGATTTGAAACATTTTTTATTATATAATTTTTGCTACTAATACAACCATTTGTTCCTATGCCAGTTATTATCATGTTATAAGCCCCGTTGGAATTATATGTATGTTGAATTGGAAAAGTTACATTATTTTGAGAACTACCATCTCCCCAATTTATTGAATAAGATGAAATGCAAGTCATCGATAAAGAAGAATTTCCGACGGTAATTGTATATATTGGATTTGTAGTCGCATTTGTACAATTACTAAATGGGTCAAATTGATTATTAACATCAATAAAATTAATATCTGGCCTTTGTATTACATTTATTGTCTTTGTTTTAGAAACACTACAACCACCACCTGAAACTGTTAATTTTACAGTAACGATTGAAGTACCACAACCCAATTCTGTAAATGAATGACTAGGATTTTGTTGCGTTGAAGTATTCCCATTTCCAAAATCCCAAGAATAGGAGTAAGGTCCTGTTCCTGTTATTGAGGAAGTAAATTGCACCGAACTTCCCGAACACTTATTATCATCAAATGAAAAATCCACTGTAGGAGGGGCATTTACGGTGACAGCGACACTATCAGTCTGTGTTTGAATTTCTCCTGAAGAATCCTTAACACTAACCAAAGTATAAGTAAAAGTTCCTGTGGCAGTGGTTGGGACATTTACTGTAGCACTATTTCCTGTCGAAACAATAGTAACATCGGCAGCAGTTCCAATTTTATATGTAAAAGTATAAGGAACCGTTCCGCCAGAACCAGTAAAAGTAATAATAGGACTTGTTCCTCCTAGACAAACTGAAGTAGCATTCGCTGTTATAGACGCTGTCGGTGGTGCAAAATTAGTGTTGCTATTATTTTTAGCACTCAAAACACCACTAAAATTCATTAAAAAAAATAAAAACAGAATCTTGTAAAACTTCTTCATAAAATGTGTTTTGTCGTGATGCGTAATTATATTTTAGAATCTATAAAACTAGTAAAACTATGTTTTTATTGTTATAGTATGCAAAAATCCAAACATCCAAATTATATAAATGATTCTACTGGGTTTTGTGTGAAAAGCCATTTAGGTCTCCGTGAAAAAATAGAATAGCAATTCTGAAATTTTGTTTATTTCTAAATCCACGACCTATTCGTTTTAGCTCTTCAATTGCTCCGTTAATTCTTTCTGCTCTAGCATTATTAGAGCCTGTTAATATTGCGTTTAATATTCCTTGAAATCAAGTCGCCTTTAACACCATAATTCCAGAAATGTATTACTGACCCTCTGATGTACCTCGGTTTGATCAACACGGTAAAAACGCCAATTTTTGCTATTTATGGGAACAGCAACTCTTAAGGCAAGTCTAAAATTCTTTTTCCCCAAATTCACTTATGGGGAGTTTATTTTTAGGGGTCAATTTATTGAAATTGTAGCTAAAATTGAGCAACAACACATTGGTTTCATAAATATAATTGGTCGTGGTATAAAAATCGCTTCCAGAGGTGGTAATTCTTTGCTGGTTTGTGCCCATATTGCCAAAGTTAATGTTTTGCCATTGCAATCCCAAGCTGCCTTTTCCGTCCAAAATGGTTTTCTTTACAACCATATTCGGAATCAAAAATCGGGAATCTTCTCCCTGGGCCGTCGGTTTTGCCGAAGTGTAGTTC
>JBIPOE010000057.1:0-26846 GCA_044379485.1 Catalimonadaceae bacterium
GCATGGCCAGCCGAACCTTATGCTGAAATGCCAATGCTGTTTTTCTATTAACACCTATTGTTTTGGCCAATTGCTCAGCAGAAATACTTTTAGTGGTTGCGCTCATTTTGAAAATGATCAAAAAAGCCTTTTCAATCCCAAATTTGAGTTTGTGAAACAAGGTATTTGCCATTGGTGAAGCATCATGAAGGCACTTTTTACATCTTTTGTGAAAAGGTTCTGAGGTGAAATACTCCTCAGTGCATCCACAGGAAGGGCAAGTAAATCCATTTTTCCATTTGCGGTCTGCCGGTATTGGAGGCAAGCATCTTTGGTGCCAAACTTTTTGTGGAACTCAATTTCGTTTTGTCCTTTAAAAGTGAATATTTCTTTCATAATTAATTGATTGATAGGGCAATATTTCAAAAATTATTGCATGTAAACAAGTGGGCGTTTCGATTATATTTTATAAATCATACTCCGTATTCTCTTTTCTTTATCATACGATTAACAAATAAGTAAATTATACCCGCCACTCCGACATAAAAAGTAAATTCCGACCAATCATAATCAACAAAAAAACCATTGAAATATATATTCGAACTACCCTGATTTTGTAATGTCTCAAATGAAGGTCCATACCTTATGTAAAATTCATATACTGAATAAGTGTTTATATCGAATTGAAAATCAACAAATGGCCAAAATTTGTCAGTTCTTGGTTTACCACTATCATTAAATATTTCCACTTGATTATATGACATCAATAAAGCAAATAAATGAAACCCAAACCAAAAAATGAACAAATTTAAGATCGACTGATTTGATTTTGATGATCTAATCATTTGATCATTAGTGTTTTCACCAGTAACTTTTAATTTACCTGAAACTTCTGTTGGATAAATATTTTCAGTGTTATCAAAAGGCGGCGGCGTTGGGACAGTCTTTGATTTTAAAGTTTGTGCCAATTCGGGCATGTCCTTCAATTTTTCCCAATTTACCATTCCTTCTGTCCATATGAGCGTTTCATTCGTTAAGTCTTCATTTGCTAATTGATCAATTGTAAATGGCCCATTTTGGTCTTTATTTTTTAAGAAAAAATATTCTTTCATCGCATTGTGTTCCTGATGTTAATTGTTTTTTTTAAAAAATAAAAGTTTTATCTTCAACTGTAGCCCTAAAATTTTTAGCATACATTTTTCATATAACCTTAATAAGTTTTTTGGAAAGGATTATTTGTACTTACGTAGAAATAAAAAATCTATTTTTTGATTTAAGTTTTACCAAAAAGTCAAATAAACCTTTTTATGGTTTTTATACAAGATTAAAAATAATATATAATAATTTTTAATATATATAAAATTAAAAAAAATATTTTTGATAAATAAAAATGGGCAAAATTTATTTTATATTTATTTAAAAAGCATAACCAACCTGTATTGTTCCACTAAATAAAGAACCTGGTCCAGTTGTATACCACACTAAACCTGAAAATGATTTACCACCATCGAGATTGGCACCATAACTTTTAAAACCAATATTCCAGTCCACAGTCGTATGTTTATTTTTTCCAAATATTGTTTGATATCCTATCCCAAGACCATATCCTACACCAGTAATTGTAAACTTTCCTTTAAAATCTTCCCCATTAATTGAATAATCAAGATTGGAGGTATGATTATAAAAGCCTATACTTGGTTGAAAATAAAAGCCTTTTGGGGCTTGCCTACCCAAATAAAATCGACAGAAAGGGGAAATTTGTATTCCTGGATAAACTCCATAATAAAAAGAAAATTGACTGCCAGCTGAAAACCAATTTGTTAACCCTATTTCTCCCTTTATTCTAAATTTGTTTAATATACCAAGTGGCGCCCCTGTTATAAAGTATTTCCTTTTTTCTTCCTGGTTTGATTCTTGGGCAATTGTAATGTGGGTTAGATTTATTAACAATAAACCTAAAATCACAGAATGTATTTTTTTCATTTCATTTTTGCGTAGCCGCCACTTTTTTTTGGTTTTTTGAAACATTCCGTTTTTTAAAGTGATTTCTGGACTCCACTTTTTGTTTTTCTTTGCTGTCACTATGGGAGGTCAGTCCTTTGGCTTTCGCAGACCAGCTTTATTTTAAAACTTTCGTATTTCTTCTAAATACACTAAAACTCACACATATATTTGACCTTTTCAAATTTGCACAAAACCCTGAAAAAAAGCTAAATATACAAATTAACTAAAATCATTTTTAGCTTTATGAGTCTGGTAAAAATGTCAGTATATTTTATTTTTAAAGCTCATTGTATTTTTATAAAATTGTAAATCGTATTGTTAGCATCTTCCTCAAACCCGTTTGCTACTCCACCAAAAACCTCTTCAAACTCAGCGAACCATTTTCCTGATTGGATGGATTATGCACGGTAAAAAATTTACCACCTGAGCCGAGTTCTACGCCCTGGATGGAAAGTTCTTTTCCGGCATCTGTGGTTATATAATCCATACCCGGTGCCGCGTTTGCTGAACCGGAGCGGTATAAACGAAGGGTAGAATTTCCGTCATTTTTTACCGAAAACAGAGAAGCATTGCTCACCTCAAATTCAGAGAAACTTATGGAAGACAATGGACTTGCAGCAATGGAAAATTGCTCAAACGGATCGTTTGGCGAATTACGGAACGGAATACCAAACACTTTCAATTTTCGTCTCAGACTGCTGGCTCCGTCTTCACTGAAGCGGTATTCCAGATTTTTAATTGCCTTGTCCAGTGCAGAATCCATATCAGGCCTAAGAGCAGCTACAGCTTCCTGTGCAGTGTCAAAATCTATTTTTGCATTGTTTCGGCTGACAATCATTGGCTCCAAAACAGCCAATATCTCAATAAAATCAGCCAGCAGAAGGGGATAACCTATCGCAGTTCCACCTTCAGCAATTCTTTTTGATTCTCCAGCAACAATGGCCTTTAGAACATCCATTTTGCCTTTTTCGGTTGACATGTCCGGATACGTAGTCTGCTTTAAGCCAAGTCCATAAAGTACTCTTGTACTTTCGGGCATAAGTGCGGCACCCACTGCAAATTGTATCACATCTAAAAATGCCTTACAGTTTTGCTCAGCCTTTTTAAGTGGGCTTTCAAGTGCTTTTACTGCCTCCGACTGTTTCCGCTTCCTGTCCTGCAGCAGTTCATAAGCTGGACTAAATATTGCACGTTGTGAGGTAAGACGTTCTACCGTTGATGTTTCTAGAGGACGTTCTTCAGGAGGTAAATCTTTATTTACAGATAAAATGGTTTCAGACACCGTATTACGTAAAAGATCGGAGGTGATAGGCTTTCTTTCGGACATTAGGAAAATAAGAAGATAATACGAAGCTATGGGGTTTTAATTTTTGTTATATTTAACTGCAAAAATGTTTTATCAATCTTGATAATTACAAATTTCAGCTAAAAATAATTTTCTAATTACACCTTTCCGTAAATTTAAAAATGTAAATTTTCCGTGATATCGATATTTCTTTGTTAAAGTTAATTTTTACTGTCAATAAAAAAAAATGATAATTTATGAAATTAAAATCAAAGTTTAGATTTCTAATATCATATTCTTACAAATCTGAATCTTATTTTAGCTTCCGGATACTTGTTTAAGACTTTTAGATTCTGTTATTTTATTTCAAATTCTCAATTATTAAAAACTAGAATTAAGGATTGAAATCAAAATATTTAATTCCTTTTTTCAGAATCATAGTTTGAGATTCAAATATTTAATTTAAAAGATATAATATGATTTTTTAAATAAAAATCTACAAACGAAAATAGTGGAATGAAGACTGAAATAAATTAGATTATTTCAAGATTTTAGTAAACTACTAATTGGTAAAAATAATTTTACAAACCGAGGAGATAATTGGACTCTGAAGGTTTTTTTTAGAGATCTATGGGCAATAGAAACCAACTTATCTTTTAATTTGTAAAAAAAACAAGGTAAGCAATTGACTTATCCCTGTTTTACGAAGTGTAAATCTTCCTCATTTCATTTTCACAACTTATGTTTGGCACAGTTTTTTTAAATCCTTGCCACTCAGAAATAATCTATACTTTCGAATATGAAAAACAAGTTGCACTACAGTTTCATCAAAATGCTTAGCCTTTTTACGACCCTTGGATTTTTCATTTCCGGGGATCTGATTGGCCAAACTGTATTTACATACAAGGAAGTTTATGACATAACACAAGGGACTACATTAAAAACATTTTACAAAGGCTATCGTACCACAGTTGGTATCGATTTAACAACCCCACTTCCTGATTCATACGATTTGGATTCAGTTCTAAGCAAAACGCAAACCATCAATGGAGATTCTATAAATGTAAGCGTAAGACGTACTTAAAAGAGGTTTAGATGTACATGCATTGTATATCCTATCCTTAATTGCATTGATTCAAGCACGAGGGACACCAGTTTGATTTTTAAATATCCTTATTTCAATCAACCCATCCAAAATCCTTTAGTTGGTTTAGATGATCTGGTTTCTCTGGATACTATTGAAACAACAGTATTTGACATTCCAGCCATTAGGTTTGAAGCAACACAAGCAGACAGCAGCAGTTTTTTTAAGATTTAAGGAGGTAATATTTGTAAAAGGTATTGGAGGTCCATACTTTCACCACTATGGTGGTGATGGATTTGAAGGATCTTTTTCATACAAATATTCGCTTATGTATGCTTCAATAAATCAACAGATATCAGTAAAAAAAGAACATATCCTTTCGGCACCAATCGCAAGACCCAATCCAACAAAAGGAAAAATATTTATTTCTGAGGATATAAATGGCAACGATTATATGATCTCAAATTTAATGGGCGAGGTCTTGGTTTCAGGTAAACCAGAAGGCGCTACTTTGGATGTAGTTGCTTTGCCCTCAGGTGTGTATATGCTAACGATAAAGGCTATAAATGGCGAATTATACAGGCAAAGAATAATTAAAATTTGAGGATTTAAATATGGAAGGTTTTTAAATCCTTCCATGTTTCTCAATACCCCATAAAAAAAGCCCCCAATCAAATTGGAGGCTTTTTTGTATATCTAAGAAAAACCTAGGCCATTTCGACTTTTACCTTTTTCCCTCTCACCTGGTTGCCAGCCATGGCTTTTAAAATCTGGCCTGCCAATTCAGCAGGGACATCTACATACGTATATTTTTCTTCAATACCAATGTATCCAAGGCGTTTTCCACTCACATTGGCTTCAGAAGCAATGGCACCAACCAAATCCTTAGGTCTGATTTGCGCATTCCGGCCAATGTTAAATTTGATCTTCACCATCTTCTCAGTGTCCTGACGGGCAATACCATGACCGGTTCCAGGAGGTCTTCCTCTACCAGGTCTTCTATCTTCTCCACCAGAATTACCTTCATATCGACTACCACCAGAGTTTCCTTCATACCTACCACCACGGCCACCTTCTCTCCTATCTCCAAAACCTCTTTCTCTATCGTTACTCCTATCCCGCTCCCGCTCACGGTTAACCCTGTCTAATAATGGATCAACTGCATCAGGAATTGGGCCCATATTTTGTCCAATCAAATACGCAAGCAGTTGCTTTGGATCAAAGCCTTCCGTTTCCAATTGGTCTACCAGTGTAATCCACTGTTGGTTATCCTCTTCGGCAGTAGCATTTTCTTTTAAACCATTTATAAAATCACTTTGGTGTTTGTAAGCTATCGATTGAAGGGATGGAATTTTCTCCCTTGTCATAGCCTCACCCGTAAATCTTTCAATGGTTCTCAATTGCCTTTGATCAGATTTCATCACCAGGGCAATAGAAAATCCGGATTTACCAGCACGGCCGGTTCGCCCGATTCTGTGTACGTAAAACTCGATATCTCTAGGCAAATCCACGTTAAATACAGCTTCGATGTTACTTACATCAATTCCCCTTGCTGCCACATCCGTAGCTACAAGCAATGGAACCTGTCCGTTTTTAAATTTCCGCATCACAGCAGTTCGCTGAAGTTGCGCCATATCTCCGTGGATAGCTTCTGCCATGTAGCCTTTTTCAGCCAATTGTTGCACGAATTTATCCGTTCCTAATTTGGTATTGCAAAAGGCAATACTGCGTTCAAATCCATGAAAATTTATCAATCGCAAAGTCACTTCCGCTTTGTCTTCTGGATGTACATCCAAATACAATTGCTTAATATCAGGCTTATTGGCTGCCGATTTTTCAATTTCAATTGGTGTATATTTTCCAAGATATTGATTGGCAATTTGTCTGATTTGTTTTGACATGGTTGCCGAAAAAAGCGCAACCTGTGGTTTGGTTTCCACATGGTCGAGAATTAAACGAATGTCTTCTTCAAAGCCCATGCTGAGCATTTCATCCGCTTCATCTAAAACAATGTATTTAAGGTTTTCAACCTTTAAAGTTTTGCGATTCAGGTGATCTATGATCCTGCCTGGCGTTCCTATCACAATTTGAGACCCTTGTTTCAGAGCTCTGATTTGCCGCTCCATGGATTCACCTCCATAAACCGCGGTCGTGTAGAAACCATGAACACCCATTGTGAACTTTTTGATTTCTGTGGCCACCTGATTGGCCAATTCCCTTGTTGGGCAAAGTACGAGTGCCTGGGTCTGGAGTGAATTTGAATCCACATTTTCCAACATTGGCAATCCGTATGCAAGCGTTTTTCCCGACCCAGTCGCTGCGAGACCCAATATATTTTGTCCTTGCAGCAGTGCAGGGATGGCTTGGGCTTGAATGGGGGTTGGTTGAGTAATCTGTTGTTGCTCAAGGATCTGTACGTACTCTTCGGACAGACCGAGCTCATTAAAATTTTGAAACATTTAAACCTGTTTTACCTAAAAGACAGGCAAAACGGCTGCAAAGATAGGCTTAATTTGGGCCGAAAGCGAATTTTCGGAAATAAAAGATAATCAAAATCAATCAGTTAACTGAAATGGAGTCAAATAAATTTCTAAAAACAACCAGATTTTCTTTTACTTTCTGAGATCTGTTTAAAAAAGTATCAAACTCTGATCGTAGCTCCAGCTCCTGGTTATTGGGATTTCTTCTGGTGTTTTTACCAAATAAGGAAGTCTTAACTAAGCTCCATTCTTTAATGTCTGCGTCAAGGGCAACAATGGCTTTATTGATGCGATCAATGGCGTCGGTGAGTGTTGTGTATCTTGTCATGGCCGTATAATTTTTTGTTGCACTTTATGGTTGTAAAAGAATAACAGCTTTTGATCCTAAGTTTTTTTTGACTGGCTTATTTGTTACGAAGTTAGATTTGTTCAATTTCGCTTCTTTTAAGCCTTGTAATTAGCGCATCAGATTCGAAGCAGGTTTTTTTGAACTTTTATTCAATCTACGGTAGTTCTGTAACTTTCAGGTTTCATCAATAGTTTTGTAATTGGGTAATACTTTTGAATAATATTAGATAAATGCCAGACTTTTCTAGAAGAAGTACAATTTATGAACTCATGGATAACTTCTCAATGAGTCAGCAAGATCTGGATATCAACCTATTAGAATTGGAGACCATTAATAAGTATCTGGGTGGATATGCTGTAAGTTTAAGTGGAATTTTGAATCTAAATCTACCAGAATCGAAGGAAATCAAGGTGGCAGATATTGGCTGTGGAGGAGGTGATGGAATGATTATTATTCAAAAGTATTTAAGAAAGAAGGGCATAAAAGCAAGAATGATTGGGGTAGATGCGAATCCAAAGGCGATTGAGTATGCAAAAAAAAGATGTAAAGATCATCCTGATTTTGATTGGATCTGTGCACCATTTCAGGAAATAAAAAATCTGGAGGCCGATGTGATCCATTGTTCTTTGTTTACACACCATTTTTATGAAAAGGATCTTGATTTACTTTCAGGTTTAATGCGAAGCGCTAAAATCGGATTTGTAATCAACGACCTCCATAGACATTGGTTGGCATATTATTCTATTTCGATTTTAACCAAACTTTTTTCAGACAGCCATTTGGTGCAAAATGACGCCAGGCTTAGTGTGGCCAAAGGCTTTTCCAAAGGTGAAATTCTTGAGATTTTTTCAAACCCCTCAACAAAAAAAATAGAGCTAAAATGGAAATGGGCCTTTCGTTGGCAATTGGTTGGTTTCAATTAAAACCACTCAGGCAAAAAAGAAGTTACCAGTAAATCTTTCTCCTCTAGATCAATCCGAAAATCTAAAAGAGGCACATAATTAAATGAAAACAGATATTGCTATTATTGGTGGTGGTCTTGCTGGTTTAACAGCTGCAATTTCAGCTAATAGGATGGGGCATTCCGTAGTTCTGATAGAAAAAAAAGAATATCCATTTCATAAAGTCTGCGGTGAATACATTTCATTGGAAGCGATTCATTTGCTTCGCTGGCTGGGTTTACCAATCGAGGAATGGAAACTTCCCATCTTGAATAGTTTTCGAATTACGCATCCGGAAACCAAAGATTTCTATTCAAAATTACCTTTGGGCGGTATTGGAATCAGCCGATATAAATTGGATGCAGTTCTAAAAAGTATTGCTGAAAAAGAAGGTGTTACGATCTTACAAAATACCAAAGTCGAAACTCTTGAAAATAAGGATAACCTCTTCCTTTTAAAAACCAACCAATTTGAGGTTCCTGAAATTGTTGGCAAAGTAGTTTTGGGTGCATTTGGAAGAAACAAGCCACATTTTGCAAATGAAAAACCAGAAGAAACATCAAGTCCAAAAGGATTTATCGGAGTTAAAATGCATGTGTTGGCCGATTTGCCAAAGGATCGAATTGAATTGCACTATTTCCCAGGTGGCTATTGCGGAATTTCTGCCATCGAGGGAAACAAATACTGTCTTTGCTATTTGATAGATGCACAATCTGTAAAATTAGAAAAAGGCGATTTAGAAAAGGTTGAGAATCATATCCTTTCCAAAAATCCGGAATTAAACAGATACCTGAACGATTTTGAGAAAGTAACTGAACGGGTTTCTACTGCCGGGGTATTTTTTTCACCAAGGTCTCTTAGCCAAAATGGGATGTTATTTATTGGTGATTCTGCTGGAATGATTCCTCCACTTGCTGGAAATGGGATGAGTATGGCCATGCATGCAGCCATAATAGCTGTGGAGGAAGCAAACTTGCTTTTAACTGGGAAGGTGAATTCGTTAGAAATGGTTCGCAACTACCAATCCAGATGGATGAGACAATTTGATGGTCGATTGAAAACAGCCCGAACTCTGCAAAGTATTATGCAAACCAATTTTGCTACAAGACTAAGTTTACAGATTTTCAATTTGGCTCCTCCCCTATTTAAATTGGCAGCAAAAGCAACCCATGGTGTTGAAATCCCAATACCAGATTTTGCCTGGCAGAAAAACTAATAATCAGGCAAAAAAAAATCCCGCTTTAGCGGGATTTGCAGTTTTAAACATCAAGAAGTAAGCGCAATGGATCTTCCAATAATTGCTTTACCCTAACAAGAAATCCTACGGATTCACGGCCATCAATTATGCGATGGTCATAACTTAAGGCAACGTACATGATAGGACGAACTACGATTTCTCCATTCACAACCACGGCTCGCTCCACAATATTATGCATTCCCAAAATTGCAGACTGTGGCGCATTGATAATTGGTGTGCTCATCATGGAACCAAAAACACCGCCATTGGTTATGGTAAACGTTCCACCCGTCATGTCTTCAATGGAGAGTTTGTTATCTCTTGCTTTACCAGCCAATCGAAGAATTTCTTTTTCGATTTCGGCAAAGTTCATTTGTTCCGCATTTCTAACCACCGGAACCACCAAACCTTTTGGAGCAGAAACTGCAATTGAAATATCTGCAAAATCATTGAATATGATTTCCTCACCATCTATCATGGCATTTACAGACGGAAACTCAGAAAGGGCAACGCAAACAGCTTTTGTGAAAAAGGACATAAAACCCAATCCAACAGCGTGTTTCTCTTTAAATTTATCTTTATATTTGTTACGCAGATCCATGATCGGCTTCATATCCACTTCATTAAAAGTGGTGAGCATGGCCGTTTCATTTTTTACTGCAACCAAACGTCTGGCAACAGTTTTTCTCAAAGAAGAAAGCTTTTCTCTTCTTGAAACCCGTGTTCCAGTAACTGTAGCCGAAACTGTTGGAGCCGCCTGAGGGATTGAAGTAGGTATTGGCTTGGCTGTATTTGCCTTTAAGGCATCTTCTTTGGTTACTTTTCCACCTTCACCACTACCGGCGACTTGCGCAGGATTTATTCCTTTGTCAGCCAAAATTGCAGCTGCCAATGGTGTAATGGCACTATTTGCTTTTGTATTTTCAGGAATTGGATTTGGCTTACCTGTTGCAGGTGTACTTGTTGTTTCAGCAGATGTTGCAGCTGAGCTTCCAACCAATATTGAAGCGACAATAGTTCCAATTGGAACAGTAGCACCCTTTTCAGCCTTTATTTGTAAAATTCCTGCTGCTTCAGCTGGCAATTCAAAAGTAGCCTTATCTGATTCAATTTCACAAAGAATATCGTTCAGATTTACAAGGTCGCCACTCTTTTTATTCCATGATGCGAGGGTAACCTCTGAAATTGACTCACCCACAGCTGGAATTTTAACATCAAATACCTGACCTGTTGGCGCAGATTGAATAACTGATTCTATTGTTTTTGTCGCAACTTCCGGAATTTTTGTTTCTGCACCTTCTATCGTACAAACAACATTTCCAATGGCAATTGTAGCACCCTGGGATACCTTCCAATGAACAACTCCTGACTGGGAAGCGGTTAATTCAAAAGTAGCTTTGTCTGATTCAAGTTCACAGATAATTTCATCCTGATTGACAAACTCCCCATCCTTTTTGAGAATATTTGCAATGGTTACTTCTGTGATAGATTCCCCAACACTTGGGATTTTTACTTCTAAACTCATTGTATGTTAATATTTTACTTGATTTTTTTGGCGTAAATTTTAAGAAAAAGCAGAATCAATTATTTGAAGTTGTTCCTGATTATGAACCTTTAGATAACCAACTGCAGGTGATGCCGATTCTTTTCTGGCAACTACCTGAATATTTTGGTTTCTCATTTGTCTCAAAATAAAATTCCAGGCACCCATATTTTCTGGTTCTTCCTGAACCCAAACCAGAGTAGAATTTTTGAACTGAGATAAAATTTCATTCAACTTTTTCTCTGGAAATGGAAATAGTTGCTCAAGCCTAACAATTGCGACATCCTTTCTTTTTTCATTTTGCTGTCTTTCCAACAAATCAAAATATACTTTTCCAGAGCAAAGCAAGACCTTTTTCACATCCTTTGCCTTTACAAAATTGTCAATTAAAACCTCTTGAAACGAACCTTGGGTTAATTCCTTAATATCAGAAACCACCTTTGGATGCCTTAATAAGGATTTAGGGGACATCACAATCAATGGCTTTCTAAATGGCCATGCCAATTGCCTTCTAAGGGCATGAAAAAAGTTTGCAGGTTGGGTAATATTAGCCACAATCATATTGTACTCGCCAGCCAATTGCAAAAATCTTTCTGGTCTTCCACTTGAATGTTCTGGTCCCTGACCTTCATAACCATGAGGAAGCAACATTACCAATCCATGCATTTGTCTCCATTTGGACTCAGAACTGGCAATAAATTGATCGATCATTACCTGAGCTCCATTGGCAAAATCGCCAAATTGTGCCTCCCAAACAACCAGAGAATGCGGGTTTGCAGTAGAATATCCATACTCAAAACCCAAAACAGCATATTCTGAAAGCAATGAATTGTAAATACTTAACTGCTCCTGGCCATCCTCTATAAAGTTAAGTGAGTTGTAGGGCAGATTGGTAACTGAATCTCTTAATACAGCATGACGGTGGGAAAATGTGCCTCTCTGAACATCCTGTCCGGAAATTCTAACTACCTTTTTTTCAAGCAAAATGGAACCATAAGCCATCAACTCCGCAACTGCCCAATTGATTTGGCCAGATTCAAAAACCATTTCCTCCCGTTCCTTTTGCACTTTTTCAATTTGCTTAACAGGCTTGAATCCATCTGGCAATTTGGTAAGCGCCCTACCTATTTTTTCAAGGATTTCTTTGGAAACACCAGTTGATGGGGAATTGTCGAAGTCTTCGATAGTAGATTTTCTTAAAGCAAGCCATTCTTTATCAAGCTTTTGAGTTGCATATGGCAAAGGAGTTTGTTTTACCATATTAAGCCTTTCCTGCAGAAGATCTCTGAACTCTTTATCCATTTTCTCAGCCAGATCTGCATCTACATCACCCCTTTCAATCAATTGCTTTTTATAAATTTCCCTTGGATTGGGATGCTTGGCTATGATATTATAAAGCGATGGTTGTGTAAATTTAGGCTCATCGCTTTCGTTATGGCCGTGTCGTCTGTAACAAACCAAATCAATGAGAATGTCACTACCAAATTTTTGTCTGTACTCAGCGGCCAGAATCGCAGCAAAAACAGCTGCTTCCGGATCATCACCATTTACATGTAGAACTGGTGCTTCAATTATTTTTGCAAGATCTGTACAATAAGAAGACGAACGGGCATCATCAAAATCAGTTGTAAAACCCACCTGATTGTTGATTACAATATGAACCGTTCCACCAACAGAATACCCGTTCAATTTGGCCATTTGAGTTACTTCATACACAATTCCCTGACCCGCATTTGCTGCATCACCATGGATAAGTATTGGTAATATATTTTTGTAATCGTTATCAAACTGCATGGCCATTTTAGCTCTTACAAAACCCAGAGTAGTTGGATTAACTGCCTCAAGGTGAGATGGATTTGGGCAAAGCTTTAAATGAACAGGATGCCCCTCCATGGTTGTTTGATCAGATGTGTAACCCATATGGTATTTAACATCCCCATCACCCATTGTTAAATCCGGAATAGATGAACCTTCAAATTCGGAAAAAATTTGTTCATAGGTTTTGCCCATTGTATTGGCCAGAACATTTAATCGTCCCCTATGGGCCATTCCTATTACAAATTCCTTAACGCCAAGTGCGGCCCCAGAATTGAAAATAAAATCCAATACTGGAATAGAGGTTTCTCCTCCTTCCAACGAAAATCGCTTTTGGCCTACATATTTGGTATGCAGGAAGTTTTCAAAAACAACTGCTTCATTTAGCTTTTTGAAAATGCGTTTCTTTTGATCGTGACTTGGTGAAAAAACCGGCCATTCATTTTCAACCTTTTGTTTTAACCATGTTTGTTGTTCTAAATCTCTTATATAACCAATTTCAAAACCAATACTGGATTGATACACTTTTATGAGTCTTTCAATCACCTGGCCTAAGGTACTTCCTGACATCCCAACCAATTGTGATGCCTGAAATACAGTACTTAAATCTCCGTCACTTAAGCCAAAATCAGCCAGGGAAAGCCTTGGCTTTCTATCCTTTCTTTTTCTTACAGGATTTGTATTGGCCATAAGGTGCCCCCTGGTCCTGTAGGCATCAATCAAGGAAGCAACGGCAAGTTCCTTTGTTATATCTCCAAACTGTCCCGCAGGCTTATTCGCTACAGAAGTTGATATCGTATTGGCCTGAGCTCCTTCTGAAAATGTTTTTGAAAATTCAAAGCCTTCAAAAAATTTCTGCCATTGAGGATCTACCTCAGATGGGTTGGATTTGTAGGTTTCATATAGCCCTTCAATGTAGTCACCGTGAGCATTTGAAATATAGCTAAACTTGTCCATGGAATTTGGTTATTTTTGCAAACGTAAACATACACAATGAATGAATAAAACTAACTATTCGAATTTTCAAATACTATTGAATATTATTTGTTTGCATCTGACTATAAGATTCAATTCATGTTCAAAACTATGAAAATTTCTTTCTTTTCTTTCAGAGGTTTTGAAAAGCCTTTTTACAACTTGCCAGACCTGAACGTACATTATTTCAATGAAACTTTAAGCCAGGAAAACATGGTTCTGGCCGAAGGTTCTGATATAATTTGCTGTTTTGTCAACGACAAATTGAATGCAGAGGTATTGCAAAATTTAGCAGACAAAGGCCTCAAAATGATTGCCTTACGATGTGCAGGCTTTAATAATGTAGATCTTAATTATGCAAAAAAACTCAACATAAAAGTTGTAAGAGTTCCAGCATATTCGCCTAATTCTGTGGCGGAGCATGCGGTTGCCTTGTTATTATCATTGAACAGAAAAACGCATAAAGCTTACAACAGAGTAAGAGAAGGTAATTTTTCACTCGATGGACTAACCGGTTTTGACATTTTTAATAAAACAATTGGCGTTCTGGGAACTGGAAAAATAGGAGCAGTTTTTTGTAAAATCATGTTGGGTTTTGGTGCTAAGGTTTTTGCATATGATCCGTTTCCTGATGAGGCTCTTATTTCACTTGGTGTCAAATATATTGGAAAAGATGAACTATTCACCAATTCCGACATCATCTCGCTTCACCTGCCTTTGCTTCCTGAATCCAAACACATAATAAATGAATCGTCCGTAGAAAAAATGAAAAACGGTGTATTTCTCATAAACACCAGCAGGGGTGGTTTGGTAAAAACAAGCAGTGTCATTAAAGGACTGAAATCAGGAAAAATAGGGGCTCTGGGATTAGATGTTTATGAAGAGGAGGAAGGTATCTTTTTTATAGATCACTCTTTAGATTTAATTGACGATGATGAACTTTCGAGGCTAATGACTTTTCCAAATGTATTGATAACCAGCCATCAAGCGTTCTTAACTGAAAATGCACTCACTAATATTGCAGACACCACTATTAAAAGTATCCGTGATTTTCAGTCTGGCATTGCACCGGACTTTCTTATATTTTGATTGCTTTACGTTAATCACAAATTATTTTCATACACACAAATCAGCTTAAAAGAAATCAGTATTTATTTCAAAAGAGAATAAAAACAACAAAATGATTTCAAAAAAAATGGGATAAACCTTTGTTTAATTGCCAATTTTGCGGGCCACAAACGCAAACAATACAGTTTGAAAAGAAGTTTTATTTTATTTCCTTCCACCATTTTATTGATTTTCAGCCTATTGAGTTGTGATGAATTGCCTTGCGTTTCAAAAAATAAAATTCAATTGGGTTTAGAATTTTACTTTGCTGATAGTTCTAAAATGAATACCAAACGCCCCATTGCCTTCAATAAAATTATAGTTAGGAACGAAAATGGGATTTTAAAATCAGATTCTAATCTAACTCTTTTGTCCGTAAAATCACCCACCGATAACATAAAATTGGATATCCCATTAAATTCCAAAAGCATTACCCTTTTTTTACTGGACACCAATACCAAAGATTCCATACATTTCAATTTGATTCCCAATGTTTTTTTCATCTCTGAAGAGTGTGGCTACAACTATTATTACAATATTTCAGCAATAGAATCGTTTGGAGGAAGGAGATTTAAAGCGGTTGAAATCATAAGAAACCAAATAGATACCACAGCTAAAAATCATGTTAAGATATTTTACTAGCTTGATATTCGTTATATCTTTGGCTTTTAATGTTTTAGGCCAGAATACCGATTCATCTAAAGTAATTTTCAAAAAGAATATTATTTCAAAAGATAGCTCTATTGTTTCCAGTAAATATGTAAAAGACTCTACTCAAAAATTTAGTTCTATTTCACCAAAAATCAGAATTGGACTTGATGTTTCACGGCTTTTTTTATCTGCAACCAGAAAAGATTTTAAAGGATTTGAAACTTCACTTGATATAAATTTTGATAGGCATATTTTTGAATTTCATGCAGGATTTGCAGAGCATAGCCAAAAGTTGGAAACATATAGCCCAATTAGCTCAGGCCCTTATTTATCTGTTGGTTACGGAAAAAATGTATTTTCAGAAAATGACAATATTTTATCTTTAGGTGGAAGGCTAGCAGGGAGTTCCTTTAATTTTCAAGCCAGGGATGTAAAAATAATTGATCCCTATTCAAAGGAAAAAACATTCCTTGATCTGGAAGAGAAAAACAGTACTGTTATTTGGGCAGAGTTTGTAACTGCAATAAAGGCAAAAGTCTTTGGCTGGGTCATGATGGGTTTTGAATTACGGCTTAAGGGAAGACTTCATGCCCGATCTGATGGTTTCCAACCGTATTCAGTGCCTGGGTATGGTTTTTATTCAGGAAAAACCAGTGTAGGATTCAACTATTTTCTACTGATAAATATACCCACAAAAAAATAAATAATTGGCGGCCAGATTAATAAAATTGTATCCAGAAAATCCAGATCCTAGAAGGATTGAGGAAATTGTGGAGGTACTTAAAAAAGGTGGATTGGTAATTTATCCTACGGATACAGTTTACGGAATAGGCTGTGATATCAGTCAACCAAAGGCAATAGAGAAGATTGCAAAAATAAAAAATATAAAACCAGAAAGGGCAAATTTTGCATTTATTTGTTATGATATGAGCCACCTTGCCAACTATGCCAAGGTTTCAAATTATGTATTTAAGGTTATGAAAAGGGCATTGCCTGGACCTTTTACATTTGTTCTTCCTGCAACAAATGAAGTGCCCAAATTGCTCAACAACAAACGAAAAACGATTGGAATCAGGATTCCAGACAATAATATTCCTCGCCTGTTAGTTAAAGAACTTGGGCATCCTATATTAACCTCTTCAATTGTAGATGATGATGATATTTTAGAATACAGTACTGATCCTGGGCTTATTTTTGAAAGATTTGAAAATCTGGTTGATATTGTAATTGATGGTGGGCCTGGTCACAATATCGCTTCTACTATTGTACTTTGTGAAACAGATGAATTTGAGGTAATCCGACAAGGACTTGGCGACTTGAATGAATTCTTATAAAACACCTTAGTAAAAAAGGATGAAAGTCGAGTCAAAACCATTAAAAAAAGGTCTTTTCGGATTCTCCTTCTTTTTCATTATTCCCTACCTTATTGCTAATGGCCAAACCGATAAATGCCTGATTCAAGGAGAAGTAACGCATTATAAAACAAAAGAAAGAATAGAATCAAAACTGGTTTTCGAAAAACAGCCAGATGCTGCGTTAACTGTAATTTCACAATCAGGAACCAGAGGGTACAGCGCAAATCTGCTTGGTAGAGGTGAATATCTTTGTTTGGTTTCGGCTGAAGGTTTTGTAAGTGAACAATGTACATTTAACCTGCTCATAGATTCATTGACTTCAAAAGAAATACTGATCAGGAATTTCAAGTTGATACCTATCGCATTGAATGAGGTTTTACCTCTTGAAAAAATTCTATTTGATGTTACAAGTTATAAATTAACCAATAGCTCTCTTCCAGAACTTTCCAGGTTATATAGCATGTTAAATGAAAATCCTGGAATCAAGATCCGACTTGAAGGGCATACGGATAATTATGGAAAAAGCCGCAAGAGTATGGAACTCGCCAAAAACAGAATTAAAGAGGTGAAAAATTGGTTGGTAAAAAAAGGAATTGAAAGGAAAAGAATTAAATTGAAAGCTTTTGGAGGGGAAAAACATTTAACCAGCGCAGGACTAACAGATTTAAGGAAGGTAAATCGCCGGGTTGAGGTGAGGGTTTTAAGTTTATAGTTGCATTTTTTTTTAAAAAGCCTTGGTTTTCTTGTGTTATTTGGGTTTTTAATAAAAATAACAACAATTTTAAATTTCTGCCAATTAACTTTCGGACTCCTTACACATTAGTTTTAGATAATGAAGTATCGTCTTTTAGGTTTGTTCTTTACAATTACTATATGCTCAATTGCACAGAATAACAAACAGGAAATTTTGTATGCCAACAAAGTTATTGAATTTTCATCCGAGTATAGTTTCGAATTATATTCCAGCCAGCAAATATTAGGAGAGCCAAATGCTTTACCAGTTGGCGGTGACAATCCCTTTGCATGGAGCCCCAAAAGGCAAACAGGCCAACATTTTATAACAGTAGGCTTTGAAAAGGAAATTCAGATTGAGCAAATCGCTATTGGGGAATGCTTTAATCCAGGCTCTATCTCGAAGGTTATTGCCATTGAACCAAATGGTAAACAACACTTGATAAACCAATTTACACCAAAACCATTGCGCCAGGATTCCAGATTGTTGCACATTTTCCTGGAAGAAAAGTCTCCCTGGCCTGTAAAAGCAATTAGAATAGAATTGGATTGTGATAAGGTTTCAGGATTTAATAGCGTGGATTTTATTGCTGTTTCTGATGGAAAAGAACCCATTGAGGTTAAAATTAATGACAGCAAAAGGATCAATCCAAATGTTGGAACGGAGCGTTTGACAGAAAAAATAAACAGCCAATATGATGAGGTAAATCCTATTATTTCACCAGATGGTAAACGTCTTTATTTCGGCCGACAATTTGATCCGCAGAATATGGGTGGTAAAAAAGATGCAGAAGATATCTGGTTTTCTGATTGGGATGAAAAAACAGGAGAATGGGGAATTGCCAAAAACCTGGGATCTCCTATTAACAATGACAAACCAAATTTCATGTGTTCCATTACACCAGATGGTAAGAATATACTTTTGGGAAATATCTACAAAATGGATAAAAAAAACAACATGGAGGAGGGTGTATCAATGGTAACAGTAACTTCAGAAGGATGGAGCACGCCAAAAGCGCTTAAAATCAACGGATACATCAATGAATACAAAAAAGCAAACTATTATCTATGCCAAAACAGAAGAGTAATGCTGATGTCCATTCGGGCAGAGGAAGCGCTTGGTGGTGAAGGCTCTGATCTATATGTTAGTTTTATTCAAGATGACAGTACATGGAGCAAACCGATCCACATGGGTAAGACGCTAAATAGTATTGGCAATGAATCTGCCCCATTTTTAGCTGCGGATGATAAAACACTGTTTTTCAGCTCTGATGGCTTTTCCGGATATGGAAGCGATGATATTTTCATGAGCCGGCGACTGGATGATAGTTGGACCAAATGGTCAAAACCAACCAATTTGGGCAAAAACATCAATACTGGTCAGTCGGATATATTCTTTACGCTTCCTGCCAATGGGGATTACGCTTATTTTTCTTCTGGTGGAAAACTATCGAACGGGCAATTGGATCTATATAGATTACGAATTCCGGATTTGTTTAAGCCACTTCCTATCATAGAAGTCTCAGGTCGGGTTTTGGATAAATTTTCCAAAAAACCGGTAAGAGCAAAAATCGTTTATGAGAATTTAACGCAAAACAAAGCTTTGGGGATAAACGATTCTGATCCCTCAACAGGAAATTATAAAATTACTTTTCCAGTAGGTGCTAAATATGGCTACCTGGCACAGTCTGATGGCTATATATCTGTAAATCAAAGCGTAGATGCAACAGATCTACAAGATGCTCAAACCATTAGTCAGGACCTTTATCTTATTCCAATAAAAAAGGGAACACTAATTGCGCTTAACAATATCTTTTTTGATTACAACAAAGCAGAGTTAAACAAAGAGTCATTTGCGGAGTTAAACAGACTTGTGGATATGATGAACAAAAATTTAAAAATGAAAATCGCAATTGGAGGTCACACCGATTCAAAAGGATCAGATGAATACAACCTTAAACTTTCTGCAGATAGGGCAGAATCTGTGAGGGTTTATTTGTTAAAAAAAGGAATTCCTGATTCAAGGATGAAAATCAAAACACTTGGCAAAGCCGATCCACTGACTACCAACGAGGAGGCAAACGACGGTGCTTCACTCAACAGAAGGGTTGATATCACTTTTGATGGAGAATAAGTCAATTCAAGTAAACAAATTAATTCAAGGGCTGAAGGATTTACAGCCCAATTTTTTCTCGTGTTTTTAAAGACAACCTTTATTTTTAGAATAAATTCCTGTGCCAATATATTGGCGACCTTGCAAAAAAGTAAAATTACCAAGATACTGTTTATCATAACATTATGTCTTTTTTGGGCAAATCCTTTTCCAATTTTTGCTGGCAATAATCCAACAATTCAAGACCTTAGTTATTCATCTGAAAGAATAACTGTAGATGGAATTCTGGATGAAATGGTTTGGAAGCAAGCCAGCAAGGTTAGCAATTTTAAAAATCAGTTTCCATTTGATACCGGATTTGCCAAAAGCAGAACGGAGGTGATGATGGCATACGATAATTTGCACTTACACATTGCTGCCATTTGCTATGATGATCCATCCACACAGGTGGTTTGGAATTTGAGAAGAGATTTTGCCCTTAAAACCAACGATAACTTTTCTGTGGTGATTGATCCCTATCTGGATGGAGCCAATGGATTTAACTTTGCTGTGACTCCACTTGGCACTCAGAGAGAAGCATTAATCCTGAACGGAGATCAATCCTTTATAATTTGGGATAACAAATGGACTTCCAAAGTCACTAAATATCCGGATAAATGGGTGGTAGAAATGGCTATTCCATTCAAAACACTGCGATTTAATTCGGGTATGGAAAAATGGAATTTCAACTTTTCAAGAACAGATGTATCTGATAATCAAATCAGTACTTTGGTAAGAATACCTAGAAACTACCCATTAACTGTCCTAAGTTTTACCACTCCCTATGTATGGGACAAACCAATACAAAAAACTGGCACCAATATTTCAATTATTCCATATGCTGCAGTCAACTCCAGTAAAACCAAACTTCCAAACGAATTGGATAGCAAGACCAAATTTGAGGTGGGAGGAGATGCCAAAATTGCAATTACCTCATCATTGAATCTGGACCTAACGTTAAATCCGGATTTTAGCAATGTGGAAGTGGACAGACAGGTAGCCAACCTCAGCCGTTTTGAAATTTTTTTTCCTGAGCAAAGACAATTTTTTAATGAAAACTCAGACCTCTTTGCGCAGTTTGGATTTTCCCGGATCCGGCCCTTTTTTTCCAGAAGAATAGGTCTGGTAGCGAATCCGGATGCACCAGGATTATTACCCACCAGAATTTTATATGGAGCCCGTTTAAGTGGAAAACTCAATCCCAATTTACGGCTTGGCCTGCTTAATGTACAAACCGGAGATGATGGACAGTTGAAGGCCAAAGGAACCAATTATACTGTAGCCACCTTCCAGCAAAAGATATTTGGCAGAAGTAATCTTGCCGGAATATTTGTAAATAAACAAGTTTTCAAAAATGATAGCGGCGATATTTCTTTTAAAAACAATGTATTTAACAGGGTAATTGGCCTGGATTATAATCTACTTTCAAAAGACAACAGGTGGACAGGAAAATTTTTCGCCCATCAATCGTTTGAAAACCAGAAACGTACCGATGAATTTGCCCATGCGGTTTACTTGAACTACAATGTTCCAGAATTTACCTTAACCTGGAACCATGAAATAGTTGGGCAAGGATATAATCCTGAACTTGGTTACTTGCAAAGACCAAAGGGATTTTTTAGAATTGAACCTGAAGCAGCTTACCGGTATTACCCTGGAAACTCAAAAGTAAACTATTTTAGTCTGGATCTTTACAACGATACCTATTGGGACCAAACCAGAAAGGTAAGTGACCAACTTTATAGAATTCAAGGACTTACTATCTTTAAAAATACATCTTCCATTTCCTTGAATTTCAACAGATCATATACCCGGTTGTATAACGGTAGTTTTGACCCAACCAATACCCGTTCAAAAACGAGATTGGATTCAAACAGTGAATATTGGTACAACAATGTGCAGTTTAGCTTTTTAACTGATTCCAGAAAAAGACTGTCAGCAGGGGCAAGCTTCCAATCTGGCAATTATTTTAATGGCTGGTTAAACAATGCCGATGGATCTCTCAGTATTCGGTCTGGTTCATGGGCAACATGGATTTTAAGTTTTACTTACAACCAGTTCTTTTTCCCTGAGCCATTTGTGAATAATGAGTTTTGGCTGGTAGGACCAAAAGCCGAAATCTCTTTTTCCAAAAGTCATTTTTTTACCTATTTTATGCAATACAATCAGCAGGCTGACAATATCAATATAAATGCCAGATATCAATGGCGATTTGCGCCTGTATCAGATTTGTTTGTGGTGTACTCGGAAAACTACTTACCAGTTACTGTGGGTGATTTAAAAACCAAAAACAGAGCCCTGGTGATCAAACTGGTTTATTGGTTTAATGTCTAAGCACTTTGGCAAAACATAACAAAAAAAAGGAATCTCCAACAAAGACCAGAATTATGATAATACCTCATTTTTTCAGGGTTTGAAAAAAGGAGCTCCGGAATTTAATTGGGCCCGAAATTTTAATTGGTGAGATTATTGTTAAAATCTAAAATCAACCAATAATCACTTCCTGCTTTTCGTCATCAAAAGTGACTTTTTTTCCAGATTGAATGGCTGCAATGGTCATGCACAAAGCCACAGAATGGTTGTAACCGGCCCGCACATCTGCATTGGGCAGCTTTCTGCTTCTTACACATTCCATCCAGTTTCGCATGTGGGCAGAGGTTAATGGATCGGCACCGGTATTGGCTCCTGCTTCCACATTGACTGCTTCAGACAATGAAATTTCGTCCAGGAGATTGGCTTTCATACCCATAGCTGAGGCCAGTTTTTCCTCCAATCCCCCATTTGGAGATACCTTATTGGTTTCCAGATTGAGCATGCCTCCATTGGAAAAGTAATATTCCTTAATACCACCAGCAGAATTTCCCATGCGGCTGGAATAAATTACCTGAAAACCTCCCTCCTTCGTTTTCAAATCTCCGTAATCAAATACTGCTGTCATGGTATCGTGGTTGGCTCTGCCGTCGTTCCACTGGTAAATTCCACCATTTGCCACCACAGATCTTGGTCTGTAGTACCCCGAAAACCAATGCACAGTATCAATCTGATGCACCATCCATTGGTCGGGAATACCAGATGAATATGGCCAAAACAAACGGTATTCACAATATTTCCGTGGATCGAAAGGCACCTGGGGACGGTTCATCAGAAACCGTTTCCAGTCTGTATCTTCTTCCTTACACTTTTTGACCAGATCTGGTAAACGCCATCTGCCCGGCTGATTTACATTCCAGGTCAATTCAACCATATTAACAGAGCCGAATTTACCGGATTTTATATAGTCATTGGCTGCCTGATAGTTCCAGCCTGAACGACGCTGAGTGCCAATCTGGACTATTTTTTTTGATTCTTCCACCGCCTTTAGAATTGCCCTGGCATCTTCCATGGTATTGGCCATGGGTTTTTCAACATAGGCATCTCTTCCTGCTTTTACTGCCTCAATGCCGTGCAGAGCATGTTGAAAGTCGGCAGTGGCTATGATTACAGCATCAACATTTTTATTGGCATACAATTCATCATTGTTTCTTGCAGCGAAAATGGAGCTGTTTCCCGTAGTCTCTTTTAAAAATGCGGCTCCCTCCTCTCTCCTTAATTTCCAGATATCTGAAAGAGCTACAATTTCCATGTTCAGTTCTTTGGCATGGTTCATAAAACTGGGTATCAACGATTGTTTGGATCGCATGGCAAAGCCTACAATTCCAACTTTTACGCGATCATTGGCACCTAGAATTCGCCCATAACTCATTGGGCTTAAGCCAAGGGCCATGCCACCTGCTACAAAGCCTGATTTTTGAATAAAAGATCTTCTGGAGTTTTCCATGCGTTTTGAATGATGAATGATGAATGATGAGTTTTGAATTATGAATGATGAATTTTAAATTATGAATGTTGAATGATGAGTTATGAATGTTGGGTTATGAATTATGAATGATGAGTTATAAATTATGAGTTATGAGTTATAAATTATGAGTTATGAATGTTGAGTTATGAATGTTGAGTTATGAATTATGAATGATGAGTTGTGAATGTTGAGTTATGAATAATGAATGATGAGTTATGAATGATGAGTTATGAGTTATGAATGTTGAGTTATGAATGTTGAGTTATGAATTATGAGTTATGAATGTTGAATTAGGAGTTACTTAATAATATAAAATTTGAACTCTATACCTTTACCTCGGAACTCTAAACTACTAATTACTAATTACTAAATACTAACCACTAACCACTAATTTTGAACTCATTCCCAGGTCCTGATTCTAATGTTTTTAAAAGCGACTTCATCTCCGTGGTCCTGCAGTAGAATATGGCCTTTGTCGTCATTACCGAAAAAAGGAAATTTCTGATATTTACTTTCTGCTATTCTTGCTTTAAACTCCTCATTTCCTTTGTCATATTCTATGGTTTTAACACCATTCAGCCAATGCTCCACATGCTTGCCGTTTACCAGTATTCTTGCTTTGTTCCATTTTTCAGGTCCAAAAAAAGTTTTTTCAACAGGTGCTGGAATAAGATCATATAAACTGCCTGCTTTCCTGTTTCCGTTTTTTCCAAGTTTCGCATCCGGGTGGTTTTCATCGTCTAATATCTGAAATTCACATCCGATTGCTGAACCTGCGGGCTTAGGCTGGCGCTCAACCACAAAATATTTAATTCCGCTATTTCCGCCTTTTGCCACATTAAACTCAAGCTCCAATTCGAAGTTTGTAAATTCCTCCTCTGTGACAATGTCTCCACCTGAAACAGATTCTTTACCAGCCGACGACTTATGAATGAGCTGATTGTCTCTTACCACCCAGCCTGAATCAGGAAAATGAGTCATATACACACCTCTCCATCCCTTGGTGGTTTTTTCGTCAAAGAGGTTTCTCCATTTGGCCGTTTTGGGTTGAAAGGAGAGACAACAAATCAGAAGCAAAAGAGACAAACTTGTCAGTACGTATTTTTTCATTTTTTGGTTTTTATACTTATTTCAAGACCTGCTTATTTTTTCAAACAGACAGCTAAAGAAATGATGCTGCAAGTTTATTAAAGTGAAACTAAAAATTGACGTAAATTTTAAGTTGGACGGGTTTGGGAATGTTTTGTTTGGAAATGATTTATGCCTTTTTTGATGTTTCCGCCGCAGCGGACAAGTTTCACCAACAAAAACTTCATCGCAAAGCCAAATGTAGATTTTCCAGGAAACCTCTGCTGTGAGTTGTTGGTCAAAAGACGTAACAAGGGCAAACCAAACAGGCAGATAGGAAAAACTTCTTTCAGCTCATCAAAGGGCCAAATTTTTATATGGCCCAATATCATGGATTTATTAAAAATTAATATACCAAAGTTTAGTGAATACAAGCAGTTTTGCACAAAACTTAAAAAGGAGTAACTGCCCTTCAAAAAATCAGAATACAGTAAAAATGGAATATTTAAGCTGGCTTGGCTACCTGGCCTCGGTTCTCATTGCCATTTCGATGACTTTGAGTTCTATATTAAAATTTAGAATTATAAATCTGATAGGAGGCATTTGCTTTAGCACGTATGGCTTCATGCTTGGGGCCTTACCGGTTGGCTTTTTGAATGGCTTTATTGTTTGCGTTAACATCTATTACCTCTGGACCATCTACCGGAAAAAGGAAATATTTGAAACCCTCGAAATAAAACCCGGTAGTGAATATCTGCTTCGGTTTGTGGCATTTCACAATGCAGAAATTCAATCCATTTGTCCGGGTTTTGCTTACAACCCCGATATGAACAGTATGAGTTTTTTTATACTTCGCAACATGCAGGTGGCGGGTTTGTTTTTGGCCCGCAGGGAAGAAAACACCCTAACCGTTGGCCTGGACTTTGTGATACCTGAATACCGGGATTTTAAAAATGGAAAATTTATATACCGCAAACTTGGGCCGGAACTTAAGGCCAGCGGCATAACCAAAATACAAGCCAGAGAAACGAATGAAAATAATGAAGCTTATTTCAAAAAAATCGGCTTCAAAAAGGATGCATCAGGTTTTTATTATATGGAATTATAGTATTTTTTTTGGGGGGAGGAGGGAGTAATTGAGTGAGTTGCCTACAGGTGTGGTAGAAAAAAAAGTATTTTGAGAATATCGATGAAATATTTCAGAATAAAACGTCATTTTTGAATTTAAGTTGAGATAAAAAAACTTCCCCGAAAAACCCTTTCTAAATTCAAACCTTTTATGCAAGGACTAAACAAAGTAATGTTGATAGGCCACCTGGGCAAAGACCCGGAATATATTACCTTTGAAAATGGCAAAACATTGGCAAAATGCAGCCTTGCCACTTTAGTGTTTTATAAGGATGAAAGTGGAAAAAAAGAGTAGCATTCAACCTTAGTAGCAAAAAAAGGAGATGATAGAATTAACCATATTACCTTGTTTTTGAAATGAAAATAGAATACAACAACCTCTACACCCATTTTATTTTTACTACCCTGCACAGATTGCCACTTATTGCTGAAAAGCACAGACAAAGAATAGAAAAGTATATTACCGGGATTGTGAACAACAATGATTCGCAATTGTATGCCATTTATGCCAATCCTGAGCATGTTCATTTTCTTGTTTCCCGTTCTGCTCATATTTCGGAGGAAAGCCTTGCAAGTCTGGTAGCAGGAAGCAGCCAAAAATTTATCAATCAAAACAAACTTTGCAGTTCAAATTTTGCCTGGCAGGATTCCGCCTCTGCATTTTCTGTTTCAAAATCAGATGTTGACAGGGTTTGTAAATACATCCTCAACCAACCGGAACACCATAGGAAGGTGAGTTTTAAAGAGGAGTATGACCAGTTTATTCAATTTTACCAGAAAACATTGGAGCCTGGGGCTGAGTCCAAATAAGGTAATAAGGTTTGAGTATATATGGGCTAGATATTTTGCTCTACTAAGGTTTGGGTGCAATGGAAAATAAGGTTTTTGGATTAATGCATTTAACCATATTTAAATCTGAATTTCCAAACCTTAGTAGAAACGGTCAACGAAGGAACCCCAACCTTATTGCCTTATTTAATTCCTATCAATTGACAATGACCAAATAAGGTTTGGGTGGGGCTGGATGGAATCTTTGCTCTACTAAGGTTTGGGTGCAATGGAAAATAAGGTTTTATCCGCTGGTGATTCAACCTTATTCTAATCTGAATTTCCAAACCTTAGT
>JBIPOE010000120.1:0-7717 GCA_044379485.1 Catalimonadaceae bacterium
CATTGGTTTATATGGCCTTACTGCAAAGAGTCTTTGGTTTAGCGAATTTACAGATTTTCCGGATAAAAAGTTGTTTTAGCAAGGACTTTGGCCCGCCAAATGGTTTACTATAAGGTTTTCGAAAACCTTATAGGTCTTTTTCTCGCTGCTATTGGCCCTGAAAATAAGCGTAAGCAAATCTATGGTTTCTTTTTTCAGGCTCTCTCCTACTGTAAATTTGTACTCCCTGCTAAACCCACGGCAAAGCTGAAATATCTCCAGCAACATATCATAAGTTGCCTTATAAACAGGGAGTTCATTGTGCAGTTTCATAGATGTCTCTCTGAAAAATAAATTCGACCGCTTCGCGGTGATGGAGTCAAAGAGTCAAATAACCAAATCGAAGATCCCGACCTGGCGGGAGGGTCTTTTTAATCCCTGAGGCAACGGACACTAAAGCCTTCCCGCTTAAGGAAGTTGAGCCGGTAGGAAAAGCCATAGTAGTAAAACAGGTACCGGCCCCCGGCGTTTGCTGAGGAGTACTCTGTAGAGGACCACCAGTTGCCGAAGTTGCCAATGGCGTCGTAAGTACCATTGCCGTAACGGCCGCCGCCCGGAAGGCCTGAAAAACCGCTTTCATTGGTTCCTTTGCCGTATTGTCCGTTGTAATCATTCCAGCCTGTTGTGGTTTTCATTTTGCCACCTGCAACTGTTGAGCCACCAAGAAAATTCTCTAAGGTTGTCCACTCCCCATCGCTGGGTACATGCCAGCCTGCAGGGCAAAGGTTTCTACTGTCTGCAACCGCATACCAGTTGTATAGTTTTCCATAGGTCGTATTGTTGGCTGCATTGTTCTCATATATGGCATAGGCACCTGCTATTGTAAGTTCCCACGCATTGTTGCTCAGGCCAGTGGTTATGGCAGAACCGTCACGGTAACGGGTGGTTTTTAGGTTCTCTGCCATCCAAACCTGGGTGCCAATCTGGATCGTTTTATAGCTATTGCCCTCCTGGTCTGTCATATTCCCATACGTTAGATTCGGGTTAAAAATACTTGCTGAAGTAGTAAAACTGGTTTGAGAACCATATCCGGTGCCCGCTGTATTGGTCGCATAAGATCGTACATAATAAGTTGTCCCTTCCATTAGACCAGTTAAGTTGCTTATGAAGGAGCCTTTTCCTTCTCCATCTTCCGATTTTGCGTTTGAAATCGTAGGCTCGGGACTCGTACCCCAGCAAACTCCTCTTGCGGTGATTATCCCATTGCCAGCAGAACTAATGATCCCCCCACTGGTCGCTGTGGTTTGCGTAATGTTTATTGCTGAAGTGGTTGAACCTAAAATCGGAATCGTTACAGGTATCTCAAGAGTGTTGAAGGAAACACCAACGCCATAAGATGTACCTTTCGGATTGGTAGCATAGGCTCGTACATAATAGGTTGTATTTGCTTCCAAACCAGTCAAGCTGGAACCAAAATCACCAACGCCTGCTCCATTCTCTGTTTTTGAACCAGAAATGTTCGGCTCAGGACTCTTCCCATAACATACGCCCCGGGCTGTAACCGCTGAGCCTCCGTCAGAGGTGACTTTGCCACCACTTGAAGCAGTGGTTTGAGTGATGTCAGTTACGGCTTTTGTGGCAGATAAAACAGGAATTGTAATTACAGGTTCTGTTTTGGTTTCTTCTTTCTTGCAACCTGCAAAAAAGAGCAATGTCATTATTGCTGATCCAACTACGGAAGCTAAATATAGGCTTTTCATTTTTTAGTGAATTATTCTGCGATCAAAATTATTAAAACTTTTTTTAAAAAAAGGCAGTGGAAGTCCTCCCGCCTTTCATGTAAAATCGAGTCTTTACTTTTTTTCTTACGATTTAATCTCCAACTTTGACAAACAGTTTTTGGTTCAATGCTTAAAGTTGCTGGTGGCCAAAATATTGAGTCCAACTCCGGACTTCTATGACTGGCAAGACAGCATCGGCTAACAGGCGTATTTGATAAAAAAGGGATTTTGTGCTTAATTCGGAGTTGAGTCACTACGCAGGAAGTTCAGTGGTAAAATGGAATGGAGTCACTTCGCAGCCCTTTCTTCCTTTGGACCTTCAAAGGTACTTTAGTCAATAATATTACCATTGTTGTAAAGGGGGTCCAGGGGGGTGTTGACATCTCCAAAATTGTGGATAACTTTGAAAGTAAACAGCGGGGTGTACTTACCTTTCTTCTAGTCTTTTGGACTTGTTTGAGTATTAGTCCCCGCTGTTACTTTCGATGCTCCAGGTCCAACTAGAATTATCCTTTGAACCACCAAAGGTTTTTGACAAGAGCATCTTTTTTTACTTAAAAAACTTTTCAAAAGTATGAAAAAATGGTATTATACAATAGGGGTTGATGTCTCTAAAAATACGCTTGACATTCACTGCCCAGAACTTAATATCCACATCCAGATCAGCAACAATCTGGAGGGTTTCAAACAGTTTCTCAAATGGTGCAAAACCAACAAAATTGACCTGAGCAAAAGCTTTCTGGTGATGGAATATACAGGTGGGTATGAATACAAACTCATAGCCTTTTGTGAGGCCAGTTCTATTCCATATGCCAGAATATCCGGACTTGAAATTAAAAGGTCAATGGGTATCACCAGAGGCAAGTCAGACAAAGTAGATGCTGCCCGTATTGCCCAGTATGGCGAAGAAAAACACAAAACACTTCAGCCTACTAAACCATTGAATAAAAACATTATACAACTGAAAGAGACCCTTGGATTCCGAAAAAGATTGGTGAGGGAAATAGCGGGTTATAAGGCAACATTGAAGGAAAGAAAACACATGTATCCGGATTTAAAACAGGATATAATCTGCAAAACGCTGGAATCTAAAATCAAGGAAACCATCAAACAAATTGCCAGCCTGGATGCAGAATTATTGAAAATAGTGGCTGCAAATGAGGCCCTCAAAACCAACTATGAATTGCTTACCAGCATCAAAGGAATTGGTATGGTCAATGCCTTGATGACCATAGCCTATACGGAAAATTTTGTATGTTTTTCCAACCCGAGAAGCTATGCAGTCTATGTGGGAGTGGTGCCTTTTGAGTACAGTTCCGGATCCAGCATCAGGGGGCGAAAAAAGGTGAGCTCCATAGCCAACAAAGAACTCAAACAGGAGCTCAACCAGGCAGCCAGAAGTACCATCCAATGGGATAAGGAATTACAAGAATATGCGTTAAAAAAGATGAACAGCAAGTGCTACAATATTGTACTCAACAATTTGAAATTCAAACTTATTTTACGCATGTTTGCTGTTGTAAAACGAGGTGAAAAGTATGTGGATAACTATAAAAAAGCAGCCTGATTTGAAAATAAATTTGGAGGTTTCAATATCCTAGAATACCCAAATACACCAGACGTTATGGGCAAGTTGAAATAACAAGAATCTTACTTTTGAAAAAAAATTACAAACCCTTTAAACTCATTATAAATGCTTAAAATACTATTTATTTCACTGGTTTTGTGCCCATTAATCGGGTTTGCGCAGGTTTTAACAAATGCGACAAATATTGGCATTACAAAAACCTGGTCTTCGCAACCTGGCGGATACACCTACCCAATAAGTATAAGGGTTCCAATTGGGCCAGTTCCTGCAGATGGGTTTCCAGTATGTATATTACTTCATGGAAATGGCTCTGCAAACCTCTCGATTTTAGCAGGGCCACCAATGCTTTCCCAACAGCAATTTGGCTCTGTACTTCCTTGCCATATACTTGTGGCTCCAACAGGATTTCAAAATAGTTGGAATATTTGCGCTGAAAACAGCGATGCCCCGGACGTAGAGATGATCAATGATCTTGTCAATAACCTGCAAACCTACAGCAACGTAAATCCATCTAAAATCCGGATATTAGGAACATCAAATGGAGCTGGCCTGGCCAATCGGGTTTTTATAGAAAATACCAACACAGGTATTGATATGGTATGCGCTGTTGTATCCCATTTAAATGATTTCCAATACCATTCAGGAAATTTCTATAAACCTGGCGGTATTACCAACCCTGGTAGTTCATATTGTGGTTATGATGTTGTTTCAAACCCTTGGGCCATAAGAAAGTACTTGAGCATCAGCAATGTCAACGACCCGTTAATCCCCTACAATGGCGGCCTTTCTCCCAATATTGGAGCAACCTTTTTACCTGCCGAAACCGCAGCCTTCACTATAGCAGGCCATAAAGGTTATACAGGTAGTATATTAACTTCCGGGACGACAATAGGAACTGGTTCCCTTGAAATTACAGAATTTTCTTATTTATCCGGAGATGTGGTTCATATAAAAGGTAGTGCACAACATCAGGCCAATCCCACTCAAAAAAACTATATAAAAAGCTATTTTTCAGACTGTGTGCCTACTGTAGGTATTGAAAAACATACGGTACCCAAAATGGAAGTTTATCCCAACCCGGTCAACACCATACTTAACATTAAAACTGATGCTGGTTTATTAATTGGGGACTATGCTCTACATGACAATCTAGGAAGAAATTTACTCGTCGGGAAAATACACTCAGAAAACACAATTATAGATTTAACAACCCTATCAAAAGGTATTTACTACTTAACCATTGGAGGGAGTTTGAAAAAAGTTTTGAAAATAGTTAAGTGATGAAACCAAGGCAAAACAACTAATTCAATCGGGCTAAGGCATTCACAAAAAAGCCCCGACCGGAAATCTGATTGAAGGCCTTTAACCTTTTCCTGATCCGGGCCAGGCGATGACTGCGATCCTTGCTTGATAAACACTTTAACTGTCAAATTTTCACAAGCGGTATTCGAGACAAGGAATACCATTTGTCGCCCGTTTAAATTTTGGCCTTTTAACATTTCCGGGCAATCTTATCCGAAATTCAAGAATAGAATGCTAATTGCCAACCTATTTAAATTGAAATACTTTGTCTGATTTTAAACGTTCGCTTGGATTGCTGGATTCAGTAATGATTGTATCCGGATCTATGATTGGTTCTGGTATTTTCATCGTAACCGCTGGTATGAGCCGGGATCTGGGTTCGGCTGGCTGGCTATTGGTGGCCTGGGTTGTTGCAGGTTTACTTACAGTAATGGCGGCACTTTCTTATGGCGAACTGTCTGCGATGATGCCAAAAGCAGGAGGCCAATATGTGTATATCCAACGTGCTTTTGGGCCTTTGACTGCTTTTTTATATGGTTGGACTGTATTTTCTGTAATTCAAACCGGAGTGATAGCTGCTGTTGCCGTGGCATTTGCAAAGTTTTCTGCTGTGTTCTTTCCTGTGCTTAGCCCACAAAACATTCTTCTGGATTTGGGGATTTTGAAAATCTCCAGTGCCCAGGTTTTTGCCATTTCCTCCATTCTTTTGTTGACCTGGTTTAATACAAAGGGCGTTCAAAATGGCAAACTGCTGCAAACCATTTTTACGGTTGCCAAGATTCTGGCATTGCTGGCACTTATCATTTTTGGCCTGTATGTTGGATCCGGGATGGACACCTTGTCTCTAAATTTCACAGATATGTGGTCGCCTTCTAAACTGGTGATTACTGATGGCATTGAAAGCAACATTTCCCTTTCTGGTTTGGCACTTGCTTCAGCACTTGGAGTGGCCATGGTTGGTTCCTTATTTTCGAGTGATGCCTGGAACAACATTACTTTTATTGCAGGGGAAATCAAAAATCCGCAAAAAAACATTCCTCTGAGTTTGTTTATGGGGACTCTGATTGTGACCTTTTTATACATCCTGGCCAATATTGCCTACCTGGCTTTGCTGCCCATGCATGACATTCAAACAGCGGCTGAGGATAGAGTGGGTACGGCAGCTGCAAGTATTATTTTTGGTGACACTGCCCGATATCTCATGGCTGGCCTGATCATGATTTCAACTTTTGGTTGCAACAACGGGATAATTCTAGCTGGTGGTCGTTTGTTTTATGCCATGGCACAAGATGGTTTGTTTTTCAAAAAAGCAACCCAACTGAATAACAATTCTGTTCCGGCTTTTGCCCTTTGGGTGCAGTGCGCATGGGCCTGTTTGCTTTGTTTGTCAGGCCGTTATGGTGATTTATTGGAATATACCACTTTTGCCTCCCTCCTATTTTACATTGTAACCATTGCTGGTTTATTTGTATTGAGAAAGCGGGAGCCAAACGCTGAAAGGCCATACAAAACCTTTTTATATCCTTATCTGCCAGCCTTGTATATATTTTGCGCAGTGGTTTTTTGCATCAATCTCCTGTTTTCATCTCCTGTTTATACCATTGCCGGTTTGTTGATTGTGGGCATGGGGGCGCCGATTTACTATTTGAGTAGAAAAAAGGATTTGGCATAAAAAGCACGTAATCAAAGCCCAAGTTTTTTCAACCAGCCTGGTCGGTTTTTAGGAATTTCGAAACGGTAGCCATAAGAAATTTGGGTACTGGTATAAGTGATGGATAAAGGGTCTTCGGCGTCCAGATCGTTTGTCATGGAAAATGCTCTTGAGTTAATGCTGAGAAACCACAAATCACTGTTGTAACCAAAGCCAAATCTTCCCTCAGCCATAAAACCTGCGATTCCGTTTA
Organism: Catalimonadaceae bacterium; assembly: GCA_044379485.1. GTDB lineage: Bacteria > Bacteroidota > Bacteroidia > Cytophagales > Flexibacteraceae > CAMDMI01. Next base: position 6,555 of record JBIPOE010000120.1, read on the forward strand.
TCTCTTTTATGGTTCCATTACCCAATTTTATTTCTCCCTTTTCATACATAATTGCAGGGATCATGGCCAGAGATACAAACCAGTTTTTATCTTTTCCAAAACAAAAGTTGTGCACGTAGCCTATGTTCAAGCCCGCTGAAGCAAGGCCAAACTCTTTTAAAAGTTCCAGATATGGGGTTTGAGCGCCTTTTTGGGGCGTTAAAACAGAATCAGCCTGATAGGCATTGAGGGCAAAACTTAAACCCATAACAAAACTTCCTGCGCTTTTGGTTTGCTTTTCCAATTGATACAAATTGGCTGAATGCGAGAATTTTCTGGTATTGAAACCGTAGTTTAAGGATGTGAATAAAGTAGCTGTTTTAAGATCCGGACGGGTGTAAAAAGACTTTTGTCTTTGGTAGAAACCTGGTAAAATCTCATCGGTATTTTCCAGATAAAAGCCCTGGTTGTATTGAAGAAAGGATTTAAACCAAATTTTTCGGGTTGACAGGCCAAGACCAAATCCTTCCGTTTTTGTGCTGCCTTTGTCTAAATCTTCTGGGTCTGTTTCAAGGCTTTGGGTGTATTCCAGGGACAACCATTTATAATCGATGCCCAGACCAATGTTTAAAGGGTTGTTGCTTAGATAATTTAAGGTTTTTTCACCCTTCTTTTCGTAGTCCACACTTGTTTCGTTTAAACCAATGATTAATCTGGGGACAAATTTGCCTGGAAAGGTTTTGATAAACAGACTATCAAATGGTGTTTTGGAGGTTTTATGGATGTCTATTTTCGTGTTTTCCTGGCCAAAAACTGTAAAAGAAATAGTGAGTCCGAGGAAAAGAAAAATGAACCTTATCGGCATTTACAAAATCGGGGAAGGCTTGAATCAGGGGCCAAATCAAACAAATTTTAATAGTTGTTGAACTGAAAAAATGGGAACAAATTCATTTAATTGAAATGGCTTTTGTGGTGGAAAATAATATCACCTCTACGAGGTTTGGGTGCAGATTTTCATTTGTGGCTATAACAATGTCACCCCGCCATGGTTTTATGAATTTGTCAGAGCCTGAAATAAGTTGACCGTTTTATGAGAACAAAAAACTTAAAAAAAACGGGAAAAAATGGCAAAATTAGAGACATACAAAATGAGTGTAGAGCAGCGTCGTCGAAGGACGTTCAGC
>JBIPOE010000058.1:0-26461 GCA_044379485.1 Catalimonadaceae bacterium
AATCAGTGTCGGGAAACATCGAATGGAACTCAGAAATGCTGATACTTTGAAACGCTTTTTCCATGACTATTTGCTTTTTGCTCAAATATAACACTTTTTTGGCGTATGTTAAATGCCTAGTTCAATTCGTTTATTATCCTTAATTCCATTCAAAAGGAAGTTTATGACCAGGTGGAAATCCCAACTAAGGTACAGGATTCAAGAAATGTGTTACTTTTGAAATATGGAAGAATTCTGAGGTGATTCTGCCACTATGCCCGTAATGGTAAAAGGAATAAATTCACCATCTTTCCCAAGAGGTAATTCTATTGTTTTACCAAGTACATCCACTTTCCCAAGCAGTTTTTTTTGCCACACTTTCTGTCAAAACTACTGAGTGAACGCCCTTTAATGCTGTTTTTGGGTCTCCAGCCAATAATGGAAACGAAAAGACGGAAAAGAAATTCTCGTCCACATACAAGCCACTTTGTAAAAAAAACATTGGTACCGATCCTAACGGTTGTCTCCTCCGATTGCACCCTGACATAGGAATCAATTTCAGGGATTTCGCTTTTAAAACCACCGCCTTGCACCATACCCGTATTGCCGCTGCTACCCAAAGATTTGTGGGCTTTGTCAAACCGCTCTGCCGTTATTCTGTAAATGTTGGCCTGGTTTTTATGAAACCGGTCAAAGGTCACTTCATCTTTGGAATACAGCAAAATGAGCATCACGCAGGCCAGACCCAAACTGAGACCTACGATATTTATTCCGGTAAATAACTTATTTCTGGAAAGTTGGCGCAGAGCAATTTTGATATAAGTCCCAAACATTTGATTTTTCCTTTTAAAAATGGAAGGCCATGCCAGAACCATTTGCAAAAACCGACACCAAATTATAAATTACTGAATATTAGAACAAAACTGCTGTTTTAATACAATGCTACTGTCCGAAAATGGAACATTTTGGAATTGGATTGATACAAAATCGGATTAAACCTGATGATAATAATAAAAGCCAACCAGAGCATCTTGACTCTGATTGGCTTCTAAAATCGATTTTTTTCAAGGAAAATTTTCCCTAAACTCAAATTTTCTATTTAACCACCTGCACCCAGTCAGCAATCTTTTTGAACTCAGTTTCAGTGGGTTCTTTTACCTCAGCTGTATAAAAATAAGTGCCTTCCTCCTTTTCTTCAGGCTTCCAATCGTTTTGATATAAACTGGCGGAATGGACTTTTTTACCCCAACGATTAAAGATCTCCAGGTTTTTAACTGTTCTCCTATCAAAAGACAAAGTGTTGTTTTGCAAATCCCCATTGTTGCTTATCAGGTTGTTTATTGGTTTCAAAGGTGGCAAAGGTATTGGCTCAACCTTTATTTTGAGCGAACTGCTTACTTTGCAAAAAAGACCATCGGTTGGCAATAAAGTTGAAATATCAGCCATAACTTTTATACTATCACTGGTAGAAGTAGCAATCAGATTTCTGGGATTTTTAGAAAGAATGGTGCCATTGGAAACGGTCCATTGGCTCACATAGTAATTGGACAGATTGCTTTTCACAGAATACACAATGCTATCTCCCAGTGTGGGCGATGTGGGATTTGAAACTATCGAAGCATTAAAAGGAACCGTGTAAAGTGAATCTTTTTTAATTACGCTTTGGCAGCCCTTATTATTCTTTGCAGAGACATTAAAATACAACATTCTTTTTTCGGGATAGGAAGGGATTGCGATCTCAAATATTGAGGAATCTGCTTTGGAAGTTTTCACCAGAGCAGGCCTTGGTTCGCCTAGATTCCAGCTATAACGCAAATTTGGATTTGCACCCAAAAAGGTAGCTGGCGTACCCTCGCAAATAGAATCTGCAGCCAGATATTCTACCAATATGGGAACCACTATGATTGAATCCGATTTCACAACGCTGATACAACCGGCTGCATCTCTTGCCATTATCGAAAAATCTATGCGTTTCTTTTGCTCCGAGGCTGGAATGTTTTCTACTTCAAAAAGTGTGCTATCGGAATTGAAAAATTTCGAATAACCAGCTGGTGTATTTATTGTCCATTTGTAAGAAATGCCTGTTCGCCTTGGTGCCGAAATGGCAATGTTTTGGCCACCACATGCAGAATCTAAGGCCTGGTAGGAAACTGTTAAAGGTGTTATATATAATGTGTCCCTTTTGTTGTCTGTACATAGGTCTGTTGTTCTGGTTACCTCTACATTGTAAATAATTGGTGTTCCAGGTGCCAGGGTCAAAGGAGTGGTAATTTGAAAGTTAATTGAATCTGATCTTGTGGTACTTACACCTGGAATATTCTGGTCTATCAAACTCCACTTATAAGTATGACCTGGTCCATTATTACCTGTAAAAGGAACCACTTTACCTCCACAACTGGTTTCATTTGCAGTGTAAGAAAGTACCAGAGGGTTTATAACCGCCTTTACTTCAAATCTTTGTGAACATCCGTTTAAGGAAACGGAGGCCCAGTACGAACGGGATTGGGAAATAGAATCAATAAATGTTGTGGTTTTTCCTCCCGGCAAAGTATCATTGGAAGTTTCTGTTGAAAACCAGGCCACTTTAGACAAAGGCACGGGCGAACCAGCAAAAAGAGTAACTTTTCCTTTTTCACAAATGGTATCAGAAATAATGGTTGTAAGGAAGTTTCCAGTCGGGTTAACGGTTACAAACTTAGCGGTATTGTAGGCTCTTCCTCTGGTTGGGTGGTCCGATGAAGTAGTATTTTTGTAACGGAAGGCATAAACTCGATAGAAAAAATTGCCTGGGCCGGGGCTATCAGCAAAGGTAACTGTAGCTGAATTATTGATTACGCCAACCACTATACCAGTACCAATAAGACTATTCAAAGCATATTCTCTTCCGTTTTGCGGATTTGTAAAATTCTCTGTTGTGTTTCTAACTACCATATAACCAGTGGTGTTATCCGACGGAAACACATCTATTGCGGGAAGCCATGAAAATAAAACAGTATTATTTGTACCACGGCTTAGACAAACCTTTTGAGAATCGATTTTTGGGGTTCTAAGATCTTTTATAAATTGATCATTTGCACCTCCGTTTCCGATTCCTTCTAAGGGAGTTTCAGAAAGACCGATGTATGGATTTTCAGGATCTTGAACAAGCTTTAAAAAATCTAAAATATTTTCGGCTTTGGCTATCACACTTGTATTTGGCGGATCAATATTTGATTTAAGGAAAAGAAAATTCGAGCAAGGTCTTGCAGGCCCACTGCCATTTCCAGAAATTTCTGTCCACAATGGATTTGTATCAGAACAACTTCCTCCTGCTACACTTAGACCTGGATTTTCATCAAAGCCCAAACCATGAACCATTCTTTGATTGGTATTAACAATTTGAATAAAATCCCCGGATCCATTGATATCTAATGAACTGCCGGTTCCATTTTCAAAGTAGGTAGTATTCCTACAACAAATTCTTATAAATCCATCAGATTTATCTACATCCGTTATATCATTGCAAGTTCCAATATTGGTTGCGTGGTCAATAATAATTATGGTACCAGCTCTTAAGTTGTTCCAAAATGGGATAGAACGAAATTTGAATTTTGGTTGCCAACTATCTGTACCACCATTGTTATCACCAATAAACCAACTTCTTATATCAAGGTTGTCCTTTACAACAATCAATTCGGTCCATTCATCATTTCTTGTTGGGCCATTGTAAATTTCATTCACCACAATTTCAGGTGTTTGCGCCTTCAAAACCAAGGCAATTAAATTAAAAACTAAAACTAAGGTGGTGTATCGTAAATTTTTCATCAGGGGGCAAAGATAGCGTTTGTGTGTTTTCGGAAGGTTAAATTTAAAGAGAATCAATTCAGATGGATTTATTCTTCAATCCTTCAAAGCCCCATCAATTCCCAAAGCCTGGTTCATTTGCATTTTATCTGCAGTGTTCAAAGCTTTTTCCATATTCCAGAATTCGTGACTTTTGCCCAAGGCCAAAGGTAAAAAAGCCCAGGTGCACAAATACAAACTTGCCGTATTGATATATACCTCAGCCAGTTGTGGTTCAAAACCAAACAAGCCAGGACGTAACATTTTAGTTTCCATTTCCATGGCATTTGTCCCAATTTGGCCTTGATTTTTAATGTGTAAAGTTTTCTCAATGGCTAAAGTGAGGGCCTTTTTTGCCGCACCAAAAGAAATTGAAGCTGGTAACATTTCCTCTTTTGCCATAAATGCTAAATGGTGATAAAGTCCTGCCCGATAGCAAAGTGAACGACCCAAAGGCGGAAAACTTCCGTCGGAGGCTACCATTCTTTCCAGAATTTCAGCATGTCGTTTGGCTCGGGTTATGTGTTTTATAGCCAGCTCTTTATCCACCAAACCCTGCTTTCCTAGAATTAATAAAAAAGGATGAATGATGATGCTGTTGTAATAGTCCATGTGAAATCGGGGACCGTCTGCATAAAAGCTGTCCCCCACATACCATTCTTCAAATTTTTGAATGGCAAAAGGAATGCATTCTGGCTTTAGCGGCTTGTCCCATTTCTGCAAAGCTGCCTCCACCATGGCGGCAAATAAAAGCCAATTGCTTTCATAAGGTTTGATTTTGAGACTATTATGCCAGCCTTCAATAATTCCCTTCTGAATTTTTGCATTCAGCTTTTTTTCAAAGATAAAGGGATTTTGCAAAAAACCAGCCGCCAGAATGGCCGCGTCTACCAATGGCTGATCGCCTTTGTCCCAATTAAAACTATCTGCATGGCCAGGTTGCAAGCTCTTTTCTAAGGCAACCAAAATCTCAGTTGTTAAAAAGGCTCCTTCTTTATCTGTTTGGCAAAGTGGATAAAAAATTCTGGCTACCACTTCCAATGCCGCAAACTTCATTCTGTCTTTTCGGGGCAATTCGCTTCTGTCCAGAGTTTTAATGAGTTCTCCTTTGCACCAGGCATCAAAAATTGGCTTCCTGATTTGATAAAAATAATCTGAAAACCGATCAAATTCTGAACTACCAACAATTTGATTATCTGCGGCCTGCAACGAATTGATTACAACCAAGGCAGGAATACCAGCTATAAATTTTCTTCTTTCCATATGTCAATTCATAGAATGAAAAGCCAAAGCGTTTCCCTCGCAATCCAGGATAAAAGCCACATAGCCAACTTCTTCGGTAATTAGCAATTTGGGTACAATTATTTTTCCGCCTGCTTCTAAAGCCCTATCTACAAAAACCTGCAAATCAGGATTACAATTTAAGTACAAGCGGTGCCCATAAACCGAAGGTTGATAGCCTTCACCCTGAACTATTGAACCTGTTGGCCCAACACCGGGAGGAAAAAATCCCATTGTGTAATCTCCAAGTGCAGAAATGGTTAAATCGATTTGAAACACATATTCGTAAAATGCCTTTGCCCGGTAAAACTCCAGTACCGGAATCTCAAACCAGTTCAGTAAACGATCCAATTTATTTATTAATTATTGATAGTCAAATCAATAGAAGGAAATCTCCTTATTAAGATAGACCTAACAAATCAGATATTTTTTTTAACCAATTCAAAATTTAGGTAGGGTAAATTCCATGTGCTGTTTTTCTTAATTTTAAAAAAAGGTTCTCAAGTCGGATTCATTTTTGCTTAATTGCTAATCAAATCGAAATACCATTGGCCAGATTTTGCTTTTTTAATATTTTAAAAAATTGGTGGTTTCAAGGTAAATTAAAGTAATTCAATATGTTATGAAAATAAATATTACAAAATGAAAATAGGAATTTTATTAGTTCTGGCTTTTGTTTTATCAATTTCTTTAGCCCAGGCAACTCATATTGTAGGAGGAGGATTTAATATGGTATATAAAGGAAATTACGAATATTCGATTCGTTTAACTCTTTATTTTGATAGCATAAACGGAAGTCAGGGAGCCATAGATGAAGAGGCAACTTTTACTATATTCAGGCAAAGTGATAATTTCAGACAATTACAAATTGATGTTCCACTAAAATCCCGAAATGAAACGATTCCCTATGACGCAAACGATTGCGGATCAGCCACAAACATAAAAACCGCATTATTAATTTATGAAACAGAAATTTTTCTTTCTCCTTCTGAATTCAACCATCCTCAAGGCTATTATGTAATGTGGGAACGCTGCTGCCGAAATGGGACTATTACAAATATTGTAAGTCCAGGAGGAACGGGTCAAACATTTGTAATGACTTTTCCTCCTGTTCAAAAAAACAATATTCCCTTTGTTAATTCTTCCCCAGTATTCAAACCAGCTCCAAATAATTTATTCTGTATCAACCTTTTAAATAAAGTAAATTTTAGTGCCACAGATGCTGATGGGGATTCACTTGTCTATGATTTGGTGAATCCGTTAAATTCCATTACTGCTGATTCAATTATTCCAAGAATTCAGGATGGAACACCCGGCCCTTACCCTTCAGTTAAATGGAGGGCTGGCTATAGCATCACCAATCAAATCCCTGGTAACCCGGGTCTTACAGTTAACTCCAAAACAGGTATTTTGAATGTTTTCCCAAACTTAACCGGCCTTTTTGTTTTTTCAGTTCGTTGTTCAGAATACAGAAACGGAGTTAAAATAGGAGAAATCAGAAGGGAATTTCAACAGTTGGTAATCGATTGTCCTCCAAATACTGCCCCCAATGTGTTTGTCAGAGACCCAAATAAACCGCTGAATATTGGCAATAACGACACCATTTTTATCAGCAACAATGGCATTAATTCCAATTGCGTTCAGGTCAAAATTACAGATCTTCAATTGGGACAAACCATTAGACTAATTGCAAATCCAATCAATTTTGTTCTTGCTGAGCCAATATCAGGCGATACAGTTAAACAGGTAATAAATCCGAACGATACTGTACGATTATCTTTTTGCTTGCCTGGCTGTCAAGGTTCTTCCAAAGAAAATCCTTTTAGGATAAGAATTATTGCAAGGGACAACGGTTGTTCAGAAGCCCTTTCTGATACTTTGGAAATGTATTTGGTAGTTACCATTCCTCCATTTATACCGGCTGGTTTAAAAATAACACCTGTTGACACCGCTTATATCCTAAATAGTTTCGATTCTCTAAAAATTCAGGCTGCTACTTTGGTAGCTTCTGGGCATTCAACCACATTAGAGCTTAAGGCATTTGACTCCAAAAACAACTTGCTAAACCTGGCAAATGCGGGATTTAGATTTCCTTTTAAAGCAGGTACTGGTTTGCTTTCAAGTAATTTTGAATTTAAGGCGGGCTGCGATTCTATTATTAATCAACCAGTTACGCTGAATTTTATTTCAACCACGACCTACTGCAACCAAATTTACACCTCCATTAAAAAAGTAAGCCTCACTGTAAAACCTGCACCATTTATTCCAGCAGGTCTTGAATTGATTCCATCCGATTCCATTTACACCATAAATGGTTTGGATTCTTTAAAACTCCTGGCAAAAACTTTGATTTCAACTGGTTATCCCAATACCTTAAGATTGGATGCCTTTGACTCAAAAAACAGGCCTGTTAATCTTTCTTCAAGTGGTTTTATTTTCCCTTTTAGATCTGGAACCGGAATTCTAAATAGCCGATTTGAATTTAAAGCAAGCTGCGATTCAATTGAAAATCAACCTGTTCTGCTTAATTTTACCTCGAGTTCAACATATTGCAACAAAGTTTATTCAAGTTCCAGAAAGGTAAAGCTGCAGATAATTCCAATTCCAATTTTTCCAGCTGAACTTTCGCTTTTTCCACCAGATTCTTTTGTAACAGTTAAAAGTCTGGATTCTTTAAAAATCCTTACCAAATCAGGCTTAAAACCAAACAATACAAACCTTCTTGAAATGGAAGTTAGAGATGAAAATGGCGATTTGGTCAATCTTATAACACTTGGTGCAAAGTTTCCATCGGTTTCAGGTCCAAGAGCTTTGAGTAGTTTATTTGAGTGGAAAACGCCTTGCATAGGCCAAAGTAGTAGGTTTTATACACTTAATTTCATTTCAAAAAGCAGCTTTTGCAATAAAACCTCAATTGTTAAAAAAGCGGTTAGAGTTGAAGTAAAGGCGGAATTTCCCTTACCCAAGGTTTATGTGGCTGGACAGGATACCAACCTTACTGAGTTTCAAGTGGATGGTAGCTCAAAGGAAACAACAACCATTCAACTGGAAGGGCTTACCATCAACCAAAAGAACATCAATATTAAGATTGTTGGAAATGGTGATAACAAATTGAGTGAATATGGTATTTCTTTTATCCCATTAGCAGGATTTGGCAAGGTTACAAGCCCATTAACCTGGAAACCAGAATGTTCTCAAAGTTTATTACCTTATCCATTCAATCTTCAAATTCAATCGAGCATTATTAATTGCACTTCTTTGTTGGCCGATACCATTTTATTGAAGTTTAAGTTTACAGAGAATCCAGCAATCATTTCAGAACCTAAAAACCTTTTCACCACTAATGGAGATGGTTTAAATGATTTTTTCTCCTTGAGTTCAGTTCTCATTCCTGGTGATTGCGAACTCAATTTTGAAGCCTTGGAGATATTTAATCGTTGGGGTAAAAAAGCATATTCAACTACAGATCCGAGTTTTAACTGGCCAAATGATACGCAAGAAGACGGAATATACTTTTACTTTTTGAAATTTAAAGAGGGAAAATTCAATGGGTGGTTTAAGATTGTCAATTAATCTTCATCCCGTTTCAAACCACCACCAATGGTAAAACCAGCTTTAATGGCTGAATATGAAACTCCGTCTTTTACGAAATTGTGCTCAAGACTGATGTTGAACGTTTTATATTCAAATCCAATTCTTGGGCAAAAGCCTGTGTGGGTAAGAGTGGTTGAAGTTTTAGCCATATCTGGTCCATCAAAAAACAGATAGGAAGTATATGTTCCATATCCGATTCCCAAAAATGGCCTGAACTTTTTTGAGGCAATAATGGAGTAATCAAAAAATGGAACAATCGAAAAAATGCCAAGTGCCTTATAATCATCTTCGAAAATTGATCTTTGAACCATAATTGCAGATTCCAGGCGAAGGCCTAACCAGAAATTATCACTTAAGGCCACTTTAGGCTCCAATTGAAAGTCCAAAGGATATTTGTATTCCACATTTTTTGGCATTAAGTAGCCCAATGAAGCAATGATTTTAAACGGCTTGAAAATTCCATTTCCAGCAATAGCTGTTTGGGAAATTGATAAGATGGCCAAAAAGCCAAAGGCAGTAATAAGTTTTTTCATTGTTAAATGTTTTAGAGGTTGAAAATGTAAATGCCCTTATCTGGTCACTTGCATCATTTCAGCTTTCATCAAAGCCAACAAACCTCCCCAAAAGTAATACGGTTCCGAATTTACCAGAGGATCATCACATCTACCATTCATACCTGAGTAATTTTCACAGATCATTTTTGCCCTTTTGTACTCATTCATAAATAGGCTGAATGACTGATTGGCAAGTATTTGGGCTTCTTTAAACCGGTTTTGTTTTATCAATCCTTTGAAAACCAAGTAGTTTAAAGGTGGCCAAACTGAACCTTTCCAATAGCGTTGCTTTACAAAATCTGGATGGTTTCTGGCAATGGAAGGAAGACCAGGATAACCGCCAAGTCGCTGATTTTGAAGTAATAAACTATCAATCATTTCCTGAGTTTGCTTTTTGGAAACCGCAGAAGTAAGTAAAGGGTAAAGCAGGGTCGGAGAAATAATTCTGCTCTTTGATTTCTTTGGCAAATACTGATTTTGAAAAAATCCGGTTTTTGGATTGTATAAACTTTGAAGCTCTTTTTTAAAGTAAGTAATGTTATGATTTAATTCTTTTTTCTCTATTAAAAACGATTTTCCACATAATGCAGCAAGTTCAGAAAGCGATTCGCAATCAGCCAAATATAAAGAATTGAGGCCAACATCGTGCAACATCATCAATCCATTAGTAGAATCGAAGCTAACCGAATCGAACATAGGTGAATCATCCAGGCCAGATTCCAGTTTTGCACCAAGCAAAGAATGATTGGCCGGGTCAGCAAATGGGTTTGGTGATTTGTGAGAACCCCAGGAAAGCAGGTTGCCGTTCATTCTGGCTTTGAGCCACCAACGGTTCCATTTATACAATGCTGGAAAAACAGAATGAATAAAGGCTTGATTTTTAGTTTGTTTATACAATTCCAAAGCTACAATGCCACCTAGAGGTGGTTGAGATCTGTCCAATGCTTTTCTTCCATTTCCCTGGCTATTGTTGGTTGGAAATCCATCTTGGGCAGCATCATCTAAAACTGCCCGAAAACTACTGAAAGCCAAACTTGTATCTTTCAATCCATACCAACTGAGCAAAGAACCCAGTAAATTGTCCCAACAAAAAATAACGTAACCTCCTCTATTCACGCTCCAAATTCGGTTCACAGTATGCAGAACGCGGTTTTTTCCAGGGTCATAAATGGTATTCCAGGCCATGCAGGTTTGAATGGCAAATCGGCTAAGCTCAATGTCTTCCTTTAGATTAAAACCTTTGTAATACTCAGATTTGTTCTTCAATATCAATTGATTAAGGTCGGCGGTTTTAGGTACATCCTGACTGATTTGGTTTAACCAAAAATAGCTGGTGTCACGGGCTTCTATCATCAGGTTTGGCCCAACAGCAGGCACAGAAAAGTCAGTTGCAGGTTTTCCTAAACTTCCGGCTTTCCAATTCCCAGATTGTAAAAAGATTTCATTATCAAGCACATTGCCTTTCTTTTGCCAGATAAAATTCATGGATAGCATCAAACGCAATGGTAATTGATGTTTACTTTTTCGAATGATACGTAAGGCCAAAAGGCCTGCACTATTTTCCTGGGCAGATTCAATAATCAGGTTTTCGCCTTCCCAATCCATTTCCAGCTCCGTATAACTTCCATCCGAAGAATGGCCCATTGGTCGCACCACTTCTGCTTCTTTTTCTCTGGCCCCAATCCGAACTTCCGAAAGCACTTTTTCCTGGTTTCGGTGCACCTTTTTAAAATGCAATTGCAATTGAAGGCCCGTTTCTTGCTCCACCCAGGCACAGGCTGAGCGTGGGTTCCAGATTTGGAATTTTGCTTTTTGGGAAAAGACTGAAAAGCTAAAGAGAAAAAAGAAAATTACAGCCGGTTTCAGCATCAAAGCAAAATCAAACGGTCATGTTCCCAACCATAATCCGAACCTAAACTTGTCATAATCAAGGCTGAACCATTTTTAGCTGCCTCATTTTGAATTAGTAATAAAGCCTTTTCTGCATTTTTATCATCCAGATGGCTAAAGGGCTCATCCATAATCAGGAAATCCGGCTTTTGAAGCAGACTTCTGATAATGGCCATCCTTTGCCTTTCTCCGTAAGAAAGCTGGTTGCATTTTTTATCCAAAAGAGATTCTACACCAAGGGTTTCAGCCATTGAAACAATAGAATCCTTTTCAAAAACAGATCCTGCCAGTTTTCCTTTTAATTCCAGATTATCCCAAACCGTGTAGTCCATCAAAAGCCTGAGATCCTGAAAAACAATACTCGCTTCCAAAGCCCTGAAATCTGACCAACGGGCGGCTGAAAATTTGCCTGTGTCTTCCCCATCAATTTTATAATATCCAGTAAAGTCTCTACGTAAACCATAAAGCAGGCTAATAAAAGAACTTTTTCCTTTTCCAGAAGGTGCAGTAACCAAAACCTGTTCGCCTTTGTTAATGGTTACGGTTTGGTTCCAGACCTGAGAGTGCTCTAAAGCCAAAGGTGGAAGCGTGTCGAAGCAAATGTTATTGAGTTGAATTTGGTTGGCCATAATTTTATAAGGCTTTCAAAGCGGCAATTTGTCCAAAAAATCTTCAGGCTTTGAAAAATCAAATTTTTCCGGATTAGTTACGTTTACCTTGATTCTGGTTTCATTCAGGTCATTTCCAGGTTGCAGAACCAAAGAGAAATATGTTTCCTTTTGCTTTATAAGAAGCTTCGCTAAAGCATTGTTATTCAATTTTTCAGGCAATGGCATAAATGGTCCTTTTCTTTCAGTTCCTGAAAAATGAACCTGATTTCCTGAATTTTCAATTTTAAAAGCCTCAGGCAATCTTATAATACTGCCAAGCTTTTTATACAAATCCACTGTTTCCTGGGCCTCATTTAGGTTTTTATAGATTGCCATCAATTCAACATTTTGTTGAATTTCTTCCTGAGAGCAACCCAAAATAGATGCATAAACCGGGCCATCAATTGCGCTTAACTTTTCAATAAGTTCATCTACAAAAGGAATATCAAAATAGTTGGATAACATCTCACCTAGTTTCTTCCAATCGGGTTTGAGCGCAAGTTTGATCTGGCAATTTTCCTTTTCCTCAAAATTCGGTTCTTCAAATGGCAACAAAAAAGTGCTAAACTGACCCTCTTTTAAAACAGCATCCATTTCCCATTTTTCAGCATTCAATTGCATATTTCCAGAGATTGAGGCTTCCAAAGGTGGCAACAATGGCAAGGTGTTTTCTTCCTCAACCTTGGCCCGGAAGGAAATCATTTCATTGGCAATAAAAGGATCATTTCCTCGTTTCAGCTTTTCCTTCACCAAAATTTGACTAATCTCCTCAGATTGAAAAACCGGACCAGTTATCGGATTGAAAAAATAGAAAACACAAAGATTTTTTTGCCAGACAACTTTTGCGTTTTTCAAATCATAAGTTTGAAAATCAGCCATTTCAGAAACCATTCCATTTGGATGTATTTGTTGAAGGGTTTTTAGAAAACTGGTTTCAGAAGCGATTCCTACCAAAAGAAAAAACCCACTTTGATCTTCTAAACTTGTTTGAAAAAAATAAGCAGGCTGGAAAAAGTCAAGTCCGGAGTCCTCAATTTTTAGATTCCATTTTTTAAAAATTGTATTGGAAATAAACTCCTGCTGGCCTTTTGCGGAAATTAATTCCGGAAAATTAATACGCACCAAAACCTGGCAGGAATCAGGAATTAATTCATTTACCTTGACTTTTTGACAGGAGAACTGAAAGAAAAGCAGGCACAAAATTAGAGTTCCAAATATTCGGTTCGTGGGCACAATTTCTTTTTTGGTTGGAGAAGGAGATGAATTTTAAATGCCAAATATTCAGCAGAAAACTTAAATAGTTATGAAAATTTTCAATAAGCTTCAAACCAATGTTTTACAAATGAAACAAAAAGCTAAATTTGCACCTTGTTTAACCAAACAACCAAACCAAACATGTTTTCAAAACTACTTTCAATCTCTTTTCTGGGATTGGTTCTGAGCCAAATAGCCTCAGCAACAGTTATTACAAGCCTTTCTACCGGAGGAAACTGGAACCAAGCTTCAACCTGGGTAGGTGGAATTGCCCCTGGACCCGAGGATACCGTTAGAATTATTGGTGGAAGCAATATCACCGTTTCTACAAATGCTTCTATAAAAAGGATAGTCTATGTCACAGACACAACCAATAGCACAATCAGTCTTAATTCTGGTGTTTCCATGACCATAACTGGTCAATTGGTTTTTGGCGCTCCATCCCGAAACAACCGAAATTTTATATTCAATATTGACGCTGGATCCGCTGTAATTGAGCAAGTTCAATATATAAATACCGGAGACGACACAAGAAGAAGTATTATCCGCATCAGTACTGGATCCCTTATCGTAAATGGCACTTTTGATATGAATGTTGAAAGAAACCAGCTTTCCAGAAGGAGACTTGAAATTATTGGAAACGGTTCAGCTACTTTTAATGGATTGGTTCTTAATCCGGCGACCATTACCGCTGCTGATGGATCTACTGTTTCCTACCTGGCCAATGGCAATCTTGGTCTTTTGTTTGGAGATTATCACCACTTGAACATTAGCGGAACAGGGATAAAGACCATAGGATCTGGTACTGTTGTTAATGGAAAAGCAAAAATTGGTGGAGGCATGGAATTGACTCTTGCTGCCAATATTGCTTTCAGAGACTCTTTAATAATGAATGGTGCAGTAATCAACCAAAATAATTTCAACATCATCCTTAGAGGAAATTATGCTTTGGCTGGAAATTTTGGTGCTGCCAATCATTTCAACCAAAATGGAACAGGTTTACTTCAAATTATAGGGGATAGCGCTTCCCGATATTTGGGAATATTCCCTTTGGGTGCAAATGGACAATATGCACCGTTTACTGTTACCAGACTAGCGGCCAATTTTCCAGGAAATCCAGGTCAAAGGAATATGGAGATCAGGACTTTTGGTTTCAGGCACCCGCTTTTAACCGGAGCCGACAATGCTGCCAAAAGATTCTGGAGAATACGAACAAACAACATAACCGTCGTTACCAAATTTGGAGCTACGTTTAATTACGGAGATGCCGATGTAGCAACTCCAATTGACGAAGCAAGTTTGACTTCTGCTGCAAGATTGAGAAGTGCAGGATGGCAAGTTGCCTTTTCAGGCAGTTCTGTAAATCAGGCAAACAATCAATTGCTTGTTGATACGACCAATAATTTGATAGATGGGGACTACACTTTTGGCCAGGCTGCTGCTTTTCCAAATTCGTTTCCATTTGTATATTCAGTGCGAAATGGCGAATGGGCCACAGCTGGAAATTGGTCCAGCAATGCAGCTCCTACAACAACCACTGATATATTGGTTTTGCATAATATAGATGCAGCTTCCGGCTCAGTAAATAATGTAGAAGTTGCTTCAATGGGAAACCTTTCTGCATCATCTACAAACCTTTTAATAAACGGATCTCTTACTGTTTCTGGTCGATTTAACGATGCCCACAGCGGAGGAGCCAATACCGTACTTGGAAAAACAACTGTAAACAATGGCGGGATTTTTAATGGAACGGGTTCCGGTGGTGGAACAAGTTTCAATTTTGCAAACGACATTGAAAATAATGGCACCTGGTCAGTAGGAGTTGGAACTATTAGATTTACCCGTCAGGTAAAAAATGTGCTTAAAGTTTCCGGAAGTCAGCCGATTAACTTTACAAATGGAAATGGCAGAATTTTCTCTCAGGTAGATACCTTAATTCTAAACCAAGGAGGAACTGCTATATCTCCTTCAATCATAGATCCAACCTTTATCGTAGGTGACAGCAATTACAATTTCAATTGTACAGTTTTGAACAAGTCAGCGGTAAACTTTAATGTGGTAACTTCAAGACCGACCACAAACTTTATAAGGAAGTTTATTCAAGGCCAAAATGCCTATGCTGGATTTAGAAGCGGAACTCCATTTTCAGGAACTACCGGTACTTTAGATTTTCTAGCACAAGGCAATACAGTTGATTATAATTTAGGGGGTGGAAGCCAAACGATTCCAGCAATTGACCATTTTAATGTGGTAATGAACAGTGATAGATTTGACAGATTCAAAACTTTAGCACCTGGAAATGATGTTACATTTTTTGGGGATATGACTGTAAATAGTAACGCCAATACATTCCAGTTTGCAAATATCTCCAATGGTCAAAAGCTAACGATTAAAGGAAATCTTGAATTAAAAGGAAGTGCCAGGGTTCAAACCAGTTCCGGAGGGAAGGTGAGAAATAAATTGGTTTTGGAAGGTAAATTTATAAACAACAGCAATGCTTCTCCAGGTGTAAATCTTAGAGTATCAGACACAACATTTACTGATTTGGTAATG
This sequence comes from Catalimonadaceae bacterium, assembly GCA_044379485.1. Taxonomy (GTDB): domain Bacteria; phylum Bacteroidota; class Bacteroidia; order Cytophagales; family Flexibacteraceae; genus CAMDMI01. Next base: position 15,578 of record JBIPOE010000058.1, read on the forward strand.
AGCGGAACTGGCCGAATAGCAGAAGGATCAGGTAGCTATAAATTGCAAAACCTGACCTTAACTGGAACCGACACCGTAAAATGGGCCGGAACAGGATTATTAGAAATTGGTGACACACTAACCAACAATGCTTTGGCTTTCCACCAATCTCAGGGAACGTTTTTTGTTCCAACCAATGCCAGATTTACTTTTAAAGGCTCATCTCCTTCAACCAGATTTAAAAATATTTTATTTGCAGACAGAGGAGATAGAAATATTTCAGTTTTTCAAAAAATAAATCTTCGGGTTGATAGCCTTTTCCACATGCAGGCAGATGGAAGAACCTCGCTTGGCGCATTTTATGATTTTGGAGGAAAAGTTCTTGAAATCAGAGGTATATATAGGGTTTCCAGCAATGGTGGTACTACTGCCATGCGGCCCGACAGTACTTCAACTTTGATTTTTGAAGGAGACTCTACAGCTTCATCTTTGATATTTGCCACCAATTTTAGAAAACTGGGCCTTTTGGTGCATAACAAAGGTGCTAAACCTCTTGCCATTGGTGGGCCTGTTACCATCCATAAAGGGCTTGATATGTTCAGAGGAAATATGACTGGAACTACAAACCTCAGACTTGTGGCAGGTGCAACCGTAAGAAGAACAAATGGGTCCATTGCCTCAGCTTTTAACAACCAAAGTGGAAAATACAATCTGGAATATTGGTCCAATTTAACCTCTGGTCCTGAGGCTACCTCCATTCCAGCGATAAATAAATTAACAATTCGGGCAGCTGAAAATGACACCATTACATTTGCCAACAGCCCAACTCTGGACAGCAATCTGGTATATCTTTCTGGAAAAATGAAAGCCAATGGCAACAATTATGTACGATTGGGCGCAAATTCTTTTGTTGAAATTTCAGGACCAGCCCCACAAACAACCTATCCGGTTGGAACTTTGACTGCACCTTCTTTTATTGGAGCGGATGTAAGCTCGCTTACCTCTGGCAAACTTTTGTTGAAACCATACAGAGCTTTTGCACCTAACATTCCAACAGATGCAAATGTGCGCTTAAATCGTTATGTTGAAGCATCAGGAAATGCAACTGGTTTGCTTTACACCCTAGGCTTTTCATATGCAGACGCTGATGTTACAGGTGGACCGGAGTCTTCATTGACAGCCAATTTCTGGAATGGAGCCGATTGGAATGACATTGGTGGTTTGGTTGAAACCAATCAAAATGGCGTTTTGAAAGGAGGCCTAACCAGCAATGGCATATTGTCTGCCTTTGGTACATTTGTATCTGTTAAAAATGTTTTGAATTCTGATATACAGGTATTTCCAAATCCAACCAAAGACAAAGTGGTCATCAGAACTACTGAAAACTATGAAGTGGCTGGTTTGAAAGACATTCTTGGCAAAGAAGTGAAATTGACTTGGTCGGTTACTTCTCAAGGCATTCAACTGGACATGAGCCGTTTGGTTGACGGCATTTATTTCCTTCACCTGAAAGGCGAAAACAAAAATGAAATTTTGAGATTGGTGAAACACCAATAGGGTTTTCTATAATAAAAAAAGCCAGCTTCTGGAAAGGAAGCTGGCTTTTTTTATGTGTTTTTTATGGATGTGAATTTGTGGGTTGCAACTTTTATCTGCCTTTAAATCTTAAAACCTTTCAATGATTATTATATGAAGTCTAAATGAAAATTGAACATACTTTTTCTTTTTGGCCTTATTCCAGTTTCTTTCGCCAAAGCGAACACATCCTCCATAGGCGGACAAGGCTAGAGAAATGATTTATTACATATTCAATTTTTTAATTGACTTAATCTAAAATATTAAAGCATCTTAACACCACAATACCATTACAAATTCCTAAATTAACATCAACCTAAAGAACCATCGATGAAATCCAGGGTTTAAGATCAATTCTTTTTGTTTTTATCCCTTTTTGTTTCATTCCACATTCCCCAAATCAAAATCAGACCTTCCCGCCTGGTTTTGTTTTTTACTAGTTTAGAAACTTCTGAAATGGAAAAACCAGTTTTTTCTGCCCAGAATGTCATTTCCTTTTCATTAACTTTTTCATTTAATCTGGCCTCGAATTCCGGAATCCAACCCAATAAACCTATCTTTTGAAAAACCTCAAAATCAGGATCTTCCGTGGAAATATCTTTAAAATAAATCAGGTTTACCTTTTGTTTGATCAGATACTTTTGTAGGGAGTCAATGGGAAGTTTACTTGTACTTGTTTTGTATTTTATGGAAAGGGCTGCGGCCAATCCTGCTGTGTGGCCTAAACTCATCCAACATGGCTCCATTCTTAAACATCCATAACCCACATGGGATGCAGAAACCGGAACAGGAATAAGAATGTTGTCTTTTTCAATTGGGACAATTACCCCATAAGGAATGGTAAAAGGCTTGGTTTGATAAGAAATAAACCCATCCAATGTTTTCCTTCCTGCTTCACGTTTAAACATGGCATGGCTATCTATTGCGTAGTGGCTGGTTGCTATTGAATTGCTATGAACTGGTGGCCGCTTTCCTTCTTTTACAGGTAAGGCATCATGGGCTGTAAAAATATATTTCCCCTCTATTCGTCTGCCCTCTCTTACATAAACCATCCTGGGAAAATGGTCGTTATCTCTATACTCATCTTTTGGTAAACCATAATTCAAAGCCTCAATTCTGGCTGAAAGAGGAATCGTGGTATCGTTTTGGGCAAAATATAATAAGCCAAGATTATAGTCCTGAAGCCGTTTTGAAAACTGATCCCGCCAGGCCCAATTTGCGGTAGGCCAGGGCCAGTTTTCTTCAGGTAGATCCGTAGAAATTAATGCTCTGTGGTGGTTATTGGCATCAAATTTCATGTTTGGAAGTTTTACTGGATTTACGACTGCTGCCGTTTTTCCATTTTTTGGGAAGAAGCCAGAAACGAAACCGGATCGAAAATCACCTGCCAGACTTAAAAATTCCTCCCGGTTATATAATTCAGGCTTTTCAATCTTTACCCTTTTTTTTGGATTATTGCTTAGGCAAATTCTATAATTGAAAGCCTGAATGGCAGAATCGGCCTCACCATTAGTACCATTTTGTAAAGAATCAGTACCCCAGATTTTATAAATTTTTCCAGCCATAGCCTCTCCAAATTCAGACTTTCCTTCCCGATAGGTCCTAAATCTACAGCCAAAAGCAGCAGCCAAATCGCCTTCATAAGAGGCATCAATAAATACTTTTGCCTTCAGCCAGAGCTCTTTGTTTGTTTTTCCAACCTTAACAATTCGAACTTGTGAGGGCAATCCAAATTCTGAAACAACATTCAATGGGTCACTATCAAATTGAAACTCCTCGAAGATTTTAATATTCTTTTCCCCTTTTAGAATGGACCAAAAAATCTTTTCTGCTACATGTGGTTCAAAATGGTAACCATCAGATGCGTCTTTAACCTGTTGAGATTCTGCACCATATTCTTTGATATAGTACTGTTTAATTTTTTCCACAAATTCTTTAAAAAACCCCGAACTTAATTCTCTGGTGTGGATGTCGGTGGCGCCAAGTCCATTTGCTGGCAGGCCTCCAGGGTGCTGGGTTCTTTCCACCAGTGCGACCTTCATGCCCATTCTTGCGGCAGTAACTGCTGAAGCAATTCCACCTGGCGTTGCCATTAAAACAATGATATCAAATTCCTGATATGGCGTCTTTTGTGCAATAGACTCCATATAAATCGCAAGATATAAAGTCAGACTTAAAAGTGAAATTCGGATAATCCGACTATAATAAAAATAAACTTTCTGAACCACTTTAACCAGGCTACAACTTAAACTGAACTGTAACTTTTGCACCAAATCTCCTGGCACCAGGGTTGTCCAGATAGGTTAGCCTGTGAAAAAAATCGATCCTGAAAAGTCTCAGGATGTTTTCAACACCATATCCGACTTCCGCATAAGGTTTACTCGGGTCCAAACTGGTGAAGCCTTGAATAGCATTCTCGCCATTTTTTTCTGGAACAAGATTCTTGTTTTTCTGAGAAACGGTACCCATCAATATATTTCCCTGGGCTACAAATCTCAATTTCAGCTTGTTGATTATTGGAATGCTATTCAAACCAAGTCCCTCAAAGTTGTGTTGGTAGTTTAGACTCACAAACCGATCCGAAACAAACTCAAAAAATTGCATCATGTTAAACGCAGAAAGGTTTGTAAAAACTGTTTGGTTTCCTAAATGCGCTCTCAAAATTGGATAAGGAACAACCGAAGGTACCAAGCCAGCGACAACTGAGACTTTTCCATTCCCTAGTAAACCATATCTAATAAACTGGACAGCAGAGAATTGAAATTTGTGGTAGTTCAGATTTGAATTCAAAATTCCTTTCACACCAGCTGTGTATTTTATGGCTAAAATGGGCCACCTGATGGCTCCAAGACTAATTCTTCTATTTTGGTTTTCAAGAAAGGTTTCGTCTTTTCCGTACTTAATTTCTGCTGAGAATTCCGATGTTTTAAATTCATCAGAAACACTTTTATCTGCACCCTCATTTGCATGGTTTGGATCATTGTAATAGGCAAATTTATACAAGTCTTTAACTGGTCTGAAACTCCAGATATAGGATTGAAATGTCAAATTAAGGCCTCTTTTTACCTCCCTGTTAAAAGTCAAGCGAGTTTTTTCATTGTAATAAGGTCTTGTTCTATCCAGGTCTCCTAGTCGGGTAAAAGCAAAAAATAAAGCGTTGGTTGAAAGACTATTGTCAATCAAGGCTAGTTGTTCCAAATCATAGGAGTGTTCAATACTGGCGGTCGTCCATTTTTTACGGCTTAAAATATGATATAGTTCCATGCCATATTTCATTCTTGTATCGTTAAATCCGTAGGCGCTATAACCTGAAAAAACCCATTTTCTGCTAAAATAGGGATTTGTTCTAAAGCCTAATCTAACACGACTTCCCTCCACGTTGTTCCAACCGTACGTATATAAGTATGGTCCAAAATCGATTTTGCCTATCCTTTTATGACCGTTTATAAATATATTGACAATTTCTACATAGGTTTTAACTGCAGGAATTTTCTTAACAGTATCGATCATTTTGAAAACGTTTTTTTCCGTAATCGAAAGTGAATCATGTCTTCTGCTATTCCAGAAGCGATCATCTGAAATTTTTGAGTCCTCAGCCAGCTCTATTGGTTTTTCAAAAAATGAGTTATCCAAAGGTTTGTTTACTACATAATCTTTGGTGGAAGTATAAAATTTTGCAATCAAGCCTGCCCAGTTTTTATTTAGATTAGAAATATCGATTGTTACTCTGTTTTTTAATGGTAGATAGGGACCAGCGCTTGTCTTTTTTAACTCCTGTTGGATTTTAATCTTATCCACAAAATTAAGATTTGCCTCTTTGGGAATAACCAAATCAACTCTTTCTAATGCCCAATCCGAACGGTTTATCCAGATTGTACCTTTAAATGCAAGATCCTGAGGACGTTTTGGGGTCACTTCGATCCTATAAACCTGATCTCCGTTCTTTTCTGTGCTATCCTCCAGTAAATAATCGTAATAAATTTTCCAGCCATCCGCAATAGGGGATACAAAGTCCTTATTTACAATATTGAGCCAGTTTCTATAAAAATTGTAATCCTGAAAAGAAGAACCTATCATTTGAGACACAATTTCACCTTCGTTATTTCCCAAACCAGAGATTTTTGACTTTTCAATTTGCTCTTTTTGCTGTTGAGGATTTTTGTTGAAATAATATTTTGAAATGGTTTCTGAAATGAAAAAGGGAAGAATTGGTCTTCCATCTTCCCCTGTAGCTTTGCCTATACTATCCAGTACGTTCTGTATCTTCCTGATAATTCGTTTCTTTTTGAACTTTTCAGAAATCTTATCAATGTCAACTTCAAGTTTGTTATAAGCTTCATATTCGTAAGAAATGAGTGAGCGTTTGTCGTTGAAGTCTTTATGCCGGATCACTTCCCGCATAATTGGCCAGGCAGGATTTTCTCCTGGTTTGATCACCACCTCTTTAAGTTCAATACCTGCCTCCTTAAGTTGAAAGTTTAGTGTTGTAGCTCCATCATTCAACTTTTTTGTGCGCATTTGATAACCAATATATATAGAGGAAAGGCTATCCACTTTTTTGGGCAATTTGAGTTTGTAAAAGCCATCAAAATCGCAAACAGTACCAATTGTGGTTCCTTTTACAATGACATTGGCAAATGGGATCGGATCTCCATTTTCGGAATCGGTAACTCTTCCTGAAATGGTAAGACTCTGAGAATAAGATATATGTGAAAATATTAAGCTTAAAAATATTACTAAAAAAATCCTCATTTGAATGTTTGGCGGGTTGAAATGGCCATATTTTTATTTTGAATCGAGCCAAATAAACAAAAGCTTAAGAAATAATGAAAAAGTTTTGGACTTAGATTTTACATAAAATATCAGTTGGTTCGTTTGAATGCCTGAATTTTAATAAAAAAGGGGCATTATCTGCCCCTAAAAAAATATCGATTAACACTTATTTCTTTTCAATCTTCCTTACGATCAATTCTTTGGGTGTGTTTATTCTCAAAAGGTATATTCCAACTGGTAGATTGTTAAGATCAACAAAGCTATTGGTTGTTTTCTCTAAGACTTTTCCATGAAGATTAACCAGGCTTAAGTTCTGAAATTCAATATTATGCACATAAACTTTCCCTGAACTTGGATTTGGAAAAATACTGGGTTCAATGGTCTTAGTTTTTAAAACTACTGAGCTTATAATCACTGGAATTACAGGATATTGAATAGTATCCCGGGCAACACTAAAGTTTGTAGAATCATAAGCTAGTCTTCCGAAAAATGCATTTGGATTTGTTGGAGATGAATTTGGGGTAAAACTCCAGTTCATTCCTGAAGGGGATTTTTGAGGAATTAAACCAATAGCCCCGGAGGTTCCGACGGCCAGAACTCCATCCTTTTCAGGCAGTACACCATAAATTTCGACATTGGTACTGAAGGTTGGGGAAGAAGTGATGAGTGAACTGTAGGTAACATCCTTCAGGTTAGGCGTATAAACCCGAACAAAATTAGAAGCTCCTGCGCCGGCCGGCGGTTTTAACATTTTTATATAGGCATCCGATGTGGTCATGATTCGGGAACCGGTGACACAAATGGCCACCGAACCGTCTTTGCCAACCCGAAGCATATTTGGTGCATTTCCAACACGTCTTGTGTTCCCAAGACTTAGAAAATTAGCATTTTGGTTTTGCCAACCATCGTATTTTGGTTGTGTGTAGGGTGTTAAAATGGGCCCGTTACCAGGATATTCTGCAAGAAAAGTGGAATGAAATACTTTGAAATCAGACAGGCGGTATTTTCCAATCCAATGGATGTGAATGTCGCCTGTGGTTCCATTTAATGTATTCTTAAAACCAGCCGCGGTAGGATTTGCGACCAGATCATTGCCAATCCAGGATGTGTTGTAATCATTGCCATGCTGTCGGCCAGTCATTACCAGCATGCGGTTGGCATAGTCGATATCCATGGCATCCAGATACGAATCGGGCTGATCGTTGCTGGCTTCTTTTTTCAAACGGTCCCAGTTGGTGATAAACCCGTTGGTATCCATCGCTACGATCTGAGGGTCAAACTCATGGCGGGCATCCCATTGCGCCTTTGATAAAGTATCAGGAGGCACGCCCCAATAATAACCGACGGTAAATCCAACATATAAATTATTGGTTTTTTTATCAAAAACGACTGCCCCAAAACCATACGATCTGGGATGATCTGCCACCCGACCTGTTCTGCCTGGTCCCGCAGAAAGGCCGGTAGATTCACCTGGATTTGCGCTGGTTGGAAGGTTAGAAGGTTCGCCAATTGCAGTCACCGGATCTACCCAACGCCTGTACCAGAAGTCATCCGGATAACGTCCGGTTCGTTCATTTCCATTGGCATCGGTGCTGGCGTAATTAAAATCCTGCTGCGTATGCGACCTCCAGCTGCCTCGTTTTCCCATGTAGCCGTTGATCATACTATACACTGCATCGGGAGGAGCCGGATTGCCGTAAACAATTTGCCCTGAATTGGTTATGTGCATCATCCAACCCGGAACAACCATGTTTCGACCGAAAGCATCGACTTTTCTTAAATAGCAAAGCGAGTTAAAAACAGGGATGTAAGTCGCTCCCTCTCCGTAAACTACTTCACCCTTTGTATTCACATCCCAGGGTTGCGAATTGGTGTGGATGTTGGAGTTCCGGTAATCGTATCGGCAACGGGCATTTACGAAGAATATCACAGAATCCGGAATGCCGTTTACATAATTGTGGTTCAACCGGGCAATGAAATATTCTTCTTTCGGTGTGGGACTTGTAATACCGAAACGTGCTGCAGAGACATAACCCGAGTCGGTTAAAAACCGTCGTCCGGAAATGTACAACTCGCCCATTGGATCACCAATTCGGGTTGTAGTCCGGATTCGTGAGACCGATGTGCCTGAGTTGAGTGGAAAGTGGGTAAGGTGTAAAAGGGTTTTTCGATCTTTCGATACATGAAGGATAAAACCTACCCCGCCCGAATCAGACAACAATGCTTTGCCCTGATTGTCTGTAAGCGGTAACTGATTTCGTTTCGATGCTGGTAAAACATTGGTGGATAGCCAATCCAGATTGTTGGAACTTCCACCCAGTAAAATGGTTCCATCAGATGGTGAGCCCGGAGCCTCAATCCGGAAAACATCAAAAAGATCCACCCTGCCCTGGCCTCCGATGTACTGGAGAAAATCACTGGTATCAACCTGGGCTTTACCTATTTGTGAAATGAAACAGATACTTAATATTAGAAAAACTTTTCGCATAACTGGCTATAGATTTGGTTAAACTATTTGTGTTACAAAATTGATGTGAAATTCGTTTTACGAGGAATTTTATTTTCTCAGAAAAAGTTGTTAAAAAACAAACTTAATATTCCTAATTTATTATATTTCAAATATTTATATGCAAAAAAGAAAGCCAATATTTTGAACTAAGGATTTAAAAAACAAATTTCAATTTTCTAACTTTGAAGTCTGGAAAATTGAATTGTAATCCACAAGATGCAAAATAGAAAACTAGAACTTTACAGCAGAGAACTTTGGTCGCTTTGCAGGTCATTGGATGGTTTGGCACTAAAAAAGCTAAAGCAACTCATCAAAAAAAAAGGTTCAAAAGTTTCCTTTTTATGGATAAACCTTTTTACCCAATTGCGCTTGTTACGGAAATATTCCAAAACAAGCTTACGTGAAAAGTTGGGAAAACCTGATTCAAAAGAGATCAGAATTGCAGAGCGGATTTTATTAAAAAACATTCGAATTGCACTACATATCAAGTCTTTGCCTTCGCCCCGCTCCAGGATTTATATGCTTCTGAAAGCAGCAGAAGAATTTTATCTCAGGGGTTTTCCTCAATTGGCACATAGAGAAATTACCAGGGCAAACAAAATTTGTATCGATTTTGAAATGCTTGAGGAGCAACATGCCGTTTTGGAATGGGCACTCAAAATTTCTTTGGATTTGGAAAACTGGTCAGAGGTGGAGCAAGTGCTTAGTCTGAACACCAGTTTAATTCAAAAATCAAGTGAGCTGCATGGTTTTAAGCAGCTTATGTTTGACTACTGGCAAATGGAAGTGAGTGCCCGGCCTAAATTGGAGAGGGCTTTTAAAGTTACGGAAAATCCAGGATTTTCTATCAGGGCGAAACTCCACAATTTACTTTTGGTGGGCGCTGGTTTTATAGGTGATCATTCAGAATTTACAAAACAAAACGCTCTCGAAAATGCCATTGAACTTCTTGAAAACCACCCAAACATTCAGCTTTCAAATCCAACCCTTAGCATAGAAATTTTTAGAAGATGGTCTGAATTTTGTCTCGAAAATGGATTTTTTGAAAGGCATTTTGAATGGTTGCAGAAAATTGAAACTGTTAGATTTCTTTCACCATCGCAAAATATTCGCCTGGCTGAACTATGGTTGCTTTGGAAACTTCAGTTTGATCTAAAAAGCAAAAATGAAGCCCAACACGATTCGGCAACCAAAGTTTTGGACACCCTAAAAGTAAAAAAACGGGCCCTATGGACCAGGAGGCACCACGAAATGGCCCTGGCTTTATCGCAATACTATTTGGGACTTAATGCATTTAAAGATGTTTTGCAATTGTTAAGCCAACTTATGGAGTCTGCAAAAATAACCAGCATTGGAAAACGTTATTTATTAGAAGCCAAGCAATTAGAAATAGAATTGCACCAATCCATGGGTAATTTCGAATTGGTTCAAAACAAGATTCTGAATTTAAAAAAGATAAAGCTTGGCAATACCTGATAGATCCAAAGTTTAACCTTGAAATTTTAGAACTTAGGAATCATATTTTGAAATTGGTTGCTAAAACTAAAAACCAATTTGCAAGCCGCCAGTGCCATGGGATGTTCCACCGGAAAATTCCGGACTTGTCCATGTTTGAAAGTATTCTGCATACAAACCAAAAAATTTAAGCGCCACACCAACATTCTGTCGATACACCATTCTGTTAACTTGCCCACTTGGTATTTTATATGGATTTAAGCCAAAAAATCCACTTTGCAAACTTGCAATATGGCCAACCAAATTTAATTGGGGATGCACATATTTAGGGGCTGCTGAAAAAGTCATTACTGGTTCATTTTCATGAGGTTATCAATCATTTTTAGAAATTAAGTGCACGGGTTTTCTTGAAAAACACATAAAAGTCGTGCACTTAAAAATATTGTCATTTCAAAATTGAGAGAACTTTAAAAATGTACAAGACAACCACAAATTGAATTTTTAGATGAAAATATTTTAGTGGCTTAAAATTGAATACTTTAGCTACAACTACTTTTGAACTAAAAACTGAATACTGACTACTTTTGACTGAT
>JBIPOE010000059.1:0-25874 GCA_044379485.1 Catalimonadaceae bacterium
AAAATATTTAAAAATATTCCTACAGCCCAAAATCATTCAAAATCAGTTTTTTATGCTAAATTTCTATAAACTAGAAAGTTAACCATTTTCCGTTCAGACACTAACTATTAAATACAAATTGAAATCATGAAAACACATTCAAAAGCAAACAAACTAAACTTCCTTTCAATGCTTGCCTTTATTTGCCTTGGGAGTTTTGGGGTTTTTGGGCAAGCCATTTAAACTGGAGATTGGCAATGGCAGAATCCCTTGCCGACTGGGAATTATTTAACCGATGTTCATTTTGTAGATCTACAAACCGGCTGGTCTATGGGATCTGGAGGCACCATTCTAAAAACCAGCAATAGTGGCAGCAGCTGGAACAGCCAAAGCAGTGGAACGACAAATCCGCTTAGGTCTGTTTACTTTAGTGACACCCGGGCTGGGCGGTGGGTAATGGTGGCATCATGTTGAAAACCACCAATGGTGGCAACAATTGGATACGCCAAAGCAGCGGTACTGGAAATTGGCTTTATTCTGTCCACTTTATCGATCCACTTCACGGCTGGGTGGTAGGCGATTTTGGCACCATCTTAAAATACGACCCTATCACCTCCAATACGACCAAACTATCCAAACAAAACCTGGAAGTAAAACTTTAGCCTAACCCCCTCCAAAACGGCCTTTTGAATCTCGAATGCGAAGAAACCTGCGCTCTGGCAATTTATGATGCAGCTGGAAAACTTAAATTTGAAAAGGGAAATAACCAAAGTAAAGAAAGTATTCCACTAATATTGAAGCATGGGTTTTATTTTGCCAATGTGAGAACTGAAAAGGGCAGGCAAACCATAAAGCTGGTAGTGGAAGCTCATTAAAGTACAAACTCGGTATCTCAAGACAAAGTCGAATTCTTTTCATAAAAAAAGCCCATCGTTTTGTCCAAACAATGGGCTTTTAAATTTATAAAAAGTCTATCTACACCAAAGAAATCTCAAACTGAACCAGATTCACAAACTCATTCACCCTCGATTCCAATTCGTCATTTTGTAAATCTACTATCCGCTCCACGCCAAACTTTTCTACACAAAAGCTTGCCATTGCCGAACCATAGATTAAGGCATTTTTCATGGCATCAAAACTGGTTTCATCCTTGCTTGCCAAATACCCAATAAAACCACCAGCGAAAGTGTCGCCAGCTCCTGTTGGGTCGAATACTTCTTCAAGCGGTAGGGCAGGGGCGTAAAAGGCTTCTTCCTTATTAAACAACAAAGCGCCATGCTCTCCTTTTTTAATGATAACCACCTTTGGTCCCATCTCAAGGATCTTTTTAGCAGCCTTTTTAAGAGAATATTCTTTGGTCAACTGTCTGGCTTCTTCATCGTTCACGCAAAGCACATCCACCAGTTTAATGGTTTCCAAAAGATCAGCCAGGGCTATTTCCATCCAGAAATTCATGGTGTCCATTACGATCAGCTTTGGACGTTTAACCAATCTTTCAATCACCGTTTTCTGAACAGATGGCGCAAGATTGCCCAACATCAGAAATTCACAATCCTGATAAGAAGCCGGAATAATCGGATCAAAGGTGCCCAGAACGTTCAGTTCTGTAACAAGGGTGTCCCTGCTGTTCATGTCATTGTGGTACTTTCCACTCCAGAAAAAGGACTTTTCATCTTCTTTTATCTGAAGACCTTCTGTATTGACACCATGCTTTTGAAGCAAGGCAATATCAGACTTAGGAAAATCTCCCCCAACTACAGCAACCAGATTCACAGCCGGATTGAAGTAGGATGAAGACAATGAAATGTAAGTGGCAGCACCTCCGATAATCTTGTCGGTTTTGCCAAAAGGGGTTTCAATGGCGTCAAATGCGACAGAACCCACTACTAAAAGACTCATATTAAATTATAAAATGGTAATGATACTTTTTTCAATGATATGACAGCACTCCAACATTTGGCTCTCTGTAATGATCAAAGGAGGCGCAAATCTAATGGTATCTTGTCGGGTTGGCTTAGCCAGTAAGCCATTTTTCTTCAATTCCAGGCAAACATCCCAGGCAGTGAGGCCATTTGTTGGTTCAATTTCGACAGCATTCAAAAGTCCTTTTCCGCGTACAGTGCGCACCATGGGGCTTTTCATTTTGATTTCCTCCATTTTGCTGCGGAATATTTTCCCCATCCTGTGCGCATTGTCAGCCAGATTTTCTTCTACCAAAACCTGAAGAGAAGCAATGGCAACCGCACAAGCCAAAGGATTTCCACCAAAAGTAGATCCATGTTCGCCTGGTTTTATGGTCATCATCACCTCATCATCAGCCAAAACAGCTGAAACAGGCATGGTGCCTCCACTTAAAGCTTTTCCTAAAATCAAAACATCCGGTCTTACCAATTCGTGGTCACATGCCAACATTTTGCCAGTTCTGCACATACCCGTTTGCACCTCATCGACCATTAACAATGCTTTATATTGATCGCAAAGCGACTTAGCCTTCGTCAAATAGCCATGATCCGGAATAATCACACCTGCCTCGCCTTGAATGGGTTCTACCCAAAAAGCACAAACATGTGGATCCTGAAGCGCTTCCTCAAGAGCCGCCAGATCATTGTATGGAATAATCACAAACCCCTGAATGAAAGGTCCAAAGCCTTCTGTACTTGATTTTTCAGTAGAAGCTGAAATCACGCCTAAAGTTCTCCCATGAAAATTGTTAGAAACGGCTATTATTTTCGCCTTGTTCCCTGGAATTCCTTTAACCTGATAGCCCCATTTTCTTGCAAGCTTTAAAGCAGTTTCATTCGCTTCGGCTCCTGAATTCATGGCCAAAACCTTATCATAGCCAAGCATTTCGGTAATCAGCTTTTCAAATTCACCAAGCCTGCTGTTGTAAAATGCCCGGGAAGTAAGTGTCAGTTTTTGGGCTTGCTGGGTGAGAGCATCTATTATTCTTGGGTGGCAATGCCCCTGGTTTACTGCCGAATATGCCGAAAGAAAATCGAAATACTTATTGCCTTCTATATCCCATAATTCAAGTCCCTTTCCTTTGTCCAGCACTACAGGCAGCGGATGGTAGTTGTGGGCGCCATATTGGTCTTCCCAATCCATTGCCTGTTGGCTGTTTTTTGCTTTTGATGTCGTTAAATTAATTTGGTCTGTCATAAAAATTATCCCTTTGGTTTTGCAAACTTAAAACAATATAAAATAAGCTTTGTTACCATATCTTCAAATTGGCCATGAGCAAAGTTAAATTTAAGATAGGGAAGGAGTTGAAAAACCTAAAGTTAAAATCCCATCCAAACCTGAAGGAGGATCACTATTATTATTCCCAGGCTGGATTTTTGGTTTACACAGAAGCTTACCACTTAGATAGAGGATATTGCTGCAAGTCCAATTGCCGGCATTGCCCATGGAAGGATAAAGAAAAAGCACTATTGGCATAAACTTTTCAATCATTTGGGCGGGCAATTCCGGCTATATTCTACAATTCCTCCTTCGGTCGTTCCTCCCTCAGTCCGGGATTTTCGCTTCTATCCGGGCCGCATATAGCTGTAAAAAAACGTCAATATGAATTCATGGTACCATGTTTTCGCAATTGAAATATGGTTAACAAATGCAAGTTAAACAAAATGTGATTTTTAAAAATCACCCGATAAAAAGAAAAAAATAACAAGAGGGCATTGACTTGAAATATTTTTTTCTACTTTTGCAGCCCGAAAAGGAAAAACAACATGGCTAGAGTCTGTCAAATCACTGGAAAAAGAACTGTATCAGGAAACAATGTTTCCCATGCAAATAATAAAACAAAACGAAAGTTTTATCCTAATCTTCAGAATAAGAGATTGTTCCTTGAAGAGGAAGGAGTTTGGGTTAACCTGAAGGTTTCTACCCACGCTTTAAGAATTATCAACAAACTTGGTCTGAGCCAAACGCTTAGAAAAACTGGTCTTGAAATTATAAGGTTATAATCTGTCTATCAATACATAAAAATCCCTCAGCAATGGGGGATTTTTTTTTGCTATATGATTAACCTTTCAGTTCTGGTGAAACCAAATGCCAAATCAGATTCAATTGGAAGAAGTCCTGAATGTCAGATTTGGGTCCGGATTGCTGAACCGGCAAAGGAGGGAAAGGCCAATTCTGGATTAATTCGTTACTTATCTGAATATTTGAAAATTTCCAAATCGAGTATTACTATTAAATCCGGCCTTTCAAGCAGATTGAAATTGTTAGAAATAAAAGTGGAAAATGAAATGGAAGTTGCCACAAAATTGAATGAAATCAGCTTTAATTTGATTTAAGATTTTCTAAATTTAGCATTTATTTTTTCAGGTTTTTTGGATCAAAATTTGATGTAAAAAACTGTCTGTAACATGACTTATGAAAGTCTATTAAAATTAAAGAGTTTAGATATAAATCAAAAATAACGATTTGGTAATAAAACCTTACACACAAATTTACCAACTTGCCGCCCAATGCGAAAAATCATTACCTATAGCTTAGGTTTAATTCTTCTTTTGATTGAAACCGGATTTTCTCAAAATTTGGAGGAGAGAATAACTACACAGGCCAATATTGGTATGACCATTAATAACCTTGGCCTGGTAGGTAATGCATTTAGAGGCAGTTACACCCAAAAAGGATTTGCCAGTTGTCAATATCCAGCTGGATCAAGTATAGAACATATGTTTCAGGGTGGTATTTGGGTAGGTGCTTTTAAGTCCAAAAGATCCAAAGTTTTGGAACAAGGAAGTACAGATTCTATACTTGTAAAAAGTATGCTTGGGCCGTATGTATCCACGGCTTGTTTTGATTCGCCTACAGGATACTCTGCAGGTTCCAGAAATTTTGAATTTACAGCTTTAAGTCCGGGAGTAACAGAAAGATCCAGTCTTCCTAAAAGTCAGGTTTATCGACCAGATGCCATTTCTCACCAAGACTATATTACTGAGTTTACAGATAAAAGCTTTTCCATTCCAAACTCAGGTACGCCTCCAAGACTAATACCCGAACATAATATTCCTTTGGGTGTAGATGTTAAATTAGAATCGTATAACTGGAACTTTTCCTTCGCTAATTTTTTTGTAATCTTAAATTACAAGATTAAAAATGTTGGTCTTGATACGCTTGATAGTCTTCATGTTGGCCAGTACTACAATGCAGTTATCAGGAATGTAAGTAGAACCTTACCTTCAGGAACTGCATTTTTCAATAAAGGAGGAAACGGGTTCGAGGACTCTTTAAACATGGGTTATGTTTTTGATGCGATAGGTGATCCAGGTTTTACTGAGAGTTACATCGGAGTTAAATTTTTGGGAGCAGAAAAAATATTACCAATTGGACAAGGAGAGGTCTTTATTCCTGGAAAAACCGAAATAAGCCGGTTTAGGTCCAATTTTCAAACATGGAATTTTGGTAGTTCCGATCCTAAATATTTTCCTCCACCAAACGACCCGGATAGGTTTAGTAGAATGAGTAAAGGATTGCAATATGAAAGTAATTGGTCAACCGCAGGTTTGGGCGTTCCTATAAAAGATTTTATCCGTACACCAAACAACAGGGTAAATGTATTGTCCGTAGGTAATTTTACAAGATTAAACCCTGGCGAATCTATTTCTGTAGTTTTTGCTGTGGTTTGTGCCAAAAAAGACAATTCAGAGGGTTTGCCAAACACAGCTGATACAAAAATTCAAAGGCAGAATTTGGTAGCCAACGCTCTTTGGGCTCAAACCGCATATAATGGTGAAGATGTTAATGGGGATGGAATCCTTTCAAGCCAGGAAGATAACAATGGCAATGGTTTGATTGATCGTTATATCCTTCCAAGTCCCCCAGATGTACCCAATACAAAGGTAATTTCAGGGCCAAATAAAATTGATATTTATTGGTCCTCAAATTCAGAAAATTCTGTAGATCCTATTTCCAAAGAAAAAGATTTTGAAGGCTACAAATTATACAGGTCCTCCTTTGCGTTTGATATGAAACCAACCATCGATCTTCAGGAATCATATGAGTTAATCGGGCAATGGGATAAGCCTGGAAATGAGGTTTCGTTTAACACTGGTTTTCAAAAAGTCAGATTAAAATCAGACACTATGTTTGAAGGGGATTCTGTACGTTATAGTTATAAGTTTACCCTAAATAATTTACAATCGGGTTGGCAGCATGTTATTTCATTGGCAGCTTTTGATAGAGGATCGTTAAAAAACAATTTAGGTCAACTTGAAACCTCTCAGAAATCTAATCAGTTTTTGGTTTTTCCCGGGACTTTAGGAAACGAAACGCCAGAATCAGAAAAGCCATTTGTATATCCTGATCCGTATTATTCAAGTGCCGCCTGGCAAGGTTCCAGTACAAGGCCGGAAGATGGAAAATTGTATTTTGCCAATTTGCCTGCAAGATGCGAAGTTCGGATTTTTACCTCAGCAGGAGATGTCATAGACCAATTTAACCATGATGCATCCACCTATCAGGGAGAGGAAAGTTGGTTCAAAACCTACAGCAAATTTTCCTTGGATAATTCAGAAAAAGACAAAAGAGTCTTTTCAGGCGGGGAGCATGATTGGAATTTGTTAAGTAAAGATTCACAGATTATAAGTAGAGGACTATATTTGTTCTCAGTTAAAGATTTAAAAACAGGAAAATTTTATACAGGAAAGTTCACAATAATTAAATAATAAGACGATGAAAATACGTTTAGCTCTATTAGCCATTTTGTTTTTGCCCTTTTTAAGTAATGCGCAAACAATAGTACCCATTCAAAATATTCAAGGTTGGGCAGGCCAATTTGTACCAGATTCATGCAATGATGGCCCAAACCCAGTTTACCTGGGCCAAACAGTAACCGTAAAAGGTGTAGTAATTACAAGTGGTGGCTTGAATCTTACTAGTGGTCAAACCCGTTGGATTTGGATTAGAGATGTTACAGCCACACCATCAACTCCTTATGGAAATATATCAGTTAGGGCTGGTGCTGCAACTACACCCACAGACATTAATTCTTTGGTTGCAGGAGATACTATAGAGGTTACTGGATTGGTTGAAGAATTTAATGGTACAAATGCTGGTAATGGTGAAACACAAATAAATCCTTCCACTGGTAGTGTTCAGTTGGTAAGTGAGGAACCAGGATCTGCACCTTTGCCGGTTCTTATAAATGTGGGAGAACTTAATGGAGCATTAAATACCAACAATCACCCAAATAACCTTATTACTTCAGGTGAAAAGTATGAAGGAAATTTTGTGGAGATTCGGGATGTTCAGGTTGTAAATGTGGATTTAAACACCGCAGACCGGCCAAGAATTTTGGTTAAGGATGCAAACAACAACCATATCTGGATTTATGACCGTTTCAAGACACAAAGAATATCAAATGGATTTATCCCGCCTAATGTTGGTGATTCATATACCTCTTTAAAAGGAATTATCGAAGGTTGGAAAAATGGTTGTCCAGGTGCTGCAACAGGTAACCGAGGTTACAATTTGAATCCTTTTAGTTTAGATCATTATGTTAAAGGTGCTTCATCACCTGCAATCGGTAAATTTAAGAAAAGCATTACTTGTCCTACATCAACATCTCCTGTAACAATATCTGTCGATGTAACAGATGATCAAACAGTTTCTTCTGTTGAAGTTTTGTACTCCACAACAGGTGTAGGTAACTATACTGCAGTCCCAGCCACTGTTTTGGGAACAAGATATAGTGCCACAGTTCCTGCTCAGGCAAATGGTTCTTTGGTTCGATATTATGTAAGGGCCAGTGATAATTCAGGCAACACTTCAGTTTCACCAAATGTACCAGCCAATATTGTTCCTGCATTTTATGCTGTAAATGATGCCGGTTGTACAATTAAAGATATCCAATTTACTCCATATACTACTGGCCGATCTGGTTACTCAGGCGATACTTTAACTGTTCAAGGTGTGGTTACAGCATCTGCAGCACCAAGTAATCTTGGTTTTGTATATATCCAACAGCCTGGGCAAACAGCCTGGTCTGGAATCTGGGTAGCTGGAGGATCAATTATAACCGGTTTGAATGTTGGAGATTTGGTGAACGTAACTGGAACAGTAGAAGAGTACTTTGGCTTAACCAGACTCGCAAATATTAGCAATGCATCTGTCGTCCAAACAGGTCAGGCAGTTCCAGAGCCTGTTTTGCTTGCTCCTTCTGCTTTAAGCTCTTATTCTTTTCAAACCTCTGAGCCATATGAAAGTATGTTGGTGAAGTTAGATGGTGGTTCTTTATTTGTGGTAGATTCAAATGTAGATGCTGCCAATGGAAGAAACAATGGGGAGTATAGAATTGGAACGGATTTAAACGATCCTAGCGGTGGCTGCAGAGTACTTGCTGGTCGTCAAAACAATGTTACTTTTTCCTCATTAAACGTAAGTTACGTCAATTCGCCAATTTGGGCTTCTGTTGATGGCATTATGAATGTGGCGCCAATAATTGTTACCCCGGGTTCGGCAGTAAGCAAAGCTATTGGGATTTTGAGTTTTAGTTTTGGAAATATGAAATTAATTCCAAGAAATAATGCTGATATGGATATTGTTATTAGTAATAAGAAATTACTAAATGAAAAACAGATGCTTATGTATCCAAATCCCGCATCTGATAAAGTATTACTTGAATTTGAGAGTAATAACATAGGATCTATGGTAGAAATTTTTAATAATCAGGCTCAGGTAATTACGAAAAAAAATGTTGATTCCAACCAGATAGAAATTGACCTTAAAAAATATCCGGCTGGTTTATATCGCCTTCGGGTTAAGGATCAAAAAGGAGATGTGATTGCGATCAGAAATCTGGCTATTTCTAAATAAGAAGTTTAAATTGTCCTTACTTTCAGTTATTTATGGAAAGTCCAAGCCGTTCCTTTTGGGATGGCTTGGACTTTTGCTTATATATTCTTGCAAAACTGATGAGGGAGTTATTGTGAAAAATAAAGCACCCTCTACCAAAATTGCCATTGATACCATTTCATTGCCTGATTCACTTAGGCTCTTCACTCAGGTTAAGCTTCACTGGTCAGGATTTGATTCAGATGGTTTTATCACAGGGTATAGGATTGGTTGGTACAAAGATTCTGTGACAGCTTTCAATAAGTTATCTTCTTCACCAATAGTAAAAAATACAGACAGTACTTTTCTTTTTAATTTTTCAGGAACAAGTAATCTCGCCGATATAAACTTTTTTGTTCAAGCTATTGATGATATTGGCCTTTCAGATCCAAATCCGGCGTATTTAAGAATTCCGGTAAAAAACTCTCCTCCAACAATTAAATTTCTCACTGAGGGTTTGTCAGAAGCAGATACCATTTGGTCCGTGGCATCTTTCCCCTATGCTTTTTCCGATCCGGAGGGACCTCAAAATTTAGATTCTGTATTTTTCAGAATAAACGATTCCAAATGGGTTGGACTGCCTAAAAACATCAACTTTATTTCCATAGTTCCAACAAATCCATCTTCTTTTTCTGAGTCTGATGTCGTTGTTTATGCTGGGGAGAATTTAGCTGGCTCAAATTTAGAACCAAGTCCTATTCCAAATATTTTAATTTCTGGTCTTAAACTCAATGACTATAATCGATTTTACATTAAGGTAAAGGATCTTGCAGGAGCTGAGGGTATAGATTCCATACAAAACCCATATTATTTTAAGCGAAAAACAGGAGATCTTCTTATGATAGATGCCTATAAAGGACCAATGTTATTGTCGGATACAATTTATTCTAATATAGTTTCTCGCCTTACCAATTTTGATAAAATAGATTTTTTTAATTCGGATAAAAATCAACCAAAATTTTGGAACGCCACATTTTATTTAATTTGTAAATTGTATAAGAAAGTGTTTTGGTATTCTGATGTGCTTACAGAAACACCAAATCAGACTCAGTTACTTATTTCAAGTGCTTCAAATGCCCTAAGCCAATATCTCAGGTTTAATGGTAAGCTTTTGGCGTCTATTAGGTTTCCCAATTCGAATAGGTTGTTAATTGATGATCCATTGTTTTCTTACATTCCGGTTGAAAGCTATATCAATTTAAACCTTAGAAGAACATCTTTTGCCGAACCTACACAAGTTGATTTGCCTTATCCCAAATTAACAATACTAAACCCTCAATCACTAAAACCTCCATCTAGTCTGATCTTAAATGTTAATATGTTTAAGGTGAAATCGGGTGCTGATTCTCTATATTTCATTCCTAAGCCCAGTATTACAACTGTTCATACAGGTCCTGGGTTTCCGGTTGCATGCAGAACCCGAAATCCAAATGGTAAAACCAATCTTATAGTGTTCAGTATGGAATTGGCATATTTTAGCGGAAATTATGAAGCACTTAACAATACTTTCAAAATAATCCTTGATGAAGAGTTTAATTGGTAAGTATTTAGTATTCAGTAATTTGTTTTTATTTTTTCTTGGTTTTTCAGGAAAAATGTTTGCTCAAGGATCATTGACGGGTCAAATCACCGATAAAGCAACAAAGGAAGGATTAATAGGGGCAACGGTATTATTGATTGGTACCTACAAAGGCGCTTCAACCGATTTTAATGGAAAATATACCATTAAGGATATCAAGGCTGGCGACTACAGCATCAGGGTTAGTTATGTAGGATATAAAGAGAAAATTTTTAATGGGATTAGAATTCCAAAAGATGGTTCAATAACCTTAACCACAGCTCTAGAAGAACAAACAAATGACCTGGAAAGCGTAGAAATCATTGGTGAAAAACCATCCGTTGATTTGGAAAGCGGAAAAAGTGAAGTCCGGATTTCAGCTGGCGATATTAAAGAAATGAATGTTCGAAACGTTCAGGATATTACTGCGATGCAAGCAGGGGTAAGTCAATCTCCTGATGGATTGCAAATTCGGGGAGGAAGGGTTTATGAGACGCAATACCTTGTAGATGGTATAAATGCAGCTGACCCATTAGCTGGAACTGGATTTGGAACAGAGGTTTCATCAGGTTCAGTTCAGGATATTACAGTTATGACAGGCGGCGGCGATGCTGAATACAATTCCAATTCAGGAACCATAGTAACCAAAATTAAAGAAGGTGGAGATCAGTTTTCTGTTGGAGGTAGGTGGCAAAGGGATAATTTTGGTTATAACAAATTGAAAGGAATGGCATGGAATACTGATCTGGCAGAACTTTCAATTGGAACACCAATTCCAGGTACTAATAAAAAACTTACACTTTTTACTTCAGCAAATGTTGGGTTTACAAGTGATTATTTTGGGTTTTATGCAGATCAACAACGCTCAAGTCTTTTAAACAACCAGACTTTTTGGTCACCAAGACAGGACAATAAATGGAGCAATACCTTTAAGCTGGCTTACAATCTAGGCCAGGGAACAAAAATTTCGCTTACCAATCAACACTCAGTTTCAGTCAACCAAAACACAAGGACACTTCAAATTATTGGATTTGATCAGATTATGGTTCCAGGTTTTCAATATGCTTTTGCCCAGCAAATGGATAATGGAACCACATATACACATCGATCGAATTTGACAGCTTTAAATGTACGTCACAGTCTAAGTAAACTTTGGAAACTGGATGCAACTATTGGACGCTTATTTACAAGATTAAGGGCTGATGCCAATGGAAGGCCTTTCCGGGATGCTACTTTAGATAAGGAATATGATCCGGATGCAATCATAACAGACCCAGTTTCCATATTTAACAATCCTAATGACAGAAGTGATTCTGTATTATATGTGCTTCCAAGTGAGGGATTTAATAATAATGGTGGCATTTCAACTTTATGGCATGATCACTATTATGAGGAATATACTTTTAAAGCCAAATTGACCTACTTGTCCTCATCAAAAATCCATTTTGCTTCTATGGGATTTGAGCATAAGGCGCAGGATATGCAATGGATTGATGTTGTAAGACCTTGGGTTGGTGCCCCTATAAAGTTATCAGATGGAACTTTCACACCTTCTTCAAGAATTGGCCAAAGCAATGATGTCTGGGCAGTTAGGCCGCATAATGGTGCTATTTATGGACAAGATGAAATTAAATACAAAGGTATAATTGCTGTTATAGGAGCAAGATTTGAATATTGGGCTGTAGGTAAGTTTGCAGATCAGGCAGTTGAAAATCCTTACACTTTTATAGCCCAAAGCAATAGAGATGAATATAAACAGCAAACATCCAAGCTTTTTGGCCTAAGGTGGAAAGCAAGAGTTTTACCAAAAGTAAGGGTGTCCTTTCCCGTAACAGAGAATAATGTGCTTTATTTTAACTATGGGCATTCTTTAAGGCTTCCCCATCCTCGATTTATGTACGCAGGTTTGGATACAAATTACCAAAACAGGGTTTCAGGAGCCAATGCTGGAAATCCGAATCTAAATCCTGAAGTGGCAGTTTCCTATGAATTGGGTGTAAAGTCACAAATAACCAAGGACTTTTCGGCAACACTAACTGCTTTTTACAAGGACCAGTTTGATTTCATTGTGAATAGAACAGCAGAAATAATAGACCCAAGGTTAGGTCAGGAGTTTGTGGATAGGGTTATTAGTATCAATCAGGATTATGCCAGGGTTCGAGGTGTTGAAGTTGGTTTTAATTTCAGATTGTCTAAACAACTGAGAACCACATTCAATGCAGCTTATCAGGTAGCAACCGGGAAATCCAATACTGCAAAAGAATCATTGCTTCAGATTAGACAAACAGGGCAGGTAAATACAACAAAGGAACAATATCTTGCATGGGATAGGCCCTGGGATTTAAAAGGTTCCCTGATTTATGTACCAGATACAACAGCCAAGCTTTTTAATATTCCTTTAAAGAAGTTTAGGTTCTTCTTGTTCATGACCTGGAAATCGGGCTTGAGATATTCTCCATTTCAGGCTGCTGGGGTTAATGATCTGGGTAGAACGAGATATGAATTGGTTCCAAACAGCCAGTTTACCGAAATTGGTTCATCATGGTTTTGGACCGATTTAAGTATTACCAGAGATTTTTATTTTTCTAAAAAGGTAAAAGCCTATTTTTCAATTGAATTGAAAAATATATTTAACAATCAAAATGCACAATTGGTAAATCCGGTTACGGGAAGGGCATATCGAAATGGTGATCCTTTACCTTTTGAGCAAAGGGATCCAAATTTTGTGGACCCAACCACTTCTGGATTGCCACCTGGAAATCCTGCACGTTTTCTTCAACCTCGTCAAATTTTATATGGAGTTGGTTTCAATTTTTAAAATTAATAGGATGAGGATTTGTAAGATATTTTCATTTCTGTTGGCTGTTTTGCTTACACTCCCAGTATTGACTAATGGGCAAGTGTTTCCAAATCTTGGAGGGCAAAGAGCCGGAATTTCTGCAATGCCATTTTTGAAAAATGATTTATCGTCCAGATCGGTAGGCATGGGTGGAGCAAGTCTTGCTTTGCCCGGAGATGGGTTTTCAATGGGCGTTAATCCGGCGGGAGGTGTGTATAACCAAATCCCAACGGTTTCACTTTCTTCACGGAATTTGCCTGCCGGGTTATTTCATTCATTTATGGGTGCCACCTTGCCAATGAAGAATAAGTCAGCCTGGATGGTTTCCATGAATTATCTTTCCAGCGGAAAACAAAACAGAAGGACCGAATTTCAACCTTTTGGAGATGGGACTCAATATTCTTCGGATGCCTGGAAAGTAGGTGTTGGATATTCAAAAGCACTTTCCAAAATGTTTAGTTTTGGCGTAAATGTTAATTTCATCAGGGAGCAATTAGCAGAATATTATGCAAATGCCGCTTCTGTAGATATGGGCTTTTTATACAAAACAGATTGGAAAGATTTATCATTTGCAGTCGGTTTACAACATTTTGGCGTAAATTCGACGGCCTCTGGTTCCGAACTTCCTGTTACTTTTAATAGGTCAGGTGATCCTTCCATGGATAGTTATGGTGCTCCAACCTTATTTTCAATGGGGGTTTCCATGGTTCCATATAGAAAAAATGGAGATAAAGTAACAATTTCTACCCAGCTGAATCATCCTAATGACAATGCTGAAAACATTCGGTTCGGTGCTGAATTCGAAAAAGATAGTTTGTTTTTTATTCGGTCCGGTTTTAAAATAAATGTACCTGGTGAGGTTTTTTCATTCGGTTGCGGAATTAGGTCTAGAATTGGAGCGTTTCCATTGATTATTGAGGCAACTTCTATTCCTACTTCAAATTTGGGATGGCAGTTTTTATTAGGTTTAACGGTAGGTTTTCACAAAGTAGGACAATAGAATGCGAAGAATCTTAGTATTATTTTTATTGTGTACTTCAATTTCTTCCTGCTCGTTTTTTGGCGAAAAAAACAAAGTAGGAGATTATATTGATAAGCCAGACTATAGCCTGAAAAGTGTTGAGTATGTGCCTGTTTTGCCAAATTTTGGGGCAGGAATAACGCCTGTCAGTTTATATGCTGGCTATGATGAATTATTGTATGCAGTAGATTCAGCCAAAGCCATTTTGAGTTTTGATGCGGCCGGAAATGAACTTGGCAGGTTTAATCTTCCAGGTGTATCATTTGTAATTCAAAACAGAAGTTTAGATTTATTTGCCTTAGGAAGAATCGATACAATTTTTAATGGTCTTACCTATAATTTACCTGTTATTTACAAGCTATCTCAAAAGACTGGTTTTGAAGGAAGTTCTGGTTTAGGACTTAATTTGTCTGGTGCAACGATTAAAGGAAAATATGTTTATCCATGGTGCATTAATGAACCTGGAAAGTTGTTTCAGAAAAAGGATCTTGAACAAGTTACTTTCGGTAGCATTGGATTTATGGATGACAATAGTTACTATGTAACTTCTTCAGGACCAACTGAAACTGGCTCGTTCATTACTAAGCGTAACTCTGTCCTGACTTTTAATAACAAGGGAGTTTTTCAAGGTGGGTTTTCGGAAGGTGATATTAGTCCAGCAGGCTTAAGTACTTTGATTCAGCCTCCTCAAAGGGCAAGGATGGAGACGAAGAAAGATTTTATTTACACATCTATAACACCTGATTTGGCAATATCTGTTCGGTATATGGAAGTTATTTTGGATAAGGAACTCGGATTGTCAATCAATTTTAAGCCACTTCCTTCTCCGGCTGCAAATGAGGCAAACGGCTCAATGTACCAAACTTTTAAATTCAAAAAACCATCATCTGTACTATATGCTGGTACCAGTCAAAAGTTGATATTTGTGGCTGATTCTGAAAAGGATAGCATTTTTGTTTTTCAGGAAAACGGTTTTGAAGGGGTTAGTCCTCCACCCCAATACACCAATAGAAAACTGATAAACGTGAGTTTTGGTGGGAATGGAAATGGCCCTAAGCAGTTTAAAAGGCCTGGTTCAGTAGCCTTCTTTAGGAGTACTTTATATGTTGCTGATGCAGGAAATAAAAGGATTTCCAGGTATAAGTTAACAAGTGATTACGAATAAGATTTTGTTTTCAACTAATCATTTTATTAGGCTTACTTTTTCTAAGCCAATGAAAAAGTGAGTTTCGCATATCTACAGCGATAAATGGCTTTTGGAGAAAACCATTAAGACCGAATTCAACAATCTTGTCACTTATCTCCGAATATGTGTAAGCTGTAAGTGCGATTATCATTGTATCAGAATTGAGTGAGTTTTCCTTGATTAAACCAGTCGCCTCAAATCCACTCATGTCTGGTAAATTCAAATCCATGAGAATAAGATCGTATTTTTTTGATTTTGTAAGATCAAAAGCCTCCGATCCGGTTTGGGCTATGTCATATTTTAAGTTCCATTTGTTAAAAAATCTTTCAGCTACTATTTGATTAAATTCTACATCCTCTACAAAAAGAATACAATATTCTGTAAAGGAGAATTGTTCTGAATTTTTCTCTCCATTATCATCCGTATTTTCTAAAGAATCAGATATTGGTAGGGTTAAAGAAAAATAGAATTTAGATCCTTTACCTAGTGTGCTTTCCAACTGTATAGAAGAATCCATTAACTTTAAAAGGTTCTTGCTTATGGTTAAGCCCAATCCAGATCCACCAAAATTTCTGACAATACTTGGATCAGCTTGAGAGAAAAAATCAAAAATTCCTTTTTGCTTTTCTTCTGCAATTCCGATTCCAGTATCCTTAATGCTTGCTAAAATATTGCCTTCCAACTTGTTGGGGTAATATCTAATTTCGATTTCTACAAAGCCAGATTCTGTAAATTTTATAGCGTTAGAAATTAAGTTATAAAATACCTGACCTAACCTAAGTTTATCTCCCAGAAAGTAAGAAGGCAGATTTTTGTCAATTTTAAGTTTTAATTCAATTCCATTTTCGTCAGCTTTAAATTGAAGACTGTTTTTGATGTTTACCAACAAGCCTGAAAGGGAAAAAGGATTTGATTCTAATTCTACTTTTCCTGCTTCAATTTTATTGAAATCTAATATATCATTTACAAGATTTAGAAGGTTATCAGAAGAAAATTTTAAGATATCCAATCCTCTTTGCTGTTGAGTAGTCGGATTTTCTTCCTGTAATAGTTGAACAGTTCCAATAACAGCATTTAAAGGTGTTCTTAGTTCATGGGTTATAATAGATAAAAAATCTATTTTTGATTGTATTGCTGTCTCCGCTTCCCTATTGGCCTCATCAGCAAATTTCTTTTGATCCCATAAGTTTTTGTTCAAAACCAGGAGAGATTTATTTTGTTCTTCGATTGTCTTTTTCTTATCCAAAGAATCCCTAAGACTTTTCCTGTTTAAACCTAATAAAACTATTATAAAGATAAGAATGATAGATACTGTAGTAAATGTCCAGATTAATTTTTGAAATTTTGCTTGATTCTCAGTTTCAAGTAGAATTCTCTCTGCTTTTTTTCGATCTTCCTCTCTTCCTTTTTTTTCACCCTTATATAAGCTATAGTATTCACGGGTTTTTCTTACCATATCTTCGTTCAATACCTCTGACTTAACATCCATGTATATTTTATAATAATCAAGCGCATTTTTTAGTTGATTCTGGTTTTCAGCACATTTGGATAGAAACTTATAGCAATTGTATATGAGAAGTTTTGAATTTATCGACTTGGCTATTTGCAAGGATTTTAGAAATATTTCTTCAGCTTTTTTAATGGATCCAGATAAAAAATAAATTTCCCCCAGATTATTCAGCAATAGAGATTCTCTAAAAAAATCATTTGATTTATCTGCTACTTCAATTGATCTTTTCAGAAATTCAGAGGCATAAATATTTTTTTTATTTATCCAAAATTCAGCGCCTCCCATATAGTTTAGTGCTGTCATGAGCATTAATGTATCGGTAATATTTTTTTGAGACAACCCGTATAATTTTTTTATTATTTTGTAATTTTCATCCGTGTATTTTTGTTGATAGTATATTTCTATATATGCAATATTGGCACTTAGACTTATTATTTCTTTTGGTAGGTTATTTTGTTTTGCCAATTCAATCCCATCTCTATTGAATGATATGGCCCTTTCAACATCATTAAGATAGGCACTTACTCTGCCTAGTAAGCTTAAAGCATTAATATTTTGTTGGACGAGATTATGTTCAAGCGAAAGAGAAGCGGCATTAGTCAGGAGGCTGTAAGCTTTGGTGTAATCAGAAAGCCTTATATGAACTTCAGCCAGGGATAAAATGCAGTTTATCTGTTGTGCATGCAAATTTTCATTGCTATATAAAAACTGAGCCTTTTTAATGGGAAGAATTGCCTTTTCTGGATTAGTCTTCAAAAGAAAATTTGCTTCTTTTAGCAGTAAATCAGCTTTGGTTTTATTTTCTAATAGTGATTGTGAATATCCATGATTGGGCATGAATAAAATGGTCGCCATTGCAAAAAGCGAGAATATTAAAAATCCAGAAATGTAGCTTTTAGTTTTCATGGCATTACCAATCTCCTTTTCCCATTTTCATCAATTGCCACTTCAATGCCAATCGGTTTTACAAGCCAGGAGCCATTCTTTTTCAATACACCCCATTTTCCATTTTGTTTTGCGTAAGCAATTCCGGCCTTAAAGGGGAGGACTTGCTCAAATTGATTAGGAATATTGAACCGTCCAAAAGGATTAATAAAACCCCATTTTCCATTTTTTTTTGCTGGTGCACTTCCTTCGTTGAATGGATCAATTTTCTCGAAAGTTAATTCCCCTTGACGTAAACCTGTGGAATTGAATAGTTTGTATCCTTCTTTCGAATTTTGAGCCCACAACCCTTCACTTATATAAATCCAATCAAATTTTTCCAGATCGCTTAACATTTTGCCCTTTTCATCCAGCAATTGGGTCTTGCCTTTTTTCCAGCCAATGAGAGGAAAGTCCCACAGGTCTAGCTCTTTTCTAGGTGAGGTTATAGAGTCAAATTTTGCTTCATGGATTATACTGCCCGAATTGGAAACAATTCCCCATTTATTATCCGTAACAAAAATTGAATTTTTCTTAGTTGTTGGAATCAACCTTGAATATTCTGCTTCATAAAGAACTTTTCCATTCAGATCCATAAGACTTTGTTTGCCAGAGTAACTTCCAATTAAATATGAATCAATCGAGCCTGAATAATAAGTGATAAGGTCATATATTGGTTCTACAATCAAACTTGTATTTTTAACAATGCCTTTCTTTTTATTTAATTCACACAAGAATATTTTTTTTGAGGCCAGAGGATTAGCATTGTCAAAGTATCTGCCTTCTGAAAAGGATGGGAATGAGGTAAATGAAACCATATTGCCTTTAAATGCCCTGATCCCATCATCGGCATCCAAAACGGATATTGAATCAAATGGAGTTTGGATATTTAGGTTTCTAGCGAAGTCATAAATGCTGCAGGTTCCTGATTTGGTTATTGAAATCCAATTTTGGGAACTTGAAAATTGTAATATCTGATTCGAGTTTTCAAGGATCCATTTTTTTTGTTTGAGGTTCCACAAACCTGAGGAGTTTTTATTGCTTACAATTGCCTTACCGCCTTTTCCAATTTCCACCTGGTTTAATTCCATTTGAGGACCACAGTTAAGCCCGGTTGTAGAATAGATAGCCCAATTGTTTAATATTCTGGTAGTTAAAAATCCATCCAAAAATTTTGAGATTTGCTCATATTTGGCTTCCAAAACATCATTCCCTTTAAATGTTTTTATCCCAAATTTGTTATCCCTTTTCACCTGAATGTGAGGCATGTTAAGAAAAAGACTATCCCATTCCGGTCTGATTAAAATATAGGCCAAGGGATTAAAAGCACCAAATCTTCCTTCCTTGCTTTTATATACAAATAGGTTTTGGCTCAAACGACTTACGGTTTTCATTTCGGAAATGATAACTCTGCCATCTCCATAATATACCAAATCCTGAACCCCTGATTTTCTTGCTATCCCAGCAGAGTCGCTAATACTTGAAACGTCATCATATTGGACATTGACTAAAAATCTCCCATTCTCTTTGTTAATCAATCCCCAAAGACCTGCTTTTTTTACCCAGGTGGCCGTTCCGCTGAAAGTATTTATTTCTTTTACTTCTTCATACATAGGTTTAATTAAGAGTCTTCCTTTTGAATCGGCAAGTCCCCAAAGTCCGTTTGATTTTACCCAACCCTTTCCATTAGAAAATGAACTTATTTCATCATAATCTGTAGGCAAAACCAAAACGCCTTCGCAGTTTAAAATCCCAAATTTTTTCCCTTCCTGCACGATTGCATTTTTTCCAACAAATGGCCTGGCAGTTAAAAATCTTGCTGTTACTCTATATTCTCCTATTGCATTTGCATACCCAAAAAGTCTGGTTTTTTTGTCTTTTTTAGGGAATAGCTCCTCTTCGCAATCAAATGCCTGACCAAAAAGGTTTAAACCAATGAGGCTAAATACGAGGATGAAAAAGTTGTTTTTCATAATTTCTTGAAATACAAACCTACTGGTAAAATATTAAGGTTAAAAGGGCTTTTGGTTTATTTTCTGTAATTGTGAATTTGATCGAAGCCTTTTGAAAAAGACGAATTTTTCCAAAAAAATAAGTGAAAGCCTCGTTTTTGACCAGCGGTTGCCTTTTGGATTTCTCAAGTGACCATTCGTAATATTTTTATGATTCGCCTCTGTTCATTATCTGAGTTTAACGATCTGTTTAACCCGTGGCCCAATTTTTGGGCTTTAAGGAGAATTATGGTTCTACTGGATATTTAATGGAATAAAATTCGAAAATAATGTTATCATTCCAGAATTGTGGTAAACAGTTGAATGATTGATTTTCTTGTGTTTAGGACCTCACCTAAATCCTCTCCAAAGGCGAGAATTTTTAGTGAAAATCAATCATTTATGACAATAACCTTTAAAAAAGAACTCTTCAATTGAATGTTAACAACTTGGGAATTTATTTTTTAAATAGCCTTGAAAAAATATTTAAAAATCCCATTTATCCTGCACGGTTAAATTTCATAAATAACATTCACTAAATTCCCAGTAGAACCTTTTTATTCAAAATTGTTGCAGTTTCAATCCTTTTAAAAATGAAAAAAATCTTCTTTCTAATAAGTTCACTAATCTCAATTTCTTCATTTGCTCAGTTACCAAATTATATTCCATCGAACGGACTACTTGGATTTTATCAATTTAATGGCGATGCAAATGATGCAAGTTTAAATTTGAATCATGGAATCGTATTTAGTCCAACCCTAACTTCAGATAGAAATGGTATTAGTAATAACGCATACAAATTCAATGGTCAAGGTCAATTTATTAAGACGATAAATTCCTTAAATATATCTGGCAACAGTCCAAGGTCAATTGCTCTTTGGTTCAAGGTTACTTCATTTGGAAATGGTTGGCAGACCCTTACAAATTTTGGGAAACCATGTCCAGATCAAAGTACAAGTTACACCTTGCAAATTGATAGTATTTTAAATTCAAACCAACAAACAAGAGTAATTGTAAAGACGAATGGTTTCAATGATGACGATTATGTTTTTCCAATATCCAAACAAAACTGGTATCATTATGTAGCTACTTTTCAAAATGATACAAGTAAAATATATATAAATGATGAATTTTCTGGATATAGACTTATACCGATAAATGCCACATTAATATAACTTTGGATAGGTTTTGATTCAACTTCACTTTCTTGTTCTTCTTTTCACCAACAATATAATCAAGCTTTTAAAGGAGAAATTGATGACATTGGGGTTTGGAATAGATCACTTTCTAAAACTGAAATCTCAAACCTTTTTGCAATAACCACAAGTAAAAATGATAAAATCAAAAATCAAACCTTTGCCTTTTATCCTAACCCAATTTCAAACCAATTTACCATCGAAGGAACTGAAAGTATAATTGGCCAACTCTATGAAATTTTTGACATTACAGGAAAACGACAATTGATTGGTCAAATAACAGATTCAAAAACAACAGTTGATAACATTGTTTTAAAATCTGGAGTTTACATTTTAGCCATTGGAGGAAAGTATCAAAAAAGGCTAATTGTCAATTGACTCTTTAAATTTCCTTTGAAAATCTAACTTTACAGGCGCAATACAGGCGCAATGGTAATACCAAACCAAGAACGAAATCAATTTAGACCAGGCCAATCCGGAAACCCTTTAGGTAGGGAAAAGGCTCAAAGAACCGATCCACGATTTTAAAAAAATGGATTGAAGTAAGTTGCTCAATTGCGGATCCTTCGACAGGAAAAGAAATTTCAGGAACCTTAGAGGATAAAATTGCCTTGGCATTAATTGGAAAGGCTGTCAATGGAGATTTGGCAGCGATTAAAGAGGTTTACGACTCTGTTTATGGGAAACTAGAAATAGGCAGCAAAGATATGGATGGACAGTGATCATGCCGCGGCCCCTTGATGAGGATGAATTGATTGTAACATTGTCAGGCCCGGAACATCCGTAAGACGAATACCTGTACAGGCAATAATTTTCCAACTCCGAAAAAAAGGTGAAAACCACTGTTTGGTTCTATCGAAATTACCTGAAATAAAGGGTTTTTGTGCAAATCCTGTGCAAATGAAAAAAGGGTTGCAAACTATTTGTTTACAACCCTTTGATCTTCAATGTGGGAGCAGAGGGGTTCGAACCCCCGACCCTCTGCTTGTAAGGCAGATGCTCTGAACCAGCTGAGCTATGCTCCCAATATTTTTTAAATCTATTTCCCCGACCACTTCCGATTAAAATCGGAATGCTCTGAACCAGCTGAGCTATGCTCCCATCGATTTGGGAGTGCAAAAGTAGCTTTCGCAGGGAACTGACCAAATATTTCTTCAAAAAAAATGAAATAACTTTATTGATATTTTTTAAAGAAATGCTAGTCAGGTATTTATCCTACTCAACTATTTCTAAAAGAGTACGAAAAGCCACATATTTATCCTTGAAATTAGCCATGTGTTCCGCTTGAAGGGTTTTGGCAAACTTGTCCTGATACTTTACATATTCTTCCATTCTGTTAAAATAGTATTGAATGCTGTAAGTGGTTCCATTGTTTTCAACCTCAGAAAGGACTTTCAGCATTCTGTTTGCCACAAAACAACCGGTTGCCATTACATCTGGAATGTGTTTGCCTTTCATCCATTCAAACCATTTGTCGTGAACATCGTCCTCCACGTTAACTGTCACGTTATATAGATACATGTGTTTTGTTAATTTATTGTTTGTTGTAAAACTTTTTGCAAAGCGGCTTCAATTCCTCGTAATTCAGCCAAACCACGTAACCGACCGATTGCCGAATATCCTGGATTTGTCTGTTTAATCAAATCATCCAACATTTGGTGGCCATGATCCGGACGCATAGGTATTTGGTAATCAGACAACTGAAGTTTTTCTCTTCTGAATTCTTCTTTTTTAATTTCCGTAATGATGTCAACCATGTCGGCATCTCCTCCCAAATGGTCTGCTTCAAAAAAAGTTTTGGGTTGCTTCAAATCCTTTTTAACGGAACGAAGGTGAATAAAATGCATTCTATTGGCCTGCCTGTTTACCATTCCAGGCAAGTCATTTTCCGGCAAGGCTCCAAAAGATCCCGTACAAAAACAGAAACCATTTTCTCTGATTGGAACCTGATTAAGCATATATGTTAAGTCAGCCTCAGTACTCATAATTCTGGGTAAACCTAAAAGTGGAAAAGGTGGATCATCAGGATGGATTGAAAGGTTTATTCCCAGACTCTGAGCAACAGGTGCAACTTCTGAAAGAAAATTGATAAGGTTTTGCTGCAAATTTTCTGGGCTGATATCCTTGTAATCATTGAGCACATTAAGAAAGTTATCCAGAGTAAAATGTTCTTCTGCACCAGGTAATCCTCTTAAAACGTTGTTAGAAATTTTTAGCTTATCAACATCTGTCCAGGAACCAAATAAGGCTTTAGCTTCTTCCTGAACTTCAATTGAATAATCCAAATGAGCCCCAGGTCTTTTCAAAAGAAAGATATCAAAGGCGGCAAATGAAGGATAATGAAAATATAAGGCTTTGGAACCATCTGGCATTTCCAACTCAAGATCCGTCCGGCTCCAATCCAAAACAGGCATGAAATTGTAGCAAACTGTTTTTATGCCTTCCGATGCCAGATTTTGCAGCGTAAGTTTATAATTTTCAATCCATTGCTTAAAATTTTCTTTTCCCTTTTTAATATCTTCATGGACAGGCACACTTTCTACTACTTCCCAATTTAAAGAACTTCCAATAACTGAAACTGATTCTATTTCCTGCTTTCGTTTTTGAATTTCACCAACTGACCAGGTTTGGCCATTTGGAATGTGGTGCAAGGCTGTAACAATACCTGTTGCACCTGCTTGTTGAATATGGCGAAGAGTTACGGGATCATTTGGCCCGAACCAACGCATAGTTTGAATCATATACTATTCAAGGTTTTATGTTGACAATTTCTGGAATAATTACTGCGTTTGGGAAACCAGATTTCAATTTCCCCAAGGCTAAAAATGCTTCTGCTTTTTGGTAAAAATCTCCCAATCGTACCTTAAAAGTAGGTGCCTGATAAGAGGTATATACATCAGATTTTTTTATGAGTCGGTATGCTATTTCTTTGGCTTTTGAGGCCTTTTCCCTATCATTTCCAGAGTATAGCAAAATTCTAAATCCTTCAATTCGAGGTGATTTTCTTTTAACATCGGCAATACTATCCAAAAAGTGATCCAGTTGCTTATTTACACAATCAGCTGAAGGTGTGAAATTTATTACCTTCTCATTTTCATTTGGTACAGTGTCATTGCGCAAAGAATCCCAGAAGGCAGCCGTTTGTGCAAACATTGGCATTTGAATCAGGTTTAACACCATGAAAATACCCACACCATTCCAAAACCTAATTTTCGTTTTGTTCAATTTGTTAAAAAGTTTTACTTGCCATTCTAATTCGCACGCAAAGCTATGAAAGGCTTCATTCGTTTGTTTCCCTTGAACTGGGTTATTTTTCCAGAAGAGGTGGTAAATCTGCATATTTTTGAACCCAGGTATCGGGAATTGATTGCGGATTGCGACATCTCTGGTGAACCATTTGGTATCCCGTTCTTCGATTCCGGGATTCAAAAGTACGGTACCTTATTGGTTATTGACAAAATAATAAAAAGGTATGCAGATGGAAAAATGGATATTTCGGCAATTGGATTGGAACCATTTGAACTATTAAAATTCAATAACTTAACTGAAGGAAAACTATATCCAAGTGGCACTATTAAAACCATTTCTATTAATTACCACTATGATGAAAAAGATGCCTTACTACTTCAGGTTTTGATAGAAAAGTTTTTTAATATTTTGGGAATGCGGCCAAAAGTCAACAATGAAGAATTAGATAAACTTTCATTTTTGTTTGGGCATAAACTTGGCTTAAACCAGAAAAAAGAATTGGAATTACTTTTACTTCAGGACGAATACAGCCGCCAACAATTCCTGATTGAACATTTAGAAGCTACCATTCCAACTATGGAACAGGTGGAGGTCGCCAAATATAGAATAAAGCAAAACGGACATTTTAAGACTTTTGATCCGCTGGAGTTTTGATAAAACCGTTATTTCAGGCTGTTGAGAAGTTTTTTGAAACCCGGTTGCTTTTTGAAATCACCAAGATAAACATCTTCTTCAAACCACGACCTATCCTTGTTCCCGCTTTTGATTGATTTGGTCATGTAAATTTCTGCCTGTTTATAGTCCTTTTTCATGGCAGCTAAAACTGTTAAATCAAACCAGTTTGTGGCATTGTCTGGATATTTAAGGCTTAGTTTCATGGCTAGTTTTTCGGCCAATTTTTCTTTTCCACTTCTGGTAAGGGCTTCTATGTAATAGTTTGAGTTTATTACATCATTGCTGTCCAACATCACACAAATGCTATAAAATGTAGCTGCTGAATCATATTTGGAAGATTCCCAATAACAATTGCCCAGGCCAAAATTAGCTTCCAAACAAAGTGAATCTATTTGCAATGCATTAATAAACTGGTGCCTGGCCTTTATTAGCAAACTCTCCTTTTTATCTTTTTCGATATTGGATTGGTCAAAAAATACATTTCCAAGGTTGGTTATCAGGTTTACGTTTTCCTTTTGAAGACCTATGCCTTGACGTAAATAGTAACTGGCACTATCCCATTTCTGCTCTCTTCTGTAAATATCTCCAATATTTAAATAGGCCTCTGGTCGTTCCGGATTTAGAAATATACTTTTTAAATAATTCTTTTTCGCCAATCCATCTTTTCCAAGGTCGGCATAGGCTTTTCCCAAATTTTGAAAGGCAATGGCATAATCCGGATCGATTTTGATGGCTTGCCGATAATAGTAGATGGCACTGTCATAATAGTTTATTTTATTTTACTGTCATCCGGTGGATAGCAAAATTGGCCATAAGAAGTTGATTTAAGAAGAATTGAGTGGGTTTATTTCTATTGTTTTAAAAGTACCCCCCTTTTGAATTTGGAATATTTGAAGTTGTACTAT